>JBBQHI010000004.1:0-128125 GCA_038323835.1 Solirubrobacterales bacterium
GGATGAGGTGCGCGATGAAGGTGACGTTCTCCCGGTACTCGGGATGCTGCTCCAGGAAGAGATCGAAGGCGGTGAACCCGCGCAGGATGTTCTTGGACAGGTCGGCCCGGTCCACGCGCAGGATCAGGTGCTCGCGCCGGCGCCGCAGGATCTCGCGCCCGTAGTTGTGCACGGCCGGCCGCTGGGCGGTGAGCCGGAAGGTCTCGGCCGAGATCGGCAGCGGGTAGGTGCGGACCCACACCTCGCGCCCGTCGAAGTGCACCACCCCGGCCTCCTCGTCGATCTCCAGGTCGAAGAGGTCGCGGCAGCAGAGCAGGAAGTTACGCCTGTAGGAGTGGGTGTGGAAGGCGATGATGTCGTTCGAGAGGATGCCCTCGTAGATGTCCTCGCGGATGTCGGCCGGAAGCACGCGCCAGGCGTCGGGCTGCGTCCACGGGATGTGCACGAAGTGGTGGAGGAAGAGGTCTGGCCGGGCGCGCCGGATGTACTTGGGCGCGAGATAGAGGTGGTAGTCGTGGAGCATCACCACGGCGGTGTCGTCGGTCACCTCCTCGAGCACGGCGTTCGCGAGGTCCTCGTTCACCCGGCAGTAGCCCAGCTCGTAGGCCTCCGTCTCGTGGCGCCTGATGTCCGGGGCGTTCGAGAGGTCCCAGAGGTAGTGCTGGATGAACCACAGCATCGGGTTGGCCACCACGTTGTAGAAGCGGTCGTAGGCGTCGGGATCGCTCTCCACCAGGCGCAGGCGGTAGCTGGCCTCGTCGAGATCGACCTTGAAGCTGCGGCCGCCCTCACGGCGGCTCATCTCGAGGTCCTCCTCCGTCATCGCCGACGCCACCCACACGGCGTCGCGGTGATGAACAAGGCCCGTGAGCGCCGTGACCAGGCCGCCTCCGCCGCGGCGGGCCTCCAGGCTGCCGTCCTCTGCGCGCTCGAACGTGGCCGGGCCGCGGTTCGAGACGAGCACGATCGGCGTCTTGGAGGTCATCGCTCCCTGAAGATACGCAGCCAGTCGCGGAGGAGCCTGGGGGTGAGGAAGTGAACGCGCACGTGTTCCCTGTGGCAGCGCCACACCCAGCGCGCGCTCTTCGCCGGATCGTGCGCCCGGATGCCGGCGGGCTGAGGGTCATGGACGATGATCACGTCCCAGCCCCCGGTGATCTCGGCGGCGTTCAGCTCGTGGTAGCGGGCGAAGATGTCCCACTCCTCGTAGCTGGCGAGGCTCTTGTTGCCTACCGCGACGGGCCGGAGCATTCGGCGGGCGCCCTAGCCCGTGCGGGCAGTCAGGTACTTCACGAGGCGGGTGTTGTCCTCGCCGAACGCGCACTCGTCCACGGTGGCGTCGATGATCGCCCGGCTGAGCTCGCGCTCCATCTCGGCCACCGGGCTGGCGGGGCCGTCGAGCTGCATCAGAAGGCGGTCGTCCAGCAGGCGGAAGCTGAAGTTCACACGACTCTCGTCGTCCAGCGAGCGCCCGTCGTCCACGAAGTCGTTGGCCGCCTCCGTGATCGCGAGCTTGAGGTCGGCCACCTCCTCGGGCGAGAGCAGAGTGAGGCGGCATACCGCCGAGAGGGCGAGCCGGGCGAGCACCAGGTAGTCGGGCCGGGCCGGGATCGTCAGCGACACGTCCCGTCCGTCGGCCTTGGTGGGCACCTCCTCCGCCACGGCCTGGACCCTAGCGACAGCCTGGCTGCGGCGCCGCCCGGTCAACGATCGGGCGGCGCTCCTCCCTGGCACCATTTCAGCCCGTGCGCGCGGGGCGGGTGCCGAGCTTCACGTCGACCGTGCGGCGCTTGCCGTCGCGGATCAGCGTCAGGCGCGCGGTGTCGCCGGATCCGAGGGCGCTGATTCCGTCGGTGAGGTCCTGAGCGCGCGTGAGCGGCCGGCCGTTCAGGGCCACGATCACGTCTCCGCCGGTGCGGATGCCGGACTGCCCCTGGAAGGTGATCTCGTCGGTCCCGGCCTTCATGTCGGCCTTCTCGGCCGGGCTGCCGTCTTCGATCTTCTGCACCAGCGCGCCGTTCGAGCTCGGCAGCCCGAGCCGCTCAGCCAGCTGGGGCCAGAGCGTCAGGGTGGTGACCCCCAGGTAGGCGTAATCCACGCGTCCGTGGGCCCGCAGGTCCGCGAGCGAGCGCCGCACCGCATCCACCGGGACGGCGAAGCCCACCCCCTCGCCGCCGCCGGAGTCGGTCTTGATCTGAGCGTTGATCCCGACCACCACGCCCTTCCCGTCGAGGAGCGGGCCGCCGGAGTTGCCCGGGTTGATGGCGGCATCCGTCTGGATCGCGCCGCCGATGCCGAAGCGCGTGAGCGAGCTGATGTTGCGGTCCACGGCGGAGACCACGCCGACGCTCAGCGACTGGCGCTCGCCGAAGGGGCTGCCGATCGCGGCCACCGGCTCGCCCACGTCGATCCTCTCCGAGTGGCCGAGGCGAAGCGGGGTGAGGGAGAGCCCGGCTGGGTTCACGTGCAGAAGGGCCACGTCGGCGTTCGGATCCACGCCCACGATGTCGGCCTCCACCCGGTTCCCGTCCGAAAACTCCACGTACACCTTCTCGGCCCGGTTCGCGCTCCCCTCCTCGGTGACCACGTGGGCGTTGGTGGCGATGTAGCCGCGGCCGTCGAGCGCAAAGCCCGAGCCCTGGCCGCCCGCGCCCTGCTCGCCGATGCTCGCGCCGTTGCCGTCGAAGATCGAGAGGATCGTGACCACGCCCGTGCCAAGCCGGTTGTAGATCGCCCGCGGGTCGAAGCCGCCCTTCTTCCCGATGCCCTGCACAACCTGCACCCGCGTGGTCGTGACCTTGTTGGGAGCGCTCGCCCGGGCTGGGCCGTCGTCCCCGGAGCAGCCGGCGCCCGCCGCGGCCACCACCATCACTGCGCCCAGGGCGGCCAGCCGCCTCACGTCTCCCCCGTCCCCGCGGGCAGGGCGAGTGTGAAGGCGGCACCCCGCGGGCTCGGCGAGATCTCGAGGTCGCCCTCCATTCGCTCGGCCAGCTCGCGTGCGATGGCCAGTCCCAGCCCCGCCCCACGAGCGGCGTCGCCGGTGAAGAAGGGCTCGAACGCCTTGTGGTGCGTGCCCTCGGGTATTCCCGGCCCGGCGTCCGCCACGGTGAGCGACGCGGTGCCGTTCACGCGGTCGGCGGAGACGGTCACGTCCGTGCCCGAGGGGGTGTGGCGGAGGGCGTTGTCGAGGAGGATGCGCATGATCTGGACCACGCGTTCACGATCGCAGGTCGCCTCCGGGCCGGCCTGGGGGAGGCGCACGCTGAGCTTCGTCCGGTGGTCGGCGATCGCGGGGGCGAACTCGCCCACCACCGAGCGGGCGAGCTCCGACAGGTCCACCGGCTCGTGGTGGAACTCGAGCGAGCCCGCATCCAGGCGCGAGAGGTCGAGCAGGTCCACCGAGAGCTTCTGGAGACGGGCCACCTGCTCGCTCATCGTGTCCAGGAACTCACGCCGGGTGGCTTCGTCCAGGTCCTCGTCCTGGAGGAGCTCCACGAATCCGCCCAGGGAGAAGATCGGAGTGCGCAGCTCGTGCGATGCCGTGGCGATGAACTCCTTGCGCGCCACATCCACCTGGCGCAGCTGCTCCTGCATCTCGTTGAACGTGTGGGTGAGCTGACCGAGCTCGTCCCGCGAGTCCACGGGCAGGGGCTCGATGAAGCGGCCCTGGGCCATCTCCGCGGCGGCCATCTCGAGGCGCCGCACGCGCCGGGCCAGCGCCCGGGCCACGAGGTATCCGCCGATCAGCGCAAGCAGGAGGGCCGCGAAGGTGGCGATCAGCAGCCGCTCCCGGACGAAGCTCACGGTCTCGGCCACGTCGTCCAGGTCGCGGGAGTACATGGCCACCCACGTCGGATCGCCCTTGTAAAGGAGCGGCTGGGCCACGATGCCGATCTCCTGCTTGCCGAAGGTGCCGAACCCGCTGCGGCTGTGCTCGGTCAGGACAGCACGGCGGGCCAGACCGTCGCTGCGCGGAAATGCGGTCTCCGCCTCGCGGGAGTCGGACAGCGGATAGAAACGCAGCTCCCGGCCATCGCCCTGTGGTCCCGCGAAGGACTGGTTCCAGTTCAGGAGGGTCACCCGGGAGTCGGTGGCGTCGGCCACCTGCCGCACGCGGCGATCGACCTCGGGCGCACGGGGCTCGCCGGCCAGCAGCTTCTCCAGCGGAGCCCGGCCCGCCACCACGCTCTGGCGAAGGTCGTGCAGACGGCGCCCCTCGAGGTTCGACTCGAGCTGCGGCACCACGAGGAAGTAGATGACCGCGAACGCGGCGGCGGTGATGGCGAAGAACAGGAGCGCGAGCTCGTTGCGCAGGGACCGGAAACGGGGGAGGCGCATCAGCTGTCCCGGAAGCAGTAGCCCACGCCGCGCACGGTGAGGATCAGCTCGGGCTCGGCCGAGTCGAGCTCGAGCTTCTCGCGCAGGTGGCGGATGTGCACGTCGATGGTGCGTGGGTCCCGGTAGGAGGCATCACCCCAAACGTGCTCGAGCAGCGCGGTGCGGCTCAGCACCCGGCCCGGGGTCCGGGCCAGCGCGGCCAGGATCTCGAACTCCACGTACGTGAGCTGGATGGCCTCACCGCGAACGGTGACCTGGCGCTTCTCGAAGTCCACGCCCACGTCGTTTCGGACGATGGGCGCCTCGAACCGCTCCTCTGCCGAGGTGAGCGCGGCCCGCCGGAGCACGGCCTTCACCCGGCTCCGGAACTCGCGCACCGAGAAGGGCTTGGTGATGTAGTCGTCGGCGCCGAGCTCGAGCCCCAGCACCTTGTCGATCTCCTCGGTCTTGGCCGTGAGCATGATGATCGGCACCGCGCTGCGCGAGCGGATCTGGCGGCACACGTCGAAGCCGTCGAGCTTGGGAAGCATCACGTCGAGCACCACGAGGTCGAAGCTGGCCTCGCGCAGGCGCTCCAGAGCCTCGGGCCCGTCGAGCGCCGGGACCACCTCGTAGCCCTCTTTGCGCAGCGGGTAGGTGAGCAGCTTCTGCACTGCAGCCTCGTCGTCCACAAGGAGAATCCGTGGTGCGGGGCCCGTCACCTTCGAGATTGTAGGTTGCGGCGATGGTGATCCCGGCACCTTGATCGAGCTGCGCGTTTACAGGGCCGCGTTCGTGCCGGCCCTGTTGGCGGCCGTGCTTACGATGTTCTCGCTCCAGGATCGTCCCCGCTCGCTGGCGCAGGGACTGGCGGCCGACGTGCTCTTCGACGGCCGGCTGGCGGCGGCCCGGGCCGGGGACATCGCGGACGCGAATCCTGACCGGCGCCCGGGAACTCCGGGTAATCGGGCCACCGCCGACACCGTGGAGCGCAACCTGGCGGCCCGCGGGTTCACGGTGGAGCGGGATCGCTTCACGGATGACGGGCGCAGCCTCCAGAACGTCGTGGGGCGCCGTGCCGGCCGCACCCGGCGGCTGGTGGTGGTGGTGGCCGACCGCGACGCGGCCGCGACCCCCGACCTGGCCGGCAGCGCCTCCGACACGGCCGCTCTCCTCGAGCTGGCGCGCGTGCTCGAGGGCCGCTCCACGCGCAAGACGCTGGTGATGGCCTCGCTCGACGGCTCCACCCTCGGCCAGGTGGGCGCCGCGCGGCTGGCCGACGACCTCGGGCCGCCATCCCTCGTGGACGCGGTGGTGGCCGTCTCCGGCCTGGGCTCGCCCACACGCCGCGGCTCCTATCTCCAGGCCTGGTCGAATGACAGCCGGCGGGCGGGGATCGGGCTGCAGCGGACGGTGGCCGACTCGATCCGCGAAGAGCTGGACCGGTCGCCCGGGTCCAACGGTGCGTTCGGGCAGCTGGCGCGCCTGTCCTTCCCGATCGGGATCGGGTCCCAGGCGGTGATGCTGGAGCGCGGCTACGACGCCGTGAGGATCTCCGGCAGCGGCGAATTGCCGCCCAAGGACGGCTCTCGCCCCGTGGTGGACGAGGATCGCCTGGGTACCCTCGGCAGGGCGACACTGCGCACGCTCACGGCGGTCGACCAGGGCGGCCGCCCGGAGCATGGCCCCGAGAGCTATGTGGTGGCCGTGAGCCAGGTCGTGCCCGGCTGGACCCTCGCCCTGCTCGCCGTCACGCTTCTCCTGCCCGTGCTCGCTGCCACCGTCGACGCGTTCGCGCGCGCCCGCCGGCGCCGGGTGTCCATCACGCCGTGGTGGCGCTGGCTCGGCGCCTGGGTGGCGGCCTTTCTCGGCGGACTGGTGATGGCCGAGCTGCTGTCTCGTGCCGGCGCCACGCCCGGGCCGCCCCCCGCTCCACCGGCGCCGCAGTACATGCCCGTGGACGGCCCGGCGCTGGCCGTGCTCGCGGGTGTGGTGGTGGCGATGTTTGCCTCTTTTGCCGTGGCCCGGAGGCTGATGGTCCGTCCCTCCCCCGAGCTCGCCGACCCCACGGACCCCGGCGCCGGCGTGGCGCTCGCCCTGGGCGTGGCGGCGGCGGCGCTGGTGCTGTGGCTGCTCAACCCCTACTCCGCCCTGCTGGCCGTGCCCGCGGCCCATCTCTGGACGCTGGCCGCGCTCACCCGCCCCCCGCCCCCGAGGCGGGCCCGGGCGGCGCTGGTAGCGCTCGGCGTCCTTCCCGGTGTGATCGTGTGGCTCTACTACCTGTTCGCCCTCTCGCTCGACCCGCTCGGGGCCGCCTGGTACCTCCTGCTGCTCGTGGCCGGCCACTCGGTGGGCCTGGCCACCGCCCTCATCGGCTGTCTCTGGCTCGGGCTGCTCGGCGCGGTGATCGAGCTCACCCGCCGCACCCCGCGCGACGTGGCGCCCCTGCCCAAGCCCGCGGGACCGCGCGTGTACGGCCCGGGCAGCTACGCGGGGCCGGGTGCGCTGGGAGGCCCGCCGTCCCGCACGCGCCGCTGAACAGTCGTCCAGCGATGCCGCCGAGGCTGCCGGTCCGGGGCGGGAGGTGCCGATGAGCATGAGGCAGGCGGAGCTTCCGCTCCCGCCGATCAGAGTTGGCGCGCGAGAGGAGGTCGCATGGCCGCCACCAGAATCAGGGCCATGCTGCTCGGTTGGCTGGAGCATGGCGAGTACGTGGTTGATCCGGACGCGGTGGCCGAGGCGATGCTGGCCTCAGGCGTGTTCGTAGCCCTCGAGGCCGCGAACCTCACGCCCGGCCGCGTCGACCACGACGAGCCCCTCACCGGCCCGGACCTCTCCTAGCCATGTGAGCCGCGTCCCCGCGGCCTCGGCCGCGGCCACGGCCGCGGCGCGTCGACCCTCGGGGAGGGTGACCAGAAGCTCGTAGTCGTCCCCCCCGGTGGCGGCGAACCGGGCCGGGTCCGCCACCACGCGCTCCACCCCGCCGGCCACCGGCAGGTCCGCGAGCCGCACCCGGAGCTCCACGTGGCTGCGCCGGGCCACGTGAGCGGCGTCGGTGGCCAGGCCGTCGCTCAGGTCGATCATCGCCGTGGCTCCCGCCGCGGCCAGCCCGCGCCCGGCGTCCAGCCTGGGCTCGGGACGCAGGTGCCGGCGCACCAGCTCGTCGCCGTCGCCCTCGCCCCGCTCGAGCAGGAGCCGCCCCGCCTCCGACGCTCCCAGCGTGCCGGTGACCGCCACCAGGTCCCCGGCACGAGCGCCGTCGCGGCCCACGAGCTCGTCCTCGGAGTCCGCCCATCCCGTGACGCAGACGGTCACGATCAGCGCGGGTGCCCGGATCACGTCGCCCCCGGCGATGGTGGCCCCGCAGCGCGCGGCCAGATCCTCCATGCCCCGCACGAGGTCCAGGGCACCCTCGAAGCCCTCGGGCAGGGCCAGGGCCACGTAGGCCTCGCCCGCGTCGGCGCCCATCGCGGCCAGGTCGGACAGGGCAGTGGCCAGCGCCTTCCACCCGACATCGGCCGGGGAGTGCGAGGAAAGGCCGAAATGCACGCCCTGGGCCACGCTGTCGATCGAAGTCACGGCGAACGGCCTGGCCCGCACCACCGCTGCGTCGTCGCCGGACCACCGGGCTATCCGGCCACTGCGATCGACGATGAGCGATTCGATCGCCTGGATCAATGATCGCTCGACCAGGGTTACAGTCTGATGGTGACTACAAGTAGCGACGAGTCCGGAAAGCCAACCACACTGCTCGAGCGGGCGGGAACCGCCGCCGCCGGGATCGGGTCGGTGGGGCCGAGCAATCCGCGGGCTCGCATGGCGCTGCAGTGGGGCCTCGCCGGGCTCATATTCGCCTTCCTGCTCTTCTTCATCGTCCGGCAGTGGAACTCACTTCCGGACTTCGACTGGCGCTTCCGGCCATTGTGGCTCGTGCTCTCCGCCATGGGTGTCTTCTCGCTGTACGTGGCCCAGGGGGAGCTCTGGCGGCTCATCGTCCACGCCCTGGGGGAGGAGCACCTGCGGGCCCGGCCGGCCCGCGCCATCTGGGGCAAGTCCCTGCTGGCCCGCTACGTGCCCACCAACGCGCTGATGGTGGTCGGCCGCATGGTCATGGCCGAGAAGGAGGGCGTGCCCAAGCGCGTGACGCTCGCGAGCATCGTCTACGAGCTCGTGCTCGGGTTCGGCACCGCGGTGATGGTGGGCGCCTACTTCGTGATTCAGCTTCCCAAGCTCGATCACCAGCCCGCCCGCTACGCGGTTCTGCTCGTGATCCCGCTCGTGCTTGTGTTTCTCCACCCGCGCGTCTTCAAGCCGCTCACGGACTACGCCCTGCGAAAGCTCGGGCGGGAGCCGCTCACTAAGGTGCTGTCCTTCGGGCAGGTCCTGAAGTTCTCGCTCCTCTACATCGGCTGCTGGGCCGTGATCGGCGTGGGCGTGTACGCCTTCGCCAAGGCCCTCCAGCCGCTGCCGGCCTCCGACTTCCCCTACGTCGCCGCGGCATACCCGGTGGCGTTCTGCGTGGCCGTGCTCACCTTCATCGTCCCCAGCGGCCTGGGCACGCGCGACGCCGCGCTGGCGGTGGCCATCGCCGCCGTGCTGGACGAGACGGTGGCCACCGCCATCGCCGTCGGCTTCCGCATATTCCAGACGCTGATCGAGCTGGGCTACGTGGGGCTGGTCGTGCTGCTGGGCCGGCGCGGTCGCACCGGCGAGTCCTAAGCCGCGCGCGACCGCTACTGCCCGGGGCCGCCGAGCTGCTCGTTACCGGGGCTGGCCCCGCCGCCCTGATCGGGCGTGGGTGTGGGCTGCGGCTTCACGTCGGGGGAGCCCTGCGGCGGTGAGTCGTACAGGCGCGGATCGAAGCTCTTGTGGTCGGTCTCGTTAGGCGTCTTGGTCGAGCTCTCGTCCGGCGCTTGGCCCGAGTAGTACCTGCCTCCCGAGCTCGCGCTCTTGCCGGTGGACGCGTACTTCCCGAAGAAGGGCGAGAACTGGGCCGGCTCGGTGGGCTGGGGGAAGGGCTCGCAGTCGGTGCCGTGGGCGACGATCATGTAGTCGTGCCAGATCATGGCCGGGAACGTGCCGCCGGCCACCGCGATGCCGTGCACGCTGGTCATCTCGACCAGCGCGTCCGGGTAGCCGACCCACACGGAGCTCGCGAGCTTGGGGGTGTAGCCCACGAACCAGGCGTCGTTGAACTGGTCCGTGGTGCCCGTCTTGCCGGCGGCGGGGCAGCCGATGTTGGCGGCCGTGCCCGTGCCGGCCTGCACGTTCTGCTCGAGGATCTTGGTCACCTCGTAGGCCACCCCGTCGGAGAAGGCGCGCTCCCGGTGGGGCTTGCCGAGGTCGTCCGACTTGCCATCCGGGAACTCGACGCGGGTGATCGCCTTGGGGGTGTTGCGGATGCCGCCCGAGGCGAGCGTCGCGTAGGCGTTGGCCATCTCGAGCGGGGAAACGCCCAGGCGCAGGCCTCCGAGGCCCTCCGCCGGATAGGCGTCGAGCTTGGTGGTGATGCCCATGAGCTTGGCCGTCTCGCGCACCGCCTTGGGACCGACATCCAGGACGAGCTGCGCGTACACCGTGTTGTCGGAGCGGAGCGTGGCCTGGGTGAGCGTCATCGTCCCGCCGTAGGTGCCGTCGTAGGTCTGGGGCTCCCACGGAGGCGAGCCCGGGCCGAGGTCGAGGCTCACCGGCTTCGAGGTGTAGGTGGTGCGGTTCGGGTCGATGCCCTTGCGGATGGCCGTGGTCAGCACCATCGTCTTGAACGAAGATCCGGGCTGGCGGTGGCCCTCGGCGGCCAGGTTGAAGGTGCGGTCCTTGTAGGTGCCGCTCGACGCCATTGCGCGGATGTAGCCGTTGGACGGGTCGATCGAGACGATGGCCGACGAGGGGTCGCCGGGGTAGGGAAGCTGCCCGGCGATCGCCTTCCGGGCCTCCTCCTGGAGCGTGGGCTCGATCGTGGTGTGGACCCTCAGGCCGCCGCGGCGGAAGACGCCCACCCCGTACTTCTCGATCAGCTGCTCCTGCACGTAGTCGAAGAAGTAGGGCTCGCGCTTCTGGCTGTAGCGCGTGCCCTGCTTGAGGCCGAGGGGGCTGCGCTTGGCGGCGTCCGCCTCCCCGCTCGAGATGTAGCCGCTGTGGACCATGCGGTCGAGCACCTCGTTGCGCCGGGCCAGCGCCGCGCCGGGATTCCGGAACGGGTTGTACTCGGAGGGGGCCTGGGGGAGGCCGGCCAGGAGGGCCGACTCTCCGAGGTCGAGATCGCGGGCGTGCTTGGCGAAGAAGGTCACCGCGGCGGCCTCGACCCCGATCGCGGTGCGCCCGCCCACGGTCCCGTACGGAATGTCGTTCAGGTAGTTGTGCAGGATCCAGGTCTTGGAGCGCTGCCCCTCGAGCTCGGAAGCCAGCTTGGCCTCGCGGATCTTGCGGGTGAAGTTCCGCTTCGGGTCCTTGATGTAGAGGGCCCGAACCAGCTGCTGGGTGATCGTGGATCCACCCTGCACCGTGTCGCCGGACTCGAGGTTGCGCACTCCCGCCCGGACGATGGCGTTGTAGTCCACGCCCTTGTGGTGGTAGAAGCGCTCGTCCTCGATGGCCACGGTGGCACGCCGCAGCCCCACGGGAATGTCGCGCCAGGGGATCACCTGGCGCACGATGTCCGACGACACGAAGCCCAGGCGGGAGCCGTCCGAGGCGTAGATCACCGAGGTCTCGCCCTTGTCCACGGGCTTGAGCTCCTTCAGGTCCGGAGCGGTGGCCGCGATGGCCAGCACGTACCCGGCCAGCGACATCACGCCGATGGCGGATGTGATGGCGAGCACACCGACCGCGAGCATCAACTTGCTGTGCCCGCCGCGGCGCCTGCGCCTCCTCGACTGTCGCTGGCGATGACTCATGACGATTGTGGAGCGCCCGGAACGCTCAGGAGGCCTCTGCCGAGGATAGACCGTGCTCACGGAGGCGGCGCAGCCATCGGCGCCGGATTTCGGCAGCCTGCGGACCGCGCTCCCGGGGGCCGGCGGCCCAGGTGGTGGCGCTCAGGCGCACGCCGTCCCGCTCGGCTGCGGCCACGCTCGCCGTGATCCCCTCGTCCTCGGCCTCGATCAGCTCGATCGCGCGGTCCGCGTCGGCGTCCGGGCGGATCCACACCGACACCTCGATCTGCATGCGCGGATCCACCACCGTGTGGTTCTTGATCGATCCCTGGGCCAGGCGCTCGTTGGGCACCACCAGGCGGGTCCCGTCGTCGAGGCGTAGGTAGGTGTAGGTGAGCTTCACGTCCTCCACCTCGCCCGTCTGGTCCTCGAAGGTCACGAGATCGCCGATCCGGATCGGCTGGGTGATCGCCAGCATGATCCCGGCCACCGCGTTGGCCAGCGTGGCCCGGGCGGCGAAGCCCACCACGAGGCCGAGCACGGCCGAGGAGGCGAGGATCGCCGTGGCCAGACGCCGCGCTCCCTCGAACTGGGACAGTCCCATGGCCAGCCCGAGCACGATGATCCCGGCGAACACCAGCCGCCGCACCAGGCGCAGGCGCGTGGTGGCCACGGGGGAGAGCTCGCCGCCGGCCACGGCCACGCTGATGCTGCGCCCGCGGCGGGAGAGAGCGCGGTCCACCAGCCGTGCCGCGAGCAGCGCCAGCGCCACGGTCAGCACCGCGTAGATCTGCTCCTTGTGCTCCTCGAGGAAGGAGGCGCTGTAGAAATCGGTGACCGGCATGGCGTTCGAGGCTACCCCCGCGCCGGCACGGCCGGCCGCCGCTGACAGCGGCTCCGAGGCCCTGCGAGCGGCATGGCGAGTGCTCGCCGCCACCCGCGGCGCGGTGCTCCTCGTGGCCATCTTCGCCGCGCTCTCCTTCGGCCCTGCGAGCGGCGGCCTGGCGGCCGAGAACGCCCAGAAGTTCGACGAGCCGGCCCTGACGCACCCGCTGGGCGCCGCGGCCGACGTGCTCTTCTCCCCGCTGGCCCGCTGGGATTCCGTCTGGTACCTCCGCGTTGCCCGCTCGGGGTACGCGGAGAGCGACGTGCGCGCCGCCTTCTTCCCGCTCTATCCGCTGCTGGTGCGGGGCCTGGGGGAGCTTGGAGGCGGATCGGACGGGGCGCTGCTCCTGGCCGCCTACGCCATCTCGCTGGCCGCCTTCCTCGGCGCGCTCACGCTCCTATATCGCCTGGCCGCATTGGAGCTGGGCCGCCCGCTCGCCGCGCCCACGCTCGCGCTGCTCGCCGTGTTTCCCGGCGCCCTCTACTACGGCGCTCCCTACTCGGAGAGCCTCTTCCTGCTCCTGTCGGTGGCCGCCTTCTACGGAGCCCGCACCGGGAACTGGGCCCTGGCCGGCGCGTCCGCCGCGGGCGCCGCGGCCACGCGCAGTGCCGGGATCGTGTTGCTGCTGCCGCTCGCGCTCTGGTGGTGGACGTCGGGCCCGCGCCGGGGCCGGGACGCGGCGTGGCTGCTCCTCGTGCCGCTCGGCACGGCCGCTTACGCCGGCTATCTGGGGCTGGCGGAGGGCGACGCGCTGCGCTTTCTCAACGTGCAGGAGGCGTGGTCACGGCATTTCGCCGGGCCCTTCGTGGGCGCCTGGGACGGCCTTCGGGCCGCGGTGGACGGCGTGCGCCAGCTCGCGTCCGGGCAGCGCGCCCATGTGTACTTCGAGCAGGCGGGGGGCGACCCGTACCGGGTGGCCGCGCTCAACATCCTCCTGTTCGGCTTCCTCGTGTTCGCGGTGGTCGCGGTCGTGGGGGTGTGGCGGCGCCTTCCGCGCCCATACGCGGCCTACGTGGTGGCGGCGCTGGCCCTCCCGCTCAGCTTCCCGGTCGAGCCGCAGCCGCTGATGTCGCTGCCACGATTCGTCGCCGTGCTCTTCCCGGTCTTCATGTGGCTCGCCCTCGTGTGCGAGGAGCGCCGGCTCACCGAGCGGGCGCTGGTGGTCTCGGCCATCGGCCTCGGCCTCTTCACCGCTCAGTACGCCACTTGGCACTTCATCGCGTGAGCCGGCGCGCCGTGCTGCTGGACGCCCTCGGCACGCTGGTGGAGCTTCAGCCCCCCGCTCCGCGGCTGCGGGCGACGCTCCGGGAGGCCGGCTTCGAGGTGGACGAGGAGCAGGCCGCCGCGGGCTTCGGCGCCGAGATCGCCTACTACCTCGAGCACCACCTCGACGGCGCGGACGCGGCCTCGCTCCACGACCTGCGCGACCGCTGCGCCGAGGCGCTCCGCTCCGGGCTCGACCTCCCCGGCCTCGACCACGCGACCGCCCGGGAGGCGATGCTGGCCTCGCTCGAGTTCCGCCTCTTCCCGGATGTGGCCGGTGCTCTTGAGGAGCTGCGCGGGGCCGGGTGCACACTCGTGGTGGTGAGCAACTGGGACTGCTCGCTTCCCGACTGGCTGGCCCCCACCGGTGTGCTGCGTCTCCTCGACGGCGTGGTGTCCTCGGCCGAGGTGGGCGCCGCCAAGCCCGATCCTGCCCCCTTCCGGCGCGGCCTGGAGCTGGCCGGCGTGGAGGCGGCCGCCGCGCTCCACGTGGGCGACTCGCCTGTGAACGACGTGGAGGGCGCCCGGGCGGCCGGTGTCCGGGCGGTGCTCCTGGCGCGGGACGCCGCCCCGCCCCCGGGCGTGGAATCGGTGGCCTCTCTCGCCGAGGTCGCCTCCCTACTCTGAATGGCGATGGAAGCCGCAACCGCCGTCTCGCCGCCCGACCCCCCCGAGCTCCCGGAGGGGGCGGCGCCTCGCTGGCCGCCTTGGTACGCGGGCGTCGGCTTCCTGGTGGCGCTCACCGCGACGCTGGTGGCGGTGGGCATCGTGGCCGCGGTGCTCGGGGTGAGCACCGACGAGGAGGACGCCACCTTCACGGCCGTCGCCACCGTGGCGCAGAGCGCGATCTTCATCGGCACGGCGCTGGCGTTCGCCTCGCTCACCCGCAAGCCGAAGGCGTGGCATTTCGGCCTGCGGCGGACACCCCTGTGGCGCGCGGTGGGGTGGGCGGCGCTCGGGCTCTTCGTCTTCTACCTGACAGCGGCGATCTACTCCGTGATCGTCCACCCCGATGCCAAGCAGACGGTGGCCCAGGACCTGGGGAGCGACCAGGGCACCTTCGGGCTGATCGCCGCCGGGTTCATCATCATCTGCGTGGCCCCGGCGGCCGAGGAGTTCTTCTTCCGTGGGTTCTTCTTCCGGGCGCTGCGCTCCCGCTACTCGGTGCTGGCCGCCGCGGCGCTCGACGGCGGGCTCTTCGGGCTGATCCACTTCGACTTCTCGGGCACGGACGCGCTCCTGATCCTCCCGCCGCTCGCCCTGCTCGGCTTCATCTTCTGCCTGGTCTACGAGAAGACGGGCTCGATCTTCCCGGTGATCGCCATGCACGCGTTCAACAATGCGATCGCCTTCGGGGCGCAGGCCGACGGGTGGGAGGTATCCGTGTTTCTCGGGCCGCTCATGCTGGTTGCGGTCCTCGTCGCCGCACGCTTCGTGCCCGACGCGCCGGCGCTGCGCGGGAACGTGGCCCGGCCTCTCCGGGCTGTGCGCGTGCCATAGTTCCCGCCTCGATGAGGATGCGACTGGCTCTCCCGCTGTTCGCGGCCGCGCTCGCCGTTCCCTCGGCGGCGGCCGCCCAGACCCCGCCGGTGCCCCCGGTTCCGGTGGTGCCCCCACCCGCCCCGGCGGCGGCCGGCGGTTCGGCCGGCTTCGCCCTGTCGGGCGGCGTGGCCACCAAGAAGGCGCGCTACTACTCCCCGGGCCAGGTGGTGGTGATCAAGGGCCGGGTCAAGCCGTACGTGGCCGGCCAGGTCGTGGCCCTGAGGGTCATCCGCAAGGGCAAGCAGAGCAAGAAGATCCGCCGCAGGGTCGGCGCCCGGGGCGTGTTCGTCTTCCGCGTGCAGGTGGGCAACCCGGGCACGCTGCGGTTCGTGGTCCGCCACGCGGCCACACCGACCCAGGTGGCCTTTCGGGCCAAGGACCGCAAGGTCCAGGTGGTTGCGTGGAGCGCCGGCGAGGGCTCGAAGGGCGCGCACGTGCTGCTGCTCCAGCGCCAGCTCCTCTCGCTCGGCTTCGCCACTCCCGTCACGGGCTACTTCGACTCGGCCACCGCTCGCGCGGTCACCGCGTTCCGCAAGACCAACGAGTTGGGCACCACGGGCTACGCCGACGGCACGGTGTACGGGAAGCTCCTGCGCGGCCGGGGCGCCTTCAAGCTCGTGCATCCCACGGCGGGCAAGAACGGCAAGCACGTGGAGTTCGACTGGTCACGCCAGGTGCTCGTCCTGGCTCAGAAGGGCCGCGTCTACCGCGTGTACCACGCGTCGTCGGGCAAGCCCTCGACGCCCACGGTCTTCGGCGCGTTCAAGTTCTATCTGAAGACTCCCGGCACGAACTCACACGGGATGGTCGACTCGAACTACTTCATCGGCGGCTATGCGATCCACGGATACGTGGACGTGCCGAACTACGCGGCCAGCCACGGCTGCCTGCGGGTGCCGATCCCCAACGCGCGCCAGATCTACGATTGGGTCGACATCGGCGACCCAATTTTCGTATATCGGTAAAACCTGGCTGCGGTGCTCGCCCGATCACCGATCGGGCGGCGCTCCTAGCCTCGGCCTCTGCGGGCCTAGGCCGCGCGCCAGTCGCCGCTCGTGCGGCGCTGCTTCGGCATCATGTTGGCCAGCATCCCGAGGCCGCCGCCGTAGATCAGCAGGGCGAGGAGCGACGGGATTCCGTGGTTCACCCACGCGTTGTCCGAGTCGATGATGCCCGCGAACGGCGCCAGCAGCACGTCGTTCACGTCGTCGATCGCCTCGCGCACATCCCCGTGCTGCTGCTCGCGCACCCGCTCGAGCGTGGGGGAGGGGCTGGGGTCGTTGATGGTCACGCCCTTGTTCTGGGTGTTCAGGTCGCGATCGAGCGCGTTCTGCTGCGTCTTCGACCCGCGCTGCATCTCGTCGACCGCAAACGCGAAGAAGCCGACGACCACGAACACGGACACGACGATGGCGATCCAGCGGATTAGTGCCCCCATCTCGGGACTACCATCGGCAGCCGCGTGCAGAACCTGACCCCCGCACTCGAGCGTTCTACCGATGTCTGACGCCCGGGACCGGCTCGTGGCTGAGCTGCGGGAGCACGCGCTGGTGATCGGCGAGGTGACACTCACCAGCGGCCGTACGGCGCAGTACTACGTGGACGCGAAGCGGGCGATCCTCCGCCCGGCGGGCTTCCTCGCGCTGGGCGAGCTGGTGGCCGCGGAGGCGGCCCGGACCGGGGCCACCGCCGTGGGAGGCCTCACGATGGGCGCGGACCCGGTGGCCTGCTCCGCCCTGGCCGCGGGCGCGGAGGTGAAGGCCTTCTTCGTGCGCAAGGAGCGCAAGGAGCACGGCCTCCAGCGCTGGATCGAGGGCCCGCCCCTGGACGACGCGGAGAGCTGCCTGATCGTGGAGGACGTGGTGACCACCGGGGGCTCGACGGTGAAGGCGATCGAGCGCGTGCGCGAGGAGGGCCTCCGGATCGCCGGTGTCGTGAGCGTGCTGGACCGCCTTGCGGGCGGCGGCGAGGCCATCCAGGCCGCCTCCGGCGGGGCCCCGTACCTGCCGCTCACCACCATCGACGACGTGTATCCGGAGCGCGAAGACCGCTAGAACGCTCTGAGCGGGAGGATCGCCGGGCGCGATAGTGCAACTTCGCTCGCGCCCGAGGCCCCGGGCCGGTCCTCCGGGACCAAGCGCACAACTAGTCGGACCAAAGCTCCCGCGATCTCGGGCAGCGCTGAGCGACGCGAGGGGGCTGTCGATGCGAAGTGCATGCCTTCCCGTTGGACGTTTTTCCTCGCTCTTGTCCTTTCGATCGCCGCCTCCTGCGCCGTCGCAGGCTCCGCGATGGCCAGCTCATGCGGCTTCGGGCGCCTCCGCGCCGACCAGGCCACGCCCAAGAAGCTGCGCCTGGCCACGCTCTGCCTGCTGAACCGGGAACGCCGCCACCACGGGCTCGATCGGCTCACCGTGAACCCGCGCCTGCGCCTGGCCGCGCACCGGCACGCGGACGACATGGTCACGCGGCGCTACTTCGCCCACGTCTCGAGCGGAGGCTCCCAGCCCTCAGACCGCATGCGCGCCGCCGGCTACATGGGCAGCGCCCATCATTGGCTGGTGGGCGAGAACCTGGTGTGGGGGGCCGGGGCACTCTCCACGCCGGTCGACCGGGTGCGTGCGCTCATGCACAGCCCGCCGCACCGCGAGAACATGCTGCGGCGGGGCTTCCGTGAGGTCGGCGTCTGGGTGGACCCGCGCGCTCCGGTGCACGCCGCCTACGGAAGCGGCGCCACCTACGTGCTCAACTTCGGCGCCGCGGACGGCTAGTCAGCCGGTCGCGGGGCCGTTGTGGATCAGGCCGAGCAGGCGCTCCGCCTGCCGGCGCTGGTCGCAGTTCGCCTCCACGAAGGCCCGCCCCGCCCGCCCCATCGCCACCCTCGTGGCGCCGGGCAGGTGCAGCACGTCGCCGATCGCTGCCGCCAGGGCGCTCGGATCCGAGGGTGGCACCAGGCGCCCCCGGTCCTCGCCGATCAGCTCCGGTAGGCCCACCTCGCGCGTGCCCACCACGGGCAGCTCGAGCGCCATGGCCTCCTTCAGCGCCACCGGCATCGAGTCGCGGTCGCCGTCGGGAGCCACGATGCAGGGGAGCACGCCCACGGAGGCGCCCTCGAGCAGCTCGCCGATGGCATCGTTGCCCAGCGCCCCGAGCAGGCGCACGGGCGCCCCGCTCTCCGCGATCTCGCTCTCCAGCCGCGGTCGCTCGGGGCCCTCGCCCACGATCAGCACCTCGCGGCCGTCGAGGCCGGCCTCCGCCCGCGCGGCGGCGGCTATGAGGTCGGAGAAGCCCTTCTTCGCCACCAGCCGTCCCACCGCCACGACCGGTCCCTCGCCCATGTAGGGGCTCCGGCGGGTGAAGCGGGCCAGGTCCGCCCCCAGGATCAGCACCGAGACCTTGTGCGCGTGCTCGGGCGCCACCTGCTCGATGTGGCGGAGGTTGTACTCGCAGTCGGTCACGCAGAAGGACGCGAGACGAAGGTTCTCCCGCAGCGCCGCGGGATCCTGGAATGCGTCGGTGGCGTGGGTGGCGAAGCTGTAGGGCCGGCCGGCGAAGCGGGAGAGGATCCGGGCGATGTCGGTGGGCTCGCTGGCGAAGTGGGCGTGGAGGTGACGGGAGCGAGCGGCCGCCTCGGCCCACGGCGCGATCCGGGCCAGTCCGCGGAGCCTCTGGCTGCCGCCCGGCGGGGGCCAGGAGCGCTCACGGGTCAGGAAGGAGGAGGCCACCGCCGGGGCTCGCAGCGCCAACCCGGCGGCGGCTCGCAGCCGCGCGGCGGCCCCGGCGTCGGCCGGGTAGCTCACGCCGGCCACCGGCGGGCGCTCCGGGTCGGGCACGCCGGGGGCCAGCGCCACCACCTCCACAGGCATCCCGAGATCCACGAGCTCGCGAAGCTCGCCCTCCACGAAGGTCTCGGAGATCTGCGGGTAGCGGGCGAGCACCGAGAGGATTGGCCGCTCGTCGCCGCCGGCGGTTGTGTGGTCTGAGCTCACGGAAGGGGGGCGCGGGGGCGGCCGGAGCCTAGTCGGCGCTCGTTCGGCCCGGCCCCGCACAGCGCGTCCGCAACATCTCGGCGGATGGTTGCATGGGGTCGCCCGGCAGCGTCTATCCCACGGTGAGCGACCAGACCACTCCACTCGCGACGATGCGGATCGACCCGGAGGAGCGCTCGATCGCGCTCTACCAAACGGCCCGCTACTCGCAGTACTGCCGCGTCTACGCGCCGATGTACCGCAGGTGACGCTCTCGGCCCTCCTCGGCGGCGTGCGGAACACCAACCCGTCGATCCCGTACACCGACGTGCGCGAGGCGTGGCGCACCTACCTGCGTAAGTACAACAAGGGCCGCGGCGTGGTGCTCATCGGCCACTCCCAGGGCAGCTTCGTACTCCGTCAGCTCGTGGCCAAGGAGATCGATCCCAAGCCCGCTGCGCGCCGCAAGCTGATCTCCGCCGTGCTGCTCGGCGGGGACGTGACCCTAAAGAAGGGCAGGGACGCGGGCGGGACTTCAAGCACGTGCGCGCGTGCCGGGCGGCCGCTTCCCCGGACCCCACCTGGGGCCTGCACCTGACGGACGCGAACATCGCGCTGGGGAACCTGGTGAACCTGGTCCACACCCAGGCCGCCGCCTACCTCAAGAAGCACGGCGGCTAGCGCGAGGCGGACCGCGGCGCCGGCTCCGCGTCCTCCCTCAGGGCACCCACGCCGCCGGCGTCGTCATCCACTCGCCAGGCGGGCGCGCCGGTTCGTCGTAGTTCCTCACGCCGCTCCCTTCGGATCGCCTAAGTCGTCTCTCTATACAACGGTGCCCACGAGTGCGCCGATGCCGGCGGTGATCGCCATCGCCACCGTGCCCCAGACAACCACGCGGGCCGCCGCGGGCCGCCGCGGCGCTCCGCCCAACCGCGCGCCGAGGCCACCGAGCAGGACGAGCGCGACGAGTGTCACCACGACGACGGCGGCCACCCGGATCGACGACGGGGCCACCGCGACGGCCAGTAGCGGGAGCGCTGCCCCGGCAGCGAAAGACAGCGCCGATGTCCACGCGGCTTGGAACGGCCTCGCCCGCCGCCCCTCGGCGAGTCCGAGTTCGTCGCGCGCGTGTGCCGTCAGCGCTCCGCGTCGCGACAAGGCTGTCGCGACTTCATCGGCGAGGGCGGCTGGTAGCCCCCGCCGCTCGTAGATCCCCGCGAGCTCGCGCAGCTCGCCTTCGGGATCGCGGGTGAGCTCACGTTCCTCCAGGCGAATGTCGGCTCGCTCGGCGTCCCGCTGCGAGCTCACCGACACGTACTCGCCGGCGGCCATCGACAGCGCACCGGCCACGAGCCCGGCGATTCCCGCGGTCACAGTCGCGCTGCTCGACGCGCCCGACGCGGCGACGCCCAGGACGAGGCTGGAGGTGGACAGGATGCCGTCGTTGGCGCCCAGGACCCCGGCCCGCAGCCAGTTGGCACGCTGGCTGAGATGAACCTCGGGCCGGGTCCGCGTCCCCCACACGCCCAGTGACCGTACTCCGCTTCCTCGTCGATGCCCCGAGCTGGATTCGAACCAGCGGCCTACTCCTTAGGAGGGAGTCGCTCTATCCGGCTGAGCTATCGGGGCAGCGTGCGGAAGGGTAGTCGCAGAGCGGGATCCGGTGTAGGGCTGCGCGCCTCGGATCGGTGTGGGGCAACGGATGGGGCAACACCGCCTCGCGGCGGGGTGGACGACCACCCCGCTGGAGGGGAGCTCCGGCCGCCGAGGAGCCGAACGCCTCCTGGGGGGCGGGCCTGGTGCCTCGGCACCGAGCCCCGTCGGCCGGCGAATAGCATCGGCCCGGGAAGGGCCGGCCTAGCCACAGTCATTACCCGAGGCTCGCCGATGAAGTACGCGATGGCTCAGCTCGGGCACACCGCCCGCCGCTCACGCTACGGCTGTACACCGACGTGTGAGCCGCTAGGACGGCGAGCGCGAGGCGTTACGCGCCCTCGTGGAGGGCGCGCAGCTCCGGCCGAAGCGGACGCGGGGACTGCCTAGTCCTCGCGTGCGGGCCAGTCCGGCAAGCTGCCGGGCGGTCCGACATCACGTAGGCCCCGCCAGTCCGGGTGGATCGCTTTGAGCTTGAGGAAACCCCCGCCCCACGCATCGGGAGCATCCGGGTCCGCTTCCTCGACGCACTCCCACCGATCTAGCTCGTCCTGCACCGGCCCGCGACGTACCTGATCCTCCTGGGGATCGAACTGCCGGGCTGAGACGTCGATCAGCTCGCTCCCCCGCGGCGTGGCCGGCATGGTGGAGGACGAGCGGTATTGCATTGACGTCCTCACACAGATAGCCGCGGTGCAGGCAGCCCTCGACAAGATCTCCCTCGGTCTTCTCGATGACCATGCCCGTCATTGCATGCAGGGCAAAGGCAGGGCTCCGAAGGACCCGGCCGAGCAGGTCGATGAGCTGATGGCCGCGGTGGGTCGTCTGCTGCATCGCTGAGGCCGGCGGCGAGCGATGGTTGAGCAGGAGCAGACCTTTCTCTTCGCAGACCTTTCGGGGTTCACTGCCCTGACTGAGATGCACGGCGACGAACAGGCGGCTGACGTGGCGGGAGAATTCGTCACCTCCGTGCGCGCTCTCCTCTCCGATCACGGCGCCGAGGAGATCAAGACCATTGGCGACGCGCTGATGGTCCGGTGCGAGCGGGCGGACGACGCGATCGAGTTGGGCTTGCGCATCGTCAACGAGGTCGGCAGCCAGCACGGGTTCCCCGTGATCCGGGTGGGCATGCACACGGGGCCGGCGGCGGAGCGCGACGGGGATTGGTTCGGTTCTACGGTCAATCTGGCAGCACGCATCTCGGGGATGGCCGGTGGCAATGAGGTGCTGCTCAGCGCGGCCACCCGCGACGCCGCTCCGGAGGTGGCCCGGGTTTCGCTGCGGGAGCGCGGACGCCAGGCCCTGCGGAACGTCAGCGAACCAGTGCTTCTGTTTGAGGCTGTGAGCGAGGGTCAGCGCTCGAACGAGGGGCTCCCGGTAGACCCCGTCTGTCGCATGGCCGTGGATCCCACAAACGCAGCAGGCAGTCTGCGTCACAACGGTGTGGAACACCACTTCTGCTCCCTGGAGTGTGCGCAGAAGTTCGCGGAGCATCCGGAGCGCTACGCCGACGCTTGGAGTGAGCGCGCGCATGGATAAACAAACGGCCCGACGTATCACGTCGCGTGTGGCGCGAACCTCTTCTGGCGGACGACCTGCCGGGTCTGGAAGCTCCCAGTCGATGTAGCGCTTCCCTTCGGGCTGCATACCACGGCACGGGCCATCGACGCCGCACTCACTCGCTAGATGCCATTCGGATATCCGTGCGAATGTTCTAGTCTGGTTCGGGTGAGCGAAGAGCGCGACACCTGTGACCTGCTGTGTCTGGACCTACCCAAGGCGGAGGCGCTGCGCGAGGCGCTCCCTCCCCTCGAGGAGTTGGAGCTCGCATCGCCCGCGTTCAAGGCGTTGACCGACCCCACCCGGGTCGGGGTGCTGCTCGCTCTCGCTGGCGGGGGCAGCTGCTGCGTGTGTGACCTCTCATGGGTTGTGGGGCGCAACGAGAAGCTGGTCTCACATCACGTCCGGCTGCTCAAGAGCCTCGGGGTGGTGAGCTCGCGGCGCGACGGACGCATGGTCATGTACGAGCTCACAGAGCTTGGCGAGACCCTGGTCGCGGCCTTCCATTCCACCCGGGTACCGGTCGAGTGAAGCCGATCGAGCTGCCGACGTTGCCCACGGTCGCGCCCGTGGGGGACCAGCCCATCGAGCCGGTCGAGTCCCCGTCCGCTCGGCGCTTTCGCGTGGAGGGGATGGACTGCGCGGCCTGCGCCAAGACGGTCGAGAAGAGCGTCGCCGCCCTGGACGGCGTTGTCTCCGCTCAGGTGTCGTTCGGGGCCGGGACGCTGGTCGTCGGTGGTGATACGCCTGCGGAGATCATCACCGGTGCGGTGTCGCGAGCCGGGTATCGCGCCCGTCCTGCGACCCGCCGCGCGGTCGAGTCGTCACCCAGGCCGTTCTGGCGACGCGATGCCCGCGCCGCGTCGACGTCTGCCGCGGCGCTGCTCCTCCTGATCGCGGTCGGCTCGTCGCTCGCCTCCGCCCCGCGGATGGTGGCCGAGCCGCTCTACCTGCTGTCGTTGGTCGTAGGGGGCTGGCCGATCGCCCGCGCCGCACTTGCCGGCCTGCGTCGCAGATCGTTGGATATGAACGTGCTGATGACCGTCGCCGCTGTGGGGGCCGTGGGCATTGGCGCGTACGCCGAAGCCGCCTGGGTGCTGGTCCTTTTCGCCATCGGCACCTCGCTGGAGAGCATTGCGCTCGAGCGCAGCCGGCTGTCGGTGCAGGCGCTGATGGAGCTGGCCCCTGCGCAGGCACGCGTGCTCGTCGATGGTCGCGAACGGATGATCGATGTCGGCGATGTCATGCCGGGCACCGAGTTCATCGTCCGGCCCGGCGAGCGACTGGCGCTCGATGGGATTGTGGCTTCCGGCGCCTCCAGCGCCGATCAGTCGCCCATCACCGGCGAGTCGGTGCCGGTGGACAAGCAGTCCGGCGACGAGGTCTTCGGCGGCACTCTCAACGTCCACGGCGCGTTGAACATACGCGCGAGCAGGGTTGCCGAGGACTCAACGCTGTCACGGGTGGCGGATCTCGTCGAGCGGGCCCAGGCGAGCCGAGCACCAGCCGAGCGCTTCATCGATCGCTTCGCGCGGATCTACACGCCGCTCGTTTTCGTTTCTGCGCTGCTCGTGGCCACCGTTCCGCTGGCCTTTGGCGGCGACCTGGACACCTGGCTCTACCGCGCGCTCGCACTGCTGATCGTCGCCTGCCCATGTTCGCTCGTCATTTCCGTGCCGGTAGCCGTGGTGTCCGCAGTGGGGGGCGCCGCCCGCCGCGGGATCCTCATCAAGGGTGGCCAGGCGCTCGAGGACCTCGCCGACGTCCGAGCTGTGGCCATCGACAAGACCGGGACCCTCACGCTCGGGCTGCCCCAGCTCGCGTCCGTTACGCCCCTGGACGGAATCGGCGAGGACGAGGCGCTGAGTCTGGCGGCGGCCGTGGAACAGCGCTCCGAGCATCCACTTGCGGCTGCGCTCCGGCGCGCCGCGCGCGAGCGCAGGCTGAGCGAGCGATCGGTTGACGACTTCGAGACATTGCCGGGACGTGGAGCCCAGGCGGGCGTGGAAGGACGGGCTCTGTGGGTCGGTGGCCCTCGTCTGGCCGGCGAGCGGAGTGGCAGCGTTCCGGAGCAATTCGAGTCTCTGCACGACCTGGGCCAGACCGCGATCGCGCTCGGGGAGGGCAACCGCGTCCTTGCACTGTTCGGGCTCGCCGATCAGCCCCGTGAAGAGGCGAGCAAGCTCTCCGCCGGGCTTCGCTCGGCAGGCGTCCGGCGAGTGGTGATGCTCACGGGCGACTCGGAACCTGTGGCCCGGGCCGTGGCCAACAGAATTGGGATGAGCGAGGTCCGCGCCGGCCTGCTGCCCGAGGACAAGCTCGACGCGATCGAGGCCCTTCAAACCGACGGGCCGGTGGCGATGGTGGGCGACGGCGTGAACGATGCGCCGGCGCTTGCCGCCGCCCGTGTCGGGGTGGCGATGGGGGCCGCCGGAAGCGACGTCGCGCTGCAAAGCGCGGATGTAGCCCTGATGAGTGATCGTCTCGACCGTCTTCCGGAGGCGCTCGGTCTCGCGAGGCGAGCTCTGTCCGTCATGCGCTTCAACGTGGCCGCCTCCGTGCTGGTGAAAGGGGTGTTCGTGGTGCTCGCCCCCTTCGGCTTGGTGACGCTCGTGATGGCGGTGGCCGCCGACATGGGCATGTCCCTGCTCGTGACCCTCAACGCCTTACGCCTCCTGAGGACGCGACCCTGAGGCCGACGAGGTCCGCATCGGCAGCGGTTGGACCGCTGGGCCTCGACATCGCCGACCCGCTCATCGGCCTCGGCATCACCGTCGTCATCCTGCGCGTCACCGGGCAGTCATGGCTACCGTGAGCGGCCGCGACCACCAACACTGATTCGTTGCGCTGTTGATCAGGCGTGGGAGCGGTCCAGTCCCGGCCGTGCGCTCGCCACGCGCGCGCCGAGGACCTCGACCTCCACCCCGTGTCGGGGCGCGAGCGTGATGCCACGCAGGCGGACCGGGTCGGGGCGATCGCGCACCGGCCGCAGCTCGACCGCTGTGACGGCGACGCGCAGGACTTCGGCCATCTCCGCCTGGGCGAGCGCGGCGCCGATGCAACGACGGATCTCGCCCCCGAAAGGGAGCCACGAGTACGACTCTGCGCCGCCGTCCACGAAGCGCTCGGGCCGAAACTCGTGCGCGCGTGGGTAGAGATCCTCCCGCAGATGCACGAGCACGATCCCCGGATAGACCTTCACACCCGCGGGGAGCTCCCATCCCGCGACGGTGCGTGGCATCGTCAGCGTCCTTTCGGCCGCATCGATCACCCGCCGGAGTCGAAGGGTCTCCTTAACGACAGCATCCAGGTACACGTCGCCCGCGTCGGCGGAGATCTCCTCGCGCAGGCGGGCAAGGGCGGCCGGGTTGTGCAGCAGCAGCTCGAATGCGAATGAGAGACCTGCAGCCGTCGTTTCGTGGCCGGCGCCGAGCATGGTGAACAGCTCGTCGCGCAGCTCGGCGTCGGTCATCGGCAGGCCCTCCTCGTCGCGAGCGCGGAGCAGCAGCGACAGCACGTCGGGGCGCTGTTCGAGGTCCGGCTCGCGGCGGCGGCGCGCGATCTCCTCGTAGAGCAGCACGTCGGCGGCGCGCAGCCGACGCGAGAAGCGCCTGCCCGGGCTAAACGGCCCCAGATCCGCACGCGCCGCCCGGGAGACCACGTAGATCGGGTGGCTGTCTATGACTGCGACCAATGCCGCGCGGAGGCGCTCAACCCGTTCCGGGTCCGTGACCCCGAACACCACGCGGCAGATGACCTCGAAGGTCAGCGCCCGCATACGATCGCGCAGCACGAGCCGGCTACCCGCCCGCCAACGAGCGACCTCGCGCTCCGCGACGTCGCGGATGACTTCGCGGAACCCTGCCACCCGCGACCCCTGGAACGGCGGCAGCAGCAGCTTCCGTTGCCGCAGATGCTCAGGCCCGTCGAGGACCAGCACCGAATGGGGCCCCAGCACCGGCTCCAAGAACGAGTTCGCTTCGCCGGCGAGGAGGTCTGACTGGTCGCCCGTGAAGAGCTCGCGGATGGCGCTCGGATCGACCACGTAAATCCCGGTGCCGAAGCCGGTCATCTTGACCGTGAACAGATCGCCGTAGCGGGAATGCCAGGCGGTCAGCAGCTCCAGCGGGCGACGAGCAAAGCGCACCGCGTTGACGGCGGCCGGACTACGAGGACCGGGAGGAAGCGCCACCGCCGCCAAGTCTACGGCCCCAGGGAGCGCGTCCAGTCAGACGGTTCAGCTACTGCGCTGTGTGTCTGCGAGTCGCGGGCGGCTGTGCCGTATGGGCGCGAGGCTCCGCCGGACGGCCGTGCCGACCTGTCGTTCAGTGCTGGTGTCAGTGGCCATGATCTTGGTGCTCGTTCGGGCTGCTGACGAGGGTGGCGGCGCCGGACGCGGGCTCGGCGCACTCGTGGTGGTCGTACTCTGGGAGTCCGGGATCGGCCTTGATGGTGTGGAACGACTGGCAGGTGATGCGCAGGATGACCAGGGTGATGGCGAGGCCGATGAGCGGGTCGCCGAGTTTGAAGCCGAGGGCGACGACGATTGCGCTCGCCACGACGGCGAGGCTGACGAAGCCGTCGGTCCGCGCGTGATAGCCGTCGGCAATGAGCGCGGGGCTGTTGAGGCGTTTGCCGGCCCGCAACCGCACCTGGGCAGCCACCTCGTTGCCGATGAATCCCACCGTGCCGGCAGCGGCGAGAGCCCAGAGGTGCGTCAGCATCTGGGGATGGACCAGGCGGTTGACGGCCTCGACCGCGGCGACGCAGGCGCTGACGAAGATCGTGGCGACGACGAAGGAACCAGCGCGCTTCTCGGCGACGAAGGACCGCAGGATGAACGCGATTCCGAGGGGGATCGCCGTGAGCGCGTCGCCGAAGTTGTGAATCAGGTCGGCTAGCAGCGCCACGCTTCCCGTGGCGATGAAGACCAGGCCCTGAAGGATCGAGGTGACCAGCAGAACAGCGAGGCTGATGCCGACGGTCTTCAGGCCGTCGCGTGAGCGCACGATGGTCCGGTCGATCATGCCGTGGGAGTGCCCGTGGCCCGTGGCGTCGTGGCTGTGCCCGTGGCCACGGTGCGTTGTGTGACTCACGCTCACGAGGCCTCCGCTGTGATGTTCGTCGGGGCGCGAGCACCCAGGGTCAGGTGCTGTACGTGGAAGATTGCTTGGTCGAGCAGTTCTGCGACATGGGCGTCGTGCAGCGCGTAGAAGACCTGCTTGCCGCGGCGCTCACCGATGACTAGGCCGAGATGGCGCAGGCTGCGCAGTTGGTGCGAGACAGCTGAGGACTCCATGCCGACGGCGTCGGCCAGGACAGCAACGGAGCAGGGGCCTGCCTTGAGGTGACCGAGGATCTGGACCCGAGAGGGCGTCGCCAGCATCTGCATGCGTTCAGCGACGACGCGGGCAAGCTCAGCGTCGATCGCCGGCGGGGAGGTGTGTCCGTGAACGCCGTGAGTCATCAGAACATATGATAGTTCCTTCAGTCATTCAGTAGATGCCTGGCGTCTATTTTCTCCGCTTGCAGCCGCGTGAGACGTCGACCTCCGCTGGGGCCGGATCGTGGAGGACTGGTCCGCGTTCGACAGGCTGGAGCTGCTCAAGCAGCTCGGGGTCCAACGCACGCTCATGTCCGCGCGGCGGCTGTTCGCGTCGGTGCGGGCCGCTCGGGCCGGCTGATCCGCGAACCGCGCCCCGTCAGTCGTCGCGCGACAAGGCCTTTAGTGCGTCTCCGCGGCTCCTGAACGCCTGCCAACGGATCGCCCGCCCCTGGTGGATCTCCCAGGTGTGCGCGATCTCGACTTCGACCGCGATCCCACTGGCCTTACCCCGACCAGACTGGCGCACGACGGCGATCAGCGTGTCCCCTCGCTCGATGATTTCGAGCGGCTGGATTCGGAAGTCTTCGAAGCTGGCGATCCAAGACCGAAAGAAAGATTCGAAACTGTCGCGCCCACGATGGCTACCTGCCTCGGGACTGGCGTCGCCCTCTTCCCAGACGATCTCGGGATCAATCACCTCTAACACTTTGTCGAGGTCGCCGTCGTTAAGCGCGTCGTAGCCCACTCGGAGCGTCTCGACGTTGGACGGGTTCATCGCACGACTCGCTGGCCCACGTAAGCAGAGACTACGGCCTGCCGGTGCACGCGCGGGTTGGGCATGAGGACGCATCGGCGGATGCGGCTGGACTCGCGACGGAGTCGTGACGAACTCCATTCCCAGGACCGTTAGACGCGCCTTGGGAAACGCTCCATCCAGCTAGTGGCTCGCACGGCGACTCAGGCTGTGAGGCGCTGTGCGAACCGGTCCAGGTAGAGCGGCCAGCCCTGGTCGCCCCCGACGCCCTCGCGCGCCGCCTCCCAGCCGTCACCGTGGCGGTCGAGGTTGCGGTGTTCGAGTTCTATGCGCGTGCGGTCGGGGGATTCGGCGATGAACCGCACCTCGACCTCGCTGGTCTTGTCGGGGTTGGTTTCGATCTGCCACCGAGGGCTGATGTCCCAGCTGAACACGACCCGGTTGGGAGGCTCATACTCGAGCACCCGCGCCCAGCGGCACTCGCTGCCGTCTACCCCGCGGTCGTAGATATTGCCGCCCACATGCGTTTCGAACACCGTCTCGGCAATCTCGACCTGGAGCATGTTGTGCTCGGGCGGCTTGAAGGTCCCGAAGTCGTCCGTGAAGACAGCGAAGGCGCGCACTATGGGCGCGTCGACGACGATCGAGTTGCGGACGGATGTCCGCGATGCCTGCGTGCTCATGAGCTCTCCTTCATCTGTCGGTCGACGGCCATCTTGAAGCCAGCCAGGGCCTGGTCCCAGAAGTGGTCGAGATAGGCGCGAAGGGCGGCCACCCCGTCGGGATCAACGCGATAGATGCGGCGCGTTCCGACTCGCCTGTCGACGACCAGGCTGGCGTCCTTCAGAACCTTCAGGTGCTGCGAGACAGCCGGACGGCTGACGGGGAGCTCGCCCGCGAGCTCGCCCACCGCCAGCGGACGACCGGCCAAGCGCTCGAAGATCGCGCGCCTCGTGGGATCCGCGAGCGCGGTCAATCCGTCTGTTCGGTAAGCGAGCACGAACGGTAAGCTGACACTAACGCCGCAGCTTGTCAACCGCTGACGCGGGCACTTCGTTCCAACTGGTCGCCAGGAAATAGAGGCGTCCGCCGACCAGTCCAGCGGGGACGCCCCAGAGGGCGACCACGGACACGAGCTCGCGTGAGCCGCCTTCGCGCTCCCAGCGGTGGGCCGTGATCGCGATGGCAACGACGATCCCGATGATGTAGCTCAGCCCGTATACGCGGATCTCGAGCGCGCCGCGCTCGGTTCGAGACATCGCCTGACCCGAGGCGTACCGCCCCCTGGGGGGGGCGGGCACGCCGACCCAGGTCGTTGAGCGGATCGGTGCCGTCGGCCGGCTCGTTCATCGACAGACCGCCGGCGCGTTAGAGCAGTGTGCCCCGGCGGACTCTCACGACAGCCTCGCCGCCCCTGCGACGAGCGCTTCGCGCCGGGGCTCGAACGACCATCGGCTAGGCGGAAGCTCCCGCCGCGGTTCCAGGGCCACGCGGCTGGTCGCCACGCGACTGGGCCAGGGTGGTCCGCAGCCGCTGGTATTCGTCGGGCTTGATCTCGCCCGTC
The DNA here is from genome assembly GCA_038323835.1 of Solirubrobacterales bacterium. Classification (GTDB taxonomy): domain Bacteria; phylum Actinomycetota; class Thermoleophilia; order Solirubrobacterales; family Thermoleophilaceae; genus JACVRW01. The sequence goes on from JBBQHI010000004.1 coordinate 29,706, forward strand.
GCGAGTCGCCGGTCGAGGATCTCGCTGGCGGACGCGCCCGAGGTGATGTGGTGGCGGTGGGGGCGCGAGCGCAGGTCTTGCGCGAGCCAGACGATGAAGGCGATGATCAGGCCCCAGATCACGATGTTGGCGAGCGCCATGAAGATCCAGCCGCCTGCGCCCATGTTTTGTTGGTAGAACATTTCGGCTCTCCGTCTCTGCCGCCCGGGGCGGCGTTCGAACTGCCAGCACCCACCGGTGCACGCCTGATCTGGCAGGCGACCGGTGGGCTCATGCGTGACCGCGGCGGGTGCGCCCGGATCGGTGGCGGCTACTTCTGCCGGGGCTCGCTGCCCATGCGCATCATCATCCACATCATCGCTCCCATCATCAGCATGCACGGGATGATGAAAAGCGCGCCGGCGCCGACGCCGTCGGCGATCAGAACGACTGCGATGACGGCGAACGCCACGCAGCCCCACATCATCTTCATCGAGTGCTGGGTGCTGTTCAGTCTGTTCATCGCGCTCTCCTTTGTGTGAGCGGTGTCCCTGCTGGCAACCCAGCCTAGATACTGGCTGGGGGTATGGGTAAGCGGGCCGGGCCGCGCGTTCGGCGCGGGGAACTACTGAACGAGCATCGGCAACGCACGCCCCGGGGTGCCCGCCGGAGATTCTTCGGGGCCGGCCGGGACGCTGAAACGGAAATCGCAGCAGCTCGCACCGCCGACGAGCGTGCCCGTCCGTTCGAGGGTGCCGCCCCACAACTCGGCAAGCGCGTAATCGAGGTTGCACCACGAGCCGGCGCACAGGTCGGCCGCGCCGCGCGAGCCGAGGTAATCGGCGACGGGGCATCGCTGCATGTCCAATGAGCGTCCGTCGTCCTGGTTGACGTCGTCGAACCGGTAGCCGGGGCGGCCGAACGGGAAGGTCAGGAATGCGTTGACGCTGAGTCGTAGTCGGCGGACGGGATCGCGGGTGATCAGCCGCGTGGCGGCTCGGGTCCCGTGGCCCCACTGGCGGTAGAAGCGCCAGCACACGTCAGCGGTCAGCTCGATCGCGTAGCCGCGCTCGACCCCTTCGTGCTCGAGCGCCTCGAGGAACGACAACGTCAGCGCGGCGAGCATCACGTTCTGCCGGCTACCGACCGTCGGTTCGCTCGGAAGGTCAGGCAGCTTCAGCTCAAACTGCGTGAAGGCGACGTCGACGATCCGGGCGATCTGCCCGCGGGTGAAACGCCCCGCGGTCGGATCGGTCCGGGACCGATTGCGCCCCTGCATCGCCCGGCGAGCAGCGACGCGGGCGACGGGCCTCCCGGCGCGTAACGTCGCCAGCATCCGCCGGCTCGGGGCCGAGCTGACCCGTGGCCCGGACCGGCGACGCGGGATCTGGGAGAAGGCCATTACCACCCCACTGTACGCGTGTGCAAGACGTTTGTGCAAATCCGTCGATATGGTTGCGCCCATGACGAATCGGGAGGCATTGCTCGAGGCCGCCCTGGCGTCGCTGCAGGACAAGGGCTATGCCGACACCACGGCGCGCGACGTCGCGAATCGCGCGGGCGTCAGCCTGGGTGCGATCGGCTACCACTATGGGACCGTGCAGGAGCTTCTCGATGCCGCCCTCGCCGAGGGCGTCCGGCGCTGGCTCGAACCGCTCGCCGCCGTCCTCTCCCAAGCGCAGCCGCCGCCCTTGGAGCAGCTCGGCCCCGCCCTTGACCGCTTGCTTGAGTCGCTGCGCTCCAACCGCCCGCTCGTGATCGCGTACTTCGAGGCGCTGCTCCGCGCCGAGCGCTCGCCCGCTCTCCGCACCGCGCTCGCCGGCGACTTCAACGCGCTGAGAACCACGCTGACGAGCGGGATCGACCGAACGCTCGTGCAAGGTGCGCACGCCGCATCGCCGGACCCGCAGACCGCGGCGACCCTGATCATGGCGGCCTTCGACGGCCTGATCATCCAATGGCTGCTCGACCCAGACCAGATCCCCAGCGGCCAGCTGATCGCCGAGACGCTGCAACGAGCAGCGGCCCTCGCGCCTACCGATCGCACCTCCACCGCGCTGCCGCTGACGAGCGCTTCATAAGCTGCACCCGACCGGCGTCCCGCTCTCGCCCACGAAGGCCACCTGACCCCGCGGCGTACGGCGCCGGCCCCGAGGCGGCCCGGCTGCCTGCCCAAGCACGGACCCGAGGCCTCGCACACCCAGGGGCTGATGAATATCTCAATGGAGATCATGCGCCGCAACGGCGTCGCGGTCGACGCCGGGGGCCCCGCCCACGGCAACCAGCGCTCGGAATGGGACACCGGCGCCCGCTTCGACTTCCCCAACCCAGAGCATCGGTGATGTCGTCAGCGGCATGCCGTTCACGAACGCCCTAAGCCGCCTTCTCACATGCTCCCGTGGGGCAACACGTGGGGCAACGCAACACCCGGGTATCGGGGCAGCGCGCGAAACTCTAGAGGCGGAGCCACGGCCTGGCGAAACTCTCCCGACTGCCAGGGACCGGGCCGAGCGGCGATGCTCTTCCGGCCATGGAGGCCGCACTTTGCGTGTTTCAAGAAGCGCCGGCGCCGGTGAACCTCGGCGAGCCCAAATCCTGGAGGCGACGGGCGAGCCGCTGATAGCGCATGTGAGCCGTGTCGCGGCGGCGACCCCCGAGTTCGCTGCCCCGTGGCGTGGATGAATGAGGTCTTGGAGTGGACCTCCATCTCCGAGGAGACGCTGCTCGCCTACGGCGCCTCTGGGAGCTCGGCCTTGATATCGCTGTAGGCTCGCCGGGGCATGGCGGACGCTGCGGCACCGGTACTGATCGCCTACGACGGTTCGGAGCTTTCCCGGGCCGCCGTTCGGCACGCCGCCGAACTCTTCGCCGGCCGTCCGGCTGTGGTGGCGACGGTCTGGGAGCCAGGGCTGGCTTCGGTACCGGGGGGTATGTCCGATGCCATGGGGGTGGGTGCGCCACTCCCAGATCCGGCGACCGTGGAAGCGGTTGATCGCCTGCAGCGCGAGAATGCCTCGACTGTGGCCGGCAACGGTGCTGAGCTCGCACGCTCGCTCGGGCTGGCCGCGGAGCCGCATGCCGTGCCCGACGAGCTCGACGTGGCGGACACCCTGATCGGCATCGCGCAGGAGCGGGGCGCGGCCGTCGTCGTCGTGGGCTCGCACGGGATCTCCGGGCTGCGCTCGCGCCTGCTCGGAAGAGTCTCGCGGAAGCTGATCGAGCATTGCGACCGGCCGGTCCTCGTCATCCGCGACCACCGCGCCTAGACCTTCCCCTCGCGAGGACACGGTTGCGGCCGCTGGTCTTTGTCGGTGTGCCGCTGCGCCGCGGGCGGCTAAGTGCAAGAGACTCACGAGACCCCGAAGGAGGTTTACCGATGTCGAGCTCGAGCATGCCGGCAACGGTAGCCTCGGCGGGGTGTTCGACCACGTCGGGATCGCCGTCTCGGACCTGGCCGCGTCCGAGCGCTTCTACCGCACCGTACTCTCCGTGCTGGGCGTCGAGCCCGGCCACGCGGACGCCGAGCTCGTCGAGTGGGAGGACTGGGACATCGGTCCCACGGACCGCGAGCACGCGGTGACCCGCGGACTGCACGTCGGCTTCCGCGCGCCGACCCGAGAGGCCGTGGACGCCTTCTGGCAGGCGGGGATCGACGCCGGCTTCCGCGACGACGGGACGCCCGGGCCGCGCGCGATCTACGGACCCGACTACTACGGCGGCTTCCTGCTCGACCCGGACGGCAACAGCGCCGAGGCCGCGCACGGCGAGCGGTCGAGCCCGGTGCCCCCCGGCCGCGTCGACCACCTTTGGATCCGCGTCTCCGACCTCGAGGCGTCCAAGCGCTTCTACGCGACGATCGCGCCGCACACGGGGATCCGCCTGAGCGACGACGAGCCCGAGCGCGTGCAGTTCGCCGGCGGCGACTACAGCTTCTCGCTGATCGACGATGAGCGGCCGCTCACGGAGCACGTCCACCTCGCCTTCCCCGCCAGGGACGACGCCACGGTCCGGGCCTTTCACGCCGCCGCGCTCGCCGCCGGATACGAGGACCACGGCGGGCCGGGCGAGCGCCCCGTGTACCACCCGGGCTACTACGGCGCGTTCCTCCTCGACCCCGACGGGCACAACGTCGAGGTCGTCAACCACAATCGCTGAGCCATGGACGACGACGCTCCACGCCACATCTTCCGCGAGGCTCGTCGCGCTGCCCGACCAGCTCTACGTGCAGACCGGCTCGGCGTTCCTGACGGGACTGCTGGGCGCGTCGAGCTCGTCCCGCTGATTACGCCGGCGCCGGCCAGCGAGTTGTCTGGTCTCAGGGCCCGCGGCGTGCCTGGACAGGCAGCGGGGTAGGAACGTCCCCATGCGCTGGTGGCAGCGAGGTCCTTGGGGGAATCGGGACCGGGTCGGGGTGCAGCTCGCCTGGGCCGCCGTCCTCGTCGCCCTGATCGTGGTCCTTTGTCTCGTGGTTCAGGACTACCTGCTCTAGGGGCCCCGGCACCAGCGGCCAGGCAGGGGGGGCGGGACCAGTTAGCAATACCGGTCCCGCCGGAACGCGGGACGCAGCGGCCGCCGCCTGACTCTGCGAAGCGCGGGGTTTCCACGGGTCGTCCACGAGAGCCGGAGAGGATCAAGTTGCGGTCGTTGCCTGCCGATTATGGACCCATGCGTTCCGCGCTTCAGGTGCTTGGTCTGCTGATTGGTGTATTGGTGCTGTGCGTGGCCGCCACGGCTGCCGCCAAGGGCGACGATCGACCGAAGGTTGTTTCGGCCGCCCCCACCGAGGTCACCTCCACCGGGGCGGTGCTGCAGGGCAACGTCAACCCCAATGACCACAAGGCTCTCTACCGCTTCGAGTACGGCCTGACCACGTCCTATGGCGCGACGTCCCCGTGGAAGCCACTTCCCGACTCGGAGGAGTGGTTCCTCGTCAGTGAGGCAATCACCGGCCTCGAGCCCGGGACCACCTACAACTATCGCGTGGTGGCCACAAACGAGAAGAAGGAAGAGAACAAGACCACCTACGGACCAGATCGCTCATTCACCACGCCCGCTCTACCTGTCACGGGTGAGGACCCGGCGCCCGCAACCCCGGACCCTGCTCCGGTGGGACCGGTCGCTCCGGTGGAGACTTCCGTTGGACCCAAGCTGGGGTCGAGCGTCGTCCTGGCGCCGAGTCATGGGGTCGTGAACTTCCGCCGTCCTGGCTCCGATACCGCGGTACCCCTGACCGCGGGCTCGGTGGTGCCCTTCGGCAGCGTGATCGACGCGACGCGCGGCAGCGTCGCCCTCACGTCCGCATTGCCCTCCGGCAAGACCCAGACCGGCCGCTTCGGCGGCGGGGCCTTCAAGGTCAGCCAGGGGCGGAAGGGCTACGTCGATCTCTACCTTCGCGGCAACCCGTGTCGGCGCAGCGCAAAGCGGCGCGCGGCAGCGGCGTCCCTCACTGCCAGCGCATCGCGGCGTCACGGCCGCAGGCTCTTCGGGCGGGATCACGGCGGGAAGTTCCGCACACACGGACGGCACAGCCAAGCCACGGTCCGCGGAACTCGCTGGATGATGGAGGACCGCTGCGACGGCACTCTCACGCGCGTCGCGCAGGGCGCCGTGATGGTGCGCGACTTCACCAAGAAGAAGCGCGTTCTCGTCACGGCGGGCCACAGCTACCTGGCCCGCTCGCGCCACTAAGGGGGTCTGGCCCGATGGGGCGCCCCCGCTCGGTGACCGTAAGCGTCCGCGCGATCGCTGCTATCGCGGCGGTGGCATTCGCGGCCGCCGTGGCCGGAAGCGCCACGGGTGCACTGGAGGGACTCGAGCGGGAGACGCTCAAGTCCCGGTTTGACGTCCGCGGCTCCGACCGCCCCGCGGACGTGGTGGTGGTCGGCATCGATGCCAAGACCTTCGACGACCTGGGCAAGCAGTGGCCGTTCCCGCGTTCCCTCCACGGCCGCGTGATCCGGCGCCTGCACGCGGCAGGCGCGCGCGAGATCGTCTACGACGTCCAGTTCACCGAGGCGAGCAGGCCACGGGAAGATCTCTCACTGTTCCGCGCCATCGGCGATGTTGGCGGTGCGGTGCTGGCCACGAGTGAGAGCGACGGCCGAGGTCACACCAACGTGCTCGGTGGCGACCGGAACCTGCGGAAAGTGAAGTCGCGCGCCGCCGCCTCCGACCTGAGCAGCGACGGTGACGGCGCGGTAACCCGATTCCCTCGCGCGGTGAACGGGCTGGAGACGCTCGCCGTCGCGGCGGCAGCCCGTGCCGGCGCCCCGCCTCTCCCGCCTGATCGCTTCGAAGCCGGTGGGGCCTGGATCGACTACCGCGGACCCGGCGGGACCATTCCCTTTCTCTCCTTTTCCGATGTCCTGCGCGGGTACTTCTCGGCAGATGCGGTTCGCGGACGCGTGGTGGTGGTGGGGGCGTCCGCTCCGACCCTCCGCGACGTGCATGCCACTCCGGTGGGCGGAGGGAAGCCGATGGCCGGCGCGGAGGTTCAGGCCAACGCGATCTGGACCGCGATCCACGGGCTGCCGCTGCGCAGCGCACCGTCTGCACTCGGGCTGATTCTGATCGCCCTGCTCGCGCTCGTACCTCCCCTCGTCGGCACCCGTCTGTCCGGAGTCGCGGTTGGCGTCTTCGTGGCGGTGTCCGCGGTCGCTCTGCTGATCGGTGCGCAGTTGACATTCCAGGCGGGGGTGATCATCGATGTTGCGGCACCGCTCGTGGCGCTGGTGGTGTCCGCGGTGGCTTCCATAGCGTGGAGCCAGCTCACCGAGCGTCGCGCTCGACTCCTCGTGCTGCGCGACAACGAGCTGCTCGAAGCCCGCGTTCGCGAACGCACCGAGGAACTGAGACTCACCCAGCTGGAGATCGTGCGCCGTCTGGGAGCCGCTGTCGAGTGGCGCGACGCCGACACCGGGCAGCATGTGGATCGCATCGGCAGGTTCTCCGAGCGCCTGGCCCTCGCCGCCGGTATGAGCGTGACGGACGCCGAGCTCCTGCGCCACGCCAGCGTGCTGCACGACGTGGGCAAGGTGGGAATCCCGGATCGCATCCTCACTAAGCCGGGCCCCTTGGACCCCGACGAATGGGAGGTGATGAAGACGCACACCACGATTGGCGCCAGCATCCTCGACGGCTCCGAGTCGGAGCTGATCAAACTGGCTCGAATGGTGGCGCTGACCCATCACGAGAACTGGGATGGCACCGGCTATCCCGCGGGCCTTCGTGGCGAAGACATTCCTCTGGCCGGACGAATATGCACGATCTGTGACGTGTTCGACGCGCTGCTCTCTCCCCGCCCCTATAAGAACCCGTGGGGTCTCCAGGACGCGATCTCGGAGATCGCCGATCTGAGCGGCACCAAGTTCGACCCGTCACTCGTGGATGCGTTCCTCCCCCTTGCCACATCAATGCACTCAACCGCGTCGCGTTCGGCCGTAGAGCGTCCAGTCGGGGCAACACGTGGGGCAACACAACACCCCGGAACAGCCCGCAGGGCTCGCACCTCGTTCCCAAGCGATCCCGCTCTTCGGAGCTGAAAACGCCGACCAACCGCGACTAGCCGGGAACGCCGGAGCGAATTCGGAGGGAGTCGCTCTATCCGGCTGAGCTATCGGGGCTCGGCGGGAGACGATGGACGCCATGCGGGGTCGCGGCGGGGGTGTCGGCCTTACCGGTCCACGCGACCGTTCGCGGCCGCGGCCAGCAGCTCGTCGCGAGATGCCAGCTTTACCCGGGGGCGCTGCGCCGCGTGCCCGCCCTCGAGCTCGTGGGTCTCGATCGCGCGCCAGCCCTCGACCGTGACCAGGTCCGGCTTGCGCTCGGCAAGCAGGGCGTCGATGTGCTCACGATCGGCGTTCAGCGGCTGCGGCAGCCTCCCCGCCCGCAGGTCCTCCACGAGGCAGCCGGCCGTCTCCTCGGCGTCGCGCTTGTTGGTGCCCAGGATTCCGGTGGGTCCGCGCTTGATCCAGCCCACGGCGTAAACCCCTGGGATCGGCTCGCCCTCGGGTGACACCACTCGGCCGCGTTCGTTCGGGAGCACGTAGCTGCGGTCGTCGAAGGGCACGTCCGGCAGCGGTACCGCCTGGTAGCCGACCGAGCGCAGCGCGAGGCCGCACTCGAACGTCTCCACCTGCTCGTCCAACGGTTGCGCCCTCAGGGCACCATCGTCGGTCCGCACGATCTGGTTGCGACGAACGTCGACCGCCTCGACCTTGCCAACTCCGCGGATCTCTACCGGGGAGCGCAGGAAGCGCAGCTCGATCCGCCGCCGGGCGCCGGGGAGTGGGGGCCGGGCCGCGAACTCGCGGAGCAGCTCCACGTTCTTCCGCGCGGTGAACGTGCCCTCCTCGTCCAGCCACTCGCGAGACACCGGATCGAGCTCGACCTCGATGGGGTCGACCCGCACGTCCACGCCGTCTAGGCGTCCCAGCTCACGCATCTCGGCGCTGGTGAACGCCGCCTGTGCTGGACCGCGCCGGCCGAGGACGACGACCTCCCGGAGCTGGCTCCCGCGGAGCGCCTCGAGGGCGTGGTCGGCCACATCTGTGCGCTCGAGCTCACGGATGCTCAGGGTGAGCATGCGCGCTACGTCCGCCGCCACGTTTCCGTTGCCGATCACCACGGCCCGCTCGGCCGAGAGGTCGAACTCGAGCTCGCGATAGTCCGGGTGGCCGTTGTACCAGGCCACGAAGTCCGTGGCGGCCCAGCTGCCCGGCAGGTCCTCCCCGGGGATCCCCAGCGACTTGTCGGTCTGGGCCCCGGTGGCGTAAACCACCGCTGTGTAGTGGTCCATGAGCTCGGAGTGCGAGATGTCCCTCCCGACCTCCACGTTGCCGAAGAAGCGGCAGCCACGCTGGAGCGTCCCGCTGTCGAACGTGTCCTCCAGGCGCTTTATCTCCTGGTGGTCGGGCGCCACTCCGCCGCGCAGCAGCCCCCACGGTGTGGGCAGCCGTTCGAACAGGTCGATCTCGGTATCGCCGCCGGCCCGCAGCAGGCCTGCTGCGGCGAATGCTCCGGCAGGCCCGGCGCCGACGATTGCCACCCGCGGTCCCGTGGTGGCCATCAGGTGGCGGTGCGCTCGATCGTGCTCCGCCCGGCGAAGAACTGCGCGTTGAGCTCCAGCGCATAGTCGTACTTGTCGGGAATCTCGGCCTCGGCGAAGATCACGTCGACAGGGCACGCCTCCACGCAGGCGTCGCAGTCGATGCAGAGCTCGGGATCGATGTAGAGCTGCTCGGCCGTCTCAAAGTCAGGATCTCCCGGCTTCGGATGGATGCAGTCGACCGGACAGACCTCGATGCACGAGTCGTCCTTGATGCAGCTGCCGGCAATGACGTAGGTCATCGCCCCCACCCTACAAACGGAGACGACCGGACTACTTGCCGCTGAAGGACGGCTGGCGCTTCTCCGCGAAGGCCGCCGCCGCCTCGCGGTGGTCCTCGGTGAGCATGGTGCGCAGGTGGTGGGTGGCCTCGAGGTCCATGCACTCGCCGAGATCGTCGCCGTTCTCGGCGCGGTTGAGGTTCTCCTTCATGTACCCGAGCGCGATGCGCGGGCCGGCTGCGAGCCGTGCCGCGAGCGTGAGCGCCTCCTCCTCGAGGCGCTCGTCGTCGACCACGCGGTTCACGATCCCGAGTCGCTCGGCCTCCTCCGCCGAGAGCCTCTCGGAGAGGAAGTAGAGCTCCCGGGCGCGCGCAGTGCCCACGAGCCGGGTGAGGAACCAGGTCCCGCCGTAGTCGCCGGCCAGGCCGACTCGCGCGAACGCGGTGGTGAGGACCGCGCCACGCGCGGCGATGCGCAGGTCGCACGCGAGCGCGAGCGCGAGCCCCGCGCCGGCCGCGGCGCCGGGCAGCGCGGCGATCGTCGGCTTGGGCATCGCGTGCAGGCGTCCAGAGGTCGCGCGCTGGTTGCGGCGCTGGACGGACACGAGCGCGTCGTAGTCGACCTTTGCGCCGTTGCTCTCGGCCATCGCCTTGACGTCGCCGCCGGCGCAGAAGGCGCCGCCGGCGCCGGTCAGCACGACACACGCCACGTCGTCGCTCTCCTCGGCTTCCTGGAGCGCCCTGTCGAGCGCCCCGAGCATCGCCGACGAGAGCGCGTTGCGGCGCTCGGGACGGTTCATCGTGAGGACGGCCACACCGTCCTCGACACGGACCAGAAGGTCCTGCGTGTCGGTCTCGGTCGTAGCCATGGACGTAGGGTATCGCCGGTGCCTGCCTCGGAGCCAATCGGTGTTCGTCTCCGCCAGGCGGTGCTCGTCGCGCGCGACCTCGAGCCCTCCTACGCACGCCTGCGCGATGCGCTCGGGCTTGGCGAGCCGTTCCGCGACCCGGGCGTGGGCGCCTTCGGGCTGCACAACATCGTGTGCGCGCTGGGCGAGGACTTCCTCGAGATCGTCTCCCCGACCCGGGAAGGCTCGGCCGCCGGGCGCCACCTCGACCGCCGCGGCGATGGCGGCTACATGCTCATCTTCCAGCTCGATGATCTCGCGGGCGCCCGCGAGCGCGCGCAGGCGCTCGGCGTGCGCACCGTGTGGAGCATCGACATCGACGACATCTCCGCCAGCCACCTGCACCCCGCCGACCTCGGGGGGACGATCGTCTCCATCGACCGGCCGGTGCCGCCGGAGAGCTGGCGCTGGGGCGGCCCCGAATGGATCGGCCGCGCCGCTGAGGGCGCGCCCGGGAGGCTCACCGGGGCGACCGTGCGCGTGCCGGACCCCGACGCGATCGCGGCGCGCTGGGCCGAGGTGCTCGGGCTCCAGCCTGACGGGACGACGCTGCGCCTCGACCGCGACCAGCACGTCGAGTTCGAGCAGGGCGACGAGGGACTTTCCGAGATCGCGGTCGAGCTGCCCGGCGGAGCGACCGGGCCGCTCGCCTTCGGCGCCGCTCGCGTCCTCCGCGACTAGGCGCCGGGGACCGTCTCGACGCGCGGGCGGCCCTCGACCTGCTCGACCCAAGGCTGGGCCGAGCGGCCCCACACCTCGACCTCCGGCTCGAGCCAGCTCGTGTCGTTGAGAGTGCCCGCCTTGAGCCACGCGAGCTCAGGGAAATCCGAGCTCAGCGAGAAGATCCGCACGGACGCCATCCTAGGTGGCCACCATCCCGCCATCCACCGGGAGCACCGCGCCGGTCACGTAGCCCGACGCGTCACTGGCCAGGAAGAGGAGTGCTGCGGCCAGCTCCTCGGGGTCGCCCGCTCTGCCGCTCAGCACCCGGAGCATCATGGCGTCGAGATACCCGTCCGGATACTGGTCGGTCATCTCAGACGGGAAGAAGCCGGGGGCCAGCGCATTCACCCGAATGCCCTTGCGCGAGGTCCACTGTGAGGCGAGGTCGCGGGTGAGACCTTCGATGGCGGCCTTGCTCGAGGCGTAGGCGGCCTGGGGCAGGCCCGCGGTGGTGGAGCCCAGGACCGAACCGATGTTCACGATGGCCGACCCGGGCTTCATGACGCGGCCGCAGGCCTGGGCCATCCAATAGGAGCCCATCAGGTTCACGTCGAGCACGTGGCGAAACTGGTCGGGCTGCTCGCGGGTCGCGGGCACGGCGGTGCCGATGCCGGCGTTGTTCACCAACACGTCGACGCTGCCCAGCCGCTCGACCGTCTCGGCCACAGCGCGGTCGCAGTCCTCGACCTTGGAGACGTCCGCCGAGACGGCGATGCAGCGGCGCCCCAGTCCTTCGACCTTCGCGCGGGTCTCCTCGAGTCGGTCGACCCGCCGCGCGCACACCGAGACGTCGGCTCCGGCCTCCGCGAGGGCGATGGCGAACGCCACGCCAAGACCCGATGAGGCACCCGTGACCAAGGCCACCCTGCCGTCCAGCTTGTAACGGTCGAGAACGCTCATCCTCGCGACCCTATTGCGCGCGCGCCGCCTGCACAGGCTTGACCCGTGGGGTATGGCTCCCTAGTCTGACCTAACCTGTTGAACGTCCGGTCAACTCGCCCATGCTCGATGGGCACGGAGGAATGCATGCCCCGCCTAGCCAAGGTCCTTGCGGGCCTCGCCGCTCTCGCCTGCCTCGCCCTGGCCCCCGCGTCCGCCAGCGCGCTTCCCGGAGCACACGTCTCGGCGACCAAGTTCGTCAAGCACGTGGACTACCCGGGCACCCAGCACCTCCACTATGAGTACGGCCCGATCGACATCGCCCCGGGGCAGAACAACATCGAGGCGAAGATCAACAACAACAAGCCCAAGGTCCCGGGCTTCATCACGCGCTTCAAGCCCAACCTCGTCTACTCGTCCTCACACAAGGTCCCCCGTGTGGACGTGATCCATCTGCACCACGGGGTCTGGATTGTCAACGGCGGCCCGACCTTCGCCGCCGGTGAGGAGAAGACCACTGCGCAGCTGCCGCGGGGCTACGGCTACCACTACAACGCCAGCGACAGCTGGATCATGAACTACATGCTCCACAACCTGACGCCGGAGCCCACGAAGGTGTCGATCACCTACGACATCGACTTCGTTCCCGACAGCGCGGCCGCGGCCAAGAACATCGTCCCTGCCCATCCGCTCTGGATGGACGTGGCCGGCGTGAGCGCCTACCCGGTCTTTGATGTATTCAAGGGTCAGGGGCGGAACGGGAAGTTCACCTTCCCCGATCAGGCCACGAGGGCGTCTCAGAAGGACGCCGTCGGTCCTGCCCACGAGTTCACCGCCAATCGGGACATGACCCTTGTGAGCACCGCCGGTCACCTCCATCCCGGCGGTCTCTACACCGACCTCAAGGCCACCCGCGGCGGTCGCACCATCGAGCTGTTCAGGTCGGTGGCGAAGTACTTCGAGCCGGCTGGCGCGGTCTCCTGGGACGTTTCGATGACCGGCACCAAGCCGAGCTGGCGGATCGCGGTGAAGGCGGGCGACCGCCTGGATGTGTCGGCCACCTACGACACCAGCAAGGCGTCGTGGTACGAGTCCATGGGGATCATGGTTCTGTTCGTGGCCGACGGCAAGCAGAGCGGGGCAAAGGATCCGTTCACCTCAACGATCCCGACCCGCGGCCTGCTCACCCACGGGCACCTGCGTGAGAACCGCAACCACGGCGGAAAGGCCCAGCCCCGTATGCCGGACGCGCGGGACCTGGCGAGCGGAGCGTTCAGCTCGAACCTGGACATCAAGGGCTTCGTGTACGAGCGCGGCGACCTCAACGTGCCGGGCAAGCGCGGACGCCCCCCGGTGGTGCGCGCGGGACAGTCGATCACCTTCACCAACCTGGACGCGCTCACGACGACGCCGGCGCAGCAGTCGGCCTACCACACGATCACCTCGTGCAAGGCCCCATGTACCGGAAGCACGGGGGTCGCCTATCCGCTGGCCAACGGCAAGAACCGGTTCGACTCGGGCGAGCTCGGGTACGGACCTCCCGGATTCACGCCGTCGGCGAACACGAACTCGTGGAAGACCCCGAAGAACCTGAAGGCGGGGACCTACACGTACTTCTGCCGCATCCACCCGTTCATGCGCGGCTCATTCCGCGTGGTCTCCGACGGCAAGAAGAACAAGAGCTAGCTCAAGCTCAACCGGAGTGCTCAATCGCCGCCGGTTTCTGCAGCTGGCGGCGAGCGCTCCGGCCGTCCTTGCGGCCGGGAGGGCGCCCGGGTCCGCGTTCGGGGCGAGCGGCGGCCGGCGTTACGACGACGGCACGGATGCCATTCCCAGGGGACTGCGCGGTGACCCCGAGCGAGTGATCGTGGTCGGCGCGGGATTCGCCGGGCTCGGCGCGGCGAACGCGCTTCGCCATGCGGGCGTGGACTGCGTGGTGCTCGAGGCGCGCGACCGAATCGGCGGCCGGGCGCACACAGAACGCGTCGGGGGCGTGCCCGTGGACTTGGGCTGCTCGTGGATCCACGAGCCGGAGGGCAACGTCATGTCGTCCTTCGCCGCGCAGGCCGGCGTCTCGCGCATACCGGCAAGCCCGGAGCTGGACGCCGCCACGATCGCCTTCCTCGACGGCAGGACGGGGATCGTGCCGAGCGACCAGACGCTCCACGCCTTTGCCACGTCGCTGGGGTTCGACGGCGAGCGCGCATCGCTCGCCCAGGTGCTCGGACCGAAGGCCACCCAGCGAGACGGGGCCGAGCGATTTCTCGACGACGCCGGCCTGACCGGCGACGAGCGCCGGCGCGTGGAGTTCATGATTCGGCTGTACGCGCAACTCGAGGACGCCAACGACTGGGACGTCCTTCCTCTCGCCGGCGTCGGGCCACGCAGGATCAGGCTTCCCAAGCCCAACCACGAGGAGTACACCGGGGTCGGGCTGGGCGACTTTCCCAAGGGCGGCTACCACCGGCTGGTCAGGGCGATCGCGGCAGGCACCCGAGTCCACCTGGACCACCGCGTCACCTCGATCGCCCACACGGCGTCCGGCGTTCGGGTGGGGGTGGTCACCGGGCCCCGCGGCCGCCGGCGCCACCGCACGCTCAGTGGGTCCCACGTCCTGGTCACCGTCCCGCTCGGCGTGCTCAAGGCCCAGCGGATTCGCTTCTCGCCCGCCCTGCCTCCGGCGAAGCGCGACGCGATCAGGCGACTCGGCTTCGGCCAGTTCGAGAAGGTCGCACTCACCTTTCCCGAGCCGTTCTGGGAAGCGGGCGGGCAGACGCATCTCATCCATCTGGGGGCGGGTCCGGCGGCGGACTTCCCGCTGTTCCTCGATCTCCAGCGCTTCATCGGAGCGCCCACGCTCGTCGCGCTCAACGCCGGGTCGTTCGCGCGTCGCCTCGACCGCCGGCACCCCGCCACCGTCCGCGACCAGGCGCTCGCGATCCTGCGCCAGGCCTACGGGCCGGGCATCCCCGCTCCCACGGCGTACCGGGTAACCAATTGGAAGGCCGATCCGTACAGCCTCGGCTCGTACAGCTCGATCGTCCGTGGCGGCGAGCCCGACGACCGCAGCCTGCTGGCCGCGCCGGTCGGGGGCCGGATTCTCTTCGCGGGGGAGGCCACCAACCTGGACGGCCGGCCCGCGACCGCGGACGGTGCCCTGTCGAGCGGCATCCGCGAGGCCAAACGGCTAGTGGGCAGGCGCGCGGTCACTCTGACAGCAGGGTGAGAGCGGCCCAGCGAGGACCGGAGCACCGCGGCCCAGCGAGGACCGGAGCACTTAATCGACCGGAGCCCGATCGCCGATCGGGCGGAGCACCGGAGCACTCATTCTTCGTAGAGCGACTCGCGCGCCAGCTCGGCGCCGGCCGCCCCGTACAGGCGGACCTCCACGTAGTCGCCGGTGAAGGCGTCCAGTGACACGAGCGTGAAGCGGTCCTCCACGAGCTCGCACTGGTCCGTGGTGGTGGGGCCGAGCTCCGCGGTGGCCACCACGCCGTTCGGCACCAGTGCGGCTCCCCACACCAGGGTCACCACCCCGCGCCGGCCCTGAGAGCCGCGCCAGTGCCCGATCTCCTGGTCCGACAGGTCGAGCGTCCAGTCCGGGTTCTCGTCCGCCGTGGCGTCGGTGTGGTCGGCCACGGCTTCGAAGGCGAGGGCCTGTGCGCCCTCATGGGCGCGGGTGTAGGACACGTAGCCGAAGGCCTCGCCCTCGTCGCTCGGCGCCGTGGCCGGCACGTAGGTGCGCCCGCCGAAGCTGCGCTCCGGGAACCAGGTGATCTCGCCGAGCTCGCCCCCGGCCGCGGCGGCAAAGTGATCGGCGAGCGCCTCGGCCCAGCGCCCGTATGGCAGCGGCTCCTGCGGCGGCTCGGCGGCGTACTGGGGGATTGGTCGCTCGGCGGGAGGCACGCCGCGGGAAGCTACACGCTGGCGTCGCGCAGGCGGGCGGCCGCGTCTTCGGGCGTAAGCACGTTCAGGTGCACGCCCGTCCCGAGCTCCAGCCCGGCCAGCTGGGCGAGGCGCGGCATCACGTCGATGCGCCAGCAGAAGCGCTCCGCGTCGTGGGGCGCGGTGCGCACCCACATGTTGAGCGGGGGAAGGCCCCCGAGCACCGCTCCCAGCCGCCGCAGCGCCTGGTGCAGCACGCGCGCGCCGAGCGGTCCGTCGTCGGTGAACCGCGCCGGCGTGGCCCGCGGCACGATCTGGATGTGGAACGGCACGCGGGACGCGAACGGGCAGAGGGCCACCGCCTCCGAGTCGATCGCGAACACGCGCTCGCGGCGCTTCACCTCCTCCTGGAGGAGGTCGGCGAGCAGGTTGCGCCCCTGGGTCCGCTCCCAATAGGCGGTGAAGCGCTCCCGCTCGCGGGCGATGGCCGCGGGCACGAAGGGCAGTGCGTAGAGCTGCGAATGGGTGTGGGGCAGCGACGCGCCCGCCTCGCGGCCCTCGTTCACGATCACGTGCACGTAGGACCTGTCGCCGTGCTCGCGCATGCGCTCGCGCCACACCGACATGGCCGTCTCGACCTCGTCCGGCTCGAGATCGGCGAGAGACCACACGGGCTTCGGAGAGTTCACGATCAGCTCGTGAGCCCCGCGGGCGGGCCGGGCGGCGAAAAGCTCCGGCTCGCCGCGCCCGGAGGCCAGCGGGTCCGTGCCCGCGTCGGGGTCGCCGGGTGCGAGCGCCGGATAGAGATTCGGCACCACGCGCACCAGCCACCCGGGACCGTTCGGCTCGCCACCGCCGGGCCGCAGGGCGTACACCTCGGGCGGCGTCTGGTCCTCGTGCCCCTCCGCGAACGGATCGCTCGCGAGGTCGATCGGCGGGCGCGGCGGGAACTCGAGCCAGGCCCCGGGGCGGGTGCCCCGTTCCCCGGCCACGATCACGCGCAGCCCGGTGAGCGGGTCGATGCGCAGCTCAGGCAATCCGCTTCTCCATCGCCACGTGTTCGATGCCCTCCTCCACGAAGGGGCTCCCGGCCTCGGTGTAGCCGTCCGTCAGGTAGAGCGAGATCGCCCGGGTCTGGGCGTGGAGGGAGATGGTGTCGGCGCCCGCCGCGAGAGATCTCCGGTCGGCCTCCACGAGGATCGCCACCGCGATGCCGCGCCCGCGGGCGTCGGGCTCGACGGCCAGGCGCCCTAGGCGGGCGATGCGGCCGCGGAAGAGGAGCCGGCAGGTGCCGAGCACGCGGTCGTCCTCCACGGCCACCAGGTGCGTGGCCTCGCCGTCCCGCCCGTCGCGGTCGGCCTCCCGGGACACGCCCTGCTCACCGCAGAAGACCCGCTCTCGCAGGTCCAGCGCGGCTGCCAGCTCGGCGTCGGTGCGTACGGTGCGGACGTCCAGAAGGTCAGCGAGCGTAGCGCTCGATGTCCTTGGAGAGGTCGGCCTCGGTCTGGTAGACGCCCTGGTGGAGAAAGGCGACCTTGCCCCTGCGGTCGTAATACGCCGTGGCGGGCAGGCCCACCACGTGGAACGACCCCGCGATCTTCTCGTTCGGGTCCTTGTAGCTCGGGTAGGGGAGCGGATACTTCTCGAGGAACTTCCGGGCGTTGCCGTCGTTGTCGTTGGTGTTCACGCCCAGGAAGGCGATCCGCTTCCCGCGCTTGATCGCCTGCTTCTGGAAGTACGGGAACTCGAAGCGGCAGGGCCCGCACCAGGATGCCCAGAGATTCACCACCACCGGACGGCCGCGCAGCTTCGCGAGCTGGGTGTCGAGCGCGTCGCGGCCTCCCTCGAGAAGCTTGTCCTGCTGGCGGTATACGGCGGCCAGCGGTGCGGGCGCTCCGGCCAGCTTCGCGAAGTCGCTGGTGGAAGCGGACTTGTCCGCCTTGCCCGAGCTGCACGCCGCGAGCACGAGCGATGCGGCCACCAGAAGGAGTGCGATCCGGCGCATGCCCCAAGGGTGGCAGACGGTTGCCCCAGGTGGGGCGGACGATCGAGGCCTCCGTGTGCGATAATGGACGTACGCCGATCGTTCTGGATGGACTCGGCGGGCTCGCCGCTCTCGGCAAACTACGGGAGAGCGGTGAATACGAAGGGCGGACCCGCTAACCGCGCGGACGTTTTTTCACCCGCGGCGATAGCCCGGCCCGCTCGTCCCCTTGTTGAGAGACGCCTTCCGTGGCTGAAAGAAGCTCTGTGGCTGAAGCCTCGCCGGTTTCCGGCGAAGATCTGCGCCGCGCCGAGGAATTCGCGCGCGAGCCCCTCGTTCTCGAGGGAGAGGACCCCACCGTCGCCCTGGCCAAGGGCACGGTGCGACGCGCCGCGCTCGATGACGCCATGTCCGAGCTCGGCGCCGGTCGCGAGGAGCCCTCGGTCGAATGGCGGCGCGAGTACTCGCTCACGCTAGGGCTCGAGCGCCTGGTGGCTCAGGACGAGCCGCATCTCGTGGACGGCACCGTGCTGTCGGCCCACCAGGTGGACGCGCTGTCCGGCACCCTGATCGCGCTCACCGCCGAGATTCTCGTGCCGAGCAACTCGAACGGCGCCTCACGCCCCAAGGTGGAGGAGCTGCCCACCGGCGAGGTGGAGATCGAGGGCGATGAGCTCACCGACGAGGAGCCGCTCGACTGGGACGAGGCCGAGGAGGCCGAGGAGGAGACGGCCTCGGACGCCGTGCTCGAGGACCCCGGCGCAAGTCGCCGCTTCTGGTTCGAGCACGCCACCGGCGCCGGCAAGACGGTGGCCGCACTCGGATTCGTGGAGGCCTCCCGCACCGGCGGCATCCTGATCCTCACCCACCGCCGCAACCTGGTGGACCAGTTCTTGGGCGAGCTGCGCGACCGCGGCTACAAGGACCGCATCTCGCCCCCGCTCCTGCGCAACGGCGACGAGCCCCCCGTGGGCGGACCGGTCACGGTCGAGACTTACCAGTGGTTCGTGCGCAACGGCGGCAAGATCTCGGACGCCTACACGATCGTCATCTGCGATGAGGCCCACACCGCGCTGGGCGAGAAGACGAGCGCCTCCATCCGCCAGTGGACCGGCCCCGTGTTCATCGGGATGACGGCCACGGGCGCCCTCATCGCGCGGCACGTCACCGATCTCTTCCCCACCCAGACGTCCCGCTTCGACCTCGCTCAGGCGGCGCGCCGCGGAGTGATCTCGCCGCTGCGATGCGTGCGCATCCCGCCGGGCGTGGGGGTGCGCTCGATCGCCAATGTGCCGTTGCGAAAGGGCGAGGTGGATCAGGACTTCGACCAGGAGCAGCTGGCCGCGCTGCTCGACCAGACGCCCTTCAATCTGGCCGTGGCCGACCTCTACAAGACCCGCTTCAAGGACCTGCCCGGCGTCGTGTACTCCGCCGGCGTGCAGCACGCGCACAACGTGGCCAAGGCCTTCGTCGATGCGGGCATCCGGGCCAAGGCCGTGTCCGGCGAGACTCCGAAGCGCGAGCTGGCGCGGATCCTGGCCGACTACGAGCGCGGCGAGGTGGACGTGCTGGTGAACGCGCAGCTGCTGGCCGAGGGCTGGAACTCGCCGCGCGCCACCGTGTGCATGCACCTGGCGCCCACCGCCTCCAAGCGCATCTACCAGCAGCGCGTGGGCCGCGTGACCCGCCGCAACCCCGGCAAGGAGGCCGGGATCGTGGTGGACTTCGTCCACCCGGCCACGCCGAACGACGATCCCGTGGTCACCCTCCACTCGCTCCTCGACCGCGACGTTTACCGCGGAGGCGCGATCGTGGTGGGCCCGGTCCGCCGAGGCCGCGGGCGGCGCCTGAGGGTGGAGCGCAGGGTGGTGCCGGTCACCGCCGACGAGGACCGCCGCGCACAGGTATTCGAGCGCGAGCTCTGGCGGATGGCCGTGGAGCACCTCAACTGGGGCCAGCAGCAGGCCTGGGCCATGCTCGCGGGTGCGCGGGTGGCCTCCAACAACTGGCGCCGGGCCAAGGCGATGCTCCACTTCGACTCCACGGGCGAGCTGCGACGCCTGTTCCTGCTCACCTGCCTGCGCCGCAACCGCAACGCCCAGCTGCGCCTGCGGGCCCTGACGGAGGTGGGCGGCGCACGCGATCCCGAGGCTTTCGACGACGCCGTGGAGATCGTGGGAGGCTGGCCTCGCGAGGAGCGGCGCGAGGGCGTGAAGGTGCTGCTGCAGGCTCTGGCCGAGCGCCAGATCGGGCGCCGCGACCAGGCCGCCCGCTGGCTCTGGCACCTGGCCGAGTACAGCCGCGAGGTGCACGAGGAGTACGCGGTGCAGCGCTGGCCCGAGACCAAGCGCCTGCTGGGACTGCTTGTGAACTCCGCCGGTGCGGCGCACGCCCGCAACGCCCGACGCCTGGTGCAGGCCGCCCGCAAGCACGACCGCCGTCTGTCCGCGGCGCTGCTGGCCGCCGCCCTCGATCACACCCCCGAGGCACACCAGGTCCTCGAGGGGGCCCGCATGCGGATGGCGCGCAAGCCCTCCGCCCTCGCCCGCGAGCTGCTGCGTAACTTCCCCAAGGGCAAGCGCCGCCGTGGTGGCCGGCGCCGTCGCAAGAAGGGCGGGGGAGACGCCGACGCGCCGGAGACTGAGTCCACGCAGAAGCTCGACACCGGGGGCGGCCGCGGCCGGAAGAAGAAGGACGAGCGCGAGGAGCGCGAGGGTCGCGACGACGACGGCGAGCGCGACGAGCGCGACGCGGCCTAGGGAGGAGCGGAGCCCGACCGGTGGTCGGGCGAGCACCGGAGCATGTCATCGATCGGGCGAGCACCGGACCATGCCATTTAGGTGAACTTCGCCGGCGTTCAGGGCCACCCGTCCGTCGCCGGTATCCACAAGCAGCGAGCCGCCGGCGTCGATTCCCGCTGCCGTGCCCTCGCCGCCCTCCCAGCGCACCTCGCGACCCAGCAGCGCGTCGCGGCGGCGCCATTCCGCCAGGATCTCCTCCATCGGGCTCCGCAGCCGCACGTCGAGGCGGGCCAGCAGCGATGCCAGCACGTCCTCGGCCGTGGCCGCGTCCGGGGACGTGCTGGCGAGTGAGGTGGCGGTGTCCCGGAGCTCGGCCGGGAAGTCATCCGCGCGCGTGGTCACGTTGAGCCCGATGCCCAGCACCGCCCACCCGTCCTGTGGGCGTCCCTCCACCAGGATGCCCGCCAGCTTGCGCCCGTCCACCTGCACGTCGTTCGGCCACTTGATCAGGCATTCGGGTGCCACGGCCTCGCACACCGCCACCGCGGCGGCCAGCGGCAGGCCCTCGGCCGGCGGGCGCAGCACGACGGACATCAGCAACGCCGCTCCGGGAGCCGCCGTCCATGTACGCCCCTGCCGGCCCCGTCCCGCCGTCTGCTCTGCGGCCGTGACCAGCGCGCCGTGGGGTGCTCCCGCCGCGGCCAGCGCTCGGGCGCGCTCGTTGGTGGAGTCGGCCAGGCGGTGGTGGACGCGCGGCGTTCCGATCATCCCGGGCGCAGCCTGACCTCCGCGTCGGGCTCGATCTCCAGCATCGCGGCGGCATCGCCCCGGTTCACGGCGATGGCCAGCGTCCGCGACGCGTCCTCGTAGACCAGGAGCTCGCCCACGGGCACGTCGGCGAAGGTGTGCGCGTAGGTGGCGCGCCGGCGGCGGTCCGCCACCTCCACCTCCACCAGCCCGCCGAGCGTCAGGCCGCTCTCGGTGAGCCGCCGGTGGTCGACGTTCAGACCCACGTTGCCGAACTGATCCGTCACGAGGGCGTGGGCCATCAGCGTGCCGTTCTCCTCACGCGGCTCGGGCAGCTCCAGCCGGGTCAGGGTGTCGGGCTCCACCGGGTCGCCGGCATCGGCAAGCTCGGCGCCGAGGGCCAGGTGGGCGGCCACCGGGGCGAACAGGTCGCGCCCGTGGAAGGTGGCGGAGACCGGCTCCAGGCGGTGGGGAGAGCGCGTCACGTCCACGGCCAGGCGGACCCCGCCGCTTCGCTCCCACGCCAGGCTGAGCAGCCCGTTGTCCGGGCCCACCAGGACGCGGCCGTCGGCGGCCTCCACGGCCACGGCGCGGCGCTCCGTGCCCACCTGAGGGTCCACCACGGCCACGTGCACGCCGATGGGCATGTAGGGCAGCGTGTTGCGGAGGACGATGGCACCGTGGCGCACGTCGTAGCGCGTGATCCCGTGGGTCACGTCCACGATCTGGACCTCGGGGTGGATCGTCCTGATCACGCCGTGGCACACCCCCACGAACTCGTCGTCGCGGCCGTAGTCGGTGAGGAGGCTCACGATCATCGCCCGGCCTCCGCGTCCGCGAGCAGCGCTTCCACCAGGCCGTCGACGTCGTGTTGCTCGGCCTCAACGTCCACGGGCACGCCGAGCTCGGTGGCGGTGTCGCTCGTCACGGGGCCGATGGACACGACCCGCGCGCCGCCGGCCACCCGGCCCCCGGAGTCGAGGAAGAGGCGGACTGTGGAGCCGGACGTAAAGGTCACGTAGGTGGCCCGCTCGAGCGCGCTCAGCGCATCCTCGGCCAGGGGCTCGGCCACCGTCTCGTACACGGCCACGTCGTCCACGCGCGCGCCGCGGGCGAGCAGGGCGTCGGGGAGGACGTCGCGGGCCTCGGCCGCCCGGGCCACGAGCACGGCTCGTCCCTGTACGGGCACGTCCGCCAGCGACTCCACCAGCGCCTCGGCGATCGAGCGCGGCGGCACCACGTCGGCGGCGATGCCGCGCCGGGCCAGCTCGGCCGCCGTGCCCGGGCCGATCGCGGCCACCGTGGCGGCTGCGAAGGCGCGGGCGTCGTGCCCCGCGCCCTTCAGCGCGTCGAAGAGCAGCCGCACCCCGTTGGGGCTGGTGAAGCACACGAGCGCGTACTCGCGGATCCGCGACAGGGCTTCGAGCAGCTCACCCTCCACCGGCCGCGGCTCGATGCGGATGGCCGGGGTCTCCACAACCTCGGCGCCCAGGCTCCGCAGCCGGGAGGCCAGTCCGCTCGCCTGCGCGCGAGCGCGGGTCACAGCCACCACCTGGCCGTGGAGCGGCCGGCGCTCCAGCCAGGCCAGCGTGTCGCGTAGCCCGGCCGAGCGCCCCACCACCACGATGGCCGGGGCGCGAACTCCGGCGCCGCTCACGGTCGCAGCGATCTCGGAGAGGCGCGCGGTCACGGTGCGCTGTCCCGGCAGCGTCCCCCGTTCCACCACCGCCGCGGGCTCATCCGCGGGGCGGCCCGCGGCCAGCAGCCGCTCGGCGATGCCGGGCAGATTTCCCACACCCATGTAGAACACGAGCGTGCCCGGGAAGCGGGCCAGCGCGTCCCAGTCGATGCTCGAGTCCTCCTTCTCCGGGTCCTCGTGCCCGGTCACGAAGGCGACCGCCGACGCGGTGTCACGGTGGGTCACCGGGATGCCGGCATAGGCCGGCGCCGCCACCCCGGCGGTCACGCCGGGCACGATCTCGAAGGGCACGCCCGCGGCGGCCAGCTCCTCGGCCTCCTCGCCGCCACGCCCGAACACGAACGGGTCGCCGCCCTTGAGGCGCACCACGGTCTGCCCGTCCCGCCCCAGCTCCACGAGCAGGGCGTTGATGTCCTCCTGCGGCATGGCCGGGTCGCCCGGCCGCTTGCCCACGTAGCGCAGGTCGGCGCCGGGGCGCGCCCCCTCCAGCGCGTCCGCCGGGATCAGGCGGTCGTAGAGGATTGCGTCCGCCTCGCCGATCAGCTCGAGCGCGCGACGGGTCATGAGCCCGGGATCCCCGGGCCCGGCGCCCACCAGATAGACGGTTCCTGTGGCCACTCGGTGAACGCTAAGGCATGGTCCGGTGCTCGCCCGATCAACGATCGGGCTGAGCTCCTCGCCGCCGATCAGGCTCCGCTCCTCCCTCCGCCACGGCCCGCTCGGCCGCGGCCAGGAGCTCGGCGGCCCCCGCAGACAGCAGCCGCTCCGCCACCGCCCGGCCGAGCGCGACGGGCTCGCCCCCCGGCCCCGCCAGCTCGTCACGGATCCAGTGACTGCCGTCGGGCATGCCCACGTAGGCCGACAGCGCGAGCTGCTCGCCGTCCACGCGGGCGATGGCCCCCATGGGCGTGGAGCAGCCGGCGTCGAGGCCCACCACCACCGCGCGTTCCGCCAGCAGCGCGGTGAGGGCCTCCCGATCGGTCACCGCGGCGGCGGCCTCGGCCATGGGCTCGTCGCCCGCCCGGGCCTCAAGAGCGAGGCATCCCTGGCCCGCCGCCGGGAGAAGCTCCTCCGTGGCCATCGGCGCGCCCTCCTCGGCGCGGCCGAGCCGCGCCAGCCCCGCGGCGGCGAGCACCACGGCGTCGTAGTCCCCGGAGGCCAGCCGGCGAAGGCGTGTGTCCACGTTCCCGCGCAGGTCGCGCACGTCCAGGCCAGGGCGCAGGGCCAGCAGCTGAGAGCGGCGCCGCAGGCTTCCCGTGCCCACCACCGCGCCGTCGGGCAGGTCGGCGAGCGATGCCGCGCCGCAGAGCGCGTCACGCGGATCGGCCCGCCTGGGCACGCCCACAATCGCGAGACCCTCGGGGAGCACCCCGGGCACGTCCTTCGCCGAGTGCACCGCCAGGTCCACCTCGCCCGCGAGCAGCGCGTCCTCGATCTCCTTCACGAACCGCGCCTTGTCCTCCGGCGGCGGCGCGTCTCCCCTGGCGCGATCGCCGCTGGTGGTGATCGGGAGCAGCTCCACCTCGCCGGGCAGGCTGTCCGCCACAAGGCGGGCCTGGGCCAGCGCCAGGGCGCTGCCGCGGGTGCCGAGACGGATCACCCGCCGGAGCGGGAGCGCCGTCGTGGCGCGAGGGGGGTCACCTCGGCGCCCTCGGTCCCGGAATCCGCGGCGAGGGCCGGGTCCAGGGAGAAGAGCTCGCGCAGGGCGTTCACGTAGCGGTAGGAATCCTCCTCGCCCGCGCTGCCCTTGAGGCGCACCGTGGGCTCGTGGAGCAGCCGGCTCACGAGCGCGTGCGCCATCACCTCGAGCCGCTCACGGTCGGCGTCGGACAGGCTCTCCCAGCGCGAGGCGTTCTCGCGCAGGACCTGCGCCACCACGTCGTCACCGCGCCGGCGCAGGGCGGCGATCGTGGGCACCACCTCGAGCGACTCCAGCCAGCGCTCGAAGCGATCCACCTCGTCGGTCACGAGGACCCGCGCCTCGGCCGCCTCCAGCTCGCGCTCGCCCAGGTTGCGGGCCACCGCCTCCTGGAGGTCGTCCATGTCGTAGAGCGCGATGCCCGGGCAGTCGCGCGCCGCGGGCTCGATGTCGCGCGGCACGGCCAGGTCCAGAAGCACCAGCGGGCGGTTCACCCGGGCGGTGGCCACCAGAGCCAGCTCATCCCGGCCCACGATCTGGTGCGGGGCGCCGGTGGAGCTCACCACGATGTCCGCGGCCTCGAGCTCGGCCGGCAGGTCGTCGAAGGTCACGGCCTGGCCCTCGAAGCGCTGGGCCAGCCCGAGCGCACGGTCGTAGCGGCGATTGGCCACAAAGACGGTGCGCACGCCCCGATCCCGGAGGGCGCGGGCGGTGAGCTCGGCGTTCTCGCCCGCGCCGATCACCAGCACGCGCCGCGACGCGAGGTCACCCAGGAACTCGGCGGCGAGCTGAACGGCCACGGAGCTGACCGACACGTTGGCGCGCGAGATCCCCGTCTCGCTGCGGGCCCGCTTGCCGGCGGCCAGGGCGTCCCGGAACAGGCGATTGGACACCGGTCCGGTCACGCCCTCGGACAGGGCGAGCTCGTAGGCGCGCTTCACCTGCCCCTGGATCTCGGCCTCCCCGACGATCATCGAGTCGAGTCCGGCGGTCACGGAGAAGAGGTGCTCCACCGCCTCGCGACCGCGGAGGGAGTAGATCGCCCCCATGAGCTCCGTGGGGCGGATCCCGGCCTGGTGCGAGAGCACGCCCAGGGCGGCGCTCTCCGCGGCCACCGAGTCGGCGGTGACGAGGTAGAGCTCCGTGCGGTTGCAGGTGGACACCGCCACGGCCTCGTGGATGGCCTCGTGCGCGGTCAGCTCGGCCAGCACCCGCGCGGCGCGGCCGTCCGGCAGCGCGAGCCGCTCGCGCACCGGCAGCGGGGCGGTCTTGTGGGAGATGCCCAGCGCGAGCAGCTCGCCAATCACTCGTCCTCCAGCATCTCGTTCAGCTCGGTGAGCTCGCGGTCGATGCGGGCGATCTTCGCTCCCATGATCGCCACGTACACGAGGATCAGGGTGAACACCACGACGTAGGCGCCGGCCACATACTTGCCCGCCTCGTCCAGGGGCAGCGCGGGCATCAGGCCACCGCCGCGGGTTGGCGCTCCGCCAGCCGCCGCTTGAGCCGCTTTAGCTGCGCGGCGGCGTGCTTCGACGTGAGCTCGAACTTCCAGAGCGTCACGAACAGCAGCGTCATCGCCAGCAGCGACACGAGGAAGGTGAGTCGCATCTCGCCCGGGAGGCTGCCCCCGGTCTGGGACAGCACCCGCGGGTGCGTGAACGATTCCGCCAGGCGGACGGCCACGAAGTTCAGCGGCACGAAGGCACCGGCGGTGATGGCGAAGACGGAGGAGTAGCGGGCCTGGCGGTCCCGGTCCTCGATCGAGAAGCGCAGCGGGTAGTACACGCAGTAGAGGAGGAACACCACGAGGTAGGACACGAGCACCGGCTCGTCCCAGACCCACCAGTGTCCCCAAGAGGCGCGGGCCCAGATGGACCCGGTCACCAGCACGCCCACGCCCAGGATGATCGACAGGTGGATGGCCACGTAGGAGCGCAGGTCCCAGGACGGGTCGCCGCTCCTCAGGTGGCGGAGGGCCATGATCCCGCCGGCCACGAACCCGCAGAGGGACACGATGGCCATGGGCACGTGCACGTAGAAGATCTTCTGCACGAAGCCCTGGTCACCGTCCAGCGGCGCGTAGAAGAACACGAGCGCGAGCGAGGCGCAGATGGCGACGACGGTGGCCCCGGCGAGCGGCTTGAGGCCCTTCGAGTACATCAGTCCTCGAGCAGGTAGTCGAAAACCGCCACGGAGAGAAGCACGAACACAACATCGTAGAGCGTGAGGAGCCCCAGCCAGCGCCCCAGGTCCTCCGGTCCCTGATCCTGGCGCAGCAGCGGCTCGGTGGCCTGGGCGCAGGAGATGAGCAGGGGCACCAGCAGGGGCAACAGGAGCAGCGGCGCCGTGAGCTCGCGGGCGCGGGTCTCCGCGGCCAGCGCACCCACCAGCGCACCCACGGCGGCCACCCCGATATCGCCGAGCAGCAGGATCACCGGCAGCTCCGGCAGCGTCCCGCCGAGGCCCGGCCCGAGAAGCAGGAGGCCGAAAGCCGGCACGGCCACGATCTCCACGGCCACGAGGAATCCCAGTAGCAGCCCGGCCTTGGCCAGGAAGAGGCCGGTGCGGTCCACCGGCGCCAGCAGCAGGCCGTCGATGCCGCCCTGCTCGCGCTCCGCCGCGTAGAGCCGCGTGACCCCGATAACCGAGGCCAGCAGGATCGTGACCCAGAGCACGCCCGACGCGAGCGCGCCGTCGAGCGAGTCGCGGTCGAGCCCGAAGTGGAAGAGGACGTAGACGGTGAGCGTGAACAGCGTCATCGCCGGCACGGTCTCCTTCGTCCGCAGCTCGATGCGGAGGTCCTTGCGCAGGATCGTGGCGGCGGTGCGGATCACGAATAGAGGGCGCGGGCGTCCGCCCGGTCCACCTGGGCCGCGGGCGCGGCGAACACCTGGCGGCCCGCCTTCAGCCCGAGCACCTGGTCGGCCTCGTCCAGCCCGGCGTCCACGTCGTGGGTCACAAGCACGCGGGCGCTGCCGGAAGACCTGCCGATCAGCGGCTCGAGCAGCTCGGCGCCGGCCGGGTCGAGGTTCGCGCGCGGCTCGTCCAGCAGCAGCAGGGCGGGACGGTGGAGCAGCGCCCGAGCGGCGGCCAGGCGTTGCACCATTCCGCGGGAGAGATCGAGCAGCGGCTCGTCGGCGCGGCGGTCCATGCCCACGGCGTCGAGCAGCTCCGCCACCCTCTCCTCGGCCAGCCCGTGGAGGCGGGCGTGGTAGCGCAGGTTCTGGCGGCCCGTGAGCTCGCGGTAGAGCAATGGGTCATGGGCCAGGTAGCCCACCCGGGAGGGCAGCTTCCAGCGCTCGCGCGGGAGCTCGGCTCCGAGCACGCGGGCCACGCCCGAGTGGGGCCTGAGCAGACCGGACAGCACCCGCAGCAGCGTGGTCTTGCCCGCGCCGTTGGCGCCCAGGACGGCCACCGTGTCTCCCTGCTCCAGGCGCAGGGAGACCCCGGCGAGGGCGGTGCGCTCTCCGTAGTGGCGCTCCAGTCGCTCCAGCTCGATCGCGGCGGTCACCCGCGCCCGCCCGCCCACCACGCATCGAGCACGCGGCGCCAGTTGTGCCACGCGATGGCGTGCACCTCGGACTCGCCGAAGCCGGCGGCGGACAGCGCGTCGAGCACCTGCGGGAGGCCCGCGCAGTCGCGCACCCCCGCGGGGATCAGGGCGCCGTCGAAGTCGGAGCCCAGCGCCACGTGCTCCACGCCGATGCGGTCGGCCACGTGGCGGGCGTGGGCCGCGATCAGCTCGATCGGGGTGTCCCCGTCGTCGGCGAAGTCCTCGCGCAGGAACGCGGTGGCGAACACCACGCCCACCAGGCCGCCGGAGCGGCCGATCGCGTCGAGCTGGGCGTCCGTGAGGTTGCGCGAGGTGGGGCAGAGCGCGTGGGCCCCCGAGTGGCTGGCCACCATCGGGCCGGCGCCGATCCGGGCCACGTCCCAGAACCCGGCCTCGTTCAGATGGCTCAGGTCCACCATCACCCCGAGCTCTCCGCAGCGGGTCACGAGCCGCCGACCGGCCTCGGTGAGCCCGGGTCCGGTGTCAGGGGATGAGGGGGAGACGAACGGCACCCCGTGGGCGAAGGCGTTCGGCCGGCTCCACACGGGGCCGAGCGACCGCAGGCCGGCGCCGTACCAGAGGTCGAGCGCCTCCAGACCGGGGTCGAGGGCCTCCACGCCCTCGAGGTGGAGCACCGCCGCGGGCGGGCCCTCACCGTCGCGGGCGGCGTCGAGGTCCGCGGCGTCGCGTGCGATGCGAACATGCCCCCCGCGCTCCAGCTCGAGCAGACGCCCCGCGGCGGCGGCGGCGTGAGCGGCGGCATCGGGATGCGGGACCTCGCCCGCGAGCTCCATCTCGATCACCCCGTCGGAGCGGGGCACGAGCCGCATGTCGTGGCCCGGCGAGGGGGTGAACACGGCGAAGATCCCGCCGCGCATCCCACCCTCGGCCATGCGCGGCAGGTCCACATGACCGCCGGAGCGTCCCATGGCCAGGTTGTCGTGATCCGCGCGCGTGAGGGCGTCGTTGTGGCCGTCGAAGACCGGGATCATTCGCGCTCGAGCGTGTCCGCCGCGTGCTTCAGCGTCGGCTCCACGATGGGCCAGGACTGACCGATGGCCTTCGGGTTCCCGGGGAAGTTCACCACGAGCGTTCGTCCCCGGACCCCGGACACGCCGCGGGTGAGGATCCCGAGCGGGGTGTGGGCCCGGGAGTCCGCGCGGATGGCCTCCGCGTACCCCGGGGCCTCGCGGTCGATCGCGTCGCGCGTGGCCTCGGGCGTCACGTCGTCGGGCGTCAGGCCGGTGCCGCCGGTGGTGAACACGAAGCGCGCTCCCGCCTCGTCGGCGAGCCGGGCGATGGCGCCGGCGATGGCGGAGCGGTCGTCGCTCACGTACTCCCGGACCACGTCGAGCCCGGCGGCCCGGCAGCGCTCCTCGAGCGCGTCGCCGGATGCGTCGTCATCGGGTCCGCGGCTGCTGGAGACGGTGACCACGGCGGCGAGCATCGGGCCGGGACCCTACGCCCCGCGCACGCGGTCGATCTCGAGCGCAACGCCGTCCAGGAGGCGGTCGAGGCCGCGGTCGAAGCGCTCGTCGGGCGTGGAGGCCTTGATCAGCTCGCGGACCACATCCGGGAAGTGCCCACCGCCGAGGAACTCCTCGATGTGGGGATAGCCGCCTCCGGCCAGCCGCTGCTCCAGAAAGTCGCTCGAGGGGCGGAGCATCTCCTCCCACTTGTCCTGCCACTCGCCCTCGAGGATCTCGCCCTCGCGCTGGACGTAGCCCGCCGTGTAGTCGTCCACCTGGGCCACCACCTCCAGGCGGCGGTCCTTCGACAGCCCGGTGCCGGCCACCGCGGCCAGCGACTGCTCGAAGTGCCGCATGCCGTTGGACCCGAACGCGGGCCGGCCGGCCACGGCCTCGTGCAGCCACGGGTGGCGCCGCCAGGTGTGGAGCGACGCGTGGGCGATCACCACGAGGGCCTCGCGCCAGCCGCCCTGGAGGCTCTCCTCGGGCACGATGAGCTCGCCCATCATGGCGTCGTGCATGAGGTCGAACAGCTCCTGCTTGTTGTCCACGTAGTGGTAGAGGGTCATCGTCCCGGCACCGAGCTCGGAGGCCACCCGCCGCATCGACACAGCCTCGATCCCGTCGCGATCGGCGATCTCCAGGGCCTTCGCGGCGATGCCGTCGCGACTGAGTCGCGCACCACGCGCGCCGGGCTCCGGGCGGGACCAGATGAGCGGGTTGGGAGGGCCGCTTGACATCTCGTACAGCGTACTGCTCACGTTCGTGTCCAACGCGTTCGTGCCCGCCGGCGGCCTGCCTCAGTTCGCAGAGTGGAACCCGATCAGCGCCGTGGTGGCCGCCGTGCGCAGATTGTTCGGCAATCCAGCGGCTCCCTCGGGGGGATCCGCCCTGGCCGATCCAGCACCCGGTGACCGCGGCCCTGCTGTGGTGCGTACTGATCACCGCCGTGGCCGCGCCCACGGCCATCGCCCTCTACCGGCGTCGTACCACCGGCTGACGACCGATGCCGCGGCGGCGCTCAGGCGCCGTCGCGGCGCCAGTCGTGGCGCCCGCCGGTCTTCTCCAGCAGCACCACCTCAGCCACCTCCACGCCGCGCTCGATGCCCTTGACCATGTCGTAGACGGTCAGGGCGGCCACCGACGCAGCGGTCATGGCCTCCATCTCCACTCCCGTGGGCCCGGTGGTGCGGGCCTCGGCCTCGATCGTCACCGAACCGGCGCCCACCTCGATCCGCACGTCCACGAAGGACAGCGGGAGCGGGTGGCAGAGAGGGATCAGGTCCGCCGTGCGCTTCGCCGCCTGGATGCCCGCGATACGGGCGGTGCCGATCACGTCGCCCTTGGGGGCGTCGCCGCGCGCCACCGCGGCGGCGGTGTCCGCCGACATGCGCACGATCGCCCGGGCCACGGCACGGCGGTCGCTTGCCGGCTTCGCACCCACGTCGACCATCCGGGCCCGCCCGGCCTCGTCGAGGTGTGTCAGGTCGTCAGGCAGGCTGGTGCGATTGCTGCGCGGCGCCGATCAGATCACCCACGGCGTGCTCGTCGCCACGGCGCAGCAGCTCGATCGGATCGGGCTCGCCGTTCACGATCGATTCGAAGAAGACCTTGCGGTCCTGGTAGGTGGGGAGGTTGCCCTTGGCCCAGCCCCGGACGTCGTTGAGGAGGATGGCCAGTCGGGCGTAGGGCTCTCCGTACTCCTCGGCGATCTCGTTGCGGATGCGCTTGGCCAGGGCGGGGCTGGCGCCCGCCGTGGAGATGGCGATGGCCAGCGGGCCCGTGCGGATGATCGCGGGCAGGATGAAGTTGCACAGCGGCGGCACGTCCACGACGTTCACCAGCATCGCCCGGCGCTCGGCGTCCTCGTAGATGCCGATGTTCACCTCGGTATCGCTGGTGGCCGCGATGACCATGAAAGTGCCCTCCAGGTCGTCCGGCCGGTAGTCGCGCCGTTCCCAGCGGATCGAGCCCTCGGCGGCCAGGTCCTGGAGCGGCTGGATCGCGTCCGGGGCCACGAGCTTCACGTCGCCGTCACAGGCCAGCAGGCCCTCGACCTTCTCGAGCCCGATGTCCCCGCCGCCCACCACAAGCGAGCGGCGTCCGGAGAGCTTCAGGCAGGCGATGTAGAAGGGGGTGTCGAGCATCCCCTGCACGCAGCTCTGGTCGCACCTCCCCTTGCGGAGCTGGCAGACGCATTCCTTGCCTGCGTAGGCCTGGGCGGGCATCGACCCGAGTCTAGAACGCGATTTCACGCCACCGCGCCACGCTCGGCCGCCATCCCCACGGGGTGAGCCCGAGCCGCTCGGCCAAGAACACGGGGCATGTGCCTACACGTACTCCTAACGCGGCTAGCGCCTGAGCACGCCGCGGAGCGACTTACGCGCAACGCGCAGGAAGGGCCCGGCGCCGTCCCGGAGCGCCTTCGGCTTGTCCGAGTCGCGTCCGTAGAGGAGCTGCGCGGAAGCGTGCAGCGCGCGGCCCATCGACTCGTCGTAGGGGTGCCACCAGAAGTCCCGCGTGCGCGAAGGCTCCCAGGTGAGCAGCTTCACGTTCACGCACTCGTGTAGGCCGAACCTGGAGTGCGAGCGCCCGAGCCCCGAGTCCTTCACCCCGCCCCACGCGCAGGAGCAGGCGCCGTGCGAGTACATGTGGTCGTTGGCCCACACCATCCCGGCCTGGAGCCGGCGGCTCACCCGCTCGCTCTTCGCCCGGTTCATCGTCCAGACGGAGGCGCCCAGGCCGAACTCCGAGTCGTTGGCCAGGTCGATGGCCTCGTCCAGCGAGTCCACCACGGTGATGGGCACCACCGGGCCGAAGATCTCCTCGCGCATGATGCGCATGTCGGGGGTCACGCCGGTGAGCACGGCGGGCGCGTAGAAGCCCGCGTTTGGGAGTCCCTCCACCTCGCGGGGACCGCCGGAGAGCAGCGTGGCCCCGTGCGCCACGGCGTCGTCCACCAGCTCGCGCACGGTGTCGAGCTGCTCGGCGGACACCATCGGACCCACCTCGGTGGACCAGTCCATCGGGTTGCCCACCCGCAGCGCCTCGGCGCCGGCCACCACGCCCTCGATGAAGCGCTCCGACACCGCGCGCTCCACGTACACGCGCTCGATGCCCGAGCAGGTCTGGCCGGCGTTGGCGAACCCGCCCCACAGGCACCCCGAGATGGCGTTGGGGAGGTTCGCGTCCGCGCAGACGATCATCGGATCCTTGCCGCCAAGCTCGAGCACCGAGCCCTTCATGCGGTCGGCGCACGCCCGGCCGACGCCGCGGCCGACCTCGACCGAGCCCGTGAAGAAGATCTTGGCCGCGGTGGACTCCACCAGCGCCTGACCCACGGTGCCGCCGCCGTGCACGGTGCGTACGAGGCCCTCGGGGAGACCGGCCCGCTCGAACACGTCCTGGATCCGCTGGCCGATCAGTGGGGTCAGGGAGGCGGGCTTCAGCACCACGCCGTTGCCGGCCATGAGCGCCACCGCCACCTCTCCGAACGGGATGGACCAGGGGTAGTTCCAGGGCGCGATCACGCCCACCACCCCGAGCGGCTCGAACGTGTGGCGCGCCCGCTTCTGCCGGAAGAAGAGCGGCAGCGGCACGCGCTCGTCGCTGAGAATGCCCGGACCCGACTCGGCCAGCCAGCGGAGCGAGTCGATGGTGGGCACCAGCTCCATGGCGTAGGACTCGGCGCGCGGCTTGCCCTGCTCCCGGGTGAGGAGGGTGGAGAGCTCGTCCAGCTGATCGATGATCGCCTGCCCGGCGCGGCGCATGTAGCGGGCCCGGTCCCCGAGCGGCAGCTGCGCCCAGAATGGCTGCACCGCGGCCACGTCGTCCACCACCGACTGCACCTGCTCGGGGGTGACGGTGGGCACCGATCCCAGTCGAGCGCCGTCGATGGGGCTGAACGACTCGAGCTCCTCGGGCGGGGCCTGGACGGATCTGAGCACGGCTTCCATGAGGCCGATTCTGCCCTACTCGCGCCCGCGCTCTCGCCGGATGCGCTCCAGGCGCTCCCGCAGCTCGTGCTCCTCGCCGTGATCGGTGAGCTCGAGAAAGCGCGCGCCCTCGGCCTCGGCCGGCATCAGCTCCTGGTCGGCCACCCCCGCCGGATGGTCATGCGGATAGTCGTAGCCCTCGCCGCGGCCGAGCTTCTTCGCGCCCGGGTAGGCGGCGCTGCGCAGCGCGGAGGGCGGGTGCGGGGTGCCGTGCTCGCGCACCCATTCCCTGGCCCGGCCGATGCCACGATTGGAAGCGTTCGACTTCGGGGCCAGCGCGAGGTACACCGCGGCTTGGGCCAGGTTCAGGGCGCACTCGGGCATGCCCACGTGCTCCACCGCGGCGGCGGCGGCCACGGCCACCTGGAGTGCCCGCGGGTCGGCGTTGCCGATGTCCTCGCTGGCCAGCACGATCATCCGCCGCGCCACGTATCGAGGATCCTCGCCACCCTCGAGCATCCCGGCCAGGTAGAGCAGCGATGCGTCCGGATCCGACCCGCGCGTGGACTTGATCCAGGCCGAGATCAGGTCGTAGTGGCCGTCGCCCCCCTTGTCGTAGAGGATCGCGCTGCGCTGGAGCGAGTCCTCGGCCACCCGTAGCGTGACCGTCCCTCCCTCGCCCACGGTTTCGCAGGCCAGCTCGAGCGCGGAGAGCGCGGTGCGTGCGTCCCCACCCGCCCGCAGGGCAAGGAAGTCGAGCGCGGCGTCGTCCACCTGCGCGGAGGAGGTGATGCCCCGCTCGTCGCCCAGCGAGCGGCGCAGCAGCGCCAGCACGTGCTCGGTCTCGAGCGCGTGCAGCTCGTACACGCGGCAGCGGGAGAGCAGCGCCGCGTTCACCTCGAAGTACGGGTTCTCGGTGGTGGCCCCCACCAGCGCCACCAGGCCCTCCTCCACCGCCGGGAGCAGGGTGTCCTGCTGTGCCTTGTTGAAGCGGTGGATCTCGTCCAGGAAGAAGATCGTGCGCTCGCCGCTCGTGGAGCGCCGGTGCTGCGCCCGCTCCATCACCTCGCGCACCTCCGCCCGCCCGGCGTTCACGGCCGAGGCCTCCTCGAAAGCGGCCTGGGCGTTCACGGCGAGCAGACGTGCCAGCGTGGTCTTGCCGGTGCCGGGCGGTCCGTAGAGGATCATCGAGTGCGGCTTGCCCTCCTCGATCGTGGTGCGCAACGCGGCGCCGCGGCCGAGCAGGTGCTCCTGGCCCACGAACTCGCCCAGGGTGCCCGGGCGCATCCGGGCCGCCAGCGGTTGGTCGGGGGCCGGCATCCCGGTCCGCCCCCGGGGTGAGTCCTCCAGGTCGAAGAGCCGCTCCACGCCTCGATTCTGGCAGCGCGGGCGGCCGGGGCGCTAGTTGGAGGCCCGGCGCCTGCGGGGCTCCGCCGGCGAACGGCGGCGGGGTGGGGCGCCTCGGGCTCAGGGGGTGTGGCGCCTAATGCATGCATGCCATGCAAAAGGAACCAAGCCCCCCAGGGCGCTAGAGGCGCCCGAGGAAGTCCAGCAGCGCGTCGACGGTGCGGCCGGGCTCGTCCTCCCACACGAAGTGCCCGGCGTCCTCGATCACGGCCAGCTCCGCGCCCGGTAGCTCCCGGGCCAGGCGGTGGGCGCCGGCCACCGGGGAGAACTCGTCGCGGTCCCCCCACACGAGCAGCACCGGTACGTCGAGGTCGGCCAGCGCGCCCTCGTAGGGCGCGAGCTTCTCGAAGTCCCCGGAGCGGTAGAGCTCGAGCTGAGCCTCGCGGCGGCGCTCGTCCGAGAACGCCTTCCAGTACTCGTCCACCGCGCTCTCGTCGATCCCCACGCTCGAGTGGTCCAGCAGCTCGGCGAAGGCGCCGCGGGTCAGGTCGGCCATCAACTTCTCGCCCTCGCCCGCCGTGCGCAGGGTCTCCGCAAGGCCATGCCAGCGGCCGTCGGGGAAGAACCCGCTCGAGCTGATCACGAGCGCGGTGGCGGCGCCGGCGTTGTCGCAGGCCCAGCGCAGCCCGATCAGCCCGCCCCAGTCGTGCACCACGAGTACGCAGGTGTCGATGTCGAGCTGGTCGCGGAACTCCTCCAGGCGCTCGGTGTGGCGCTCCCAGGTGCCGGACGGGTCGGCCGGCGAGTCGCCGAAGCCGGCCAGGTCGGGGGCCACAGCCCGCCAGCCCGCGTCGCCGAGCGCCGGGAGTACGTCGCGCCACATGTACGAGGACTCGGGGTAGCCGTGCACGAGCAGCACCGGATCCCCGTCGGGAGGCCCCGCCTCGCGCCAGGCCAGGCCGGAGCCCTGGTGTTCCGAGGACTCGGAGGGGCCGCTCATGTCTCTCCATATACTCGATCGGGTGCCCGATCGCTCGCGCCTAGAGAGCCGCACGACCGAGCTGCTTCAGCGCCTGATCCGCTTCAACACCGTGAATCCCCCCGGTGACGAGCAGGCCGCGCAGGAGTTCCTCAAGGAGCAGCTCGAGGCCGCCGGGTTCGAGTGCGAGCTGCTCTCCGACGTGCCCGGCCGCCCCAACCTGGTGGCCCGCATGCGCGCCAGGTCCGACGGCCCGCGCCTGTGCCTCCTCGGCCACGTGGACACCGTGCTGGCCGACCCGGAGGAGTGGACGGTGGACCCGTGGTCGGGAGAGCTGCGCGACGGCTGCGTTTGGGGACGAGGCGCGCTCGACATGAAGAGCCAGGTGGCCGCGGAGGCCGCTGCCGCGCTCACCCTGGTCGAGGAGGGCTGGCGGCCCGAGGCGGGCGAGCTGCTGCTGGTGTTCACCTGCGACGAGGAGACCGGCGCCGAGCACGGGGCGCGCTGGCTCTGCGAGCAGCACCCGGACCGGGTGGCCTGCGACATGGTGGTGAACGAGGGCGCCGGCGAGGTCTTCGAGTTCGACGGCCGCCGGCTCTACGGCGTGTGCGCGGGCGAGAAGGGCGTCTTCCGCTTTACGGTCACGGCGCACGGGCGCGCCGGTCACGCGTCGGTGCCACGGATCGGCGACAACGCGCTGGTGAAGCTCGCCCCGGCGCTGGCGGCGCTCGCCGCCGGGCGCCCAGCCTACGAGCTCACTCCAGAGCCCGAGGCGCTGCTCTCGGCGATGGGCCTCGACCCCTCCGACCTGGAGGGAGCGGTGCGGGCCCTGGAGGAGCGCGACCCGCGCCTGGCCGTGATCGTCGAGCCGATGCTCGGCGTGACGATGACGCCCACGATGGCCTCGGCGTCACCCAAGATCAACGTGATCCCCTCTCGTGCGCAGCTGCGCGTGGACTGCCGGGTGCCCCCCGAGATGGGCGAGGAGCATGCGCTCGCGCGCATACGCGAGGTGCTGGGCGACGACGGCCTCGACATCGACTTCGACGAGACTGTGGTGGGCAACCGCTCGCCGCTCGACACTCCGCTCATGGGCCACATCAGCTCCTTCCTCGAGCGCGAGGACCCGGGCGCCGCCGCTGTGCCGGTGGTGCTGCCGGGCTTCTCGGACTCACGCTGGTTCCGCTCGGCCTTCCCCGACTGCACCGCATACGGGTTCTTCCCCCAGCGCACGATGGACCTGTTCGAGGCGCTCCCGCTCGTGCACGGCGCCGACGAGCGCGTGCCGGTGGAGGACCTCGGGTTCGCCGCGGCGTTCTACGCCGGGCTGGCGGAGGAGGTGCTGCGGTGACGCGGCCGGTGCCGGGGGCGAAGCTGCGACTCGGGGGCATGGCCCTCCGCAACGGGCTGCTGGTGCACGGCCCCACCCACTGGGCCGCCGCGGTGCGCGACGACCAGGGCCTGATACAGGTGGCCTCCGGGCGCAAGCCGCGGCTCGGCGGCCGCGCGGCGGAGCGGGTGCCCGGCGTCCGCGGAGTCCTGAAGCTGGGCGAGGCGATGGCCGTGATCCCGCTGGTCAAGCGCGCGCTTCCCGGCGCCCGCCTCCCCATGCAGGACAGGCGCACCCTGAGTGCGATGGGCGCCGCCGCGCTCGGCGGCCAGGCCATTCGCTCGGCCGGCGCCCGCACGGTCGGTCGCGAGGCCGCCGTGGCGCTCATGAGCTTGATGCCCGCCGTGCTGGCCCTGCGCGGCGGCGACCTCGCCGCCTACCACGGGGTGGAGCACAAGGCGATCGGGGGTTACGAGGACGACTCCGACGCCGCCGAGGCCACCAAGGAGCACGACCGCTGCGGCTCCCACCTGGTCACACCGATGCTGGCCGCCGCCGCGCTCGGAAACGTGGCCGTGCGCCGCGTGGGCCTGCGTGGGCCTGCGGCCGAGGCCGCCGTGAGCATCGGCAGCGCCGCGGTGGCGGTGGAGATCTTCGCCTGGTCGGAGCGCCACGCGGAGAGCCGGACGGCCAGGCTCTTGCGCAAGCCCGGCCACGAGATGCAGCGCGTGGTGGGCACCCGCGAGCCCAGCACGGAGCAGCTCGAGGTGGGAGCGGCCGCCCTGGAGGAGATCCTGCGCGTGGAGGGCGCGGCCGAGGCTTCCTGAGACGGATGGCCACCGAGCCCCGCACGCGGTCGCGCACGGACCCCTCGGTGTTCCGCCTGCCGGTGGAGAAGATCCGCGAGGGCTACTACACCGACGCCTACTTCAACTACACGAAGGAGCTGCTCGAGGCCGAGGGCCGGCACCCGCGCGTGACCATGCAGGTGTTCCAGAAGCAGGAGGCGGTGCTGGGCGGCATCGACGAGGCCATCGCGGTGCTCAAGCAGTGCGCGGGCCGCCAGGCCCCCGACGGCTGGCAGCCGGGCTGGGACGAGTTGAACGTGCAGGCACTGAACGAGGCGGACGAGGTCCCGCCTCTCGAGACCATCCTCACGATCGAGGGCGACTACTCGCTCTTCGCGCACCTGGAGACGGTCTACCTCGGCTGCCTGGCCCGTCGCACGCTGGTGATGAGCAACGTGCGCGAGGTGGTGAACGCGGCCAACGGCAAGCCGATCCTCTTCTTCCCCGCCCGGCACGACCATTGGATCGTGCAGACGGGCGACGGCTGGGCCGCGCACGTGGCCGGCGCGATCGGGGTGTCCACCGACGCCCAGGCCTCCTGGTGGGGCGGCCGCGGCGTGGGCACCGTCCCGCACGGGCTGATCGCGGCCTTCGGAGGGGACACCGTGGGGGCGGCCAGGGCCTTCGCGGACCGGTACGGCGACGAGACGAACGTGACCGTGCTGGTGGACTTCGAGAACGATTCCGTGCGCACTTCCCTCGAGGTGGCCGACGCCCTGGGCGACCGGCTCTGGGGCGTTCGCCTCGATACCTCCGAGCGGCTGGTGGACCGTGCCCTCTGGCACCGCATGGGCGAGTTCCAGCCCACCGGAGTCAACCCCGAGCTGGTTCGCGCCGTGCGCGACGCGCTGGACCAGGCGGGCCACGAGCGGGTGCGGATCGTGGTGTCCGGTGGGTTCGATGCCGCCAAGATCCGCGAGTTCGAGGCGCTCGGGGCGCCGGTGGACTCCTACGGCGTGGGATCCTCGCTGTTGCGCGGCCAGAACGACTTCACGGCCGATGTGGTTCTGCTGGACGGACGTGACTGCGCCAAGGCCGGGCGCCGCCACCGTCCGAACCCGCGGCTGGTATCCGTCTCCTGAATCCTCATGGAGCGCGGCCGAATGGCCGATCTAGACCGGAGATGCGGCGCCTCACCCTCCTGACGCTGGTCAGTGCGCTGGTTGCGCTGACCGGAGCCGTCCCCTCCGCCAAGGCGGCGGGCGGCGGAGCTGCGACCTGCACGAATACTGTCGCGGTTCCGCGCGACAAGACGTTCGGGGACCTCCTGCTTCCAAAGGGGGCGTATGGCGTCACGGTCTCCGACTCGGGCGACCTGAGCTGCGCCCTGGCGATCAGCGCGCTGCGCGGGTTCGTGGCCGAGCCGGGAGCCGCCGTGCCCGACGGCTGGGACGTGAACGCAGCCAGGAGCCAGTTCGTGCGCGAGGACAGCACCGACCGCTTCACCGTCCAGGCGGTGACGCCGGCGGCGGACAGTGGATTCGACCTCGGCGTGGTCCGCGACAACGCCGTGATCTGGCTGCCGATCATCTTCATGGGAGCGCTGCTCGTGGTGCTGGCCCTCGCGGTGCGCACCATGCCGCGCACCAAGCCCCAGGAGATCAAGCCCGAGTCCTCCAGCTCGGTGCGGTGGGATGACGTGGCCGGCGTGGAGGAGGCCAAGGACGAGCTCCGCGAGGTGGTGGAGTTCATGCGCGACCCCAAGCGCTTCCGGAAGCTCGGAGCGCGGGTGCCGAAGGGCATCCTGCTGCACGGCCCCCCCGGCACGGGTAAGACGCTGCTGGCCAAGGCCGTGGCGAACGAGTCCAACGCCACCTTCTACGCGCAGTCCGCGGCGTCGTTCGTGGAGATGTTCGTGGGCCTCGGCGCCGCTCGCATCCGGCGGCTGTTCCGGCAGGCGCGCAAGGCGGCCCCGGCCATCATCTTCATCGACGAGCTCGACGCCGTGGGCGCCACCCGCGGCAAGGACATCTCGGGCGAGAAGGACCAGACCCTGAACCAGCTCCTGGTGGAGCTCGACGGCTTCGGCGATCGCGACGACGTGGTGGTGATCGCGGCCTCCAACATGCTGGACCATCTCGATCCGGCGCTCCTGCGCCCGGGCCGCTTCGATCGCCAGATCCTGGTGACCCCGCCCGACCTCAAGGGCCGCAAGGCGATCCTCGACGTGCACACCGCCGACAAGCCGCTGGCCGCCGACGTGGACCTGGAGCTGATCGCGCGTCAGACCAGCGGGCTGAGCGGCGCCGAGCTGGCCAACATCTGCAACGAGGCCGCGATCTTCGCCGGCCGGAACCGCCGCGACTCGCTCGTCACCCGTGACTTCCAGGCCGCGCTCGAGCGTGTGATTGCCGGCATGCAGTCCCGCCGCGTGATCACGCCCCATGAGAAGAAGGTGGTGGCCTACCACGAGGCCGGACACGCGCTGTGCTCGGAGCTGCTCCCGTCCGTGGAGCGGGTGCACCGGATCTCGATCATCCCGCGTGGCCAGGCCCTCGGCTACACGCTGAACCTGCCGGTGGAGGACCGCTACCTGAAGACCAAGGACGAGCTGCTCGACTACATGGTGGTCCTCCTGGGCGGCCGCGTGACCGAGCACATCGTGTTCGGCCAGGTGACCACCGGCGCCTCCGACGACCTGCGCAAGGTCCACGAGATCAGCCGCTCGATGGTCACCCAGTACGGCATGGGCACCGAGCTGCAGTCGAAGCAGCTGCCCGCCGACGACTACTCGATGTCCGACCACACACGGCGCACGATCGATGAGGAGCAGCAGTACCTCACCGACCTCGCGCACCGGCGCGCGCTGCGGGTGGTGGGCGAGAACCGCACCCTTCTCGAGGCCTTCGCGTTCACGCTGCTGGAGAACGAGGTGCTGGAGCGCGAGGACATCGATCGCATCATGCACGCCTATCGGGAGAACCTGAACGGCGACGCCGAGCAGATCGTGCGCGCGGCCGGAGCGGGATCGGAGCCGGCCACCGTCGCCGCCGCGCGGGCTCCCCGCGAGCTCCCGCCCGCCACGTAGAAGCCCGCCGGGACGCCCCTTCCGCCCGAGTACACTCGGCGGCCGTGTTCGAGCGGATCGACCACATCGGAGTTGCGGTGTCCGACCTGGACGCCGCGATCGAGCTGTACCGCGACCAGCTGGGGATGCCCCTCCAGCACCGTGAGACCGTCGAGGCGTTCGGCGTAGACGCGGTGCTGCTGGGCGTGGGCGAGGGGCACGTGGAGCTGCTCAGGCCCACTGACCCGGACGGCGCGATCGGCCGCTTTCTCGAGCGCAACGGCCCCGGGCTCCACCACGTGGCCTACCAGACCGACGACATCGACGCCGCCCTGGAACAGGCGCGGTCGGCCGGGCTCCGGCTCATCGATGAGGAACCGCGTACCGGGATCAGGGACAGCCGGGTGGCCTTCGTGCACCCCAAGTCCACCGGCGGGGTCCTCTCCGAGCTGGTGCAGCCGGCGGAGGGACACTGAAACGTGACGGATGAGCTGAGACGTGTGGATATCGGCTTCCTCGGCGGCCAGGTGCTGTCGGTGAAGCTGCCCGGCCCGAACTACGAGGACCTTCAGAAGGCACTCGGTGCGCACGACGACCGCTGGCTGCAGCTGAAGACGCAGGACTCCGACGTGGCCATCGACCTCTCGAAGGTGGTCTACGTGAGGCTCGACGCCGACGCTCAGCGGGTCGGCTTCTAGCCCCTCGGGTGATCCGCGCGCTGGATCTGGGGCTGCTGCGCCTCCTGCGAACACGCGGGCACAAACCGGGCATGGAGCGGGCGGTGCACGCCCTGGCCCGCTCGGGAGAGCACGGGCTGCTCTGGGACGCGCTGTCGGGGGTCGGCTGGGTGGTGCACCCGAGCGGGCGGCCGGTGTACCGGCGCGCGGCGCTCACCGTGCTCGCCACGATGGCCGCCAACACCGTGGTGAAGCTGATCGTGCGGCGGGACCGTCCGCTGCTCGAGGGGCTGCCGGCCCTCACCACCACCATGTCGGGGCGCTCCTACCCCTCGGCCCACGCGTCCACGTCGTTCGCCGCCGCCCGGGTGCTCTCCTCGGCTCTGCCCGCGCCGCCCCTCTACGCGCTGGCCACCGCGATGGCGCTGTCGCGGCCCTACCTGGGCGTGCACTACCCGAGCGACATCGCCGCGGGCGCGCTGCTCGGCGACGCCGTGGCCCGCCTGGGCGCCCCGCCGGCATGAAGGTCGGCATCGTCGGGCTGCCCAACGCGGGCAAATCCTCGCTCTTCAACGCCCTCACCAACGCCGGCGCGCAGGCGGCCAACTATCCCTTCACCACCGTGGAGCCGAACGTGGCCGTGGTGCCCGTGGCCGACGAGCGCCTGGACCAGGTGGTGGACACGATCCGGGCCACGCCCACGGTGTACGAGACGATCGAGTTCCACGACATCGCGGGCCTGGTGCGCGGGGCCTCCCGGGGAGAGGGGCTGGGCAACCGCTTCCTCGGCAACATCCGCGAGACGGACGCGATCATGCACGTGGTCCGGGCTCACGACGACCCGCAGGTGGTGCATCCGGAGGGCCGGGTGGACCCGCTCTCCGATGTGGACGCGGTGGACACGGAGCTGCTGTTCGCCGACCTGGAGCAGGCCGAGCGACGCCTCGACCGCGTGGCCCGCCAGGCCCGCTCGCTCGACAAGCAGCTTGTGGCCGAGGAGCGCTGGCTGCGCCAGGTGGTGGAGGCGCTCCAGGCCGGTCGCGCCGCTCGCACGGTGCCGGCGCCCGACGACGCTCCCGGTGCCGAGGTCAGGCTCCAGGCGCTGACCTCGAAGCCGGTGCTCTACGTGGCCAACGTGGCCGAGGGCGAGCCGCTCGTGCCGCCCCCGGCGCTCGTGGCCCACGCGGAGGAGCGCGGTGCCCGCGCCACAGCCGTGTCGGCCCGCCTGGAGGCCGAGCTGGCCGACATGGACGAGGCGAGCGCCGCGGAGATGCGCGAGGGCCTCGACGTGGGCGAGTCCGGGCTTCAGACCGTGGTCCGCGAGGCCTTCGCCCTCCTCGACCTGATCTCGTTCTTCACCGCGGGCGAGGGCAAGGAGGGCCGCGCGTGGGCGATTCCCCGCGGCACCCCGGCCCGACGCGCCGCCGGCGCAGTGCACACGGACATGGAGCGGGGATTCGTGGCCGCCGAGGTGGTGGTCTGGAAGGACCTGGTGGACGCCGGGGGCTACGCCGCCGCCCGCGAGCGCGCGCAGATGCGCGTGGAGGGACGCGAGTACGAGATGCGCGACGGCGACGTCGTCACGTTCCGCTTCACCCCTTAGGAGGGCATGGTCCGGTGCTCGCCCGATGACATAAGGCTGCGGTGCTCGCCCGATCAACGATCGGGCTGCGCTCCTCACCCCCGATCGGGCTGCGCTCCTCACCCCCGATCGGGCTGCGCTCCTCCCTCGGGTGGCTGGGGGTGGCAGAAATCGTCTGCTGTATGTCCTTGCTGCCAGCCGCGGTTCGCGGGAGCATGTGGCCATGAGCACGCGCAGCGTCGTGATCGTCGCCTTCCCCGGAGTCCAGCCGCTGGACGCCGTGGGTCCGGCGGAGGTGTTCCACACCGCGGGTCGCCTGCGCCCCGGGGCCTACGAGGTCACGATCGCGGCGCCCGAGCGCGAGCCGCTCCCGGCCTCGGCGGCGACGCTCATGCCGGACGCGGCCCTGGGCTCGCTGCGCGGCCCGGTGGACACCCTCGTGGTGGCGGGCGGCCTCGGGGTGCGGGCGCTCGAGCACGACCAGGCCTTCCTGGCCACGCTGCGCCGGGTCGCGGGTCGATCGCGGCGCACGGCGGGCGTGTGCACGGGCGCCCTCCTCCTGGCCGCCGCCGGCCTGCTCGACGGCCGCCGGGCCACCACGCACTGGGCCAGCTGCGCCCTTCTGGCCGAGCGCTACCCGGAGGTGTCGGTGGACCCGGACCCGATCTTCGTCCGCGACGGCGACGTGTACACCTCGGCC
The DNA here is from genome assembly GCA_038323835.1 of Solirubrobacterales bacterium. Classification (GTDB taxonomy): domain Bacteria; phylum Actinomycetota; class Thermoleophilia; order Solirubrobacterales; family Thermoleophilaceae; genus JACVRW01. The sequence goes on from JBBQHI010000004.1 coordinate 73,646, forward strand.
GGCGTGACCGCCGGGATGGATCTGGCCCTGGCGCTTGTGGAGGAGGACCTCGGTCCCGAGGTGGCTCTCGAGACCGCCCGCTGGCTCGTGCTCTTCGTGAAGCGCCCCGGCGGCCAGGCCCAGTTCAGCGCGCAGCTCACGGCCCAGACCGCCGAGCGCCGGCCGCTGCGGGAGCTCCAGTCCTGGATCGCCGACCACCTGGCCGCGGACCTCAGCATCCCGGCGCTGGCCGCCCGCGCCCACATGAGCGAGCGCAACTTTGCCCGGGCCTTCGCCCGCGAGGTGGGCATGACCCCGGCGGCGTACGTGGAGGCCGCCCGCGTGGAGAGCGCGCGGATCGCGCTCGAGGCCGGCGAGACCGCCGTGGAGCTGGTGGCGCGGGGGTCGGGATTCGGAACCGTGGAGACCATGCGCCGCGCTTTTCACCGCCGCCTGGGCGTGGGCCCGGCGGACTACCGCCGCCGCTTCCGTTCCGGCGCCGCGGCGTGACCCCGAAGAAGGAGACCCGATGGACATCGTGATTCCCCTGTTCGACCGCTTCACCGCACTCGACGCGGTGGGGCCCTACGAGGTGCTGAGCCGACTGCCGGGCGCGCACGTCACGTTCGCCGCGGTGGAGAGCCGGCCCTACACCACCGAGACCGGGATGCTCACCATGAGCGCTGATGCCGCCCTCTCCGACCTGCCCGATCCCGAGGTGCTTGTGGTCCCCGGCGGCACCGGCACCGACTCGGCGCTGGAGGACGAGGCGCTGGTGGACTGGATCCGCGCCGCGCACGAGACGTCCACCTGGACCACCTCGGTGTGCACGGGCTCACTGCTGCTCGGAGCCGCGGGTGTGCTCGAGGGCCTGGACGCCACGAGCCACTGGCTCGACCTCGAGGAGCTCGAGCGGTTCGGCGCGCGGCCCACGAGCCGCCGCGTGGTGGAGCAGGGAAAGGTGATCACCGCCGCTGGGGTGTCTTCCGGCATCGACATGGCGCTGACGCTCGCCGCGCACATCGGGGGCGACGAGGTGGCCAAGGCGATCCAGCTCGGGATCGAGTACGACCCGGAGCCTCCGTTCGACTCCGGGTCCACGGCCAAGGCCTCGCCCGAGACGGTGGCGCTGGTGCGCGCCGTGGTGGCCCAGAGGGAGACCGCCGCCTGAGCGGCCTGCTATACCGCTCCGGGTGCGCTCCGGACTCCTGATCGCCGCCCTGGGGGTGGCCGTGGCGGTGCTTCTCGCCGCCGGGCCGCCCGCGCAGGCCGCCAAGACGTGCAGCGTGGGCGAGGGGCGTGGCTACGGCACCACCCAGGTCACCTTCCTGAGGGTGTCGGGCACGAGCTGCCGCAGTGGCCGGAAGCTGGTGAAGGCGTTCCACGCCTGCCGTCCCGGCAAGAAGGGCAAATGCGGCAACCACCTGCTCGGGTGGAGCTGCACCGAGAGCCGGTACCACCAGCGCAGGCACAGCTACCGCTCGCGCGTGGTGTGCGCGCTCGGGGGCAAGCGCGTGAGGCACAACTACACCCAGAAGTATTAGTGCTGCGGCGCTCCGGCCGATCGACGATCGGCCTCCGCTCCTCGCTGGGCCGCGGTGGCCGCGTGTTACCGCTGTTGCTGCTGGCCGGCCTGGCGGCGCCGGCCCCGAGCCACGCCGCGTGCGGACAGGTTGAGGCCGGCGGGCCGACCGGGACGGGCTCCTCGCCCGCTCCTCTTGCCGTGGGCGACTCGGTGATGCTCGGCGCCTTCCGCGGCCTGCGTGCCGCGGGCTTCGAGGTGAATGCCCGGGTGTGCCGCCAGATGGGCGAGGGGCTGGACCTGCTCGATGAGCGGGAGCACGCGGGAACGCTGCCGGACGTGGTGGTGATGGCGCTGGGCACGAACTGGGTCGTGACCACCGCGGACATCCGCCGGGCGCTGCGCATCGCCGGCCCGGGCCGGGTGCTCGGTCTCGTCACCCCCCGGGAGACCGGCGGCGCGGCCAGCACCGACCAGTCACGGATCCGCGCGGCGGGCCGCCGCTGGTCCACGCGGGTGAAGGTGCTCGACTGGGTTCGCTACAGCGCGGCGCACAGCTCGTGGTTCGGCGGCGACGGCCTCCACCTCACACCGGCGGGCACCGCGGGCTTCACCCGCCTCCTGCGGCGAGCGCTCCGCTGGACTCCCTCCGTGCTCACGGCGCGCTGGTCGCCCGAGGCGCGCGGCGCACCGGCCGAGACGCTCGCGGGCCCCTGAGCCCCGATCAGCGGACGCGCACCGCGGGCCCGGCCACCGTGCCGGCCGTCACGCGGTACACACCCGGTGCGGCCACGGACGCCACGTAGCGCCCGGCGGCCGAGGTGCGCACCCGGCCCACGGCGTGCCAGGTCCCGGCGCCTCGCCGCTCCACGATCAGGCGGTGGCTGCGCGGCGCCGGGTCGAAGCTGCCCATGAGGCGCGCGGGCAGCGGGCGGCTCCCCCAGGTGGCGGGGAAGGCGGTGCGCCCGGCGCGTGCCGAGGTGGACACCCTGATGAAGCGCATCCAGGTGTCACGCAGGCCGAGCCGCTCGCGGATCTCCGGGCCGGAGATGGTGGTGGACCCGCGGCTGCCGACCACGCGCGCACGCACGATTCGCGGTGAGGTGCCTCGCTCGAGCACCTTCAGCTTCTGGAACTTCCCTCTCGCTCCCAGCGCGCGCGTGAGCGTGGCGGTGGAGAAGGAGACCTGCCAGCGGTGGTACGGGGAGCGGTCGTCGTAGGGATCGGGCACGCCCACGAGCCAGGGCTTGCTCAGCGAGCCCACGAACGAGTACTGGATGCTCTCGGTGTGGCCTCCGGAGGTCGAGAAGTAGTAGGTGATCGCGGGCACGCCGCCGTAGGTGAGGATCCGCCCGGCGGTGCCGGCCACGGCGGCGTCGCTGCGCACGCTCTCGCCCGTCACGCCGCGATAGACCTGCGAGCGGGTGTCGGGGTAGAGGTCGAACTCGCCGCCGGTCTTGCGTGTGGCCAGCGCGTAGGTGCGCGCGGCCACGGCCTGGGCCTTGAGTGCCTCCAGCGGCCATGAGTTCGGCATCTCGCCCGCCACCACGCCGCGCACGTAGTCGTCGAGGGAGATGCTGTTCACGGCCGTGACCGCGCTACCGTCGTTCAGGATCTGCACCGCTCCGCGGTAGCGCCCGCTGCTCACCCCGTTGATCGCGGGCCCGAGCAGGCGCAGCACGCCGTCGGGCCGGTCGAGCCGCAGTCCGGAGGAGAAGCGGCCGATTCGCCTGCCCCCAGTGGTGGAGAGCAGGATCCCGCCGCGCGACGGGCGCGCGATGTAGGTGGTGGACGGCTTCAGGCGATGGCCGCCGCCGCGGGTGGCCCCGCGCACGCGGATGTACGGGTCGCCGGGCTGGAGCAGGATGCGAACTGAGCGCTGGCTCGCCGAGACCAGGCTGGTGCCGCTGTAGTAGTGGGAGAGGATCCCGCGGTAGCCCGACCCCTGGAGCGCGTATCCGTAGGCCCCGTACTGGCTCATGCCGATGCCGTGACCCCAGCCGGCGCCGCGAATCACGTTGCGGGTGGCGGCCTCCGAGGCGGCGGGGCCGACCAGGGCCGCGGACATCACGGCTATGGAAAGGAGGGTTCGGCGCATTAGGACTTCCAACTCCTATATCGGCCGAAGGTAGCGGGACTTCAGGTCACCCTGAACAGGCGCCAGTCCCCGGGCACCCCGCGCAGCTCGTGCGTGCCCCGGTCCTCGAAGTCGATTCCGGAACCCGCCACGAGGTCCTTCACCGTGCTCGACACGAGCACCTCGCCCCCGTCGGCCATGCCCATCACGCGCGCCGCGATGTGCACCGCGAGGCCACCCAGGTCGTCGTCGCGCCTCACCTCGAGCTCGCCGGTGTGCAGCCCGGCCCGCAGCTCCAGGCCCAGGTCCTCCACGGCCTCGGTGATCGACGCGGCGCAGCGGATCGCCCGCGCGGGACCGTCGAAGGTGGCGAGAAAGCCGTCGCCGGTGTGTTTGATCTCGCGGCCGCGATGGCGGTCGAGAGCGCGGCGGAAGAGCTGGTCGTGGCGTCCCAGCAGGTCCTGCCAGCCGCGATCGCCGAGGTCGGCGGCGCGCCGGGTGGAGTCCACGATGTCGGTGAACATCACCGTCGCCAGCATGCGGTCGGGCTCGCTCACGTGGCGCTCGCCGGTGAGGAACTCCTCGATCTCGCCCATGATCGACTCCGAGTCGCCCACGGCGAACATGTTGTCCTTTCCCTCCAGCTCCACGTAGCGCGCGCCGGGCACGTGCTCGGCGATGTAGCGCGAGTGCTCGACCTTGATGAAGGTGTCCTCTCGCCTGTGCATCACCAGCGTGGGCACCCGGATCGAGGGCAGCACGTCGCGCACGTCGAACTTCCCGATCAGGTCGAATATCCGCCTGATCGTGCCCGGGCTGGCCGCCAGTCGCTCGAGCCGTCCCGCCCACTCCATGAAGCGGGGGTCGCCCATGCGGCTGGGGGCAACGCTGCCGGCCACGAGTCCCTCGCCCCAGTGCTCGACGCTCATCTCCATCTTGGCGTCGCGCTCCGCGGCGTGCCACGCCCACTCGTGGTCCTCGGCCCAGATGGCCCGCGAGAACGTGGCGTAGAGGATCAGTGCCCGGGTGCGGTCGGGATGGGTGGCGCCGAAGAGCACCGCCATCGGACCTCCCTCGAGCGTGGCGCAGATGGCGGCCTCCTTGGATCCGGCGGCGTCCATCACGGCGAGCACGTCGTCCATCTGCTCCTCCAGCGTGGGTGCTCCGTGGAGGGGATCCGACAGGCCGGATCCGCGGCGGTCGAAGGTGATGACGCGGGCGAACTGCGTGAGGCGCTCCATCACGGCCTCCAGGGCCGGATCGGACCAGAGGTACTCGACCTGCGAGATCCAGGGCGGGATCCACACGAGATCCACGGGGCCGTCCCCGTGAACGGTGTAAGCGATGTGCAGATCCCCGCTCCGGGCGTAGCGCGCGACGGGAGGCACGCCCCTGACTCTATTTACGCTGGACTGCGAGCAGTTGCCGGATTCGGGCTCAGGCCGGTGGGTACAGTCACTGCCCGTGTCCAAGCGCAAGGCCAGCGACGTCTTCGTGGAGTGCCTCGAGGCCGAGGGCGTCAAGCATGTGTTCGGCATCCCCGGAGAGGAGACGCTCGATCTGAACGAGTCGCTCTCGCGCTCCTCGATCGAGTTCATTCCGGTGCGCCACGAGCAGGGCGGCGCCTATATGGCCGACGTGTACGGCCGGCTGACCGGCCACGCCGGGGTGTGCCTGGGCACGCTCGGCCCCGGCGCCCTGAACCTGGTCACGGCGGTGGCCGACGCCTACCTGGACCGGGCCCCGCTGGTGGTGCTCACCGGCCAGGGCGACCTCGAGCGCATGCACAAGGAGTCGCACCAGTACATCGACCTGCTGCGCGTGATGCGCCCGATCACCAAGTGGAACGCCCGCCTGTCCGACCCGGCGATCATCCCGGAGGTCGTGCGCAAGGCCTTCAAGGTGGCCGAGACCGAGAAGCCCGGCGCCACCCACATCGAGCTGCCCGAGGACGTGATGGCGGCGGAGATCGATGCCGAGCCACTGCCCCGCCGCCGTCTCGTGCCCCCCGAGCCCGCCGCGCGCGAGCTGCTGCGGGCCGCGGACCTGATCAGGGGCGCCATCCAGCCCGTGGCACTGGCCGGCAACGGCGTGGTGCGCACCGGCGCCGTGGCCGCGCTGCGCGAGTTCGTGCGGGCCACCGGGATCCCCGTGGCCGAGACCTTCATGGGCAAGGGTCTGGTGCCGGCGGACAACGCGGGCTCGCTCGGCGCGGTGGGCCTCCAGGCGGGCGACTACCGGATGGCCGGCTTCGACGAGGCCGACGTGGTGCTGGCCATCGGATACGACCTGGTGGAGCACTCACCCGAGCACTGGAACCCCGGCCGGGACAAGAAGATCATCTGCATCGACTCGGTTCCGGCCGAGATCGACGAGTACTTCGTGCCCGAGGTGGAGCTGGTGGGAGACCTCTACCACGTGCTCACCCGCCTGAGTGAGGAGTGCCGCCACGTGCCCCACCGGGGAGGCTCGGAGCGCCTGCGCGACGTGGTGCACGGCCGCTTCGAGAAGGCCAAGGACGACGATGGCTTCCCGATGCAGCCGCCGCGCGCGCTCTGGGAGATCCGGCAGGCCCTGGGCCGGGAGGACATCCTGATCTCGGACGTGGGCCTCCACAAGCTGTGGATCGGGCGCATGTTCCCGGCCTACGAGCCCAACACCGTGCTGATCGCGAACGGCCTGGCAGGAATGGGCTTCGCCCTGCCGGCGGCCATCGCCGCGAAGCTCGTCCACCCCGAGCGCAAGGTCGTGACCGTGAACGGCGACGGCGGGTTCCTCATGAACTGCCAGGAGCTCGAGACGGCGGTGCGGCTGAAGACGCCGATCGTGAACGTGATCTGGGAGAACGGGCAGTACGGCTCGATCGTCTGGAAGCAGGACAAGAAGTTCGGGACCCACTTCGGCGTGGACTTCACCAACCCGGACTTCGTGAAGCTGGCGGAGAGCTTCGGCATGCCGGCCTGGCGCTGCGGCTCGGCGGACCAGTTCGGCGAGACCCTTCGGCGGGCCCTGACGCTCGACGTGCCGTCGCTGATCGTGCTGCCGATCGACTACTCGATCGACGTGGCCATCAGCGACGAGCTGGGCGTCGAGACCGTGGCCACCTGAGGCGACAAGCGAGGAGGACACCATGGCCATTGCCACGCAGGAGCAGGTAGTCGAGAAGGTCGAGAAGCGCCTCTACATCGGCGGCGAGTGGCGCGAGGGGTCGGGCGGGGCCACGTTCCCCGTGATCGACCCGGCCACCGAGGAGCCGCTGTGCGAGGTGGCCGACGCCACGCCCGAGGACGCCACCGCCGCCCTGGACGCGGCCGTCGCCGTCCAGGCCGAGTGGGGGGCCAGCGCGCCCAACGATCGCGCGGCCATCCTCTGGCGTGCGTTCGAGCTCCTCACCGAGCGCGCCGACGAGCTGGCCACCCTGATGACTCTCGAGATGGGCAAGCCCGTGGCCGAGTCGAAGTCCGAGATCGTCTACGCGGCCGACTTCTTCCGCTGGTCCTCGGGCGAGGCCCTGCGCCTCGACGGCTACTACAAGCAGTTCGGGAACGGCACCAGCCGTGTGCTCACCATGAAGCAGCCCATCGGGCCGAGCCTGATGATCACGCCCTGGAACTTCCCGCTCGCCATGGGCACGCGCAAGGTGGGCCCGGCGGTTGCGGCGGGCTGCACGATCGTGATGAAGCCGGCGCAGCTCACGCCGCTGTCCATGCTGGCGCTGGGCCAAGTACTGGAGGAGGTCGGGCTGCCGGCGGGGGTGTTCAACATCGTCACCACGTCCTCCAGCGGGAAGGTCACGGCGCCGGTGATCGCGGACCCGCGGCTGCGGAAGCTGTCCTTCACCGGCTCCACCGAGGTGGGCAAGAAGCTGATCGAGGCGTCGGCGGCCAACGTGCTGAAGACCTCGATGGAGCTGGGGGGCAACGCCCCGTTCCTGGTGTTCGAGGACGCCGACCTGGACGCCGCGGTGGAGGGTGCGCTGCTGGCCAAGATGAGGAACATCGGCGAGGCCTGCACGTCGGCCAACCGCTTCCACGTGGCCGAGCCCGTGCGGGAGGAGTTCACGCGTCGCCTGGCGGAGCGCATGGGCGCCCTCAAGAGCGGGCCCGGCACGGAGGAGGACGTGAAGGTGGGCCCGCTGGTGGACGAGGACTCACGGCAGAAGGTGGCCGAGCTGGTGGCGGACGCGGTGGAGCGCGGGGCGAAGACGCTCACCGGCGGCCAGATCCCCGACGGCCGCGGCTACTTCTACCCGCCCACGGTCCTGGCCGACGTGCCCGAGGACGCGCGCGTGTTCACCGAGGAGATCTTCGGGCCGGTGGCCCCGATCGCCGGCTTCTCGAGCGAGGACGAGGCGATCGAGCGCGCGAACGACACCGAGTACGGCCTCGTGGCCTACGTCTTTACCCAGGATCTGAAGCGGGCGCTGCGGGTATGCGAGCGGCTTGAGACCGGGATGATCGGCCTCAACCAGGGCATGGTGTCGAACGCGGGCGCGCCATTCGGCGGCGTCAAGCAGTCGGGCATCGGGCGCGAGGGCGGCAACGAGGGCATCGAGGAGTACCTCGAGACGAAGTACGTCGCCGTGAACATGGATTAGGCCCTCAAGCGAGCAGCAGCTCGCGCGCCGTCTGGCGCAGCGTCTTCTCCACCTTGCGCTCCGACAGGCCGGCCAGGCACAGCTCGCGGTAGGTCTCGTAGCTCGTGAGGGTCATGAGCAGAGCCACGGCGCGCTTGTCGGTGAGCTTGGGCCTCAGCGCGTCCACCCTGCGTAAATGGCTCACCAGCCGCTCCACTGAGGTGCGGCGGTCGGCTCGCTGGCGATCCACCAGGTCGCGCGCGGCCGGGTCTATGGCCGCCACGCCGTACACCTGAGCCAGCACCTCGTCCTCCGAGGCCCAGAAGCCGGTGAAGTTCCAGATCGTCTCCACCAGGGCGTCGGCCGGGTCCGGAAGCACCACGGAGTCCTCGACGGCCGCCAGTGAGGGGTTGGCGGAGAAGCTGTCGCACGCCGCTTGGAGCAGCTCGAGCCGGGAGCCGAAGTGCTGGTAGAGCGTGGCTCGGGCGATCCCGGCGCGCTCGGCCACCGCGTCCACCGTGGAACGGTGGAAGCTCCCCTCCGCCAGCAGGGCCCGGACAGCGGTGACGATTCGCGCCCGCGTGAGCACCGATCGCTTCTGGCGACCGCCTCCGCGGTAGGCGGCAGTGGTGGACATTCCGGAAATGTATACCCACCGTCCACCTTCTGGCGAGCGAAACGAGACGGCGAATATGGACTATCCGTCCATTTTCCGCGCCCTTCGCTCTCCCGCGCGCGGATCCTGCACGACCGCTTGCAGAAGGTGACCACGTGCCGGCACCTGCCGAGGCTCCTGGTGGATGTGCCCCTCCGGAAGGATCCGATGGGGCGTCGCCGTCATGGTTGGCGCCGTCTTTCTGCTGCCCGTTCCGGAGCAGGTGCTCGCCGCCAGTCCGAAGGTCGCCGCCCTCCAAGCCGCCCTCAAGGTGAAGGGCCTCTACACCGCCGAGGTGGACGGTGTGCCCGGACCGATGACGCGCTCGGCCACGGTCCGCTTCCAGCGACGAGCCCATCTGACGGCCGACGGCGTGGCCGGACCCCGGACGCGCCGCGCGCTCGGTCGCCGCGGCCGCCCATTGCTGGGAGCTCGCATCCTGGCCTCCCCTCAGGTCGGCTGGGACGTGGCCTCGGTCCAGTTCTTCCTCTGGCGCCGCGGCTTCTCGCCCGGGGCCATCGACGGCGCCTTCGGCTTCGGCACCATCCGTGCGGTGGTGGCCTTCCAGCGCTCAGTCGGAATCGCCGGAGACGGCGTGGTGGGCCCGCAGACGATTCGCGCGCTCAAGCGCAGCCACACCGAGATCCACCCCGACACCACCGTTCGCTTCTACCGGCCGGTGTCCGGCCCGATGGGCGACGGCTTCGGTCACATCGACGGGCGGCGTCACACCGGAGTCGACTTCCCCGCGCCCAGCGGCACCCCCATCAGGGCGGCGGGGCGCGGCGTGGTGGTCTTCGCCGGCTGGAACACCGGCGGCTACGGCAAGCTCGTGGTGATAGCCCACCGGCTCGGCTTCGCCACCTGGTACGCGCACATGTCCCGGATCTCCGTGAGTACCGGGCGCGCGGTGACCGGCGGAACCATCCTCGGCCGCGTGGGCGCCACCGGCCACGCCACCGGCCCGCACGTGCACTTCGAGGTCCGGCGCTTCGAGGTGCCGATCGACCCCATGCCCTACCTGCTGGCGAGCACCGCCGCCCGGATCAGCACCGCCGCTCCGGTAGGGCGCGCGCTCGAGTGCGGGCACGGCTCCGGCGGGCAGGACCACCCCGTGGCGCCCCGAGGCCCCAGGCGTATCGCCCGCGCCCGCCTCGCCGGCTGCTGAAGCGCCTACTGCTCCTGCGAGCCGCGCGCCATCGCGCGCAGGTCCAGGGCCTTATCGAGCGTGGCCTCGTCCACGCCCTTCTCCAGCGCGACCTCGCGGATCGTCCGCCGAGACCTCACGGCCTCGTTCACGATCTCCGTGCCGCGGTCGTATCCGATGTGAGGGTTCAGGGCCGTGGCAATGGCCGGAGTTGATTCGGCATGGCTCAGGAGCACATCCTCGTTGGCGTCGATCCCGCTCACGCAGCGGTCGGCCAGGAGCCGGCAGGTTGAGCTGAGGATGCGGATCGAGTCGAAGACGTTGCGCGCGATCAGCGGCACGCGCACGTTCAGCTCGAAGTTGCCCTGAGTGCCGGCGATCGTTACCGCGGTGTCGTTGCCGATCACCTGCGCGGCCACCTGGAGGGTGACCTCCGGGATCACGGGGTTCACCTTGCCGGGCATGATCGAGGAGCCCTTCTGAAGCTCCGGTAGCTGGAGCTCCACCAGTCCGGTGCGCGGTCCGGAGCCCATCAGGACCAGGTCGTTGGCGATCTTGGTGAGCGACACCGCCACCACCTTCATCGCGCCGTGCAGCTCCACCAGGCCGTCGCGGGCGGCCTGCGCCTCGAAGCGGTCGCGCGGGGCCACGCCCAGGCCGAGCCGCTCGCGAACGCGCTTCGCGAACTCCGGGTGGGTGTTCAGGCCTGTGCCCGCGGCCGTGCCGCCGAGCGGGATCTGCTCCGCTCGGCCGAGCGCGTCGTTCACCCGGTCGCGGCCCAGCGTCATCTGGGCGGCGTAGCCGCCGAACTCCTGTCCCAGGGTCACCGGAACGGCGTCCATCATGTGCGTGCGCCCCGCCTTCACCGTGTCGGCGAACTGCGCCGCCTTGCCGGACAGCGCCGCCGCCAGGCCGTCGATGGCGGGCAGGAGCTGCTCGCGCACCTCGGAGACGGCGGCCAGATGGACGGCCGAGGGGAACACGTCGTTCGAGGACTGCCCCATGTTCACGTGGTCGTTGGGGTGCACGCCCTCGCCGGCGAGGTGGGCGATCACCTCGTTGGCGTTCGTGTTCGTGGACGTTCCCGAGCCGGTCTGGAAGACGTCGATCGGGAACTGGTCGTCGTGCTCGCCCGCGGCCACCTCGTCGCCCGCCCGGGCCACCCGCTCGGCCACGTCGGGGTCGAGGAGACCCAGCTCGCCGTTCACCCGCGCGGCCTCGGCCTTCACCCGGCCGAGCCAGCGCACCACGGGAACCGGCACCCGCTCCCCCGAAACGGGGAAGTTCTCAACCGCCTTGCTCGTTTCCGGGCCCCACAGCTCCTGGCGAACCGCCATGCGTCTCCTCTGTCGCTTTCCCACCGCAGGCTATACACCGGCCGCCACGGGCCGGGGCACCCCGGAGGCGCGCCTTCGCCTCGCCTTCGGGCCGCGAACCGCTGCATTTCACTCGCAGGCCGCGCAATTCCGGGAACCCCGTGTTCTGATCGATTCACACCCTCCTATGTCTGTTCTCACCCACACGAACGAGCCGAGCCGCTCAGACGCCGATCGACGGGACACCGTCCGCTTCTGCTCGCGCTGCGGCACGCACGACGATCAGCCCGCCAGCCGCGTCGCGCTGCGCCGCCGGGTGTGCGCCACGTGCGGGATGGGCGTGATGCTCACCGCCCTCGGAGACGCCCTCCCGGGCCAGGCGGCCGCCTTCCTCGTGGTCACGCCAGACCTCGCCGTCAGCGCCGTCAGCCGGGCAGGCGACAAGATCTTCGGCGACGAGGAGACCCTCGTCGGTGCCCACCTGCTCGACGTGGTGACCAGCCCGCTCGGGGATGGCCAGCTCGAGGATCACGCTCGCCGTGCCGCCCAGCGGCGCCGCGAGACGCTCTACCTTCCCGTGCGGCTGAAGGCCGCGTACCCGCCGGCCGTGGGCACCCTGTCGGCTCGCATCTCACATTGCTCTTCCCCCGCCGCCGCGCTCCTCGCGGTCGAGCCGGGCCGCTTCTCTTTTCGCTGATCCGGCGCCCGGAAACTGTGCAAGAACGGGTGCACCGCTTGCGCTGAGTTCTCGCGCAGACGACAAAACCTCCATCTACGCAACCCTCGGGTGCCGCGGAACCTGTGCAAGCAGGGCGCAGGCCTCGTAACGGTGCCGGGGATGTGCGAAGTAGTGCCACGACGCTGACGCGGTCAGTCGATCTGGAGGTCAAGTGAGCGGGATCAGGACAAACGCCGCCGCCGAGTTGCTCGGGGTGAGCCCAAATACGCTGAGAAGCTGGGAGCGCCGCTTCGGCTATCCCAAGCCGCGGCGTACGCAGGGCGGCCACCGCCAGTACGAGCTCACCGAGCTCGAGTCGCTCCGTCGCGCGCTCCTGGAGACGCACAACATCTCCTCCGCCATCGAGCTCGCCCGCCAGCGCGGCGAGGGCCCCTCGTCCCCCGCGCGTCTGCTCGACGCCTTCGACCACTTCGACGAGAGCACGGCCGACCGCATCCTCGAGGAGAGCCTTGCCGTCCGCTCGGTCGAGCGCACGGTCGAGGAGGTTCTGCTTCCCGCGGTCGAGCTCGCCCACGAGCGTGACGGTCGCGATGCCGAGCGTGAGCTCGGTAGCCGCTGGGCCACCGGTTGGCTCCACGCCGCCCGCCGGGTGGTGCCGCCGGCGAGTCGCCCCCAGGGTGTTCTGCTCTTCGACTCGAGCCCCCGGCTCGATCTCGAGTCCCTGCACGTACAGGCCCTCGAGCTGGCGCTTCGCCGTGCCGGCTTCCGCACGCTGCTGCTGGCCTTCGACCTCCCGCCCGAGCGGGTGGTGCGCGCGATCCGCGCCCTCGACCCCACCGCGTTCGTGTTCTGCGGCGGCGAGGCCACCCTCGAGGTGGTGGGTCGCTTGGTGTACACCGTGCGCCAGGTGGGCTCCGCCGCCCCGGTGTTCGAGTACCGCGAGTCGATGCCGGTCACCGGCGAGCACGGGATCCCGTCGCTTGGATCCCGGCCCGGCGAGGCCGTGGAACGGCTGAAGGGCTACGTGGACAGCGGCCGGCTCGAGCAGATCGTGGTCTCGGCCGACGCACCCCCCGCACCGCCGGTGCGCGTGCCCGTCGGCTCCGCCGGATAACTGCGCGGCTGCGCTCCTCGCCTGAGCGACCGTCGTCCGCCCCCCCGCTTAGCATCGCGCGGGGATGTCGTCCCTTGAACTAGGCGACCCCCTCGCCCACCGGGCCCTTCAGGCCCTCGTCCGGGCGGAGGCGGCCGTACGCCGCCGTCTCGCCGTGGAGCTGGAGCGGGCCGGGGTGTCAGCGGCCGGATTCTCCGCGCTGGTGGTCCTGACCACCGCCGGGGGCTCGCTCGAGCTGCGCACGCTCCGCCGTCGCTTCGGTTGGAGCAAGGCGAACGCCACCGAGGTCACCGAGACGCTGGAGGCCCGCGGGTTCGTGAACCGTCATCGCCTGCCCGCGGACCGGCGAGCCGTGGTGGTGGACCTCACCCGGCAGGGACGCGGCCTGGTGGACCGCCTCTTCCCCGAGCACGCCGAGCGGGTCAGCGAGGCCTTCGGGGCACTGGACGACGGCGAAAAGCGCTCACTCGCGGAAATCTGCCGCAAGCTCGCGGCTTAATATCGGCCGAAATGGGCGACCCAGATAGTCGCCTCGGAGCCCCTCCACGAGCCGGTGGAGCGCCCGACCCCGATCCAGCGCCACTCTCCGGACAGGATCACGGTCCGGTGCTCGGGTGAGCCCATCCACCGGCGCACGGTGTTGCGCGACTCGGCGTCACCTCCCCAGTGCATTTCGAGGTTCTCCCCCGCCCACTCGAAGCGGCTGGCCACCGCGATCCGGGCGCGGTGCCCAAAGAGGTCGCGGCTCATCAGCCAGCGGGCGTAACGCGAGCTCGACGCGTGCAGGCTGGGCGACCGTTTCAGTGGCGACAGGCCGTGCCATAGGCGTTCGCGATTTATCTCGCGGACCACCGTGCCCTCGGAGGAGGCCTGTGCAGGCGCGGCTGCGGGGGCAAGCGCCATCGCGAGCAGGATGCCCACGACCGCGCGCTGGATGCGGCGCATTCAAAACTCTCTTTCCTCGGCCTGCGGGGTTAGCTGACGGGCTCGCGCGAAAGAGATACGCGCCGGCTTATCCGGGTCGGTGCTCTATTGAGCAGCTCCCCCTGGCCGGTTCTGCCCCGAACCATCCTTGGGTCTTGGGTCCCCCGCTCCCACCGGTACTCCCGGCGGTGATTCGGCGGTTACTGAGTCGGAACTTCTAGCAGGTCGCACCTAGAATCGACGAGCGGTGACTCGTTATACCCCCGTTGACTCAGCCCAATCCTTTCCCGATCTCGAGCAGCGGGTGCTGGAGCGGTGGCGCCAGCGGGACGTGTTCCGGGAGTCGATCCGCAGGCGTCAGGGGGCGGAGCCGTTCGTGTTCTACGAAGGCCCCCCGACCGCCAATGGGCGACCGGGGTCTCACCACGTCCTGAGCCGCGTCTTCAAGGACGTCTTTCCGCGTTTCAAGACCATGCGCGGCCACTTGGTGCACCGCAAGGGTGGGTGGGATTGCCATGGCCTGCCGGTGGAGCTCGAGATCGAGAAGGAGCTCGGCTTCCAGTCGAAGGAGGACATCGAGCGCTACGGCGTGGCCGAGTTCAACGCCAAGTGCCGCGAGTCCGTCCTTCGCTACATCGACGAGTGGAACGCCCTGACCGAGCGGATCGGGTTCTGGATCGACACCGATGACGCCTACTTCACGCTCTCCGACGACTACATCGAGTCGGTCTGGTGGTCCCTGAAGCAGGTCTTCGACCGCGGCCTTCTCACGGAGGGCCACAAGGTGGTGCCGTACTGCCCGCGCTGCGGCACGGCGCTCTCCTCCCACGAGGTGGCCCAGGGCTACCAGGACGTGGTGGACCCGTCGGTGTACGTGAAGTTCCCGCTGCGCGACGACCCGTCGGTGTCGCTGCTGGCGTGGACCACCATGCCCTGGACGCTCGTGCCGCATGCGGCCATCGCGGTCGACCCCGAGGTCACCTACGCGCGGGCCCGGCTCGGAGACGATCGCCTGATCCTGGCCGAGCAACTGGTGGGCCACGTGCTGGGTGAGGACGCCGAGATCGAGGAGCGCATGCCCGGCTCCGCCCTGCTCGGCCTGCGCTACGAGCCACCGTTCCCCTACATCACGGACTACGGCGAGCGCGGCCACACCGTCCTGGCCGGGGATTTCGTCTCGGTGGAGGACGGCACCGGCGTGGTGCACACCGGCGCCGCCTTCGGCGAGGACGACTTCCGCCTGGCCACGGAGAACGGCCTGACGATCCACAACCCGGTCCGGCCCGACGGAACCTTCGACGAGCGCACCGGCCCCTTCTCCGGCATGTACGTGCGCGACGCCGACGCGAAGGTGATCGAGGCGCTGCGCGAGTCCGGGCGCCTGTTCAGGGCGGGTGAGTACGAGCACTCCTACCCGCACTGCTGGCGCTGCGGCACCCCGCTCCTCTACTACGCGAAGACGAACTGGTACGTGCGCACCACCGCGGTGCGGGACGAGCTGCTGGCCTCCAACGAGGACGTGACCTGGTACCCGGAGCACATCAAGCAAGGGCGCTTCGGCAACTGGCTCGAGAACAACGTGGACTGGGCCCTTTCGCGCGAGCGCTACTGGGGTACCCCGCTCCCGATCTGGCGGGCGGAGGACGGCGAGGTCGTGTGCATCGGATCGCGCGACGAGCTGCGCGAGCTGGGCGCCGAGGTGCCGGACGACCTGCACCGCCCCTACGTCGACGACGTGACCTTCGAGCGCGACGGGAAGACGTTCCGGCGCGTGCCCGACCTGATCGACGTGTGGTGGGACTCGGGCTGCATGCCCTTCGCCCAGTGGCACGCGCCGTTCGAGAACGAGGATGTGTTCCAGGAGCGCTTCCCGGCCAACTACATCTGCGAGGCGCTGGACCAGACCCGCGGCTGGTTCTACTCGCTGCTGGCGGTGTCCACCCTGCTCTTCGGGCGAAGCTCGTACGAGACGGTTCTCTGTCTCGGGCTCATCCTCGATCCGGAGGGGCAGAAGATGTCCAAGTCCAAGGGCAACGTCGTGGTGCCCTGGGACGTGCTCGACACCCACGGCGCGGACGCGTTCCGCTGGTACTACTTCACCTCGAAGCAGCCGTGGGACGGATACCGCTTCTCGCTCGAGACGGTCGGCGAGTCGGTGCGCCAGTTCCTCAAGACGCTCTGGAACACGTACGGCTTCTTCGTCCTCTACGCGAACGTGACCGACATCGCGGGGGAGGGTGAGGAGACCGACCTCGACCGCTGGATGCACTCGCGCGTGGCCGCCACCACCGAGCGGGTGATCGAGCGGATGGAGGACTACGACACCACGTCCGCCGGCCGGGCCATCGCGGAGCTCGTGGACGATCTGTCCAACTGGTACGTGCGCCGCTCACGGCGGCGGTTCTGGGACGGCGATCCGGCCGCGTTCGCCACGCTCCGGGAGAGCCTGCTCACCGTGGCGAAGCTGCTGGCGCCGCTCACTCCGTTCGTGGCCGACGAGATCTACGAGGGCCTCGACGGGTCCGAGCCGTCCGTTCACCTCACCGACTTCCCGGAGCCGGGCCCGCGCGACGAGCAGCTCGAGTGGGACATGCAGGTGGCGCGGGACGCGGTGGAGCTGGGCCGCGCCGCTCGCGCGCAGGCCGGGGTGAAGGTGCGCCAGCCGCTGCGCGAGGCGGTGCTGGTGGCCGCCGACAGGGAACGCGCCGCCATCGAGCGCTTCGACTCGCTGGTACGCGACGAGCTGAACGTGAAGGCCCTGCGCTTCGTGTCCGAGGCCGGGGAGCTCGGGCGCTTCGAGCTGAAGCCCAACTTCCGGACCCTGGGGCCGCGCTTCGGCAAGCAGATGCCCCGGGTGGCGGCCGCGGTGGCGGCGCTCGACCCTGCCGCGCTTCGTGCCGGCAGGCAGGTGGGCATCAACCTGGACGGACACGAGCACGAGATCGGCCCCGACGACGTGCAGATGGTGCTCCAGCCGCTGCCCGGCTACCAGGTGGAGCGCGCCGGCACGCACGCGGTGGCGCTCGATCTCGAGCTGGACGAGGAGCTTCGCCGCGAGGCGCTTGCCCGGGAGGTGGTGCACGCCGTTCAGGCGGCGCGCAAGGAGGCTGGGCTCCAGGTGGAGGACCGCATCGCCCTCACGCTGGGAGGCGACCCCAAGCTGATCGACGCCGCCCGGGCGTTCGAGGACTACGTGAGCCGGGAGACCCTCGCCCAGGCGCTCGAGTACAACGGCACGACAGGCGAGCGCACGGAGATCGAGGGTCGGGACTTGTTCATCGCCGTCGAGCGCCGTTAGGCTGGCACGGCCATGCGCCTGCCCCCCATCTTCGACGAGCGCCCCTTCGTCGTACAGCTCATCGGTCTGGTGGTGGTCCCGATGCTCTTCGGGCTCCTCTCCGGATTCGCGGTGGGCTGGTCCGAAGTCCTCTACCTGATCATGGTGGGCCCGATCGGGATCATCGGGGGCTTCCTGGGCGGCGTGGAGCACCGCGGCTTCGAGGACGGCTTCGTCCGCGGGCTGGTGGGCGGCCTCGTGTTCGGCAGCTTCATCCTGCTCGGGCACAAGATCGCCGGCACCGACGCCAAGGCCAACCTGCCCGACCCGCTGATCGGCCTCGCGATCCTCACCACCGTCGTGGGTGGCGTGCTCGGCGGTCTCGGCGGGCGCTACCGCGCGCGCCGCGAGATCGCCGAAGGCGCATACGAGCCCGCTTAGGAGCCTGGATCGACGAAGCGCCCGCGGGCGCTTCGATGCCCGGTCGGCTAGGCGGCGAGCGCCGGATCGATCTCCTGCACGAGCCGGCTCTTGGGCAGCGCGCCGATGATCTGGTGCGCCACCTGGCCGTTCTTGAAGAGCAGCAGCGTCGGGATCGACATCACGTTGTACTGAGCCGCCGTCTGCGGATTGTCATCCACGTTCAGCTTCACGATCGTGAGGTCGTCCCGCTCGCCCGCGAGCTCCTCCAGGTGCGGGGCCACGATGCGGCAGGGTCCGCACCACGGGGCCCAGAAGTCCACGAGCACGGGCTGCTCGGACTCGACCACCTTCGCCTGGAAGTTCGCGTCGGTCACCTCGGTGATTGATCCAGCCACTCCCGCTCCTTCGTTCGTCTGTTTGATCCTAGGGAGGAGCGGAGCTCGATCGGTGATTGAGCGAGCACCGGACCCCTTCCTCCTTATCGGTCGGCGGACCGAGTTGCTATACAAAGTGAAGTATAGCCCCCACTGTCCAGCCCCTCACGGTACGGCTCACGACCGGATCCGGAGCGCGGGCACTCGCCACATCGCCTCGAGTGCGATCACCGGGGTCATCTTCGAGCTGCCGTGCCGTCGCTCGCGGAACACGATCGGAACCTCCACGATGCTGAACCCGGCCCGGGCAACCGCATAGGTGACCTCGATCTGAAAGGCATAGCCGTTGGCGTGGACATCGTGCAGGTCCACACCCTCCAGAACCCGCCGCCGGAAGCACTTGAAGCCACCCGTCAGGTCGCGTACCGGCACACCCAGCATCAGCCGGGCGTAGGCGGATCCGAGCCGGCTCACGATCCGCCGCAGGCGGCCCCAGTCGCTCACCCCGCCACCGGGCACGTAGCGCGAGCCGAGCACGAGATCGGCGCCGTCGCTGGCGGCGATCAGGCGGGGGAGGTCGGCGGGATCGTGCGAGAAGTCGGAGTCCATCTCGAGCACGAGGTCGGCGCCGGCGGCCAATG
Organism: Solirubrobacterales bacterium; assembly: GCA_038323835.1. Classification (GTDB taxonomy): domain Bacteria; phylum Actinomycetota; class Thermoleophilia; order Solirubrobacterales; family Thermoleophilaceae; genus JACVRW01. The sequence continues at coordinate 92,350 of JBBQHI010000004.1, forward strand.
CCACCTCGAACCCCGCGAGGTACGCGGGGCCGAGGCCACCTTTGCCCGCGCGATGGAGCACCTGCACCGCGTCCAGCTCGGAGGCGAGCCGGTCGGCGATCTCCCCCGTGGCGTCCGGGGACGCGTCGTCCACCACCAGGATCCGGTGCTCGCGGCCGGTGGACTGCAGCTCCGCAAGGGCCGCGCGCACCACCGGCTCGATGTTGTCCGCCTCGTTGTAGGTGGGCAGAATCAGCCACGCCCCTGACACGGCGCGTACCCTAGCCCCCGGTCCCGTCTGCTCCGGATCGCGGAAGGGGCCGGCCGACCATGAGGAACACAGAGATTGCAGCGGCCTTCGACGAGCTGGCGAGCCTCTACGAGCTCGACGGCGCGGTGGTGTACCGCGTCACGGCGTACCGGAACGCCGCCAAGGCGATCCGCGAGTCGGGAAGCTCGGTGGAGGAGTTGGCCCGCGCCGGGCGGGCGGAGGAGCTGGCGGGAGTCGGGAAGACGATCGCCGAGAAGATCGACGCGCTCCTGGAGAGCGGCTCGATCCCCGCGGCCGACAAGCTGAGAGCCAAGTTCCCCGCCGGCCTCGTTCAGATCACCCGTCTGCCGGGCCTCGGGCCGAAGCGCGTGCGCCAGCTCCACGAGCACCTGGGTGTGACCTCGGTGGACGAGCTGCGCGCCGCCGTGGAAGCCGGCCACCTGGCCGACGTGCCCGGCTTCGGCCCCAAGGCCCAGGAGAACGTGCTGGCCGGGCTTGCCGCGGACGAAGCGGGTGCCACCGCCGTCCGCTTCGTCCTGTCCCAGGCCCTGGAGGTGGGCGACGGGATCGTGGAGGGGCTGCGCCCGTTCGCGAAGCGGGTGGAGCTCGCCGGCAGTGCCCGGCGGATGGCCGACTCGTGCAAGGACCTGGACGTGGTGGTGGCCACCGCCGATCCGCGCGGCCTGGTGCGGGCCTTCGCCGGCCTGCCCGAGATCGACGTGGTGCATTCCTCAGGTGACGCGGGCGCCCGGGCCGTGACCCACACGGGGATCCCGGTGGACCTGCGCGTGGTGCCGGAGGAGGCCTTCGGGAACCTGCTCCAGCACTTCACCGGCTCGGGCAAGCACAACGAGGCCCTTCGCACGGAGGCCGTGCGGCGCGGGCTGCACGTGAGCGAATACGGGATTGCCGACGACGCCGGCGAGACCGTGGCCTGCCCCAACGAGGAGGAGGTCTACGAACGGCTGAGCATGCAGTACATCCCTCCGGAGCTGCGTGAGAACCGGGGCGAGCTGGCCGCCGCGCGGAAGGGCGAGCTACCCGAGCTGATCGAGCTGGGCGACATCCGCGGGGACCTGCACATGCACACCGTGGCCTCCGACGGCAAGAACACCATCGAGGAGATGGCGGAGGCCGCCCGCGAGCGCGGGTACCTGTACGTGGCCATCACCGACCACTCCGCGTCACACGGCTTCGGCGACCACGTGTCTCCGGACGACCTGCTGCGCCAGATCGAGCGCGTGCGCGCCGTGGAGGTGGACGGCCTCACCCTCCTGGCCGGGAGCGAGGTGAACGTGCTCATCGACGGCTCGCTCGACTACGAGGACGAGCTGCTCGAGCGGCTCGACTGGGTGGTGGCCAGCGTGCACACCTCCTTCCGCATGGACGAGAAGGAGATGACGGACCGCATCGTGACCGCGCTCGAGCACCCGCTGGTGGACGTGCTCGGGCATCCCACCGGGCGGCTGATCACGCGCCGCGAGCCGTACCACGTGGACATGGACCGGGTGATCGAGGCGGCCGCCCGGACGGGCACCTTCCTCGAGATCAACGCCAATCCCAACCGGCGCGATCTGGCCGATCACTACGCCCGGGCGGCGGCCGCGGCCGGGGTCACGATCCTGGTGGACTCGGACGCGCACCGCACGTCCACCCTGGCCAACATGCGTTACGGGGTGGCCACGGCGCGCCGGGCCTGGCTCACCGCGGAGCAGGTGGGCAACACGCGCACATGGCCCGAGCTGGACGCGATGCGCAAGCGCTCACGCCGCTAGGGCACACGGGGTCAGGGAATGCGCACCGGGTTCGGTTCGTCCGGCTCGATCTTGCGCATGCCCGGCAGGCGCAGCAGCTTCGGCGCTCCGAAGGGCGAGCTCCGGTCGAGCCAGAACTCCACGCCGTCGCGGCCCTCGATCGCCTCCACCGCCCGCGACTGCTTTCGCCAGAGCAGCGCCACCAGCACCGCGTAGCCCACCGCCACCGCCGGGACCGGCGGGAAGAAGATCCCGAGCGCGCCGGCTGCCGTGGCCACCACGGCCAGCGGCCACATCCGGTTGAAGATCGCCACCCCGGGCTCGAGCTCTGGGAGCTGGTTGGTGCTGCGCGCGTCGGCCAGCAGGTTCCTGATGCCCTCCGTGGTCGCGGCCCCGCGGCCCATCCAGAGCCCCGAGACCGCGGCGAGCAGCCACCAGGCGAGTGACACCAGCACGAGCGTGCGGTCGTCGGCGCGGCCCGCGCCGATCACCGTTATCGCCGCCAGGGCGGTGGCGGCGCCGCCGAACAGCAGCACGGCCGTGCGCAGGAAGTCCCGGAAGCGCATCAGCCGGCGGCCAGGGCGGCCAGGACGCGGACGAAGCCTTCCACTCCGTCCGCCACAAGGTCCGCTCGCTCCACGATCGCCGCCGGTCCCTCTTCCGAGCTCACGCCCACCCGTACGGCGGACGTGAGCACACCCTCTCCGGTGAGCCCGTCCAGCGCCTCGAACGCGTCCAGATCCGTGGCGTCGTCGCCGCCGTAGAGCGCGGTTCGCAGGTCCGCGCCGATCACGAGGTCCCGGATCGCGTGGCCCTTGTCGATCGGCACCGGCGGCCGGACCTCGAGCACCTTGCGCGCCCAGTGGATGCCGAGCCCCGCGGCCTCGGCTTCGCCGGCGATGAGCTCGAGCTGCACCAGGGCGGCATCCTCGTCGGGCACGCCGCGCCAGTGGAACGCGACGATCGGGCCCTTGTCCTCGATCCGGACGCGCAGCATGCGGAGCTCCGGCGTATCGCGCTCGTCCGCGAAGCTGCGCACGCGCCGCTCCCAGCTCTTGAAGGCGGGCACCACCCGGGGCTGGGCGGCGCCGGGCTCGAGCAGCTCGGCTCCGTGTGAGCCCGCGTAGGCGATCCCCCCGACCCCCACCAGCCGCCGCGCCTCGGCGGCGGAGCGCCCGGAGACGCAGGCCACGCAGCCGTAGCGGCGCGCCAGGCGCCCGAGCAGGACGGCCACCTCCTCCGGGACGCGGGCGTCCTCGGCCCGTCCGACGATCGGCGCCAGGGTGCCGTCCACGTCGCAGAAGACACCCGCCCGGGACGGCTCCTCCCGAAGCGGGCGCAGCGCCTCCGCGAGCGCGTCTGCGGGGGGAGCGGGCACCCGACGTAGTATGCCCCGCGATGTCCTCACGGCTCGTGCGCCTCGGGGCGATAGCCACGGCGGCGGGCGCCTTCAGCGCTCTGTTCGGCATCGGCGGGGGGACGGTGATGGTGCCCCTGCTCGTGCTCTGGCTCGGCTACGAGCAGCGCGAGGCCACCGGCACCTCGCTGGCGGCCATCGTGATCATCGCCGGATTCGCCGCGATCGCCCAGGCGTCCTACGGCAACGCCGACTTCCTGAAGGGGCTGGCCATCGGCCTGCCGGCCATCGGCGGAGTCCTCGCGGGGACCGCGCTTCAGCAGCGGCTGTCGGACCAGGTCGTGGCCCGGGCCTTCGTGATCCTGCTCGTGGTCTCCGCGGTCGTCCTGATCTTCTGAGCCGTGGACGTCGTGGAGATCATCGGCGTGATCGTCGTCGGGTTCGCGGCCGGGATGGCCGGCGGGCTGCTCGGGGTGGGCGGGGGCATCCTGTTCGTTCCCGGGCTGGCGATCTTCCTCGGCCAGTCGCAGCTCGAGGCCGTGGCCACCTCGCTGGTCGCGGTCGTGCTCGTGTCCCTGGTGGGCACCTGGCGCCAGCACGGCTACGGCAACGTGCGGCTTCGGGACGGGTTGACCATCGGCATCCTGTCGCCGATCGGGGTGGTGGCCGGGACCGTGCTCGCCAACGCGGTGCCCGAGCGGGCCCTGGAGCTGTCCTTCGCGGCCTTCCAGCTCTACTTCGCCTACCAGCTTGCCGGCCGCGCCGGGCTTCCGTCCAGGCGCGCCACTCGGTAGCGTCTCGCCCCGGTGGAGATCCTCGACGTCAGATCCGAGGACCGCGACGGAGTCGTGCACGTGGCGCTCCGGGGGGAGCTCGACCTGTCCAGCACGGCCAAGCTCCAGGAGGAGCTCGACCGTGTGGAGGCGGGCGCCCCGCAGACGCTCGTGCTCGACCTGTCCAAGCTGGTCTTCCTCGACTCCACGGGCCTGCGCTGTCTGGTCACCGCCGACGAGCGGGGACGTGAGGGGGGGCGCCGCGTGGTGATCGTCCGCGGGCCGGATCCCGTGCAGCGCGTGTTCTCGATCACGCGCCTCGAGGAGCGCCTCGAGATGGTGGACGACGCCTCCGGCATCGGCTGAGCGGGCGCACCTGGCAGGGCGCCCCCCCGCGGCGTAGCATGCGCCGAGTGGTCGGCCAAGATCTCACCGTGCGCCCGGAGGTGGCGGCGTTCGTGGCCCGGGCGGAGGAGCGCGGATGCGCGAACCTCTCCGAGCTCGACGAGCTGGTGCGCGCGATCGAGGCGGATCCGGACGACGTGGACGGCCTCGAGTCCTACCTCGAGGGCCGGGGCATCGACATCACCGACGACTGTGGCCGGGAGGGCGTGGAGCCCACCTCGTTCCGCAACGGCGAGCTGGCCAACGCCACCACCGACGCGCTTCAGCTCTTCCTGAACGAGATCCGGCGCTATCCGCTGCTCACCGCGGCCGAGGAGGTGGAGCTGACCAAGCGGATCGAGCAGGGCGATCTGGAGGCCAAGGAACGGATGATCAACTCGAACCTCCGCCTGGTGGTGTCGATCGCCAAGAAGTACCAGGGGCAGGAGCTGTCGCTTCTCGACCTGATCCAGGAGGGAATCTTCGGCCTGATCCGCGCGGCCGAGAAGTTCGATTGGCGCAAGGGCTACAAGTTCTCGACCTATGCGACCTTCTGGGTGCGCCAGGCGATCCAGCGCGGGCTGGCCAACAAGGCGCGCACGATCCGCATCCCCGTGCACATCGGCCAGCGCGAGCGGAAGATCGTGCGGGCGGACCGGGAGCTCCAGGCGAAGCTGGGGCGCGAGCCGACCGACGACGAGATCGCCGAGGAGGCCGAGCTGCCGCTGAGCCAGGTGCGGGAGGTCCGCGAGGCGGCCCGCACCGTCACGAGCCTCGACCGGCCGGTGGGGGAGGAGGGGGACACGGTGCTCCGTGACCTGCTCGAGGGCGATGCGCCGGCGGTGGACGAGGAGGTGGAGGTCAGCCTCAGCGAGGAGGTGCTGCGCAAGACGATCGAGGACCTCCCTCCCGTCGAGCAGGAAGTGATCCGCATTCGCTACGGCATGACCGGCGAGGACCCGCAGCCGCTCCGGGAGACCGGCCGGCGGCTCGGCCTCTCCGCCGAGCGGGTGCGGCAGCTGGAGTCGAAAGCGCTCAAGCGCCTGGCCATGCGACGCGAGCTGGAAGCGCTTCGAGAGGTCGCCTAACGGTGGAGCGCTTCGCGACGGTGTCGAACGCCGTCGTCGCCATCTTCAGGGAGTTCTACGGGTGCGGCTGACCTTCCAGGAGGTGGTGACCTTCCACCCACCGATGGGCTTCGAGATGTTCGTGCTGAAGCCCGACGGCGACTGAGGGGTCCGGTGCTCGCCCGGGCCACCGCTCCGGGCTGTGCTCCTCCCTCGGGCTAACTTTCGCCGAAGAGTTTTTCCGGCAGCGGCACGTCCGGAGTCCGGGCGAGCGCCGCGGCCAGCGCCAACATCGGCAGTCCGGGAGCGAAGCGCGGCGGCCGCTCCGGGCCGCCCGGCACGTAGTCCGCCCGGCGGTCGATGAGGGAGACGATCCAGCGGCAGAGGTGCGCCTGCGGCTCGTCGTCGTCCACGGCGCAGGCCAGCGAGGCGAGCGCGAGGTTCTCCACCGGGTCCACGCCGGCGAACATCTGGCCCAGTGAGGTGAGCAGGAACGCGTACGCGCGCTCCATCACCGCGTCGTGGGGAATGGCTCCCGATCCCACGGGCGGGCCCTGGTCGAGCGGCTCCTCCCCGGCAAGCAGCCGCTGGACCTGACCGCCCATCAAGCTTCGCACCTGGTCCGCGTCGAGGCCCACCTGGAGGGCGTGCCGCATGCACCAGGTGGCCGACATGGTGGGCGTGCCGTAGGGCGCGTCGCTGGCGAAGAGCACCTGTCCGGGGGGCACCAGGGCCAGCAGAGCCTGAAGATCGCTGGCTGACCACCAGGCGGTGTCGAAGAAGAGGTTCGGCAGCTCGGCGGCCGGCCGCCAGATCCAGGCCAGGTCGCAGATCCCCGCGTGGGCCAGGATCAGCCGCATGCCGGGGAAGGCGCCGCAGGCCTCCACGGCGTGGCGCCCGAGCGCCGGGATCCCGCGGCCGGCGTGGACCAGGACGGGCAGGCGGCGCTCGTCGGCCAGGGCGAACACCGGCCGGAGGGCGGGATGGTCGAGGGTGAAGGCCTCCGCGCGCGGGTGGAGCTTGATTCCCCGGGCCCCAGCGGCCAGGCAGCGCTCGGCCTCGGCCAGCGGATCGGCCTCCGGGTCGAGGCGGCAGAAGGGAACGAGCACGGAGTCGTTGGCCGCCGCCTCCTCGAGCACCATGTCGTTGGCGGCGGGGTAGCCGTCCGGCTCGTGCATTGCGAACACCACGCCCCGGGCCCCGGCGCGACTGAGCAGCTGCAGCAGCTCCGGCGCGGTGCAGTGGTAGCCGTCGGGGTCGTTCGCGCCGAGGTGGGTGTGGGCGTCGAAGGGGTCGGTCCCCGGCACCTCCTCGCGCACGCGCTCGAGGAGGGGGAGAAGCGCGGCGTCGGAGAGCACGGCCGCGCAGCTTATCTGCGTGTGGCGGGGGCCTACTCTGCGGGTCATGCACACAGCCCAGGCGCAGACGCTGAGAGACCGGTTCGGCCACGTCGGGGTGTGGTTCGGCCCCATCGGGGTGCTGCCCGCGGACGACGAGCGCGCGGCCGTGGCCCGCATCGAGGAGATCGGCTACGGCGCGGCCTGGTTCCGCGAGGGGGTGGTGAATCGTGAGGCGCTGTCCCACGCCGCACTGCTGCTCGAGGCCAGCGAGAGCATCCCCGTGGCCACGGGGATCGCGAGCATCTGGGCCCGCGACGCCACCGCGTCGATCAACGGCGCCAACACCCTCAACGAGGCGTACGACGGGCGGTTCCTGCTGGGCCTCGGCGTGAGCCACGCGCCGGCCGTGAGCCTCCGCGGCGCCGACTACGCCAAGCCGCTCACCGCGATGCGCGACTACCTGGAGGCGATGGAGCGGCTCGAGTACGGCGCCCCGCCGCCCCCGGAGCCCTCACCCGTGGTGCTCGCCGCCCTGCGGACGAAGATGCTCGAGCTCTCGCGTGAGGCCACGGCCGGCGCCCATCCCTACTTCGTGCCGCCCGACCACACCGAGCGGGCGCGCGGCATCCTCGGCCCCGACCCGTTCCTCGCGCCCGAGCAGGTGGTGGTGCTGGAGACCGACGCCGGCCGCGCCCGGGAGATCGGCAGAGGGCACATGGCGGTGTACCTCGCGCTCCCCAACTACGTGAACAACCTGCGCTGGCTCGGCTACGAGGACGCCGATTTCGCCGACGGCGGCAGCGACGGGCTGGTGGACGCGATCGTGGCCTGGGGGGACGAGGAGGCGATCGCCGCCCGCGTGCGCGAGCACCTGGACGCGGGGGCGGATCACGTGGCGGTTCAGGCGTATGCGGACGATGGCCACGCGTCCCTGGCGCAGCTCGAGCGCCTCGCGCCGGCGCTCCTGGAGCTATGAACCGCGGCCGTTTGTTGAGTATCTCGAATGTGTACCAATCGACTCTCGGCAGTCTCGCGTGGCCTGAGAAGGTTGAGGACAATGCCAGCCAGCGAGCCGGCGACGCAGGTTCTTACCGCGTGACCGGGCGAAGACCTACCTCGCCAGCGCGGCGTCCTTGGTCTTGGTCTCGATGCAGTCGAGCAGCTGGTGGTACGAGTCGCAGAAAGAGCGCACCCCGTCGCGTTCGAGCTGAGCGGTGACGGCATCGAGGTCGATGCCGGCCTCCTCGGCCAGCCGAAGGGTCCTCTCGGCGTCTGCCGGGTCAATGCTCAGCGCACGACCCACGGCACCGTGGTCGGCAAACGCGTGCAGTGTGGCCTCGGGCATCGTGTTGACGACCCCCGGGGCGGTCAACTTCTCGACGTAGAGCACGTCGGAGTAGCTGGGGTCCTTGGTGCCGGTGCTGGCCCACAGTGGCGGCTGCGGATGGGCGCCAAGGGCGGCCAGCGCGAGCCAGCGATCGTCCGCGAAGCGTTTCCGGCACAGGGCGTAGGCGCGATGGGCGTTCGCGATCGCGACGCGACCGCGCAGGGCAGACCCGTCGGGAAGCAGCGGGTCGACCTTGGCGTCGATGCGAGAGACGAAGAAGGACGCGACCGAGGCGATGCGGTCGAGGGCGAGGTTCGCGGCCGCGCGACGCTCGAGGCCCGCGAGGTAGGCGTCGATCACCTGCTCGTAGCGGGCAACCGAGAAGAGCAGGGTGATGTTGACGTTGACGCCCTGCGCGGTGAGCTCCTCGATCGCCGGGATTCCGGCGTCGGTGGCGGGGACCTTGATCATCACGTTGGGGCGGGCGAGTCGGTGCCAGAGCGCGAGCGCCTGCTGGATCGTGGCGTGGGTGTCGTCGGCGAGATCGGGGGTGCACTCGAACGAGATGAACCCGTCGCGGCCCTCCGTCGCGTCGTACGTCGGGCGCAGTAGGTGGGCGGCCCGCCGGACGTCGTCGAGCGCTAGTTCGAAGAAGAGTCCCTGCGGACGACGCAGCCCGGACTCGATGGCCTCGCGAAGCTGGCCGTCGTAGCGGTCCGAGCAGGTAATGGCGTTGGCGAAGATCGTGGGGTTCGAGGTGGCGCCGGTTACCGAGTTCTCGGCGATCAGCTTCGCGAAGGCGCCGTCGACCAGCAACTCTCGCGAGAGTGTGTCGAGCCATATCGAGACTCCGGCGTCATGGAGTGTTTGGAGGCGGTTCATACGGCGTTGTCCTTCTGGTCGGGAGCAAGTTCTTCGAGCGGGATGGCGAGGTCGGCGAGCCGCCGGTCATCCACGGCAACGCGGTCCCGGATAAGCCGCTGGATCGGCTCCGTCACGTCCCAGACGTTCATGTTCATGCCCGCCACAACGCGGTCGCCGACCATCCAGAACGCTATGAACTCCCGGCTCGCGGGATCGCCGCGGAAGATGACCCGGTCCCATGAGCGGGAGAAGCCCGAGTACTCCATGCCCGTGTCGTACTGGTCTGAGAAGAAGTACGGCAGGCGGTCGTAGGCCCCCGGGAGATCGAGCATGCTCCGAGCCGCCGCGGGTCCCTGATGAAGCGCGTTGGACCAGTGCTCCACCCGGATCCGCTCGTCGTAGAAGGGGTGATCGGCGTTGGCGACGTCACCGGCTGCGAAGATGCCAGGCGCGCTGGTGCGTAGCCGCTCGTCCGTGACGATCCCGTTGTCCACCGCCAGGCCGGCTCCGGCTGCGAGCTCGGTTCGGGGCTCCACTCCGATGCCGACCACCACGAAGTCGCAGTCGAGCGTGCGCCCGTCGGTGGTGCGTACACGCTCCACCGCCGCGCTCCCCTCGAAGGCCTTCACCCCGGTCTCCAGCAGCAGACGCGTGCCCTGGTCCGTGTGGATGTCGCGATAGACGGCGCCCACCTCGGGGCCGAGCACGCGCTCCAGCGGAACGGAGGCCGGATCCAGGACGGTGACCTCCAGGCCGCGCTGCCGGGCGGAGGCGGCCACCTCGGCGCCGATCCAGCCGGCTCCCACCACGACCACCGACCCCCCGCGGTCGAGTCGCTCACGCAGGGCGTCCGAGTCCCCGACGCTACGCAGATAGAGAGCTCCTTCGAGCTCGCCTCCCGGGATGTCGAGCCGCCTGGGCCGTGCGCCGGTGGTCAGAAGCAGCCGGTCATAGCTCAGCCGCTCGCCGTCGTCGAGCACCACCTCGCCGCTCGACGGGTCGAGGGCCTCCACCCGCCGGCCGAGACGAAGCTCGATCCCGTGGTCGGCGTAGAAGTCCGCGGAGTGGACGTAGACCTTCTCGCGTCCGGCCTCGCCGCGCAGGTACTCCTTGGAGAGCGGTGGACGCTCGTACGGACGCGCGTCCTCCTCCCCGATCAGGAGCAGGCGCCCGTCGAAGCCCTCGGCACGCAGGGTCTCGGCGGCCTTGGCGCCCGCCAGGCCGGCGCCGACGATGATGTGAGTCCGGTCAGTGGTCATGTGGCGTCCTCGCGGTAAGGGCCAGGAACTCCTGGCGTGTACGGGCGTCGTTGCGGACCAGACCGTGCAGGGCCGAGGTCACGGTCGTGGCGCCGTGCTTCTGCACGCCTCGCAGCGACATGCACATGTGCTCCGCCTCCACGACCACCCCCACACCCTTCGGCTGCAGCTCGTCCCGCAACCAGTTGGCCACCTGGGTGGTGAGCCGCTCCTGAATCTGCAGGTCGCGGGCGAAGTGCTCCACCACGCGTCCGAGCTTGCTCAGCCCGAGAATCCGTTCGCCCGGGAGGTAGCCGACGTGGGCCAGTCCGTGGAACGGCAGCAGGTGATGCATGCAGAGGGAGTGGAACGGGATCGCCCGGACGACGATCAGCTCGTCGTAGCCCTCGTCGTTCGGAAAGGTCGTGGGTTGGAACGGCTGAGGGGTGAGCATCTCGGCGTAGGCGGAGGCCATGCGCCGCGGCGTCTCACGCAGCCCCTCCTCGGCCAGGTCGGCCCCCAGCGCCACGAGCAGTGCGGCCGCCGCCTGCCGCACGGCCTCATGATCGATCAGGCGGTGGGCCGCACCGTCCGGCGACTCCTCGACGAGCGCCAGCCCGGCAACTCGGTGCTCGCTCATGTTCATACGAGGTTTGCGTCGCGCGCTCATGAGTTCTTACCGCGACGCGGATGAGACATGGCGGACGACGCGAGACACGCGACGCTCGCCACGGGGAGGCTCAGGGGAGCGAGGCGAAGCCGCCGACGATCGCCCCATAGGCGATGTGGGCGAGCAGCGTGGCGATGGGGGTTCCGCGCCCGTAGTTGCGCAGCAGGAAACCCGGCGGCTCGAGCAGCGGGCTGCTGTCGGCGGCACTCAGCGGGCTGCCCATTCGGGGATGGATCACCGGAAGCAGGATGTTCACGAGCGCCGTGGCGGAGACGATTCCGTGGAGCAGCCCGAGGAGCGCGCCGAGGAGCCAGCCGCTCGTCTGGGTCGCTGTGAAGATTGCGTAGTAGACGAGAGCGAACCCCTCCCCTGCCACCAGGTGCAGGAGGTATCCGAGCGCCTTGGCGCGACCCCGGTCGCCGGTGACCGCGGTGCCGAGCAGGAACGGCAGGTCGACCCGCGTCAGCCCCAGTTCATTCGCTGTGCGCAGCGCCGTGGTCAGCACGAGCGTGCCGATGAAGCCACCGGCGAGCGCTCCCCACACGCTCATGAACCGTCGGCCTTGGAGATCGAGACCGCGGCGTTGATGAGAGCCAGGTGTACGAGCGCCTGGGGGATGTTCCCCAGCAACTCGTTGGTGTCAGGGTCGAGCTCCTCAGCGTAGAGGCCGACATCGTTGGCACGGGGAATCAGCTGTTCCATGAGCTGGGTTGCCTCGTCGCTGCGGCCGATCCGGGCGAGCGCGTCGGCGAGCCAGAAGGAGCAGCAGAGGAAGGCGCCCTCTCCGCCGCGGAGTCCGTCGTCGCCGCTGTAGCGGGAGAGCAGCGGTCCGGTCCCGAGACCGACCCCTAGCGCGTCCACCGTGGCCGCGAGTCGCCCGGGGTCGGGGCTCTCGTAGCCCAGGATTATCCCCAGAAGCAGGCTGGCGTCGAGTTCATCCCCGTCGGCCTGACGGGTATAGCTGCCGAGGCCTTCCGACCAGCAGCGCGTTTCGATGAAGTCGCCGATCGCGAGCCTTTCTCGGAGCCAGGTCGATGCGTGCGCTCGGACGATGTGTCCGGCTTCGCTAAGGCGAACCGCGCGGTCGAGCGCAACCCAGCACATCATCTTTGAGTGGGTGAAGTGGTCCGGGTTGCTTCGCACCTCCCAGATACCGGAATCGGGCTGGCGCCAGATCTGGCAGACGAGGTCTGCGGTCCCGGCGAGCCGCCGGCCGGTCTCGGCGTCGATGTGTCCTCCGGCTTCGGCGTAGACGAGGGCCGTTTGGAGGAGGTCGCCGTAGATGTCGAGCTGGGTCTGCGCGGCAGCGGCGTTGCCTACGCGGACCGGGCGCGAGCCCCGGTAGCCGTCCAGCTCCAGGGTGCGCTCGGGGGCGCGCTCGCCGCCGTTGAGGCGGTACAGGACCTGCAGGCCCGGGTGGCTGAGCTGGGATGCGTGGAGGAGCCACCAGAAGAACGCCTCGGCCTCGCTGGGGCAACCGAGACGCAGAAGGGCCTCGAGCGTAAAGGCCGAGTCGCGCACCCAGCAGAAGCGGTAGTCCCAGTTGCGCTCCCCGCCGACCTCCTCAGGGAGCGACGTGCTCGCCGCCGCCGCAATTGCCCCAGACGGGGCGTGGAAGAGCAGCTTGAGCGCCAGCGCGCTGCGGACCACCGCCTGGCGCCAGAGGCCCTCGTAGTTCCGGTCCGCCGCCCATTGTCGCCAGTAGGCGGTGGTGGCCTCCAGCCGTGCCTCGACCTGTTCGCGCCTCGGGAACACCAGCGGCTCCTGGTGGGCTGCGCACAGGGCGATCAGCGCCGAACTCGATTCTCGTGTCTCGAAGCGTCCAAAGATCGCCTCTGCGTCGATCTGCGGCTCGCCGGCCTCCCATGAGCAGACCGCCAGGGCGTCACGACCGTAGACGGCGACGGGGATGGCGCCGCGGCGCTCGAGCCGGGTCGCCGCTGCGCCGTAGGCAAACGCCGGGGTGAGGCGCCAACACATGGGAACCCGCCCCGTGATGCCATCGACGCGCCGGATCAGCTCGCGCGTCGGTCCGAGATCAGAGTCCGGCAAGGCCATAGCGTCCGTGACTCTGACCACGCCGTCGCTGGTGGTGAAGATGGTCTCGAGGACGTTGGTGTCAGGCAGATAGCGGCGCTGCGTCTGAGCGGGGCCCTCGGGCCGTAGCGCGAACCGGCCCCCGTGGTCGGAGTCAAGCACCGCCGCGAACACGCTCGGCGAGTCGAGATCCGGCAGGCACAACCAGTCGACCGAGCCATCACGTGCGATCAGCGCGACGGTTCTCCCGTCCCCGATCGCCGCGTAGTCCCCGATGGGGACGTAGCCGCGCGCGGGTTGGCCGGCCGCCACAGCGGAGCGCAGCTGTTGTGCCGCCCCCATCAGTGTCGAGGTCCCGCCGCTCTTCCCGGACTTCGTCCAGCGGGTTGTGTCGGAGGCTCGCGAGCGGCGATCCTGGGGATTGGGCGACTCACCGGGTCGGTGGTCGTGACCTTGATTGTCTGGCCGTGGTGCGTGATCTGGAGCGGCGGGCCCTCGAGCAGCGAGTAGCGCGCCCGATCGCGCTGGACCTCTACCCGGAGCCGTCGCTCGCGAAAGCACATGCCAAAGGCCAAACGCGTCAATCGTTGCGGCAGGCGGGGGGCGAAGCTCAGCGCGCCATCGTGGTCGCGCATGCCGCCGAAACCGGCGACCGCGACGATCCAGGCGCCTGCCAGTGCGGCGATATGAAGGCCGTCGCGGGTGTTGTGCTCCAGGTTGTCGAGGTCCATGAGCGCGGCTTCGCAGAAATAGTCGTAGGCCAGCTCGAGGTGCCCCACCTCGGCCGCAATGACCGCCTGCGTGCAGGCCGACAACGACGAGTCACGGACCGTCAGCGCCTCGTAGTAGGCAAAGTTCCGGGTCTTGGCCTCCTGGCTGAACGCGTCTCCGCGCAGGTGCAGCGCGAGTACGAGGTCGGCCTGCTTGACCACCTGCTTGCGGTATAGGTCCACGTAGGGAAAGTGCAGCAGCAGCGGGTAGCGCTCGGCGGGCGTGTGCTCGAAGTCCCACACCTGGTGCACGGTGAAGTCCTCGGCCTGGGGGTGGACGCCGAGCTGTTCGTCGAAGGGGACGAGGATGGCTCGTGCGGCGTCCCGCCATGCAGCCGCCTCGTCGAGGTGCACGCCGATTTCTCTCGCGCGCTCGGGCTCGCGTTCAACGCCGTCGGCTGCAAGAAGCAGGTTTCGCTGCGCCATCAGGTTGGTGTAGACGTTGTTGTCGGCGAGGGCGCTGTACTCGTCGGGTCCGGTCACGCCGTCGAGGCGGAAGCGCCCGGCGGCGTCCTGATGGCCCAGCGAGCGCCAGAACCGGGCCGTTTCGACAAGGAGTTCGAGCCCGGTCTCGCGCTCGAACGCACGGTCGTCGGTCGCGGCCTGGTAGCGGCCCACCGCATCGGCGATGTCTGCTCCGATGTGGAACGCGGCGGTCCCCGCCGGCCAGTACCCGGAGCACTCCTGCCCATCGATTGTCCGCCAGGGAAACGCGGCACCCCGGAACCCCAGGAGCTTGGCCCGGTCGCGCGCCAACGCCAGTGTCTCGTGGCGCCAGCGCAGGGCATCCCCCGCGGCGTGCGGGGCGGTATAGGTAAGCACCGGAAGGACGAAAGTTTCGGTGTCCCAGAATGTGTGTCCGTCATACCCGGGCCCTGTGAGGCCCTTGGCGGCGATGGCGCGGCGCTCCGCCCTGGCGCCTGCCTGGAGGGTGTGAAACAGCGCGAAGCGCACCGCCTGCTGCAGCTCGGCGCCACCTTCGAGTGCGACGTCTGCGCGCTCCCAGAAGTCGTCCAGGTAGTCACGCTGGCCGGCCACGAGCCCGTCCCAGCCCGTGTGGCGAGCCTCGGCCAGCGCCCCGGAGACCTGATCGCGGAGCGCCACCGCCGAGCGGCGGCTCGACCAAGCGTAGGCCAGCAGCTTCACCACCCGGAGAGGCTGGCCCGGCTGCGCATCGGCAGTGATCGTTACTCGGCCGAGATCCTCGCTGCTCTCCGTGAGAGTCTCGGTCCCGGGCGGGCCGATGATGACGTGATCCATGGCGGCGGCCACACGCAGCCCGCTCTGTCTCGTACGGTGCACCAGAACGACGCGGGCGTCGTTGTCTGAGAACTGCTCGGAGCGCAAGGCCGAAACCAGGTGGGCTGCGCCTCGGGGATCGGCCTCGGCGTCGGGCATCGGTTCGTTGGCCACCAGCTCCGACTGCACCACCAGGCGGGCGGGAGCCTCCAGTGGCTCGACCTCATAAAGGATCGCTGCGACCGCTCGCTGGACGAGGGAGACCAGGCGCACCGAGCAGACACGCACGCGCTTGCCGACCGGCGACCGCCAGCTGACGCGGCGTCTGAGCACGCCGGCCCTGAGGTCGAGCACCCGCTCGTGGTTCTGTAGTCCGCCAAAACGCACGTCGAATGGCTCATCGTCGACCAACAGACGGATGATCTTCCCGTTGGTCACGTTTGCCGCGGTCTGGCCCGCCTCGGGGTAGCCGTAACCGGGCTCGGCGTAGGGCAAAGGGTGCTGCTCATAGAAGCCGTTGAGGTAGGTGCCAGGCAGGCCCGGTGGTTCGCCCTCGTCGAGGTTGCCGCGTAGTCCGATATGTCCGTTCGCAAGGGCGAACACCGACCCGGCTTGAGCGAGCACGTCCAAGCTCAGCTCGGTCTCGCGAACCGCCCACGGCTCGACGGCGTACGCCGGATGGTGGATCACGCCCGGAGATGCTCAGGAAGCATCATCGTCAGCCGCCGAAACTGGCGGTTCAACGGACCACCAGCGTGGGTCGGCCGGCATGATGGATGACTCCGCTGGAGACGCTTCCCATCGGCATCGAGCGCACGCCCTTCAGTCCACGAGAGCCCACAACGATGGTGCCTGCGTCACAGCTATCCGCGATCTCGATGAGCGTCTTCCAGACAGCCCCTGTGGCCTTAACGGCCACGGGCTCGGCCTTCAGGCCCGCCTCCTGAGCGATGCGGACGCCATCGTCCGCGACACGGCTACCGTGCTCGGCGGCCGCTCGATCGAGTTCGACGTAATCGACGGTGTTGGCGGTCTCGCCCAACCAGGCAGAGGTGCCCGGCCCGGCGCCCGGTTGCCACACGGTCACCACCAGCGCACGGCGACCGGCGTGCAGCGCGCCTGCCCGTTCGATGGCGCGCCTGGCGTCCTCGGATCCGTCGTAACAGAGAAGCACCGGGCCGCCGGCGGTCGAAGCGTGCCCTCCGAGATCCACGGCGTAGGCGGTCACCGGCAGGTCGAATCGCTCCTCGATGTGCTCGATGAGCTTGCGCTCCTGCCAGTTGGCGTGCTCTGAGCTGCGAAGCGCAAGCAGGATGTGGTCAGGCCCGAACTCGTCCACCGCGTCCGCAATGATGGTCACGACGCTGCCACGCCCGGCCGCTCCACTGGCGTGGACGCCAATCGAGTCCAGGTGGCCCAGCACGGTGTCGAGACGCTCGTCGGCAACATGCCGAAAGCCATCCACATCGTCCGCGAGCCACGCGAGCCGCCCCGGCAGGGTCGGCGTGACCACGTAGGTCTCGGCTGCGGAGTCGATGATCACGCGCGCTGCGGGCGGTAACTCGTCCACATCGGCGACGGCAGCATCGGCGACGAACAGGAGACGCGGGATCGCCGGCCTGTCTTCCTTTGGAACTGGGTCGCTGACGCGGATGTCCGGGCTGTTCATGGCCGGCTCCTTTGGTGAGCAGGTGTCGCAGCTCCCAATGGCGCTGGCCACCCGGCCTCTGATAGCGGGTACACCAACATCGTGCCCGCTCGGCCTCTCTGGCCCAATGGGGCTCGATACGCATTTGGCACCGAGCCATGACCCCAAGAGTGGCGGCCGCATAGTGCGAACAGCGCGGCACGCACGGCGTGTCTCAGCCCCTGTCCATCGTGCTGGTGACGCCGCCCAACCCTGGCTCGCACGAGCTGGGCGGCCATCGCGGCCCCCCGCGCGTCGATAGGTCGTTTGCTCCGGAGCCGCAGGATCAGGGCCAGCAGGTCGTCCCGGCTCTCCTCGACCGCCGCACGGTGTCGCCATCCCCGAGCGGTGATCGGGTCAAGGGCAGGCTGCCGTGCCTCGCTCAGCTCCTCGAACAGCCGCGTCGCGAGCCGTGCCCGGACTCTCCGGGAACGCAGCTGCGCGGCACGCAGGCGGAGGTCCGCCCCGGTTCCCGGATCGGCGCCGCGGGCCAGCGCCTCGTCCAGGCGCGCGCGGTTCCAGAGAGCCCTCAAGCGGACGCCGAGCCCGGGCGGGTTCTCAGCTGCGTGGCGCGAATGTGAGTCGAGCTGTGGAACTGTGTCGGTGTCGTTGGGCATGACCGTCCTCCTTCGGGTAGCGGGTAGGCCAACATCCTGGGCGCTCGCCACCGTCCCGCCTATGGGTGGGAACACCGAACCGGGGGCGAGCGTTTACCCATAGGCGCGCTTGCGCGAGGCGGGTCGGGTAGAAGACCGTCGCTGACCAGGCCCTCGCGTAGCTTGCGCCGGGCGTCGTGCAGAGTCTTGTAGAGGGCTCCGCGGGTTGTGCCCCGCCGTGCCGCGAGCACGTCGATCGGTACGTCGTCGAGCGTGACCGCAGCGAGCACGGCGCGTTGGTGGGGGGTGAGCAGCGTGGCGATCCCATGCCGCACGGCGCCGATGAGCTCGGCCGTCTCCGCTTGGCCGTAGGGAGATGGTGCCTTTTGATCGAGCAGCCGCTCCCAGCCGCTGGCGTCCAGGGAAACCTCGCGCCTCTGCCAAGCCCGTCGGCGCACCTTCGCGGCGGCCTCGAGCAGGGCGAACTTGTACGCCCAGGTCGTGAAGCGGCTGGCTCCGCGGTAGGTGTGAAGCTTGCTCAGGATCGCGACGAGCGCGTCGTCGGCGGCCTGGACGGCGAGATCGTCGAGGTCGCCTCGGGCACCGCCGGCGGCCGTCCGACGTCGCTCGACTTCGAAGTGGGTGGCACGCAGGAGCAGGGCGTGCAGGCGTTCGATGGCCTCGTCGCGTTCCGGCCCTGCGGACGAGAGCATACGTAGCCAGCGGATCGACTCGATGTCGGGCGCGCTACGGGTCGCTGGCTCGGCCATTGATCAAGCCTTGCGGCCAGGCGGCCCAGCGGCAATGGGTCCTCCCATCCATCGTGTGGAGCTTGCGATGCCCAGCTGGCAGCCGGTAGACAAGCTAAGACAGGGCCATCCGCCGCCTGGAGTGGCAGGGACGGAAGGCCGTTCTGGACACCGAAAGGAGCAGCTATGCCGATGCAGTCTTCGCGGATTGTTGGGCCGCGATCATGAGGTGCACCCATGCGCAGTGACGAAGTGTCGCCCGAGACTTGGGCGATCGTAGGGGGCCGGCCAGACGATCGTCCAGGCGCTCCACTCAACGTCCCGATGGTGCCGGCATCGAACTTCATCTTTGGCACCGACCGGGTCTATAGCCGCAACGAGGCCACGGAAGGCTGGGAGGCCTTCGAAGCGGTCGTCGGCGGCTTGGAGGGCGGTGATGCGGTGGCGTTTGCCTCGGGGATGGGAGCGTGCGCGGCCGTGCTCGGGCAGCTGCCGCTGGGAGCGCACCTCGTCCTAGGCGATGACTGCTACCAGGGCGTCGCGGAACTCGCGGAGAACGGTGCTCACGTTCGCGGTTGGCGAGTGGAACGCCTGCCTGTTGCCGACGAGCGCTGGCCGCAGCGCGCCGGCGAGGCCGAGATGCTGTGGGTGGAGTCGCCGTCAAATCCGTTGCTTGACGTCGCTGACTTGGCGGCCATCTGCGCGGCGTCTCGCCGTGACGGTACGAAGGTCGTCGTTGACAACACCTTCGCCACGCCACTGAACCAGCGGCCGCTGGAGATGGGTGCCGACGTCGTCGTGCACTCGGCGACGAAGTTCATGGGCGGCCACGCCGACCTGCTGCTCGGCGTGGCGGTCACCCAGACCCCCGAGCAGCTTCGACGACTGAGGAGCGCCCGGTCCCTTGCCGGTGCGACGCCCGGAACACTCGAGTGCTTCCTTGCGCTTCGTGGGCTGCGTACGCTGCCGCTGCGCCTGCGCCAAGCGTCGGGCAGCGCCGCGGAGTTGACGTCTCGCCTGGGCACGCTCCCTGCTGTCGAGCGGGTCCGCTATCCGGGCTTCGGTGCCGTCATCAGCTTCGAGCTTGGCAATGCCGCTGCAGCCGATGAGGCTTGCCGAAGCACGCGGATCATCCGCCACGCCACCAGCCTCGGTGGCGTCGAGACGACCATGGAGCGCCGCAGCAGCCACCCCGGGCAAGAGCACATCCCTCCCGGCCTGATCCGGATGAGCGTCGGTTGCGAGGACGTCGACGACCTCTGGGACGATCTGCGATCGTCGCTTCCGGGCGTCAGCCAGACCCCAGGGAGGCTTGCGCGGGCGGGTAGGTCAGGCGTCCCGCGCCGGTGACCAGGAACGGGGTGAGCTCGTGGATCGTGGCCCCGCCGTCGGGAGCGATGTGCACGACCGTCCAACCGTCGATCGTCAGCGCGTCGGAGAGGAGGCGACGGTGACAGCGCCACCAAAGCCCCTCGGCGCACATGACGGCCGTTGCTCGTTGTTCGGCCAGTGCCTCGAGGGTGTCGACGCCCGCCGCGAAGTCTGCGCCGGCCATGTGATCGGCATAGCCGCGAAAACCCTCCACCTCCCAACCGCCGTTCGGACTGCCGGGTGACGGACGGCGTCGCCCGCCGAGGTGGGGAAGGTGGACGTAGGTGAGGTCGTAGGACGGCAGCTCGCGGGTGAGGGCTTCGAGGTTGAACCACGGCAGCCGCCGCGAGCCGGGATGGGCCCGCACGTCGGCCACCTGCTCTACCTGATGGGCGCGCAGGAGCCGAACGAACGCCGACAACTCGTGCGTCGAGTGTCCGATCGAGAAGATACGCCGTGGTATCAAGCGGCTCGATGCGAACGTCTACGGCGCGACCGGCTGGCTGATGACCAAAGTCGGCCGGTCGGCGTGGTGGACGACGGCGGCGGAGACGCTTCCCATCAGCATCGACCTGAATCCCGTGAGCCCTCGGGATCCCATCACGATGGCCGCCGCGTCATGGCAGTCGGCCATATCGATGATCGTCTTCCAGACCGGCCCGGTGGCCGCCACGGCGACCGGCTTGGCCTCCAGGCCCGCGTCTTGGGCGATGCGGACGCCACGCCCGGCGATACGGGCGCCGTCCTCGGCGGCCGCCTGATCAAGCTTGACGGAGTCGACCATGGTTGCCGTCATGCCCGACCAGGCGAAGGCGCCCACCCCGAGGATCGGTTCCCACACGGTCAGGACTACCGCAGGCCTGGGAGCGAGAACGCCGGCCGCGCTCTCGATGGCGTGCTTGGCGTTCTCGGACCCGTCCCAGCATAGGAGCAACGGACCCTCCGGACGTGCGTTCATCGGACCTCCTGGTGACGGCGTTTCGTTGCGTTGCATTCGTTGACGTGCCTTGCTCTAGGCGGCCGTGGCCAGCGGCCTCTCGATGGCCGGCTCTTGAATCTGGCGGGGCATCAGAATCTCCCGTGCGATCACGAGGCGCTGGATCTGTGACGTGCCCTCGTAGAGCTGCATGATCTTCGCGTCGCGCATCAGCTTCTCGACGGGATAGTCCTTGATGAAGCCGTAGCCGCCGTAGACCTGCACGGCGTCGATTGCTACCTCCATCGCGCTGTCCGCGGCAAAGCGCTTGGCGTGCGAGGACGCGAGGGTGTTGCGCGCGCCCTGGTCGAGCAACGCTGCCGACTGCCAGACGAGCAGGCGCGCGGCCTCGACCTTGGTGGCCATGTCGGCGATCATGAACTGGATCGCTTGGTGCATGGCGATCGGCACGTCGAACTGGATCCGTTCCTTCGAGTAGTCGGTGGCGAACTCGAATGCGGCCCGTGCGATGCCTGTCGCCATCGCGGCGACGCCGGGGCGCGTGCGGTCGAGCGTCATCATCGCCAGCTTGAAACCATGGTTTTCCTGCCCGAGCAGGTTCGCTACCGGCACCTCGGTGTCGTTGAAGCTGATCGCCGCCGTGTTCGAGGCGCGAAGGCCCATCTTGTCCTCGTGCTTGTCGACGGTGACTGTGTCGTCGCGTGGAACCAGGAAGGCGGAGATGCCGCGGTGGCCGGCTTCCGGGTCGGTCTTGGCGTAGACCGTGTACCAGTCGGCGTAGCCGCCATTGGTGATGAACACCTTCGACCCGTTGATCACGTATCTGTCGCCCTTCTTGACCGCGGTGGTGCGCATGGCCGAGACGTCCGAACCGGCGTCCGGCTCGGTCAGGCAGAAGGACGCAAGCTTGGGCTCAGCGGTGAGCATCCCGAGGTACTCGGTCTTGATCTGCTCGGATCCGCCGAGTAGCACGGGCGCGGCTGCGAGCTGGTTGGCCCCGAGCGTGGTCGCGATCGCAGCGCAGCCCCAGCCAAGCTCCTCGGCGATCAGGACTCCATCCGTGTAGGAAGCGCCTGCGCCGCCGTAGGCCTCGGGCAGCTGCGAGTTCATGAGGCCCACTTCCCAGGCCTCGTCGATGATCTGCTGCGGCCAGGAGCCGTCGCGGTCGTGGTCCCAGGCGACCGGCCGGATCTCCTTCTGGGCGAAGTCGTGAGCCAGGTCGCGGATGTTCCGCTGTTCGTCTGTGAGTGTGAAATCGAGCATCGTCTTCTCTCTTTCGCGCGAGCGACAGGGTGGTCGATGTAGCGGTCAGGCCCGCTGTGGTCATCGAGCCGCTGCTTGGAGCGGCTCGTCCAGGGCGAGCCGGGCGGCACGTACCGCGTTCCTCAGCTCTTCTGCGTCTTCGGGGTGCCGACCGACCCCGGCGCTCACGAGCTCGACGGTCATGGCCGCGCCGCGGGCCTCGATTGGCTCGTCGTCCTGCAGTCGCAGGACGAGCGCCAGGAGGTCGTCCCGGCTCTCCGCGATCGCGGAAGCGCTGCCGGCGGCCCCTGGCCGTCAGCGGCTCGCGGTTGAGCCTGCGTGCGTCGCTGAGCGACTCGACCAACCTGTCCGCGAGATGGGCGCGGACGGCCCGGGAACGCAGCTGCGCGGCACGCAGGGTGAGCTCGTTGCTCGTGGCAGGGTCGGTGCTGCGAGCGAGCCGGCCGTCCAGCCGCGTGCGGTTCCGCCGGGTTCGGAAACGGAGCCCGAGGCCCGTGCGGCTGTCGGTGGCGTGGCTTGGATGCGAATCGAACTTGGGAACGGGGTAGATGCCGTATGACATGTCCGCCTCCTTCTGGTCGAGGGTGGCCACCATCGTGCGCCCTGGCCGCCTCCGCTCCCATGGGTCCGAACACCGATTCGGGCCCGGGCGGCTACCCATCCTCCAGATATCGAACACGAACCGCTGGATGCGTCGAGTGTCCGCCGAAAGCCTTCAGTCGACGCGCACAACGCCGCCGTTGGCGGCGGGCGGCGGAGCGTCGGATAGCCCTACCTCGCCAGGAACCTTCGCCTTATCCAGCAGCGGCTGCAGCAGGTCGAGCGGGAACGGAAACACAATCGTGGAGCTCTCGTTGCCGCCGATCTCCCGCAGCGTCTGCAGGTAGCGCAGCTGAATCGTGGCGGGATTGCGGCTCATCAGATCTGCAGCCTGGAGCAGCTTGGCGGCGGCTTGAAACTCGCCCTCGGAGTCGATGATCTTCGCCCGCCGCTCGCGTTCGGCCTCGGCCTGGCGGGCCATGGCACGCTGCATCCGCTCGGGGATTTCGACGTCCTTGATCTCAACCGCGGTGACCTTCACGCCCCAGGGCTCGGTCTGCTCGTCGATGACCTGCTGGAGATCCTCGTTGAGACGCTCGCGCTCAGAGAGCAGTGAGTCCAGGTCCGCCTTGCCCAGCACCGACCGCAGTGTCGTCTGTGCGATCTGCGAGGTGGCGGGGACGTACGCCTCGATCTGCGTGACCGCGGCCGCGGGGTCGACCGCGCGGAAGTAGCAGACGGCCGCGACGCGGGCGGGGACGTTGTCGCGGGTAATGACCTCCTGCGGCGGGATCGTGAGCGTGATCATGCGCAGGTCCACGCGGACCATGCGATCCACCATCGGCAACAGGATCACGGGGCCGGGGCCCTTGACGGGCAGCAGCCGACCGAGGCGAAAGACGACCGCACGCTCGTACTCGCGCAGCACCCTGACGCTCAACGCGACGGCCGCGACGATCACGAGGACGAGCACTCCAAGGGCGATCAGCATGGTCATGCCTCCGTTCGATTCTGTGAGGACCAACGACTGCGCGGCCGCTTTCCGGTCGCGCCGGTGGCCACGAGGCCGAGGCCATGGGCGGCCGTCGGCGCCGGGAAGTTGGCGGGGTGTGCCCTGAGGTCGCGCAGCAGCCACCGGCCCGCGATCGCGCAGACCACGAGCAGTCCGGCGATCAGTGCTGCCTCGGACGGGTCATGGTGGCGAACCACCTCGGCGACGAGGATCAGCGCGGCGAGCGCGATCAGGACCAGGGCGATGGCGCGATGGAACCGGCCGGCCTCCGAGTGAGGCCAGGGATCCAGGGGCCTGACGATCTCGCGGCCCCGATCCGAGTCGGTGCAGGCCTCCTTTCGCGGGCACCCGTTGCAGATGTGCGCCCTGGCGCGGTATCGCACGAGCCGGCGCTCGTGGTCGAACTCGTGCGGCCAGAGGTCCTGGCCCTCCGGGCACTGCCAACGGTCGTGCGTCTCGTCGTACGTGAAGCCGGCGGTCCGGTAGCGCAGCGAGCGGCGGTGCGTATGCGCAGACAGCCACTCCAACACGAACGCTCCGGCCACGAGCAGGGCGCCGTAGCCGGCAGCCAGCCAGACCTCCGGGTTCATCGGAGTCTCGCCGCCGTCGCCTCTTCAGCGGAGATCACCGGGGCGCCCTCGGTCTGGGCGATCTCCGTGAAGAGGATGTCGTCGGCCCCCTCCAGCGTGACGCGCTTGACTGTGTGGCGAACCCCGAGGTACGCGATGTAGAGCGCCGGGACCGCACCGCCGACGATGAAGAGGATGTCTCCCGGCAGGCGCAGCCACTCCAGCAGCGCGTTGGTGTCGTTGGTCAGGAACTTGAGCTCACGGGCTTCGAAGTAGCCCTCGTTGACCGACTTGTACAGCTGCAGGATGCCGAGGGGCAGCAGCGTGGCGAAGCACATCCAGGCGAGGCCGATGTTCGTCGACCAGAAGCAGATCCGGGCCCACTTCTCCGGCCACCTGTCGGCCGGGATCAGGTAGCGCAGGCAGAAGAGCGCCAGACCGAGCGCGAGCATGCCGTACACGCCCATCATCGCCGCGTGCCCGTGGTTGGCGGTGAGCGCCGTGCCGATCTCGTAGTAGGAGACGATCGGCAGGTTGACGAGAAAGCCGAAGATCCCGGCGCCGACGAAGTTCCAGAAGCCCACGGAGACGAGGAACATCACCGCCCAGCGGTGCGGGAACGGAGTCTTCGACTGCGACTCCTGGGCAGCTCCGAGCTGAAGGAAGCTCCATGCCTCCACCGTCAGGAAGGTCAGCGGTATGACCTCCCCCGCGGAGAAGAAGGCGCCAAGCGCCATGTGCTCGGCCGGCTCCCCGGAGAAGTACAGGTGGTGCATCGTCCCCACGACGCCGCCGATCGAGTACAGGACGATGTCGAGGAACACGACGGTCAGCGCGATCCTCTCCCGCACCACTCCCAGCAGCACGAACATGTAGGCCACCATCACGGTGGTGAAGACCTCCAGGAAGTCCTCCACCCACAGGTGCACGACCCAGAAGCGCCAGAACTCGGTGGTGGTGAAGTTGTCGCCGGTCCTGGCGATCAACCCGACCGCGTAGAACGCAGGGATCGCGCACGCCGCCAGGAAGAACAGCCACGGCATGTTGCCGGGGTGCTCGGTGGCGAGGCGCTTGCGCAGAACCCGCCAGAGCATGAAGACCCACACGAACAGGCCGATAGACAGCAGCACCTGCCAGAGCCGGGCGAGGTCGAGGTACTCGAAGCCCTGAAGCCCGAACCAGTTCGAGGCCGCGTCTTGGAGCACCCCGTGCACTCCGAGGTATGAGCCGATCAGTGTCCCGAACACCACCACGGCCAGCGCCCCGAGCAGCGCGAAGGCGAGCTTGTCCTGGTGCTTGGGCTCCCGGCGGGCGATCATCGGCGCCAGGAAGATGCCGGCGGCTACGAACGAGGTGGCCACCCAGAAGAGTGCGAGCTGAACATGCCAGGTCCGCATCAGGTTGTAGGGGAACACCCTGGCCAGGTCGAAGCCGAAGAAGTTGTCTATCTCTGCCCGGTAGTGCTGGGCGGCTGCGCCGACGAAGGTCTGAAGCAGGAACAGCGCCGCCATCACGAAGAAGAACCACGCTGTCGCTCGCTGAGCCGGTGTGAGAGCCACATCCCCGGGCGCGCGGAAGGTGAGCGTTGCCTGCTCGCGCCCGTGCCAGCCAAGGTTGCGCCCCCATCGGCCGAACGCGCCGAAGAGCAGGCCGATGCCGCCCAGCAGCGCGATCAGCGACAGCACCGACCAGACGATCACGTTCGCGGTCGGCTTGTTGTCGACGCGCGGCTCGGACGGCCAGTTGTTCGTGTAGGAGTAGTTGTGCCCCGGTCGGTTCGTCGACGCGGCCCACGCCGTCCAGCCAAAGAAGGCGGTCAGCTGCCGGAGCTCAGCACGGTCGGTGATCGCATTGGGACGGAGGCCGTGCTCTGTCTTCGGGTCGGAGAAGAACCGGCTGTAATGCGGCACGAGCCGGCGGAACGCGGCAGCCTGTGCCGGCGTCAGCGTCAGCGTCTCCGTCCTCTTGTCGTACCGGTTGACGCGGAAATCCTCGATCGTCCTGCGGCCGGCGGAGTCCGAGGCGCCGCCGCCGTAGGAGCGCTTGACCAGATCGGACGCGCGGCGCAGATAGTCGGCCGTGTAATCCGGACCCAGATAGGCGCCGTGCCCGAACACCGACCCGTACTCCATGAGCCCGTTGTGCAGGAAGACCTGCTGGCCCCTCTGGATGTCCTTGCCCGTGTAGAGAACGCGTCCCTGGGAGTCGACGACCGTTTGCGGCACCGGCGGGTGGGCCATGTAGGTGCGGTAGGCGAGCAGCCCGAGAATGAAGAACCCGATGAGCACGACCAGGACAACGGCTTGGACCCACCCCTTGGAAACAAGTAGACCCCTCCGCTCTCCGGCCAAGCGCACCTCCTCCGTGGCGATTCGAAGCGCTGGCAATATAGGTCCGCTCCCGGACCCATCCGAAACGGAGGGGCCTCAATTACGTAGTTCTCCGAACCGAGGACGGGGTCGAGCCCGACGCCCAGGGACGGGGGCGAGCATCTAGGCTCGCGGGTGGTGCGAGCCAGAGTCCTCATAGCGGGCGGCACGCGGGCCGTCGGCGAGCTGCAGGCCGCCAACGGCCAGGTCGAGATCGTGGGCCATGTCGGCTCGCTCGAGGCCGCCGAGCAGGCACTCCGGATCCTGCGCCCCAGCGTCCTGCTGCTCGACGTCGACCTGGCTCATCATGAGGGCTTCTGCTCCCTGCCGGCGCTGCGACGCGCGTCGCCTGGCACAGCCATCGTTCTGCCACCGGCGGGAGAGCCCGGACCGCGGCTCGTGCGTGCGGTCAAAATGGCCGCGCACGACTTCGAGCGCCGTCGCGAGGACGATGGCCTCACGATGCGCGAACGCGACATCGTGCGGCTGGTCGCGCTGGGCCACACCAACCGCGAGATCGCCGAGCAGCTCGTGCTGAGCGTGCGTACCGTCGAGACCCACCGGGCCCGGATCCAGAAGCGGCTCGGGCTGCTGACGCGCACTCGGCTCGTGCGCTGGGCACTCGAGCGGGGGCTGCTCGAGGCGTAAGCCGGCCCCAAACCGACAGCTCAGTGGGCCAGAACGAGCCCGAGCCAGACGATCGCGAGTGAGAGCACGAATACCGCGGCCTCGAGGAAGTGCATCGTCGGGCGGCGCATGTGCAGGACGACCAAGACTCCGACGAGCGCCACCAACCCGAGCTTGAGCTGAAGCGTGCCGTCCTCCCAGCGGTGAAAATGCGAGGCCATCGCGCTGCCGGTGGCCAGCAGCACCGCGATCGCCACCAGCGTTCCATACCCGAAGCGGCGGGCAATGGCCCGTAGCCGCTCTCGGTCCGGTGCGAGACGCTCCACGGGCACGACGACCACCGCGAGCATGAGCTGGCCGCCGACGAAGAAGGCCATTGCGACCACGTGTAGCCAGCGAACCGCCAGCCACAGGTCACTCATCGACAGCCGGGTGCTCCGCCCGCTCCAGCTCCACGGCCAAGGAAGCGAGTTGTGCGGCGGGCATGGCCCCCTCAATGAGCGGAAAGAGCTGGCGCTCCTCGAGGCGGACGTGAGCGGCGAGGCAAACACCCAGCTCGTTGAGGAAAACCGCTGTCGGCGCCTGGTCGCCGGCGAGCGCGGCGGCCCGTTGGCGGATGGCCACGTGATCGCAGAGAGCGCGGGCGACGAGGTGGTGATGCGGGTCACCGTGAGTTGCGTAGGCGGGCAGCAGCACCTCCTCCTCCAACCGGAAGTGAGCACGCCCATGCTTCTCCCAGTAGGCGAGAAACGCCTCACGAGCCTCGTCAACGGTCTCGGCGGTGGCACCGCGCAGCTTCAGCGCGACGAATAGCGCCTGGTGGTGGTCATGGGACAGCGAGACGAGTGCCGGATCTCTCTTCATCCGCCCGCCTCCCTCAGGACTCTCTCTGCTTGGCGGCGCGACGTCGCGCGTAGAGCTTCTGCCTGATGGTCATCCCACCCGGGTGGCCAACGCCAGGCCATGGCGTCAGCAGCAAGAGGAGCCGGGCGTCGGAGCGCGCGACCACCTCGTGGCGTTCACTCGGAGCTAACTCCACGAGCAACCCACTTCCGCCCTTAACACGCTCCCCGCCGGCACTCGTTACCTCCACCTCGCCGTCGACCACGACAACCCACGCCCGCTCGTGGACCTCGTGGTCCGGCAGGCTCTCGCCCGCCTGAAGGTCGAGCGCGATCGCCCGCGCCTCGGAGGTCGACGACAGGATCTCGGGCAAGCGCGACTTCAGGCTCAGCCCCCTGAGGTTCCAGCTCCTCACGCTTCCCTCCCCGCCGGCTCTTCGGGGTCCGCAGGCAAGATTTCCTCGGTCAGCCCACCCCGCAACTCGACCTCGCAGCCGGCCGCGTATGGGTCGCGTGGGACGAACGCCGCCAGCTTCGTGCTGGGAGCGATGACGTCGAGCAGGCCGCGGGTCATACCGCGATGCAGCGCGCAAACGGCTGGCTGGTTCTCGCGCGCCACCTCTCGGTAGGGGCAGTTGAGCAACCGGTACGTGAGCCGGCCCCGCCGCTCGATGTGACGAGTGGGGCGAAAGCCGAGCGCTGCCAGCGCGGCGTGCATCCTCTCTTCAGCCTGACCCGCATCGCCCGAGGGCGCCAGATCACGGCCGATCTCCACCCCGGTGGCCTCAACTGCGCGCAGGCTCGTGGAACGCGAGGAGAGTACGCGCGCAAGCCAGCGCCCGAGGTCGGCATAGGCGCCGGGCGGATCGCCCCCGGGCTGGGCGTCAGGTGCGATGGACCACATGTCTCGCGGACGTCCACGCGCCTGACGGCTGCGTTTGCGCGCGACGAGCCCCGCCTCGCTCAGCCGCACCAAGTGCACGCGCACACCGTTGGGATGCATGCCCAGGCGCTGCGACAGGTCGAAGGTGCCCACGGAGCGCCGGAGCTCGACCAGCACGCTGAACACTCGCGCGCTGGTGGGATGGGCTAGCGCCTCGTGGCGCCGCGCGGGGAGGTCCATCTTGTCCGGCAGCTTTGCACAGCGCGGCTGGGGAAACGAAACGCGCCTGATATTTTTGCCCATTCCTACTGTGAGAATTGCGGAAGGAAGCGCCGTGACCTACGTGATCAACGAGCCGTGCATCGGCACCAAGGACACCTCGTGCGTCGATGTCTGCCCGGTGGACTGCATCCACCCCACTCCCGACGACCCCGACTTCGACAACCACGAGCAGCTCTACATCGATCCGGAGGAGTGCATCGACTGCGATGCCTGCGTCGAGGCCTGCCCGGTCGATGCGATCACGTCCGGCGACATGGTCCCGCCCGAGTGGGAGCGGTACATCGAGATCAACGCGGCCTACTTCCGCGAGAACGCGACGTGAATCCTGAGCATCCGGCGTCAGCGCAGACCGCGGCGGAGCACGGAGACGAGCACCTCTCCGTTGCTGTGCTCCGCGTCCCGCGCGGCGAACACCAGGGTTACCCGTCTCGTACGCGCTCTCCGTCGCAGCCTCGCCAGCTCGTCGCGCTTCCCGGCAAGCTCGTGGACATAGCGGCGGCGGAACTCGTCGAACCGTTGCGGCTTGTGCCCGTACCAACGGCGCAGGGAGGTGCTTGGGGCGACGTCTCGAGCCCACTCATCGATCCGGGCCTCTTCGCGCGAGAGTCCGCGCGGCCAGAGGCCGTCGATCAGAACCCGGTAGCCGTCGTCCCTTGCGGCCGGTTCGTATGCGCGCTTCATCTCGACGTCCATGAGGGCTCACGCCCCATCGTTCGCCGGGTCCTGGATCTCCAACGCCGTCAGGCGCACGCTCCGCGAGTTCCCGTTCGGCAGGTCGGCCGTGACCACCGTTCCCGGGCGGACGCCAATCAGTGGCTGACCGAGCGGGGACGCGGCGGATATGCAACCGCTGCCCGCGGCGTGAGCGCTCGCGAGCCGGTGGCGGCTGCTGCGACCCGACGCGAGGTCTTCGATCGACACCGTGGACCCGATGCCCGCGACGTCGTCGTCGAGCTGGTTGGAGTCCGTCACCACCGCGCGAGCGATGGTGGCCTCGAGTAGAGCGATTCGCGCCTCGAGAACCAGCTGTTCCTCTCTGATCGCGTGGTACTCGTCGTTGCTGGAGCCGTCGCCGTAGGCACGCGCCTCCCGCAATCGCTGCGCGACTTCGTCGCGGTGCCGCCTGCGCAGCTCGTCGAGCACGCCGCGAAGCTCCTCGCGCCCAGCAAACGTCATGAGCGCGGGCGCCGCTCCCGTTACGGGACGTCCACTCCGGATTGACTGGTGACTGTTCATGGGGTCATGGTCACCATCGCGGGCAGCTCGGGCCATGGGTAAATGCACGCATTTGCTCACGCCTGACAAATGGTCACCCGCACCCATGGCCCCGCCACCTTGCATGGCCGATGCTGGGTGGGTGGGGCATTCAACGCCGAGAGCATGGGCTGGCCGGTGACCCGAAGGCACTTCGAGCGGCCCTCTCTTCGCGGACGCGCCGTCCCGGACCGCGTAAATCCATCCGCGGGACCCGGCTTCTGCTGGACTGTCACCGACAGCCTGAAGCTTGCCGAGCCCTTGACCCCAACACCGCCAGCCGAACAAGAAGCGCGCGACCTCGCAGCGCCCGCGGGGGCGGCGCCGCAGAGCGGGTTGGATCCTTCGAAGTCGAGTCGGGGACGCCCCTCCTTGCTTTGGTGGGTGTTCCTCACCAACGGTTCAGTTCTCGTCTTCGCCTTTCTCCTGCTCGCGCTGTCACCCATCACCATTCATGCCCCGCCGACGCTCGACCAGCTGGCGCTCCTGGCGGGCGGGCTGTTGTTGATGCTGGCGTTGAACCTCGTGTTGCTGCGATGGGTGCTGGCGCCGTTCCTTCATTTGACGGAGGTGATGGGCTCCATCGATCCCGACCGCCCGGGCACGAGACTGTCTGGCGTGCATCCTCGCGCGGCGGAGGGGGTGTCCCTCGCCCGCACCTTCAACGCGATGCTCGACCGGCTCGAGAGCGCCCGGCACGAGGCGGCGCGCACGGCACTCGGTGTACAGGAGGCTGAACGTGCGCGCGTGGCACGAGAGCTCCATGACGAGATAGGCCAGACACTGACGGCGGTCATAATCCATGCCGAACATGCCGCCGACGGCGATCCCGCGGCGGCGTCGCGCGAGCTTGGGCGGGTGGTTGACGCCGTGCGGGACAGCTTGGACGAGGTTCGTCGAATCGTTCGCGAGCTGCGCCCCGAGGCGCTCGACGACCTGGGCTTGGTGAACGCGCTGATCGCGCTCTGCTCGCGCATCGGCTCCGAAGGCGGTCCGCGCGTTACGCGGGAGCTTCAGGGCAAGCTGCCTCATCTGGAGACCGATGTCGAGCTGGTCATCTACCGCGTCGCGCAAGAAGGGCTCACCAACGCTCTCCGTCACGCCGGCGCCGGTACGGTCAACGTCTTACTCGCGACGGATGCGAAGGAGGTGACTCTGTCCGTCACTGACGATGGCACGGGGATGCCCGTCAGGCCACGCACCGGCACGGCCGGGATTGCCGGCATGCGTGAGCGTGCGCTGCTGGTGGGCGGCCAGTTGTCGATTGAGTCGCACGCCGGGCGGGGAACTACGGTCCGCCTCAGAGTGCCTCTCGGAGAGGAAGCATGGCGGTCCCACTGAAGACACGCATTCTGCTTGCGGACGACCATACGGTCGTTCGCGAGGGGCTTCGTATGGTGCTGGACGCGGCGCCGGACCTCGAGGTGGTCGCCCAGGCGAGTGATGGTGCCGAGGCGGTCGAGCTCGCGCTCTCGGAGGACATCCACCTCGCGGTGCTGGACGTGTCGATGCCGCGCATGACCGGGTTGCAGGCAGCCCTCGAGCTCTCCCGGCGCAAGCCCGAGCTCCGCGTGCTGATGCTCTCGATGCACGACAACGAGCAGTACTTCTTTGAGGCGCTCAAGGTCGGCGCCTCGGGATATGTCCTGAAGACCGTCGCCAACCGCGACCTGATTGAGGCATGCCGGGCGACCATGCGAGGCGAGCCGTTTCTCTACCCGGCTGCCGTCCGGGCGCTGGTGCGCGATTTCCTTGACCGCGCCAGCAGAGGGGAAGCCACGCCCGAGGATCCGCTCAGCCCTCGCGAGCTCGAGGTCCTGAAGCTGATCGCCGAGGGGCTCACTAGCGAGGAGATCGGCACCCAGCTCTTCATCAGCAAGAAGACGGTCGACCGCCACCGCGCGAACACGCTCGAGAAGCTCGGAATGCGCAACCGCGTCGAGCTGACCCGCTACGCCATTCGCCGCGGCCTCGTCGAGCCCTGACCCTGTCCCGGATGCACATCGGCACCCATGTCGGTTGGAGCTCTTGACGGCGACAATCGGCCTATGCGTCAGCTAGCCATCCGTTGCCGGCCATCCACACCCGTACCGATGCGGGAGGTCGAGCAGTGGCTGGAGGATGAGGTTGAGCGGCTTCAAGCCGAGACTCCTCACACGGCGTTCCGCCTGCACCACATCACGACCACGGAGTCGACCGAAAACGTGGACAACGGTTGGCTGATCGAGCTCGACGCGACGACTGGCCGGGATCCCCTCAACGAAGAGCGAGTTGACGCGATGCTTCGCGACCTTCGACTGCTCGGCCTCCGCCCGACGCTGCTCCGAGCGCTCGCGGACGACCACTCACCACCCGCTCCTGAGGAGATGCACACGCAAGGGTGGAGCATGCGCGGTAGCGACGGCAGCGCTGAGAACGCCCTCGACAATCTGCTGGCGATACTGCAGGGCGGCAGTCTTTCTCCGCTGGAGCTTCGCATCCTGCTCCGGCTGAAAGAGCGCGACGCCAGCCCGTCGAGCCTGGGCGACGTCCTGGACACAGACGCCAAGGCGATCGGCCACGCCACCAGGCGCCTGGCGATGAGAGGGCTGATTGGGCGCCGGTTCGAGAAGCGTGGTCACGATTCCCACTTCGTACTGAGCATCGGATCGGGGGGTTCGCTCAAGTTGGCGCCGCTGGTGGCACGGGTCGCGGACACGCGTCGGTCCGGAGACGTCGACGTCATTTTGGCGCGCGGGGCGGGCTCGCCGTCAGCCCTGCGGCGCGAGGAGAGCCTTGAGGATCACGTCCCCGTCGATGACCGCCTGAATGGGCCGACCGGCCGGGATCCAAGCCGGTGCAAGGCCCTCCGGTAACCGCGGGTTTCGCGCCGCTCGAGCTTCCCGTCCGCCCACTGCCGCTCGACTTGCTGCGGCCCGCGCTCGGGATAGAAGCGTGGCACGTCCTGACCGCCGCGTTCGGAAGCGCGGCGGGACCGCTTGCCGGGCGCACGATTTGGATGGTCAACTCCGCTTCTGCGGGCGGTGGCGTCGCTGAACTGCTGCGTACGCTGCTGCCCTACTGGCGCGCCGCCGGGCTCGACGTACGCTGGGTCGTTGTGCGTGCTCCGCCGCGCTTCTTCACGATCACGAAGCGGCTGCACAACTGGCTGCACGGGCACCCCGGGGACGCCGGGGAGCTCGGCGCCGCCGAGCGGAGGGCCTACGAGCGGGAGCTCGTCGCCACCACACATCCGCTGATCGCCGTGGTGCGAGCTCGCGACGTGGTTGTGCTGCACGACCCGCAGACGGCCGGGCTGGCGCCCGCGCTGGCGGCGACGGGCGCCAGCGTCGTCTGGCGCTCGCACGTGGGCGCCGATCGCCCGAATGAGCTGTCACGGGCGGCCTGGAACTTTCTCGCCGGCTACGTCGACCGGGCCGCCGCCCTTGTTTTCACCCGTCCCGGGTTCATCCCCCCGCAGCTCGCTGGGATGCCTGTCCGCGTCATCGCGCCGTGCATCGACCCCAGCGCGACCAAGAACCGCGAGCTCTCAGCCCCGACCAGCGCCGCCATCCTGGCGCGAACGGGGATCGCGTCGGGGACGTCAGACCGGGAGCCCATGCTCGTCGGTCGCGACGGGCGGAGGATCGTGCTGTGGCGTCGCTGCGCCATCAGCCGTGACGGGCCTGCTCCTCGCCTGGGCCGCGACCGGCTCGTCGTCAACCTGGCCCGCTGGGATCGGCTCAAAGATCCGATTGGTGTGATCGACTGCTTCGCCGGCGGCGTGCTCAGTCAGGTCGACGCTCATCTGATGCTCGCCGGCCCCGGACCTCGCACCGTCGCCGACGATCCCGAGGCGGTGGCCGTTTACCGCGAGGTAGAGGCCCATCGGCGCCGCTTGCTCCCGTCGGCTCGGCGCCGCATCCACCTCCTTAGCTTGCCGATGCACGACCTCGAGGAGAACGCAGCGATCGTGAACGCGCTCCAGCTCCACGCCGATGTCGTCATCAAGAAGAGCCTGGAGGAGGGTTTCGGTCTCGGCGTCACCGAAGCCATGTGGAAGCAACGGGCAGTTGTCGCGAGCGCCGTGGGAGGTCACCGCGACCAGATCGAGAGGGCGTCAACGGGGTGCTCGTCGCCGAGCCCCGAGACCTGGACGGGGCCGGTCAAGCGATCGCCGAACTGCTCGCCGACCCAATCCGTGCCCGCCGGCTCGGCGCAGCGGCGCGACAACGGGTCCACGAGCGCTTCCTGCCCAACCGTTACCTCGAGCAGTGGCTGGCCTTGCTCACCGCCGTCGTGCGCACCCCGAGCTGAGCCGGCTCGCGGGCGCGCGAATGGTCATCGAGACCCATGGGCACCGGGGGCCCGACGAGCAAGCATGAATAGGCGACCGATCGTTCCACTGCAGGAGATCAGGATCATGAGAGACAAGCCATTCCTTCGTTTCCAGCGGACGGCCGAGGCGGCCGGCTTCCCGGCGCTGTTGATCGTCAGCACCGTTTGCCTGCTCACGGTGGTCGCAGCGGTGGCCCTGCTGGCACTGATGCCCACGGCGTTTGCCTTCGCATTCGTAATCCTCAACCTGGTTGTGGCGATAGCCATCATGGCCGCGGCGATCTTCGCCGCCATCGCCGACGTCGAAGACCCCGAAACTTCAGCGGCAGCTGCACGCGCAGCACGCCTGGAGTCCACGGCGGTCGTCCCACTGGCCCCCCGGCGGGCACGCGCCGATACGCATCGGTCCGACCGCACCGCTGCGTAGCCGTGGATCAGATCGTCATTCGCCGCCACCCCTACCCGCCAGTGGCGGTCGAAGAGCTCGATCGCTGGCTCGAGCATGAGGCTGATGACCTGCGAATGGACAGCCCGAAGGGCGTGGTGCGCCTCTTGCGCCTTGAGCAGAGCCTTCCGAGCGGAAGGGTCAGTTCTGCATGGCTGCTTGAGCTTGACTTCGCGGAGGGAGACCTTTCCCTCTTTAGGGATGGTATGGCCGCGACGCTCACGGACCTGCGGTTACTTGGCCTTCAGCCAACGCTATTGACACCACACGACCCGTCGACGAGGCCGACGGAGGAATCATGAGCGCACCCCTTCGCCAGGCGCCCGAGCCAAGCCCCCGATCCGCGGCCCGCCCGCGATTGCGGGCCACGCCGCGGTCGACGGGACGGAACGCCGAACGCACCCTTAATCTGGTGCTCGAGTTGCTCGACTACCGCCAGCTGACCGCGGCTGAGCTTCGGGTTCTGCTTGCTGTGTTTGACAGGGAGACGACAGTTTCTAGACTCGCCGAGCAGCTCGGTTGGGACTCTGGGGAACTCCGCCGCACCGGGGCGCGTCTCTACGCGCGTGGGCTCCTGCGCCGGCGCTCCGACACGGGCCGCATGGAGACGGTGGTCGGCATCACGCGTGCCGGCCTCACGACAGTTGGGCCGCTACTAACCGCGGTCCAGGATGGCAATCGAGGCGTATGAACAGTCCGGACAGCTTTGGGGCTCGTGCCGACCTTGTTGTGGGGGGCTCCTCGTACGAGATTTTCCGGCTTGATGCGTTGCAGGCCGATTTCGACGTGGCGCGGTTGCCGTATTCGTTGAAGGTGTTGTTGGAGAATCTGTTGCGCAACGAGGACGGCCATGCCGTCACCGCCGGGGACATCGAGAATCTGGCTCGTTGGGTGGCGGGTGACGAGTCGTCGAGTCAGGTGGCGTATACGCCTGCTCGTGTGTTGATGCAGGATTTCACCGGT
>JBBQHI010000005.1:0-113585 GCA_038323835.1 Solirubrobacterales bacterium
ACATCAACCACTACCACCACCGGCCCCACAGCCGGCTCAACTACAGAACCCCGTCCGAGGTCCGTCAGACCTGGGACGATGCAGGAGAACCACTACAAAAAGCGGCCGCCTGAACCGTCAACACCAACGGGGAGCGCTCCACTCCTCGACTCTGTGGAGGCGTCCGACGCTCAAGCCCATCCGTGGGCCAGAGGGCAACGGCCGGCCCCGGCTGTCAGAACCAGCGACCCTACGCCGCCCACACCACCCAAAGCAACAGGGGGGCCTCGCGATGACAACCGCAGCCCAGGACGAACACCGACCTACCTCCCCGCGAAGAACAGCGAACCCGCCTGTGTGTTTCCTCTGGGGGCGTTTTGATCGCTGAGCTCGAGACTAGATTCGCGGCGAACCTCGCCGTGGCCCGGGACATGCTTTGAGGTGGCGCTACCGGAGCCCTGGGTTGCGGGGTCTAAGGGCCAGCTAGTCGCTCATCCTGGGTTCGCGGTGGCCCGACGGGCGGACGAGGTGGCGCTACGGCTGGCTGTGGAGATTCGGATGGCCCGGCCAGTGGCCACCCCGGCACCGGAGCCCGCCCCTGCACGTCGGGCGCGTCGCGCCCGTTCTGATTCAGACCTGTTGCCGATCCGAGCACCCCTGAAAAAGAGGGGACCCGCCGGAAACGAGAAACGGCGGGCCGCGAACCTAACGAGGAGGACCAAGAATGACACGCCGAGCGCACCCTTGGCGGCCCGGACCTACGCGATGGAGGACCACGCCGACGGACACGACCACCCGCCCACCCGACATGCTCTCGGCGGGGTCATGGCCCGCCCCCGGGAAGAACGTGTCCTACTGAAGAACATGTACGTGAAGCTGCGGCACGGCCGCGCGAGGGTTGGTTGTGCGTGACGATCCATTCTCCGGCTGATCTCCGCGCGGCCTCCCTCGCCGCAGAGGCCGCCCTGTCAGCGGCGTCACAACGCGTGACCGCCCGAAGATCCATCGCTCTTTCGCGCCGCGAAGGCGGTGCCCTCTATCAGCACGTCTCCCACTAGGCGGACCGCTGAGCTACGCTTCGCCAGCGAGAGAAGCGGGCGTAGGCGCCCACTGGTTTCCTCCTCAGTTCGCAGTTCCCATCGGTCCCAGACGTCGGAGAAGCCGGCGCGGGTAAGCATCCTTTTTGCCTTGCGCGGCGTCCACCAATGGATCGCTGGAGCTTCCGTGTATCCAACCAAGTGCGGGTACTGGTCCTTCGCCCACAACATAATCCGACGCTTTAGCCGGTCCGGGTACCAGCCGAAGAGCGGAAGGCGCGAGATCTCGTTTTGCCGCAGCGAGCGAGAGCTCGCGCTGCTGAACCAGAACACGCCACCAGGACGCAACACACGATGGATCTCGCGCAGTGACGCGTCGAGGTCCTCCACATGCTCCATGACGCTCATCGCGATGACGAGATCGAAACGGCCGCCCTCGTAAGGCAACGCCTCCGCCGTGCCTTGCCGCACCTCGAGCTCGAGCCCTTCGCTGCCGCTCAGCTCGCGACACGTGTCGATGGCCGATGCCGACGGTTCCACACCCGCCGCGCGATGCCCGAGGCGGTGCAGCGCGATGAGTGCGCGCCCCTGCGCCGACCCGACGTCGAGTACGTCGAGACTTCCAGCCGGCAGTCGCAACGCGAGCCGTGAGAGCAGCCGGCTGATCCACGCCTCCGTCCACGGCAGCAGCTCGCGAGCCTGTTCGACCGAGAAGGACTCCACGGCCTGGCGTGAAGTCGGCCGAGTCGAGTCCGGCGTCTCCATCGGTGCGACGGTAACAAGATCCTGGCGCCATCCAGCAGTAGGCCGCGGGGCGTACAACAGGCCTCATGGTCCGCTAGTCCATGCCAGCTTCTCGTCGCGAAGTAGGGCGTGGTCGAGACCCACATCACGACGAGCCGGGACCTTGGTGCCTACTCCCGGATGGTCAGCGGGATGCCCGCCCCGATGCGCCTGGCCATCCACGTGATGTCGCTCGTGCTGAGGCGGATGCAGCCGTGCGAGGCGGCGCTGCCGGGGGAGCCCGAGAGGCCGTTGGTGCCGTGGAGCGCGATCTGCCCGGGTCCGCCCTCGAATTCCTGGAGCACGTTCGACCGGGCGCTGGTGGCCAGTGCGAACGGATTGCCCGGAGCCTGGGAGGAGAGGGACATGGCCTCCTCGACAAAGAAGCGGCCGGGCGGTGTCGGGGTCGACGGCTTGCCGACCACCGCCGCGAACCGGCGCTTCACCTTGCCGTACTGGTACACGGTCACGCGGCGGGCGGAGAGATCGACCGCGATCCGCCAGGGCGTGGAGATGGACCCGGTGTGGAGCGCGCGGATCCACCCGGTGTGCTGGTTGGGGCGACCGGGGAGCCGGACGTGCAGCCAGCGCCGGCCCCCGTGCCTGCGTGCGCGGCCGAGGACGGGTAGGACCGTGCGCACTCCGGTGAGCGGCCGCCGGGCCCGAACGGACTCGACGAAGTGCGCGTGCACGCTCGGGCCGGTCCTGGCCACGCGATCGTGCATCAGCACCACGAGCGGCCGACTGGCCGGCACCGCCGGTGTGGCGGCCCGCGCCGGGGTGACGAGAACGCAGACGGCGGTCGTTACGAGCGCCACCGCAAGCCCAGCGACCCCCCGGCGTATGCCGGGAGGCCTCTGGACAGCGTTGACGGGTCTGCTCAACCGGTGAACCGCGAGGGGCCCTGGAGCGGCTGGAGCGCGGCCGCCGAACACGCGCGATAGCGGAGGGTCGCGTTCTTGGCTCGTGTGGCATCACGGAATGTGATGTGAGCCCTCACCCTGTGCATCCCGGATCCGGCATGCACGGTCACCCGGAAGGGCGACTTGCCGCGGCTGGCCACACGCTTCCCGTCCAGCCTGAACACGACGCGCTGGATCAGGTGGCCGCGAACCGTCGCGCGGAACCCTGCGGTGCAGGCCGAGCGCGGAGTGCGCCGGAGACTCGCCGTGCCGTTGCGGGCACGTCGCTGCGCCCGGGTCAGCGGCGGAGCGTTCACACCGTTGCCGCCGTTCGCGTTGCCGTTACCGCCGGTCCCGTCGCCGTTACCACCGGTTCCGTTGCCGCCAGTGCCGCCAGTCCCACCTGTCCCGCCGGTGCCACCCGTCCCGCCGCCAGGCGTGGTGGATGTGGCGCAGTTGGGTGCGCTGAGGACGTTGTTGATCAGGGTAACCGAGCCGTTGCGGGCCAGCATGCGGCCGAGGACGGTCGCACCGTTGTTCAGGCTGATGCTCGTGAGGGCCATCAGGTTGCCCTGGAACGCCGTGGTGGTACCGAGCGTGGCCGAGCTGCCGACCTGCCAGTACACGTTGCACGGCGAGGCGCCGTTAACCAGCACCACCGAGCTGGCACTCGCTGTGGTGAGCGAGGAGCCGATCTCGAACACGAACTGCGCGTTGGGATCGCCCTGGGCGTTGAGGGTGAGCTGGCCGGTGAGCCCCGCGCTCGAGCTGTACCGGTAAGCGCCCGCGGTCAGCGTCCGGTTGCCGAGGTTGGTGCCCGTGAGGTCGTTTGCGCCCGCGACCGGCTGTCCGGCGGCCACGTTGTAGGCGGTGGTGAGGTCGTCCTGGGCGTTGGCGGCCACGGCGTCGTTGTCGTGGGTGGCTCCGTTGACCACGGCGGGAAGGCCGAAGCCGACGAGCGACGTGCCCGGGGAGACCCCGAGATTGCCGTTGAGCACGGACGGGCCGGTGTTGGTCACCGCTGCCCCGCCGAGGACCACGAAGGGCTTGACGGTGGCGAGGTTCACCGGGGAGGCCTCCGCGACGGCCGGGAGGGCTACAAGCGCTCCGAGCATTGAAAGAGCGACGGCGGCAGGCGCGCCACGCTTGAGACGGATCGGGCTGGACATTCGTCCTCCCACATAGGTGAGCACCCTCTTTCCGACGTTCCTTGGCCGTCACCGACCGCGGGTGCAAACCATGCCGCGA
Source organism: Solirubrobacterales bacterium (assembly GCA_038323835.1). Lineage (GTDB taxonomy): Bacteria > Actinomycetota > Thermoleophilia > Solirubrobacterales > Thermoleophilaceae > JACVRW01. Next base: position 3,950 of record JBBQHI010000005.1, read on the forward strand.
GCGATCGTTGTGGCAGTCCTTCGGTAGCCCGGCGAACTCCGGAGGAGTCCCGTGGCTTTGCGGACCCGCCTTGCGACAGGGGTGCCTGAGTCGAGAGGAATTTGCTCTGGTGTCCGATCTGAATCGGCACGCCGGCACACCCGCATGAGCCCACGACATGGGCAGTGGACGCTCCGGCACCAACTATCACGGTTTCGGGCCGGGCGGGCGGCGCTCCGAGGACGCTCCACAGGATTGACCGGGGAACCTCCAGATCAGCGACTGGAGCCCAGCGCGGATCGGGGATCGAACGTACGGTCGAGTCATGGGCCGCCACCGCATCAGCCTCACAGTCGCCGCGCTTCTGGCCGGGATGCTCGTGCTCCCGGCCGGGGCCTCGGCGCGCGTCCTTCCCCCCACGGCCCACGCCTCCGCCCGAACGGAACGGCTCGCGCTCCAGGCGGCCGACGCCTACTGGCTCCAGCGTGGACTCACGGGCTGCGCCAATCCGCGCGTCCAGTACGCAGCCCTCTCCCAGGGCGCCTCGGGCGACGCCTACATCGGCCCGAACCTGCCCGCCGCCTACTGCGTGATCCGGGTCAGCTCGCGACTCACCTGGCGCGGCCGAGCGGGTGCGATCGACTTCTGCTGGACCATCGTGCACGAGCGCGGCCACCAGGCCGGCCTCAAGCACAGCAGCGCCGGGATCATGCGGGCCGACGGCGGCGACAGGGCCCCGTCGACCTGCACGCGATTGTTCGGCTCCTAAAGAACAACCATCCATCCCTGAATCACAACCACGCCTCTATGATGCGGGTGTGACGAAGACGCGCACGTACGGCGAGGGCTGTGCCGCCGCACACGCCCTCGACCTCGTCGGAGAGCGCTGGGCACTCCTTCTCGTGCGCGAGCTGCTGCTGGGACCCAAGCGCTTCACCGACCTGCGCTCGGGAGTCGTAAACGCGAGTCCGAACGTGCTGGCCCAGCGCCTGCGGGAGCTCGAGGAGGCCGGGATCGTGAGGAGGCGCCGGCTCCCCCCGCCCGCGGCCTCGCGGGTGTACGAGCTCACCGAGTGGGGGCTCGAGCTCGAGCCGGTGGTCTCGGCGCTCGGCCGCTGGGGCGCCCGATCGCCCGCCATGCCCCACGGGACTCCCATGAGCCTCGACTCCCACATCCTCGCGATGCGGACCATGTTCGACCCCCGGCGGGCGGACTTCGACGCGGTCTACGGGCTGCGCCTGGACGACGTGGACTTCCGGGTCACGGTGAGCGGCGGTGCGTTCGCGATCGAGCGCGGCGCGCCCACCGGCCCGGACGCGACGATCGTGAGCGACCCGGGCGCTCTGGCCGCCGTACTGTGGCTCGGCCGATCACTCGACGACGCCGTGGAGAGCGGCGATCTAAGCATCGACGGGGACGCTGGAGCCGTCGCGCGGCTGGTGGACCTGTTCCCGTTGCCCGAGCCCGCTCCCGCGGCGGCCTCGTGAACGACTCCGCCCAACCACCTCAAGGTCCCTCGTCCATAACCGATGGGGCCGTATGGAGGGGTACCCCGTTCAGTTCGGGGCCAAGCTTGGGTTGGTCGTGGCCAACGCGATCGTGTGGTCGGCGGTGGCCGTCGACGGCGCACTCCTCCTGATCCGCTGAGAGCCTCATACGGCTCTCCCGCGCCGGGCGTCTACCCTGCCGGTACCCGCCCCGCGCCTCGTCGGCGCGGGGCACGGATGAAAGGAGGCTCCCCTGACTCGCTCACTGCGGATCGGCGGCGTTGTACTGCTGCTTCTCACCCCCCCGGCCGCCCTCGCCGCGGCCAAGCCCAGCTTCGAGACCGGCGACTTCGTCGGCACGGTGGCCACCAATGGAAAGCCGCCGGTGGAGTTCAACGTCACCAAGAAGCGGATCAATCAGCTGGACATCGACAGCCAGCGGGTCCGCTGCTCCAACGACGACCTCGGCGCGATCAACCTTCCGGGCACGGTCGAGAAGCGCTCCCTCTCAATTCACAAGGGGAAGTTCGCGATGAAGGTCAGCGCCTCGGGGCCCTACCCCGCCCAGGCCGGCACCCGCGTGACCGGGAAGCTGAAGGACACCAAGGCCTCGGGCACCGTGCGGATGGTGTTCCGACACACGACCGGAACGGGCGAAAAGGTGGTGTGCGACTCCGGAACGCGCAAGTGGAGCGCGAAGTTGGACGAGCTCGTGGTGCACCTCCCCTAGCGGGAGCCGCTGGCTCAGCCGAGCCGGCGCTGGTACCAGTCCCAGGCCTCACGCAGCCCGCGGTCCAGATCCCAGCCGGCCTCCCACCCGAGCTCCTCGCGCAAAGCGGAGGAGTCGAGGAACTGGCGGTCGATCTCGCCGTGCGGGGTTCCCTTGCCCCGGATATCCGGCTCCACGTCCAGACCCGATACCGCGATCAGGCGGCGCGTGACGTCGATCACCGACACGGCCTCCCCGCAGCCGGCGTTCCACGCGCGGCCCCAGAGCTCGCGACGGTCCAGGGACGCGGATATGGCGAGGTACGCGTCCACCGCGTCGGCCACGTAGAGGTAGTCGCGCTCCGGGCTGCCGTCCGAGCGGATCACCGGCGTCTCGCCCTTGAGGAGGGTGCGCGCCGTGTCAGGAATGATCCGCGTCCAGTTGAGGTCGCCGGGTCCGTAGACGTTGGCGAGCCGGGTCACGGCGATCGGCATGTCGTAGGTGACGGCGTAGGAGCGGGCGATCATGTCCGTGGCCGCCTTGGAGACGTCGTACGGATAGCGCGCCTGGAGCGGCAGCTCCTCGCGGTAGGGCAGCTCCTCGTGGTCCCCGTAGGCCTTGTCGGACGAGGCCACCACGATCCGGCCGACCGCGTCGGACACGAGTGCGTGGACACGGCACGCCTCGAGGAGCGTGTAGGTGCCGCGGACGTTCGACTCCCAGGTGGCCAGCGGGTTGCGGTTGGCCGCGCTCACGATGGCCTGGGCCCCCAGGTGGAAGACGACGTCGATCTCGTGCTCGTTCAGGATCCGGAGGAGCGACTCGTAGTCGGTGAGGTCGCCCAGCGCCTGGACGCAGCGCTCGCTCACGCCGTCGGTGTAGAAGCGGGCCTCGGGGTCCACGTCCCGGCGGAGGGCCACCACTCGGGCGCCCTCGTCGAGCAGCCGCTCGGACACCGCGGAGCCCACAAACCCCTGAGCGCCCGTGACGAGCACCCGCGCGCCCTCGTAACGACCGCTCAAGTGGCGCTCAGCCGCCGGCGACGGCCGGGAGAATCGTTACCTCGTCCCCGTCCTCGACCGACGTCTCGAGTCCGTCGAGGAAGCGGATGTCCTCCCCGCCGACGTAGACGTTGACGAACCGGCGCAGGTCGCCATCCTCGGCGATCCGGTCGCGAAGCCCGTCGTAGCGGTCGTACAGACCGTCGAGGACCTCGCCGACCGTGCCGGCACCGTCAACGGCGGTCTCGGCGTCTCCGCCGGTGACGCTTCGCAACTGCGTGGGGATCTTCACGGTAACCGCCATTTTGCGGCCGTCAGCTTACAGCGCACCGATGGCGCGCTCGGCACCAAGCGCCTCGAACGAGGCCACCGACGCGTCGATCTCGTGGATGGCGAACGTGTCGCGCACCGCGTCGAGCGTCTTCAGGCCGTCCCCGGTGATCACCACAACCACCCGCTCGTCGGGGCCGATCGCTCCGCTGAGGGCGAGCTTGCGCAGCACGCCGGTGGTCACGCCGCCCGCGGTCTCGGTGAAGATCCCGGTGGTCTCGGCCAGCAGCCGGATGCCCTCCCGGATCTCCTCGTCGCTCACGGCCTCGACCGAGCCGCCCGAGCGGCGCGCGAGGTCGAGCGCGTAGGGACCGTCTGCGGGGTTGCCGATCGCCAGCGACTTGGCGATCGTGCGCGGCTTCACCGGCCGGCAGAAGTCGGCACCGGACTCGTAGGCGGTGGCCACCGGCGAGCAGCCGGAGGCCTGCGCGCCGTTGAAAGCCGGCAGCTCGCCCTCGACGAGCCCCACCTCCAGCCACTCCTCGAAGCCACGGGCGATCTTCGTGAACAGGGAACCGGAGGCCACCGGAGCCACCACCCGGTCGGGCAGCTCGAAGCCGAGCTGCTCGGCGATCTCGAAGGCCAGCGTCTTGGAGCCCTCGGCGTAGTACGGCCGGACGTTCACGTTCACGAACGCCCAGTCGCGATCGGCGGACAGCTCGGTGCAGAGCCGGTTCACGTCGTCGTAGGTGCCGCGCACGGCCACCAGGTGCGTGCCGTAGACCCCGGTGGCGAGCACCTTCTGCTCCTCCAGGTCCGACGGGATGAACACGTATGACTCTAGGCCCGCCGCCGCGGCATGGGCCGCCACCGCGTTGGCCAGATTGCCGGTGGAGGCGCAGGCCACCACCTCGTAGCCCAGCTCCTGAGCCTTGGCCAGCGCTACGGCCACCACGCGGTCCTTGAAGGAGTGCGTGGGGTTGGCGGTGTCGTTCTTGACCCAGACCTCGCCGAGGCCGAGTCGCTCGGCCAGGCGCGGCGCCTGCTGGAGAGGCGTGAGCCCGACCGGCAGGCCCGGCTTGGGCGGGGTCTCGAAGGGCAGGAAATCGGCGTAACGCCAGATCGACTGCGGGCCGGCCTGGATGCGGCGCCGGGTGGAGTCGGCGTCCAGCCCCGAGAGGTCGTACGCGACCTCGAGGGGACCGAAGCAGTGCTCGCACACATAGCGCGCGTCGAGCGGGTACGTCTGAGCACATTCCTTGCACTGGAGCGCTTGAACCGTCATGGCTTCCTTTCGCCTATGTAAAAACCTCCGCCGCTGCTGTGACGAAGGCCTCCACAAGCGCCCCTTTGCCACATCTGCCGGACTAAGTCCGATGGACTTGGCACCTTTCCCTAGACGACTGCCTGAGCGGTCGTTGAGGACGGTTGCCGGGGTTTCAATGGGCCATATCCCTCCACCCCTCTTGATGCAACGGCTATGTCTGCTGGGGCAGGATACAGCACTGCGCGGGTAGAATCACCTCTGTGGTGCCCGCAACCGAAGACCCGCTGAAACGCGATGCCGAGCCTTCCGAAGCCACGTCTCAGGCGCTCCGCTCGTGCGCGGGCCGATGCGGCCCTCGCTCCGGTCTCGACTGAGCCCAACGTAGAGACCGTCGAGTTCGGCGGCCTCCGTTGGATCAACATCGAGCGCCCCTCACCCGTCGACCGCTCCTGGCTGGAGGAGCATTTCGAGTTCCACGCCCTCGACTACGAGGACGTGGCCTCACGCAACCAGCGGCCGAAGATCGACGAGTACGACGACTACCTGTTCATCGTCCTGTACTTCCCGGTGTTCGACAAGAAGGTCGGGCGCCTGAACGCCGGCGAGCTGGACATCTTCATCGGGCCGGATTACCTGATCACGCTGCCCAACCAGCCGATCCCGCCCGTGGAGTACCTGTTCGAGCGCTGCAGGTCCTCTCAGGAGCTGCGCGAGGCCCTGCTGTCCAAGGGCGCGGGCTACCTGCTCTACAAGATCGTGGACAACGCCTTCGACTACTGCTTCCCGATGCTCCGCAAGGTGGGTAACAAGCTGGAGCGGATCGAGGAGGAGATCTTCGAGGGCCGCTCCGAGGAGGTGGTGCGGGACATCTCCAACGTGAAGCAGGAGATCATCAACTTCCGCAAGATCATCCGGCCGCAGCGTGCCGTCCTGCGAGACCTCGAGCGCACCAAGCAGCGCTATCTCGCCGACGATCTGGAGATCTACTTCGACGACATCAACGACGCCTCCGAGCGCATCTGGGACATGCTCGAGAACTACAAGGAGGTGGTGGAGGCGCTCGAGGACACCAATGAGTCGGTGATCGCGCACCGCTTCAACGACGTCCTCCGGATCCTCACGGTGTTCAGCATCGTGTTCCTGCCGGCCACGCTGATCGCCAGCATCTGGGGAATGAACGTCGGGCTGCCGGGTGGCGGGGACCCGGCGAGCTCGTCCAAGGCCGTCTTCTGGATCGTGATCTTCGCCATCGTGATGCTGCTCGGGGGGATGATCACGTTCTTCCGTCGGCGCGGCTGGCTCTGACGCTCTGGTAGAACCACGGGTTGTGGTCGACCCCTCGATCTTCAAGGCGTACGACGTCCGTGGCACCTACCCGGACCAGATGGACGAGGAGGTGGCCTACCGCGTGGGGCGCGCCTTCGCGCAGGTGCTCGGCCAGCTCGAGAAAAAGCCGGTGGGCGACCTGCGGGTGGCGATCGGGCGGGACATGCGCCTCTCGGCCCCGGCCATGGCGGCGCGCTACGCGCAGGGCCTGATCGACGAGGGCGTGGACGTGCTCGACGTGGGGATGGCGGGCACCGAGATGGTTTATTGGACCGTGGGCTCGCGAGGCCTGGACGGCGGCCTGATGTGCACCGCCTCCCACAACCCGAAGGCCTACACCGGGGCCAAGCTCGTGCGCAGCGGCGCGCTGGCGCTCTCCGGCGACTCGGGCATCGGCGAGCTTCGCGACCTCGTGGCCGCGGGCGAGCCCGGACCTCCCAGCGACACCCCGGGCGAGCTCCACACCGAGGACGTGAGCGCGCCCTTCCGGGCCGCGGCGCTGGGGTACGTGGACCCCTCTCTGATCGGGAAGCTCAGGGTGGTGGTGGACGGCGGCAACGGCATGGCCGGGCCGATGGTGGGCCCGCTGCTCGACTCCTTCCCACTCGAGCAGGTGCAGACCTACTGGACGCCGGACGGCGAGTTCCCGGACCACGAGCCCAACCCGCTTCTGGAGGCGAACCGGCGGTTCATCATCGACAAGGTGCGCAGCGAGGGCGCGGACCTCGGCATCGCCTGGGACGGGGATGCGGACCGCTGCTTCTTCATCGACGACAGCGGCGCGTTCGTGGACGGCGACTTCCTCACCGCGCTGCTGGGCGAGTCCCTGGTGCGCAAGGAGCCGGGCGCAACGGTGCTCTACGACGTTCGCGCCTCGCGCGCGGTGCGCGACATCGTGGAGGGCGCCGGCGGCACCGCGCTCGTGAACCGCGTGGGCCACGCCTTCTTCAAGACCAGGATGCGCGAGACCGGCGCGGTGTTCGGCGGCGAGGTGTCCGGCCACTACTACTTCCGCGACTTCTACTGTGCCGACTCCGGCACCCTCCCGGCCCTGCTCATCCTCGAGCTGCTCGGCGTAACCGGGAAGTCGATCAGCGAGCTGCTCCAGCCGCTTCGCGATCGCTACTTCATCTCCGGGGAGATCAACACCGAGGTGGCGGACCCGGACGCCAAGATGAAGGAGATCGCCGAGCGCTACGGCGACGGAGATGTGGGATGGCTCGACGGCGTGTCGGTGGACTACGACGACTGGCACTTCAACGTGCGCCCGTCGAACACCGAGCCGCTGCTGCGCCTGAACCTCGAGTCGGTGGCCTCGCCGGAGCACATGGCGGAGCGCCGCGACGAGGTGCTCGCCCTCATCCGCGGCTGAGGGTCCGCGAATGAGCGCCGAGGACCCCTACGCGTCCGCCGCGGCCGCGGGGGTCCACAGAATCGCCATCCCGACGCCGTTCGCCGTCGGTCGCGTGAACGTGTACCTGATCGAGGACTCGCCGCTGACGCTGGTGGATGCGGGCCCCAACTCCGGCACCTCCTTCGACGAGCTCCAGCGCGGGCTCGCAGCACTCGGTCACACGCTCGAGGACGTGGAGCTCGTCCTGCTCACCCACCAGCACATCGACCACCTCGGGCTCGTCTCCCTGGTGGCGGCGCACTCCGGAGCGGAGGTGGCGGCCATCGAGGCCGCGGTCCCGTTCGTGGAGAACTTCTCGATCGAGTCCCAGGCCGACGACGACTTCGCCAAGGACGTGATGCTCCGCAACGGGATGTCGGAGGACGTGGCCGCGGCGCTCCAGTCGGTGTCGCGGGCGTTCCGGGCGTGGGGCGCGCGCGTGGACGTGACCCGCGTGCTGCGCGATGGCGACCGGGTGGAGATGCGGGACCGCACCCTGGAGGTGGCCTTCCGGCCCGGGCACAGCCCCAGCGACACGGTGTTCCTCGACCGGGAGCGACGCCAGCTCGTGGCTGGGGACCACCTGCTGGGTCACATCTCTTCCAACCCGCTGATCACCCGGGACCGGGACCACCCCGGGGAGCGGACCCGGGCGCTGGTGGCCTACCTCGCCTCGCTTCGCCTGACCCAGGCGATGGATGTGGACCTGGTGCTCCCCGGCCACGGCGACCCCGTGACCGACCACGCCGCGCTCATCGACCAGCGCTTCGCCATGCACCGCCGCCGTGCGGCCAAGATCCACCGGCTTGTGGCCGAACGACCGCGCACCGCGCACGAGGTGGCGCAGTCGCTGTGGGGCAACATCGCGGTGACCCAGGCGTTCCTCACCCTGTCCGAGGTGCTGGGCCACATGGACCTGCTGCTGGCCGACGGCCGCGTGCGGGAGCGTGACCGCGACGGCGTGAGCGTCTTCGAGGCCGCGAGCTAGGGACCAGACCTAACCGTCTACGTCAGGCGGCGTCCCGCCGGGACATATGGGGGTCGTTCCCGCCGGGCTTGAACAGTGGCCGGTAGGAGGCGCGCCCGGCCTCTTCGAGGATGGCCGAGCACTCCTCGCAGATCCAGTTGTAGATCAGCAGACCGGCGGCCGAGTCGTAGGTGCTGCGTATGTCCCTGAGTCCGTCGTGGCGACAGGCCATGCGTAGGAAACGCGGCCCTGCGGCGGAACTTGCGCGTGCAAGCGCCTCCTCCCCAGGGTCCCCCGCCAATCGGTGAGGAAGAAATGGGCTGCACCGCCCGTTAGTAGAGGGCGCCGAGAGCTCACTCGCGGCGCATCCACACCTCATCCAAGGGAGAAACACCATGAAGAAGATGGTGATCGTTGCTGACAGCTCGTTCGTTATTGAAACCATCCGGCTCGCTCTGCGCAGCGCCGCCGGCCTGAAGGTCATCGGCAAGGTCGACGGCCGCATCGGCGTCCGCCGCCCCATCGCCGAGTCTCAGCCCGACATCGTGCTCGTGGACGAGATGCAGAGCTCCGAGCACGCGCTCGAGCGCATCCGCGAGTGCCGTGAGGAGGCGCCGTCGAGCGCGATCCTCCTGCTCACGATGCGCATGGAGGACGAGTGGATCGGCGAGGCCATCACGGCCGGGGCCGACGCCTGCCTGTCCAAGTCCGCTCACCTGCCGAGCCTCGGCACGCTGATCCGGGAGATCGTGGCGCGCAACATCGTCACGGCCCTGCCCGCGAGCATGAGCAACGGCACGCTGGCCATGTCCGGCAACGACGACCTCACCGCCCGGGAGCGCGAGATCCTGGGCCTGGTGGCCGATGGCCTCACCAACGCCCGCATCGGGCGTGAGCTGTGGGTCACCGAGCAGACGGTGAAGTTCCACCTCTCGAACATCTACCGCAAGCTCGCGGTCTCCAACCGGACCGAGGCAAGCCGCTACGCGTTCACCCACGGCATGCTGCGCCGCGGTCCCTCGCGGGTGGCGGGAGATGCGGCCGAGGCGAAGCTCGCATCGGTGAGCGAGCTGCGTCCCGTGGAAGCGGCCGGCGCCGCCTAGGCGCCGCTGTCGGGTTGCGGGCCTCCCGGGACCGCGACCTTTGCGAGGGGGCGGGCGCGCATAGGCGCCCGCCCCTTTGCGCTTTCTGGGGCCCCGCCCGAGACCTCGTCCGGGCGCACTTCGTAGCCCTCAGGTCACGAAGAGAGGACCGGGCTCGGGGGGTGTGGCGCCTTATGCACGGCATGCGTGCATAAAGCGCATAGCCCCCCCCCCGACGGGCGGCCGCGACCAGCGCCTTGGCCCCCCTGACGGTCACCGCGGGCGCACTTCGTGGCCATCACGTCACGAAGAGAGAACCGGGCTCGGGGGGTGTGGGCTCTATGCGCCGTATGGATGCCGAGAACGGATAACCCCCCGGCGGGGGCCGCGGAGGGATGGTGCGCGGGCGGTCCCGGGCGCAGGCAGCGCCGCGGCAGACCAAGCGCGAGGCCAAAGGGATCACCGCACCCCACCCAGCCCCGCCGTACGCCGGCCCCGCATCGGGAGCCGGGATAGACCAAACCGCCCTAAAGCCGCACGAGGTTCGGCGCGTGCCGCCGAGCCGTGACGCCGCGGAAGTCCACCACGAGCGGCGCGGTCTCCAGCAGCAGGTCCAGGTCGAGTCCCGGGTGGGCGGTGACGATCACCGCCACGTCGCAGCTCTCCAGGGCGTCCCCGAGCGGCACCGTGGACAGGCTGAACGCGGACAGCTCCGGCACGAAGTCGTCGTGGTAGACGAGCTCGGCGCCCTGGTCGGCGAGCAGCTTCATGATCTTCAGGGACGGCGACTCGCGCAGGTCCCCCACTCCGGCCTTGTAGGACACGCCCACGATCGCGATGCGGGAGCCGCGCACGGGCTTGGAGTGCCCGTTCAGGGCGCTGACGACCTTGTCGGCGCAGAACCGCGGCATCGCCTGGTTCACCTCGCCGGCAAGCTCGATGAAGTCGGTGGGGCAGCCGAACTCGCGCGCCCGCCAGGCCAGGTAGAAGGGGTCCACCGGCAGGCAGTGGCCGCCCATGCCGGGACCCGGATCGAAGCGCATGAACCCGTAGGGCTTGGTGGCGGCCGCGTCCACGACCTCCCAGATGTCGATGCCCATGCGGTCGCAGAGCATCGCAAGCTCGTTCACCAAGGCGATGTTCACCGACCGGAAGACGTTCTCGAGCAGCTTGGTGAGCTCGGCCGCCTCGGGGGTGGTGACCTCCACCACCTCGTCGCAGATCTCGCTGTACAGCTCCACCGCGCGACACAGGCACTCTGCGGTGAGCCCGCCGACCACCTTGGGGGTGGTGCGCATCGTGAAGTCGGTGCGGCCCGGGTCGATCCGCTCGGGCGAGAAGGCCAGGCTGAAGTCCCTGCCCGCGGCAAGCCCCGACTCCTCGAGGAGGGGCGCAACCCGCTCGCGCGTGGTGCCGGGATAGGTCGTGGACTCGAGCACCACGAGCTGGCCGCGCTGCAGCACCCGCGCCACCGACGTGACGGAGGAAACGAGCGGCGCCAGGTCGGGCTCGCGGTTGCGGGTGAGCGGCGTGGGCACGGCGATCACCACCGCGTCGCAGCGCGAGAGGTCGGCGTAGCGCCCGGTGGCGCAGAGGCGAGCCCCCAGCGCCCTCAGGCGCTCTGCGGGCACGTCCTCGATGTAGCTCTCACCCGTGCGGATGGCGTTGACCTTGCGCGCGTCCACGTCGAGGCCCACCACGTCGTGGCCCGCCTCGCCGAACGCCACGGCCAGAGGGAGGCCCACGTACCCCAGCCCCACGACTCCGACCTTCATTGCGCAACTCCATTCATCATTCGAAGGTACGTCCCCCGCGTGGGTGATGGCCTCGCCGTTGGTCTAGTTCGGCCGCACCACGGCGGGCGAGTCGCTACGGGCCATGTAGCGCCGTGCGTGGCCGGTCCCGTCGGCGGGGACCTCCCAGATCTCCTCGCCCACCCGGTAGAGCACGTGATCGTCGTCCAGCCACTCGGCCTGGTCGTCGATCGGGCGGGTCTCCGCCAGAGGAGTCTGGCGTCCGCTCGCGAGGTCGAGCACGTGGTACCGCCACACCGACGGGTTGCCGATGCGCTTCTTGTAGACCACCCGCGTGCCGTCCGGCGAGAGCGACGGGCATTCGGCGTTCTGGCGGATCGTCTCCACCGTGCGCTTGCGGAAGTCACCACGCACCAGATAGGTGTCACCGCCGGTGCCGAGCGTGGCGTAGAAGGTGTGGTCGTCCTTCGCGAAGGTCACGCCCCAGAAGTTGACGTCGATCGACTTGAAATCGCTGCCGTCCTTCGTCACGTGGAAGTCCTCCACGTCCGCGATCTTCTTCCCGGTCGCCATCGCGAAGATGGTGCTCTTGGTAGAGAACTTGCCCGGGTCGGCGTACGAGTGGCCGGATACGAACGACGTGACGGTGCCGTAGCGCCCGTCCGGTGAGATCCGGGCCCGGCTCGGAACCCCGTTCAGCGTGAGCTCGCGGCGCGGCTTCATGTCGTCGCCCAGGATTCGCACCTTCACCGAGGACCCGAGGGATCCCTCCTTGGACAGGCAGAGACCGCGCCCCGCCGCGAAGTACACGCGCTCGCACGCCAAGGACCCGAGCGCCGGCTTCCCCGGCCTGGCCGCGCTGGTCCACGCGATTCGCCCGTAGCGGGTCGGATGCGTGCGGTCCAGCGTGCGGAAGACGACGGCGCCCGTGGCCGGCACGCGCGTGGCCGGGGCCCTGCCGTCCTTGAGGTCGTGGGCCGAGTCCGAGCCGCCGGCGACCACGACCGACACCACGGCGGCCACCAGGCAGGCCGCCACGATGACCGCGAAGGCCCACTTGCGCCGGTCGCGGGTCGCGGTCGTCTCAGGCATCGCCCGCCGCGTCCCGGGGGCGCACGAGGGCCACGCCGCCCACGAACAGGGCGGCCACCAGCCCGAGGCCGAAGATGAGGATCGCGTTCTCCATGCCCACCGTCACCCACAGGGCGCCGAACAGGATCGACGCGAAGAGCCGGGCCACGCTGGTGGCCGTGCCCAGGAACGCCAGTGAGGTGCCGCGCATCGAGGGCGGCGACATAGCGCTCCCGATCGCCATCAGCACGCCGTCCGTGGCCGCGTAGTACATGCCCAGCAGGGTAAGCGCCACCGGGATGGCCCACCACCCGGCCGAGGGCAGCAGCAGCACTCCGTAGACGCCGCCCAGCAGCCCGTACCCGCCCACGAACACCCTCCCGCGGCCGACGCGGTCGGCCAGGCGCCCCGCGGGCACCGCCAGCAGCATGTACACAAGGGCCGTGCCCACGTAGAGGATCGGGAACACCGTGGCCTCGAAGTCCACGCGCTTCTCGAGGGCGAGGTAGATGAACCCGTCGCTGAGCGTGGCGAGGCCGAGCGCCGAGCCCACCACCATCAGCCGCGAGAAGCCCGGGATGCGGAGCAGCCGGCCCGCCTCGCGGAGGGACACCGGCGGGGCCTTCTCCACGGCCGCGGCCGGGGTCTTCGGGTTGTCCACGAACAGCACCATCACCGCCAGGCCGACCACGGCGAAGCAGAAGCTGACCAGGAAGATCGAGTCGAAGGCAAGCGGCGCGATGGCCAGCAGGCCGAAGGCGATCAGCGGCCCGATCATCGCCCCCGTGGTGTCGAGCGCGCGGTGCACCCCGAACGACGTGGCCATTCCCTCTGGGGTGCTGCTGAGCGAGATCATCGCGTCGCGCGGCGCGGTGCGGATGCCCTTGCCCGAGCGGTCGATCAGCACCAGGGTGCCGATGGCCGAGAACGCGCTGCCCACCACCAGGAGGCCGAGCTTGCACACCGCGGAGAGGCCGTAGCCGACCGCGGCCACCTCCTTGGGGCGGCCGGAGCGATCCCCTGCGAAGCCGCTCACCAGCCTCACCAGGGCGGAGGCGCCCTGGTAGATCCCGTCCACCACGCCGTACTGAAGCGGCGTGAAGCCCAGGGTGTACACGAGGTACAGCGGCAGGACGGTGGACACCATCTCCGCGGAGATGTCCGTGAGCATGCTCACCACGCCGAGCAGCAGCACGGTACGGCTCACCCTCGTGGCCGTGCGGCCGCGGGAGAGCAGTCGGCGGGACCCCCTGAGGAGCGCCGCGGAATCTTGTACCTGGTACACGGAAGAAGCCTTTGGATGAGTCCGGGCGGCTAGTCGCGCACACCCGGGGGTGACCAGGCGAGGCTCCCACCGGCCTGCGCCGGCGGCGACCGCCATTCGACCAGTGCTGAGACTCCACTCGGGGCGTTCGCGGTGGCGCCGCCCGCATTGGGAGCGCGGAAATCGGGCCGAATCGGCCCCGCGCGGGCACGAGCCCCCCGAAAGGCCAGGTATGGGCTCTCCGAAGGGGCGTTACGCGCACGGGCCGTCCAGCACAGGATCGACTCATGGCCAACTCGGTGGGGAGGCGTACGCGTCCCGTTTTGCTCGTCTGCTCCAGCGGGGGCCACCTGCTTCAGCTGCTCGCCCTGCGCGCCGCCTGGGATCAGTTCCCCCACCTGTGGGTCACCTTCGACAAGTCCGACACCGGCTCGCTGCTGCGCGGCGAGCGCGTGGTTCATGCCCACGGGCCCACCAACCGCAACGTGCCCAACCTCCTCCGCAACATGCGCCTGGCGCATCGCATCATCCGCGCCGAGCGCCCGTCGGCCATCCTCTCCACCGGCGCCGGCATCGCCGTGCCCTTCGCGTGGGTGGGCAAGCTGCACGGCGTCCCGAGCGTCTACGTGGAGAGCTTCACCCGCATCGACGAGCTCTCCCTCACCGCCCGCCTGGTGTCGCCCGTCACCAGCCGCCTCTACGTCCAGTGGCCGGAGCTGGCGGGCACCGCCTCGGATTCCCGCTTCGCCGGAAACCTTTTCCTCACGGGAGGAGTGCAGGCCGATCGGTGATCGGCCTGCGCCCCGGACCCTGCCAATCAGATGATCCTCGTCACGATCGGAACCAACGAGCAGCCGTTCGACCGGCTGATCCGCGCCGCCGCGGGCCTGGCCGGAGACGAGCGCCTGCTGGTGCAGCACGGCTCGTCGCGGGTGGCGCACGGACGCGGCGAGTGGGTGGACTTCATCCCCTTCGAGGTGCTCTCGGCCCACATGCGGGAGGCCCGCGTGGTGATCTGCCATGCGGGGGTGGGCTCGATCATGCTCGCCCGCCGCTGCGGTAAGCGCCCGATCGTGGTGCCGCGCCGGCTCCATCTCGGCGAGGCCGTGGACGACCACCAGCTGCCCATCGCACGCAGGCTTCATGCCAGTGGCATCGTCACGCTGGTCGAGGAGGTTGAGCTCCTGCCCGAGGCCATCAGCACGGCCGACGACCAGTCGGTGCCGCCGGGCGGCGAGGGGGAGTCGGGGGCGCAGTCGCTCGCGGGCGACCTGCGGAAGTTCCTCGAAGGCCTGGTGGCTGCGTGAACGCCATGGCGGGCGCGGCGCGGTCCCGCCCGGTGGACGTGGTCGTGGTGGCCTACAACAGCGCCCGCACCCTGCGCGGGTGCGTGGAGCCCCTGGCCGCCCCTCCCGGTGTGAGCGTGACCGTGGTGGACAACGCCTCGACCGATGACTCCCTGGCCGCGATCTCCGGCCTGCCGGTGGACGTGGTCCGCATGGCCGCGAACCGCGGGTTCGCAGCGGGATGCAACGCCGGCGTCGCCGGCGGGAGCGCCCCGTACGTCCTCCTTCTGAACCCCGACGCCCGGTTGAGCGCGCGGCACCTCGGCGTGCTCGCGGCCGTGCTCGACGCCGAGCCACGCACTGCCCTGGTGGGCCCGCGCATCGAGGCGGCCGACGGGAGCCTCGCGTTCAGCCAGCGCCGCTTCCCCCGCCTGCGGTCCACCTACGCGCAGGCGCTCTTCCTCCACCGGGCCTGGCCATTCGCCGACTGGACTGACGAGCTGGTGCGCGACCCCACCGCCTATGCCCGTCCGTCGTGGCCCGACTGGGTGTCCGGTGCGTGCATGCTGGTCCGCCGCGACGCGCTCCGCGAGGTCGGGGGCCTGGACGAGGACTTCTTCCTCTATTGCGAGGACACCGACCTCTGCGCCCGGCTTCGCGCGGCCGGCCACTCGGTTCGCTACGAGCCCGGGGCCGTGGCCCGTCACGAGGGCGGCGCGTCGGCGCCCCGCGAGCAGCTGCTCGCCCTCCACGCCCACAACCGCGTGCTCTACGCGCGCAAGCACACCCCGCGCCCGACCGTGGTCGGTCTCGAGGCCTTCGGGGTCGCGCTCGGCCACGGCACCCACGCGCTGGCGGCGCTGTCCAGCCCGGAGCGCCGCCGCGGCCACCTGCACGCCCTGTCGGCGGCCGTTCGCCCCGGCCCTGAGCGGAGGGTGGCCTAGCCGTGTGCGGGATAGCCGGAGCCTTCCGCACGGACGGTGGCATGGCGCCGCCGCTCTCGCAGCAGGTGCTGCAGCGGATGACGGACCAGATCGCCCACCGGGGGCCCGACGACGCCGGCTTCATGTGCGGCGACGGCTGTTCCCTGGGCGCCCGGCGCCTCGCCATCATCGACGTGGCCGGCGGCCACCAGCCCTTCTCGGACGAGTGGCAGCGCGTGTGGGCGGCGCAGAACGGCGAGATCTACAACCACGAGGCCCTGCGCGGTGAGCTGGAGGCGGGCGGTCACCTCCTGCGCAGCCGCTGCGACACCGAGGTGCTCCCCCACCTCTACGAGGAGCACGGCCCGGACCTGACGCACCGCCTGCGGGGGATGTTCGCCGTGGCGGTATGGGATCGCGTGAGCCGCCGCGGAGTGCTCGCCCGCGACCGGCTGGGCATCAAGCCGCTCTACTACGCGCTGGTGGGAAACACGGTGGTCTTCGGCTCCGAGCTGAAGGCGGTGATCGCCAGCGGCCTCGTGAGCGACGAGCTGGACCACGAGGCCATCGCGGCGTACCTGACCCTCGGCTACGTGCCGAGCCCCATGACCCCGCTGGCCCAGGTGCGCAAGCTGCACCCCGGGGAGCGCCTCGTGGTGGAGGACGGCGGCCATCGCCTGGAGCGCTGGTGGACCTACCCCGCGCCCGATCCCGACCCCGTGGAGCGCAGCTCCGAGGAGTGGGCCGAGATGATCGGCGGCAAGCTCGACGAGGCCGTGCGCATGCGCCTGATGAGCGACGTGCCGCTCGGCGCGATGCTCAGCGGCGGGCTGGACTCGAGCCTGATCGTCTCGATGATGGCCCGCCACATGGACCAGCCGGTGAAGACCTTCGCGGTGGGCTTCGCGGGCACGGACTCCGAGCTGGCCGACGCCCGGCGCGTGGCCCAGTTCTGCGGCGCCGAGCACCATCAGCTCGAGGTGCCGCTCACGAGCGACCCGGACTACATGGAAGAGCTCGTGTGGCACCTGGACGAGCCGCTCGCGGACCTCTCCTCGCTCGGGTTCCTCGCCCTCTCGGAGCTGGCCGCGGAGCACGTGACGGTGGCCCTCTCGGGTCAGGGCGCGGACGAGCTGCTGGGCGGGTACCGCAAGCACCGGGTGGCCTCCCTCGCCGGGCACTGGGAAAACCTTCCCGCCGTGGTCCGGGCGGCCGGCGGCGCCGCCCTGCGCCGCGGGCCCGGGCAGGCCGCGCAGCTGGCCGAGGCGCTCCAGTCGCCCGACCCGGTGGCGCGGCTCCTGGCCTCCAGCGGCCTCGTGCACCCCGACCTGCGGGCGGGCCTCTTCAGCGGCGCCCTGGCCGAGCACTCGGGCGCGGCCGAGGCGATCGTCACGGCAAGCCTGAACGGCGCAGCCCGGTCCACCCCGCTCGAGGCCGCGCTCTACCTCGACGCCAAGCTCGGCCTCGTGGACGACATGCTCACCTACTTCGACCGTGCCTCGATGGCCCACTCGCTCGAGGTACGGGTGCCGTTCCTCGACCACGAGCTCGTGGAGCTGTGCTCGCGCGTGCCGGCCAGTCACAAGGTCCGGCGCCTCCAGGGCAAGCACGTGCTCCGGCTGGCCGCGCGCGGCCAGGTCCCGGACTTCGTGCTCGAGAAGCGCAAGCGCGGGTTCTTCAACGACGCGGTGGACGCGTGGCTCGGCGCCGACGGCGGCGCGGTGGTGGAGAGCACGCTGCTCGCCTCCCACCCCGCGTACACCGCCGTGCTCGACCGGGCCGTGGTGGAGCGGGCGGTGAGCGACTGGCGCGCGGGCCGCCTGCGCCGGGGGCCGCTGCTGCTGTCGCTGATCACCCTCGAGCTGTGGCTGAGCCGCTACCTCCCGCGCGCCTTCGCCGCTGCCCGCGCGCCCGTGAGGTCGGCGGCGTGACCCACCCGCTCAGCTACGCCGTGATCACTCCGGCACGCGACGAGGCCGAGAACCTGCCCCGGCTCGCGACGGCGCTGGCCGCCCAGACCCATCCCCCGCGGGCATGGATCGTGGTGGACGACGGCTCCACAGACGCCACCCCCTCGCTCCTCGCCGCGCTCGCCACAGAGCACGCCTGGGTGCACCACCTGGACCGCGCCGCCGCCGAGGGCCTCGGCCTGGCCAACGGCCGCCGCGAGGGCCGCGACCTCGACGCCTTCCGCGCCGGGCTCGCGTCACTCCCGCGCGGTACCGATGTGTTCGTGAAGGTGGACGCCGACGTGGACTTCGACCCCGACTTCTTCGAGGTGCTGGCCTCGCGCTTCGCCGCGGATCCGCTGCTCGGCATCGCGAGCGGCACGTGCTACGAGGTGGAGAACGACCACTGGGTGCGCCGCTCCAAGAGCGACACCACCGTGTGGGGCGCCACGCGCGCCTACCGCTCGGTGTGTCTCCCGGACGTGATGGCGCTCGAGCCGCGCATGGGCTGGGACGGACTAGACGAGCTGCGCGTTCAACTGCGCGGGATGCGCACCCGGACCTTCGTGGACCTGCCCTTCCGCCATCACCGGGCCGAGGGCGGGCGTGAGCTCACCTCCCTGCACCACGGCGAGGCCATGGGCCGCGCCTCCTGGTACATGGGCTACCGGCCCAGCTACCTCGCCATGCGCGCCCTCTGGCGGGCGCGCACCGAGCCCGCGGCGCTGGCGATCGTCTACGGATACGCGTCGGCCGCGGTCAGGCGAGAGCCGCGCTACCAGGACGTCTCGGTGGTACGGGCCCTGCGCGACCGCCAGCGGCTGCGCGAGACCTTCCGCCGCGGCGCCCCGGCCTCATAGGCTCGCCTACGGGCGGACGTCCAGCCTCACGGTGCGCTTCGCCGCTGCGCTGCCCCCGCGGCCCCTTCCTCCCACCAGCAGGCGGTAGCGCCCGGGCCGCAGTCCTCGCGATCCGATCACGATGGTGCTGACGCCGGGACGGAGCCGGCGCTGAAGTGTCCTGGCCGGCTTCCAGCCGTGCTTCACGCGACGGCTGAGGCGGAGCGTGACCGTGGCCCGCTCGCTGAGCACGAGGCGCAGACGCACGGCTTTCCGGCATCCATGCCGGGCGCGGCGGCACATGCGCGCCCGCAGCAGGTGCGCGCGCGTGATCCGGAGCCCGCGGCGCTTGGCCGGGCTCTCCGGGGGGCGCGGCGTCAGGTCGCTCCGTTGCGGTCCGCTCGATGCCGGGCGCCGGCCACCGAACTCGTGGGCACCGGCGTCCGGAGGCCCGTTGCGGGTGAGGCCGTCGCGGTCGGTGGCCGGGCTGGTGGCCGGGTCGGCCTCGTTGATGGCCGCCGCCCCCGCCTTCAGGTGCCAGTCGTGGCCGCCCAGATCGACGAACTGGCTCTCCAGACCCGAGGCCGCCATGTCCGTCGAGCCGCACTTCCCTGTGCGCCACACATTGTGGGAATACGTCACCCCCGACTTGCACGACCACGCCTCCTGCTCGCCCAGGTTGTTCTGCACGCGCACGTTCGACAAAACCGACGGCTCGAAGATCAACGGCGACCCCAGCGTGTTGTTGCGGAACGTGAAGTTGTCCACCCGCGAGAGCCAATTCGGCACCATCACCGAGTAGTAGCCCTCACTCCCGTCCCACAGGCGCGTCTCCTCGAACACGTTGTTCTCCAGCAGCACATCACGCGGGTCCGGCCCCTGGAACGTCGTGAAGAAGATGTCGAAGTAGGTGCAGTTGCGGAAGATGCTGTTGCGCACCACGAAGTCGCGCACGCCCCCCGCCCACATGCACTCCATGTGCACCACGTCGTTCGTGGCCAGCGCATCGTGGAACACCACCCCGTCGAACATCAGACCCGTCGAGGCCGTCGCGCCCGAGATCTTCACCGTCGCGTCGTCGAAGTTCCCCCCGAAGCTGCCCCCCAGGAACTGGGTGTCATGAGCGTTGTTGATCCACAGCGTCTTCGCCGTGGGCCGCACCACGCGCACCCCGTGCACTGCCGCGCCACCATCGTCGACCGTCAACGAGCCGGTCTCGAAATCACGCACGGTCACGTAGCTCGCCCGGATATCCAAGGAGGAGAAGGACACCCGCGCGCCCGCCGCGGGCCGGAACTCCACCTGCGCCCCCGCCCGGCCGGAGACCGCCGCGATCGTTTGCGCCCCATAGGACCCGGGCCCCAGTTGCACGACGTCCCCTGGCGCCGCCTGCCGATAGGCAAAGCCCAGACTCCGGCACGCCGCCGACACCGACCCACAGGCGCCCGAATCCGAGCCCGACACCGACACGAACCGCGAACCCGCCCACCCGGCCGACGGAAACGCCAACCCCACGAGCACAACCACCAGCGCCACCGCTGACAGGCTTCCCGCGGTGGGTCGGCGTGCATACATGCGCGGCCGCAGATGAGCCATCGCTCGGTACGAGCACCTCTCGTTGTTTTTCTCGCGCAGATAAGGCGGCAGCTGCGCAACGATCCGTGTCGCATAGACGCCAAGCCACCGACCAACTCGGTCGCTCCGCGGCGCGGGAGGTTACCCGGATCGGGCACACGGGGGAAGGGCGCGGGTAGCCCCTTGCACGCATCGGGCGTACGCTGGAGTGGATGTCCCAGCCCACGGCACTGCCGGCAGAGGCCCCTGCCGCCGAGGGGCGCGACGTGGTTCTGTCCCTCTGCTTCGTCACCTGGGAGGACGGCCACCGGCGGGGCATGCACTTCCCACCCGACCGCCTGATCGAGGCCCTGCTGGCACACCCGCGCACGCGGCGCCTGCTGGTGGTGGACCCCTACCGGGACCGTCTGCGCACCTACGCCAAGCGCGCGCTCGGGCGCCGGCTCGACCCGGTGCGGTCGGAGGACCCCCACCGGGTGCGTCACCTGCGGCCCGTGCGCACGCGCGGGGTGACCGATCCCGTGCCGGTCGCGGACCTCGAGAGCCTGTACGGCGGCTGGGACACCCGTGTGGAGCGAGAGGTGCGGCGCGCCGGGCTCGAGCGTCCCGCCGTGATCACCACCAATCCCTTCGTCGCGGGATTCGCTCCGCTCCGCTGGGCGTCGGACGTGACCTACTACGTGTGGGACGACTGGGCCGCCCAGCCCGGCTACCGGCCCTGGTGGCCGGCGTTTCAGGAGAGCTACGACCGGGTCCGCACGCGCGGGCTGCGCGTATGCGCCGTCTCGGAGGAGATTCTCGAGCGCACGCGGCCGTCGGGCCCCACGCTGCTCGTTCCCAACGGGATCGACCCGGGCGAGTGGGACGAGCCCTCTCCCGCGCCGGACTGGTTCTCCGCGCTCCCCGGGCCGCGCCTCCTCTACGCGGGCACGCTGGACGCGCGCATCGACGCCGAGCTGGTGGCCGCCACCGCTCGCCGCTTCCCGGAGGGGTCGGTGGTCCTGGTGGGCGCGGTGGCGGACCCGGGGCATCTGGAGTCCCTGCACGCGCTCCCGAACGTCCACATCCGCCCGGCGGTGCCGCGAGCCGAGATCGCGGCGCTGATCGCCGCGGCCGACGCCTGCCTCGTCCCGCACGTACGCACCAAGCAGACGCTGGCCATGAGCCCGCTCAAGATCTACGAATACGTGGCCGCGGGCCGCCCTGTGGCCGCAGTGGACCTGCCGCCCATGCGCGACATCAGCCCGCGCGTGGTCCTCGTGGGCGAGGACGGCGACTACCCGTCCGCCGTGGCCCACGCGCTCCGGATCGGGCCCGCCCCGGAGGACGAGCGGCGGGCGTTCCTGGAGCACAACTCGTGGAAGCGGCGCCACGACGAGCTGATCGCTCTGGCACTGCGACGCTGAAGCAGGAAAGCATGGCTGCGGTGCTCGCCTGATCACCGATCAGGCTGCGCTCCTCGCCCCGCCGCCTGCGCTTCCCAGACGTTAGTCCAGTACCGCACCGCCCGTTAGCCGTGACCTCGCGCAGAAGCCGCTGAGGGCCCTTTTTCGCACTTATAGTGGCGCCGAGGCGTCCGTCGACGCACAGTCGGGGGCGCCTCCTTGCGACTTCTCCCACCATGAACCTGAACCAGCACGCCCGCGTCGTATGGAAGCACCGCACCGTGATGGCGGCCGGTGTGCTGATGGGGCTCGTGCTGGCCTTCCTCGCCGCATTCAGCTTCCCCGGCCTCGAGCGCCGCGGCACGGAGACCTGGCGCGGCGTGTCGAACATCCTCGTCACCCAGAAGGGATTCCCGGAGGGGCGGGTCACGCTCCCCGACCAGCCCGCGGCGGGCGCGGACGGCACGACCCAGAACGGCGCCGTCACCGGCAGCGGCACGGACTCCGGGAACGACAACTCCCAGAAGTTCGCCGACCCGAGCCGTCTCTCGAGCCTCGCTCTCCTGTACTCGGTGATCGCCCGCAGCGACCAGGTCCGGACCAAGGTCCCCGGCGTGGTCAGGCCGGGACAGATCAGCGCCGTGGCCCTCGACGCCACCGGCAACCGCACCACCTTCCTTCCCATCATCGAGCTGAGCACCACCGCGGACTCCGCGGAGGGCGCGGCCACGCTGAACCGTGAGGCCGCCGACGCCTTCAAGGGGCTGCTCGCCGCCGAGCAGGCGAAGGCCGGCATCGAGCCGAGCGAGCGCATCGAGCTGAACGTGCTCGATCGCCCCTCGAACCCGACCCTCGTGCAGGGCCGCTCGATCACCTCCTCCGCGCTCGCCTTCATCCTCTGCATCGTCGGCGCCTTCGCGCTCATCCATCTCCTCGAGGGGATGGCCATGCGCCTCGACGGGCTCTCGGTGCGTCCCGCGCACGAGCTGGACGGCCCCATCCCCGCCGCCGCGCCCGGCCCCAACGGCGTCCACGCCCGCGGGACCACCAACGGTCACGGCTCGCATGAGCACGTGGTCAGTCCGACCATCCCGCACCAGCCCGGCCTCACCTCCGCCGCAGGCCGCCGCCGGGCCGGGGGGTGACCCCCACGCCCGCCGTCGCGCCCGCCGGTCATGACGACCGGGGGATGAGCGACGCCCGGGACGACACGCGCGCCCTCCAGTGGGTCCTGGGCACGATGATGGTCGTGGCCCTCGGCACCGCCGCGTTGCGGGCACAGGCCAACCCGATCCTCGGCCTCATGGCGATCGGCCTGGTGATCGTCGCCTTCCAGAAGTACCTGCTGGCGTGGCCCGTCGTGCTCGGCTACGTGCTCGTGGTCATCCTCTTCGTGCCGATCCGGCGCTACACGGTGGGCGGCGGCCTCCCCTTCCAGATCGAGCCCTACCGCCTCCTGATCGCCGTCGTGCTGTTCGGCTGGCTCCTCGCCGTGCTCGCGGACCCGAACACGCGCTGGCGGCGGATGAAGGTCGAGGGGCCCGTGCTCGCCTTCCTGTTCGTGGTGGCGCTCTCGCTCGGGCTGAACCTCCACCACCTGGTGTCCAGCGACCTCTCGGGGCCGGTGCTGAAGCAGCTCTCGTTCCTGGCCAGCTTCTTCCTCGTCATGTACTTCGTGAGCAGCGTGATCACCACGCGGCGCCAGCTGGACCGGCTGATCGTGCTGATGGTGGGCGGCGGCACCCTGCTCGCCATCTCGGCTCTGGTCGAGTGGCGGACGAACTACAACGTCTTCAACCACCTTCAGACCGTCGTCCCGATCTTCCACCTCGATCCCTCCAGCCTGGAGGGACCGGGCACCCGCGGCTTCCGGGTGCGGGCCTTCGCCTCCGCGCAACATCCGATCGCACTGGCCGCCGCCCTGGTGCTGCTCCTGCCGCTGGCGATCTACCTCTACCAGCGCCAGAACCGGTCGATGTGGATGGGCGCCGCGGCACTGCTGACCATGGGCGCGCTGGCCACCGGCTCCCGCACAACGGTTCTGATGCTCATGGCCGAGCTGATCGCGTTCCTGTGGATGAAGCGCAGGGAGACGGTGCGCCTGCTCCCGCTCCTGGTGCCGCTGATCGTGGCCTGCCAGGTCGTGATGCCGGGCACGCTCGGCACGTTCAAATCGGCGATCTTCCCGGAACAGGGGATCATCACCGAGCAGCAGGGTGGCGGCGAGTCGGGCAGCGGCCGGGTGGCCGATCTCGGCCCGGGCCTGGCGGAGTTCTCCAAGAAGCCGTTCTTCGGGACCGGCTTCGGCTCCCGGCTCACCAGTGAGCAGGACCCGAAGGTCAACGCTCGCATCCTCGACAACGAGTGGCTCGGGCTGCTGATCGAGGTCGGGGCCCTGGGCGTGCTCTCGCTGCTCTGGCTGTACGGGCGGACCGTCCGCCGCCTCGGCCGGGCGGCCAGGATCGACGACGGGGACTACGGGTGGCTGATGGCGGGGCTGGCCGCGGCGATCGGCGGGTTTGCCGTGTCGATGTTCACCTTCGACGCCTTCTCCTTCATCCAGGTCACCTTCATGTCGTTCATCTTCCTCGGCTTCGCGGCCGTGGCGCTGCGGCTCGGCCCCCACCACGAGCCCGACCAGCCGGCGCAGGACGAGCCCACGAGCCCGATGGTCACGGCAGTGGCGCTGCGGATGAGGAGCGCCGTGGCGAGCTGGGTCACGCCCTCCACCTCCTCGCCCACCGGGGGAGCCGCCGCCGTGAGCTCCGGCGGAGCGTTCGCGCTCAGCAGCGATCACCAGATGACCTCCTCCCTCTCGCCCCGTCACACGCCCGCACGGCCGCCGCTGCCCGCACCGGACCTGCGCCGCCCGGCGGCACCGCCGCCCGGCCCCTCGGCCACGAGTCGCCCGGCACCTGCGCCACCGAGCCCCCGGGCGCCCGCCTCCCCGGTCCCGGAGCGCCCCACCCTCTCGACCCCGCTCCCCCCCTATCCGACCCTCTCGACACCGGTACCACCCCCCGCTCCCCCCGAGCCCCCGGCCACGGCTGCCCCCGAGCCCCCGCCCGCCGGGATCGACACTCGGCGCCCGGCCGGCCCCCCACGGCCGCAGCGCCACTCGGGCGGCACCGCGGCGGGTGCGCTGGCGGCAGCGGGCGCGCTGCGCTGGATCGTGCGCTCGTTCCGGCGCTGAGCGCCGCGGCGTCAGGGCCGCGTGCGGACGTAGGTTGGAGAAACCAACCAATCGCGCCTGCTTTCGGACCGGCGGCTAGAATTCCCCCATGGCCTCGAAGCGCACCTATGGGGACGCCTGCGGAATCGCCCGCGCCCTCGACCTGGTGGGCGAGCGCTGGGCGCTGATGGTCGTGCGCGAGCTCCTGCTGGGCCCGAAGCGCTTCACGGACCTGCGGGCCGGCCTCCCCCACGTCAGCCCGGACGTGCTCGCACAGCGCCTCAGGGAGCTGGAGGAGGGCGAGATCCTGCGCCGGCGCAGGCTTCCCCCGCCCGCGGGCTCCCAGGTGTACGAGCTCACCGCCACGGGAATGGCGCTGGAGCCGGTGGTGATCGCCCTCGGCCGCTGGGGCGGGGCCAACGCTCCGCCAGCCCCCGAGCGCGTCGGGATGAGCCTCGACTCGCACGTCATGTCGCTGCGCACCCTCTTCGACCCCGCCCTGGCCGGCGACTTCCGCACCAGTCTCGAGCTGCGGCTCGACGACCAGCGTTTCCGCGCCGACCTGGCCGACGGCCGGCTCGAGGTGGTGCGCGGCGAGGCCCGGGCGCCCGATGCCGTGGTGGAGACCGACCCGCCCACCTTCCTCGACCTGATCCGCGGCCGGCGCGACCTGGGCGCGGCGCTCGCGTCGGGGGACGTCAGCCTCGAGGGCGACGAGCGCGCGGTGAGCCGGTTCCTCGGTCTCTTCCCGCTTCCGGCTCCCGCCGCCGCCTGACCGCGACGGCTAGCGGGTGAAGTAGCCGGTGGGCTGGAGCGTGTCGGACGAGAAGTCGCCCGAGACGACCGTGAACCACCAGGACAGGTCCGACGCCGGCAGCCCGAACTCCGACCGGATGCCGCCGCCGAGCGAGGCCATGTAGCGCGCTCCCGGGGCCAGCGGCCGGCGCGGCGTGAGAACCACCCGCTCCGCTCCCGAGTCGTAGGTCACCACCGCCTCCACGGCGTCCCCGCCGTCGGGGGTGAGGGTGAAGGCCCGGCCGGTCACGGAGTCGGCGTCGAGCGGCTCGTCGAAGACCGCGGAAACGCTCGCATCGGGGCCCACGTGCGCGGCCCCGCTCGCGGGCGTGGTGCCCGTGACCTGCGGCGGCTCCGGGGCCGCGCCGGCCACGGTGAACGCCCAGGTGAGGCCGGGCAGGATTCCGCCGTCGGACGCCCGCACCCCGCTGAGGTGCACCGTGTAGGTGGCGGGGTCGAGGACGAAGTCCGGATGCAGGGTCGCGGCCTGCGAGGCGGGGTCGTAGCTCACCGCCGCCGGGATCGCTGCGCCCGCCGCGCCCGTGAGCCCGAAGCCCTTGGCGGTGATGCTCGCCGGGTCCGCCGGCCGCGAGAACGTGACGTGCACGTCCTGGGCCGGGGGCACGTCCACCGCTCCGGGCAGGGGCTCGCGCGCGGGCACGGCCAGGTCCAATCCGGTGGTGAAGGTCCACGACTCGCCCGTCACCGGCGTGCCGTCCACGGCGTGCAGCCCCGGGGTCAGGGTCACCCGGTAGGAGGTCGACTCGTCCAGCGGCGCGGCCGGAGTGAGGCGCACGGCTCGCGTGGCCGGGAGGTAGTCCACCCGGGCGGCCAGTGCGCTGCCGCCGCCGGCCGGGCGCAGCCTCACTGTCTCGCCGCTCACGGTGCGGGGTGCGAGGGGCCTGTCGAAGCTTGCGCTCACGCCGGCGTCCGTGGCCACCTCGGTGGCATCGGGAGAGGGGCTCCGGGAGCTGACGCGGGGCGCGGTGCCCCTGCCGGTGGTGAAGCGCCACGAGGTGGCCGCCGGGGGGCGGTCGCCGGCCCAGCTCTTCACGTCGGTGTCCACGGTGGCCGTGTAGTCGCTCATCGGGTCGAGCGCGCGGCTCAGGGTGAGGGCCACCTTCTCGTCGGCGTTGTCCACGGCGACGCCGTCCACCGGAACGCTCTCCCCGTCGGCGCCGGTGACGCTGAAGTCCCCCGCGGCCACCGACTTCGGATCGAGCTGGCGGTCGAAGCTGACCACGAGCGGCTCGTCGGCCTTCGCGGCGGCGGCTCCGTCCGAGGGCACGGTGGCGCGCACCGCCGGTGCGCCGCCGCTGTCCAGCTGGATGTTCCCGGCCGGCGTGGTGGGTGTGGCGCCCATGTCGCTCAGGATGTTCACCGTCGCCTGCTGGATGCGCACGTCGGGCGTGCCCTGGCCGTGCTGGTTCTTGGCCAGCCCGCGCCACCAGTGATTCGTGCCGGTGGAGAAGACGTACGCACCGCTCGACGCCCGGTAGATCGTGGCCGTGGCCGTGGTGTCTCCCTGCGTGGTGAAGGCGCCGTTGCCCTGGATCAGCCCTCCGGTCACCGGCGATCCCGCCACCGTGGTGACCCCGGCGGGCTCGGACCCGTTGGCAGCCCGCGCATCCCACTCCCAGCCCACGAGGTCGGTGCCGATGTCGGCCGACGTGCCCGCGGGCAGCGAGGCCAGCGACGTGTGCCGCCAGACGCGGTTCTGGCCCTGGGCCGCGGACACCTGGAGCGGGAAGAAGGTGTTCGGGTTGTCGCCCACGTACATCTGGCCGACCAGCTGGTTCTCGGGCCGGTTGGGCCCGGCGGGGTCGCGCCAGGTGGAGGTGGGAGTGCCGCTCGGGTCCACCGGGCCGCTCTCCACGGTCTTGTAGCCGATCATCAGCCGGTTCGGGTTGCCCGACTGCGGGCCGGCGGCAAATCGCACGCGCCAGTAGGCCGCGTTGGCTCCAGAGAAGAACAGCGAGGTGCCGCTTGCGCGGGCCGCGATGGCCGCGTCGAACATCTCCGTCGACCAGTACTCGTCGTGGGCGCCCGAGATGAAGACCCGGTGATTCTTCAGCTGCGCGCCGTTCGAGTGGATGTCCTCGGAGGCGACGTAGGTCAGGTCATACCCCTGCGCCTCGAGCCAGCTCACCTCGGCCACGTCGGTGCGCCCGTACCAGTCGTGCGCGAACGCGCCCTCGGTGGGCTGCGAGTAGGGCCGGTCGAAGGACACCTCGATCGCCCGGTTGGCGCCACTGATGGTGGCCGGGGCGTCGCTCAGGTACGTGTAGAGGGACTTCCCGCCGAAGCGGTCATAGGCCTGGTAGGACGCGGTGGGCACGCCGTAGAGCACGTCGGAGCTGCTGCCGTCATTGCGCACCACCAGCGGAATCACGCTGGCGTTCCCGTTGTCCTCGCGCACGAGCTTCAGGAAGTAGGTGCCCGAGGTCCAGTCGCTGGTGGTGGTCACCGTGGCCACGCTCGCCCACTGGCCGCAGTCCACCAGGCCGGTGGTACCGGGCTCGCGAACGCAGCCCGGCGGGCGCGAGCCGTCCAGGCCCGGGATCACCGAGACGAGCCGGCCCTGCGATCCCCCGTAGTAGCCCGTCCGGTAGATCTCGAGGTGGTACGGGGTCCCCGAGTCGGTGGCAGTGCGGATCTGCACGCTGTCGCCGGCGTTCACGCTCGAGGCCGAGGCGTAGCCCTCGATTCCGTTGTTGAAGGTCCCCGCGCCGTCGGTGACGCTCCAGTCCGTGGTGCCCGGGAAGCAGTTCTCGACCACGATCCTGTTCCCGGTGGAGCACGATCGGGCACGCGGCGTGCTCTTGGCGAGCTGGCCCGAGCCGGAGCTGCCGGCCGAGTTGGCCGCGCGGACGGCGTAGAAGTAGGCGGTGCCGTTCTGGGCGGTGGTGTCCACGAAGGTGGTGGCGCTCAGGTTGGCCGGGCTGATCTTCTGGGTGATCGAGGACGCCGAGGTGCCGCGGTAGACGGTGTACGACGTGGCCGAGGCGGCCGCCTTCCAGGCTAGGCCGACCTTGCCGTCGAGGGCGATGGCCGCGAGGCCCACCGGGGTCGACGGCGGCGTGGTGGGCGTGCAGCCGGCGACCACCGAGCCGATGACGGCGGATACGAGCAGCGCGCGAAGCAGCGGCACTGCGCGGTGGCGGCGGGTCACGCGCATCGCGACGGAGCGTAGTTACGCAGGGGGGCTGCGTACCCCGTCAAGGGTCGAGCCGTTGGTACCAAGAAAGTACGAGACTGCATCAGATCACCATCACCCGCTCCCGCACCGCGCCCCGCGCCGTGGCGGCGATCTGGAGAGCGTCGTACGCGACGAAGAACGGGGCGTGCCAGGGCGGCGCGCCGGCGCTGCGGCAGCGCCCGAGAACGTTGGCCGCGTAGGGGGCGCAGAACAGGACGTTGCTGGGGCGCCGCCGCGACAGCAGGGCCGCCGCCGCGGCCTGCATGAGCAGGGGGTGCGAGCGGTCGTAGAAGACCCCCATCCTGAGGTTCGTACGCAGCTCCCGGTTCAGCCGGTAGGCCCGCAGGTCGTCGGTGGCCAGCAGCGCGTCGCGCAGGGCCTCGAGCGGCCCGCGCTCGAACACGGCGTGGTGCACGAGCGCCTCGGGCTCGAAGCTGGCGGCCGCGCCGGCGGCGATCGCCCGGGAGCCGAGATCCGAGTCCTCGCCCGTGGGGCTGGGGAAGCTCTCGTCAAAGCCGCCGAGTCGCTCGAGGAGAGCGCGCGAGTAGGCGATGTTGCAGGTCTCGAAGTGCGGGCCCGGCTCGGTGATCTCCATGGTCTTGGCGAACGGGCCCAGGCGGCCGGCCTCGGCGGGGTTGGGCAGGGTCTGACCCTGGACGATCGCCTCGTCGCGCCCGGCGATACCACGGAGGAGCGCCTCGAGCCAACCCGGGGTGGGAACGCAGTCGTCGTCGGTGAAGGCGATCACCGGGCCGGACGCGAGGCGCCAGCCGCGGTTGCGCGCCGTGGCCGGGCCACGGCCCTCGTGGTGGCGCACGAAGGCCAGCGGCAGCTCGCCCCGCGCCTGCTCGGCGGCCAGCACGTCGGAGGTGGCGTCGCCCGAGCCGTCGTCCACCACGATCACCTCGAAGCGGTCGCGCGAGAGCGTCTGGCGGCGAAGGCCCTCCAGCAGCGCCCGCAGCCGCTCGGCGCGGTTGTGGGTGGCCACGACCACCGACACGGACGGGCTACCGCTCACGGCGCCACCGGCTCCGGGCCGGCCACAGGGGGCGTGGCTGTGGAAAAACGGCGGATGATCGTGCGGACCTCGCGCTTCAGCTCCGGCTCCCGCCAGAGGCAGGCCGCGCCGAACACGATCGCGCCCACGAGCGTTGCCAGCGCCAGCCGCGCGCCGGCCGGGACGCCCGCCGCCACCAGGGCGAGCCGCGTGGCCAGCACGGCCGCCGCCATGACAACCGTGGCCTGGACGACCCCGATCAGGCTGCGTACGGGCACCCAGGGCGAGACCCCGAGCGCACGCGCGGTGATCACGGTCAGGACCGGCTCCACGAAGGTGCTGGAGATGGCGTAGGCCGCGGCCACGCCCGTGATCCCCCAGTGCAGCCCGATGATGAAGGCGACCACGTGCGCGCTGCAGAAGAAGATCGAGTAGCGGAAGAGCAGGGCGGTGCGGCCCCTCGCCATCAGGATGTCCACGTTGATGCTCTGGAGGGCCTGGAGGATTCCCACCCAGGCGAGAATCTGGATCACCGGCACCGCCCTGTCCCACTTCGAGCCCAGGACGACGGGCACGAAGTCGGGCGCGACGATCACCAGCGCCACCATGCCCGGAATGGCGATCGTCCCGATCAGGCGCGTGACCCGCGCCCAGGCGGCGGCGATCCGATCCGGCTCGTCCTGCATCCGGGAGAACGCGGGCGCCAGCACCCGCTGCAGCGGCCCGCCGATGCGGCTGGCGGGGGTGAGCATCACGTTGTAGGCCACCGCGTACGTGCCCAGGGCGGCCGAGCCGATGTAGCGGCCGATCAGAAAGCGGTCCGCGTTCTGGTGCAGGTAGTAGAGGAGCCGGTGTCCCATCAGATAGCCGCTGAAGCCCCAGAGGTCCTTGAGGCTCGCCCGGGAGAATGAAAAGCCCGGGCGCCAGCTCGACGCCTTCCAGTAGAGCGCGCTGGACAGCGCGGCGGTCACGAGCGCCTGGGCGATGATGGCCCAGGCGCCCTGCCCGAGCACGGCCAGAACCACGGCCGCCGCGCCGCCCGCCAGGGAGCCGGCCATGGTCATGAGCTCCAGCCGGCGGAAGTTCATCTCGCGCAGCAGCAGCGACTGCTGTGTGGCCCCGATGGCCGTGAGCACGAAGCTGAAGGAGAGCGCCGCCATGAGCGGCCCCACGTCCGGCTCGCCGTAGAGAGCGGCCACCGAGCTCGCCAGCAGGAGGCCCGCCACGGTAAACACCACTCCGCTCACGACGGTGATCCAGAAGGCTGTGCAGCGGTCGTCCTCGGTAATGGTCTTCCGCTGCACGAGGGCGGCACCGAAGGCCAGGTCGGAGAAGACGAGCACCAGGCTGGCGAACACCAGCGCGGCCGCCGCGAGGCCGTACTCCGTGGGCGTGAGCAGGCGCGCGACCACGATTGCCACGACAAGTCGTGTCAGCTGCAACGTGACCTGGGACGCACCGACCCAGGCGAGGCCCCGCGTGACGCGGTGACCCATGTTCTGCCGCCCCGGGACGGCATCACCGGTCATCGCATCGAGCCTAGGCCGGAACCCGCCCATGGGCCATGAACGGGGGGCCAGCCCACCGCTACCCGTTCGGTCAGTGCCCTCAGGGGGTTAGGGGAGAACCGCGCGGTTCATGTCGGCCGTGACCTCGGTCGCGGTCAGGGCCCGCTTGTAGACGCGAACCTCGTCGATCTGGCCGGCGAACCACTCGGGCCAGACGTTGTTCCCACCAATCCGCAGTGCCCCGGTGGAGTTGAAGAGCGAGCCGGCCACGGCCTTGCTGGACGCAAGCGTCCCGTTCACGTAGAGCTTGAGGGTTGCCCCGTCGTAGGTGGCGGCCAGATGGCTCCAGGTGTTCGCGGCGAGCTGGGCGGTGCCGCGGGTGTCCACCTCAGCGGTGGTGAACACGTGGCCGCTCGGGCGGTTGGCGTCCGTGTTCGCGTAGATCGAGTACACCAGCCCGTTGGTCTGCTCCTTGAGCAGCGCGGTGCGCCAGCCGGTGACGGCGGTGGGCCGCACCCACGCCTCGAGGGTCATGCCCGTGGTCAGGTCGAGCGCGTTGGAATCCGCGATCGTGACGAGGTCGTTCACGCCGTCGAAGGACAGCGCGCGCCCGAACTTGCCCGCGCTGGTGCTCACGGGACCGTTGATGGTGCCCGCATTACCGGAGCCCGAGCTGTCCACCGCCGTGGTGCCCGAGGCCTCCTCGAAGCCGTAGGCGCCCACGAGGCCCGTGCTGGCGGTGTTGGTCACGGTGACCGTGACCGTGGTGGAGGTCTTGGTGTTTCCGCTGGCGTCGCGCGCCACCGCCGTGAGCGCGTGGCTGCCGTTGGCCACCCCGCTCGTGGTCCAGGCCTGCGTATACGGGGAGGCGGTGTCCTCGGCGCCGAGATTCGCCCCGTCGAGCTTGAACTGGACCCCGGCCACACCCACGTTGTCCCCGGCGGTGGCGTTCACGTTGATCGTGCCGCTCACCGTCGCGCCGCTGGCGGGCGAGGAGATGGCCACGGTGGGTGCCGTGGTGTCCGCGGTGACCACGGCCGAGGCCTGCCCGGAGGCCGGGCCCACGTTGCCCGCGGCGTCCTCGGCGGTGACTCGGTAGTAGTACGTGCCCGCGGCACGGCCGGCGTCGGTCCAGCTGGTGCCAGTCACCTGGGCCACGAGGTTGCCCGCAGCGGGCGTGAAGCCCGCGGTGGTGGAGCGGTAGACGTTGTAGCGGGCCACGCCCACGTTGTCCGTGGCCGCGGTCCAGGCGAGCTGGGCCTGGCCGAGGCCGCCCGTGGCCGTGAGCCCGCCGGGCGCCCCCGGGGCCTGGGTATCGGTGGGCACGGGCTTCACCGGCGTGTTCATGTCCTGCTGGATCTCGGCCGCGGTGAGCGTGCGCTTGTACACGCGCACCTCGTCGATCAGCCCCGCGAACCACTCCGAGGGCAGGCTGTCGCCGCCGATCCGGAGGGCCCCGGTGGAGGTGAGCATGCTGCCGGACAGGGCCAGGCTCGACGCCTGCACGCCGTTCACGAAGAGCCGGAGCGTCGAGCCGTCGTAGGTGGCGGCGAGGTGGGTCCAGGCGGTGGTGGACAGGGCGCTGGTGCCCCGGGTGTCGAACTCACGGGTGGTGAAGGCGTGCGCGCTCGGCCGGTTGGTGTCGCTGTTGGAGTAGAGCCCGTAGGTGAGTCCGCTCAGCTGCTCCTTGATGAGCACGGCCTGCCAGGCGTTCAGCGCGGTGGGCCTGACCCAGGCCTCGAGCGTCATGTTCGTGGTCAGGTCGAGCGAGGCGGCGTCGGGGATGCTCACCCAGTCGTTCACCCCGTCGAACGAGAGCGCGCTGCCGAACTTGCCCGTCGCGGTGCGCGTGGGTCCGGAGGTCGTGCCCGTGTTGCCGGTGCCGGAGTCGTCCACCGTGGTGGTGCCCGAGCCCTCCTCGAAGCCGTACGAGGCCACCAGCCCGTTCGGGTTGCTCACGTTGTTCACCGTGACCGTCACGTTGCCGGCGGTGGCGGAGTTGCCGGCGGCATCCTTCGCGATGGCTGTGAGCGTGTGCGTGCCGTTCGTCGCCGTGGTGGTGTTCCAGCTCGTGGAGTAGGGCGACGCGGTGTCGGCCGTGCCCAGGTCGGCGCCGTCGAGGCGGAACTGCACCGAGGTGACGCTGCGGTTGTCGGAGGCGTTGGCGGTGACGCTCACAGTGCCGGAGAGCGTGGCGCCGGCGGCCGGGGCGGTGACCGATACGGTCGGGGCGGTGGTGTCCGCGCCCACGGTGGCCGGCTCGTCGCGCGAGGGCGTGCTGGCGTTGCCCGCGGCGTCGGCTGCCACCACCACGTAGTGGTGGGTGCCCGGAGCCACCCCGGCGTCGGTGTAGGTGAGGCCCGAGCTGACCGTGGCGATGCGGTTGGCAGCCGAGGGGGTGAAGCCCGAGGTGGTGGAGCGGTGGATCCGGTACTCGGTGACCCCGCGGTCATCGGTGGACGCCGTCCAGGTGAGCGACACGTTGTCGCCGTTCACCGTCGCCGTGGGGCCGCCGGGCTGGCTCGGCGGCGAGGTGTCGGCCGAGGCCGAGCTCACGGTGAGGAGCGAGGCCACGCTGGGCACGCCCTTGTCGTTCAGGACGAAGAGCATGTAGCGGCCGGGCGGGGCCACGTTGGGGTTGGCGGGCGCGTCCACGCTGAGGGTGCCCGACGTGCCGCCGGCCCGGAAGGTCAGCGGGATGTAGCGCTGGTCCATGTCGAAGTTGTGGGTGACAGACCCCATGCGCATCAGGGCGACCGACTGGATGTTCGCCGCGTCCGGGGTCGACACGCTGAAGGTCTGGTTGTGGGCCAGGAGACCGGGGGCGCTCGTGATCGTGGGCCGCGGGCCCTTGAACAGGTAGGGCGGCGAGAAGATCTCGGCGTTCGACTGGTTCACCGCGGTGCCGAAGGCCCCGCCGCCCGCGAGCAGCACGCGGCCGTCGGCCAGCAGCAGCGCGGAGGAGTGGTACAGGCGCGGGCGCTGGGCGGCCGCCGTCTCCTTCCAGGTGTTCGTGTCCGGATTCCAGATCTCGGTGGAAAGGACGCCCGAGGACTGCGTGACGCCGTCCGACGAGGTGCCTCCACCGGAGGCCATCACGGTGCCGTCGGGAAGCGAGGTGAGCGTGTGGTACGAGCGCGGGAAGCGCATCGGCGCCCCTTCCTGCCACTGCGGGTTCGGCACCGTCATGTCGATGGTGGCCGCCCGGTTGGTGACCACGCGATTCGGGAAGTCCGGATCGCCCCAGGTGCCCGACTTGAGGATCTTGCCCGGGCGGTACATCACCGCGCTGTGACCGTCGATCGGCGAGGTGCCCACCGTGGTCCACTGGCCCGTTGTGGTGTTCAGGGTGCGTGTGGTGGTGTCCGGGCCGGCGTCGAAGACGCGACCGTCGGGGAGCACGAACATGAACGGGTAGAGCGGCATGCGCCGCTGGGCCGCGAGCAGCGAGCTCCAGCTGTTGGTGGCCACGTTGTAGATCTCGGGCAGCGTCTCCGAGGCGTTGGTCAGCGGCACCGGCTGTCCCGCCTCGTTGAGCGTCACGTTGTCGCCCGAGAGGGTGAGGATCCGGCCGTCGGGCAGGGTCGTGACCGTCGGGTACCAGCGCGCCCGCGTCATGTCCGCTGCCCGGAACCAGGTGCGCGTGGTGGGGTTGAAAATGTTGGTGTCCTTCGTGCCCTCGTACGCGGCGATGTGGCCGCCGGCCACGAACAGGCGCCCGTCGGGCAGGGTCACGTGGCCCGCGCAGAAGAGGTTGCGGCCGGTCGGTACCGGGTCGAAGTTGCCCGTGGCCGGGTCCCAGACCCGCTCGGAGTTCACCGCGGCGTCGAAGCCGTCCCACACCGCCACCTTGCCGTTGGAGAGGCTGGCGATGTGCACGGGCACGAGCGGCCACTCGATCGGAGCGGTGAACTGCCCGATCGTCTCCGGCCCGGGCGGTGCCGCGCCGCCGGCCACGGCCGTGTTCATATCGGTGGTGATCTCAGCCGCGCTGAGGGTCCGCCGGTAGACGCGCACCTCGTCGATCAGGCCGCCGAAGTACTCGCCCCAGATCGCGTTGCCGCCCATGCGCAGCGGGTTCGTGGACGTGGCCATCGATCCGGTGACGGCGATCGAGTTGGCCAGGGCGCCGTTGATGTACAGCCGCAGGTTGGCCCCGTCGTAGGTCGCGGCCAGGTGGGTCCAGGTACCCGTGGGGAGCGCAGCAGGGCCGCGAGTGTCGAGCTCCCGCGTGGTGTTCACGTGGGCGCTCGGCCGGTTGGTGTCGCTGTTGGCGTAGAGGCCGTAGGCGAGCCCGTTCGATGTTTCCTTCATGAGAGCGGTCCGCCAGTCGGTGCCGCTCGAGGGGCGCACCCACCCCTCGAGGGTCATCGCCGTGGTCAGGTCCAGCGACGCCGAGTCCGGGACCACGACCTGGTCGTTGGTGCCGTCGAAGGCCAGGGCCGAGCCGAAGCGGCCGCCGGAGGTACGCGTGGGGCCGTTGATCGAGCCGTTGTTCCCCTGGCCGGACACGTCCGTGGCGGTGGTACCCGATGCCTCCTCGAACCCGTACGCGGCCACCAGCCCGGTGTTGTCCACGGTCACCGGGATCGCCGCAGACGTGGTGGAGTTGCCCGAGGTGTCCGTGGCCACGGCGCGGATCTGGTGGCTGCCGGCGGAGAAGCTGCGTGCGTCCCACGAGATCGAGTAGGGGGCCGTGGTGTCCTGGCTGCCCACGTTCGTGGAGTCGACCCTGAACTGCACACCGGCCACGGCGCTGTTGTCGGTGGCGTTCGCGGTGAGGTTCACCGTGCCGCCGACCGTGGCTCCGCTTTGCGGAGCGGTGACCGACACCACGGGCGGAGTCGTGTCGGGCGCCCGCGTGGTGAAGCTCCAGGTCTGAGCGGCGCCGATGGCCACGTTGTTGGCCGACTTGATCGTGGACGCGAGCTGGGCGGTGTACGTGGACTGGAGGGCCAGCGGCAGCGTCGGCGTCAGCGTGGCGGTGAAGCTGAGGCCGTCGTAGCCCACGGTGGCGGGGACGGTGGTGCCGTCGGGACGCTTGAGGGTGAAGCTCGAGGTGTTGATCGTGGACGGGTCCATCGCCCGCGAGAAGGTGGCCTTCACGGGGGTGGCCGGGTCCACCCCGGTGGCTCCGCTCGCCGGGTCCTTCTGCGAAACCGTGGGTGGGGAGGTGGTGTTGTCGAGCACGATGTCCGACGCCGGCGTCTCCGGCGTCGCGCCCATGTCCGAAAGGATGTTCGTCATCGCCTGCTGGATCCGCCGGTCGGGCTCGCCCACGCCCTCGGCGTTGATGGCCAGTCCGAGGTTCCACTGGTTCGTGCCCGTGGCCACCACGAGCGAGCCGCTCGGCCACTGCCTCTTGACCATGTGGGCCACCGCGGTGCCGGGCGCGTAGATGCCGCCCGCATCCTGGAGGATGTCCCCGTCCACCGGTGAGGCGGCCAGCGTGACCACTCCCGGCGGCTCGGCCCCGTTGGGCACGCGCGCGTCCCATTCCCAGCCCACCAGGCTGTTGCCGACGTCGGTGGACGTTCCGGCGGCCTGGGTGTCGAGGCCGGTGCTGCGCCACACGCGGTCCTGACCCTGGGCGGCGCTAACGCGCAGCGGGAAGTACCCGAACGGCTTCTGGCCGATGAACTGGACGCCGCTGAGCGCGTTCTCGGGCTTGTTGGCCCCGGCGGGGTCGCGCCACGTGCCGGTGGGGATGCCGCTCGGGTCGGGGCCACCGCTCTGGCTCGTCTTGTAACAGACGAGCACGCGGTTCTGGACCCCCGACGTGGGGCTGGCCTCGAAGCGCACCTTCCAGAACAACTCGTTGGCGCCCGTGAACAGGAGGTCCACCCCGGCGTCGCGGGCCGACTCGAGC
Source organism: Solirubrobacterales bacterium (assembly GCA_038323835.1). Lineage (GTDB taxonomy): Bacteria > Actinomycetota > Thermoleophilia > Solirubrobacterales > Thermoleophilaceae > JACVRW01. Next base: position 41,017 of record JBBQHI010000005.1, read on the forward strand.
GCGCCGCGCATCGCGGCCGACTGGTACTCGTCGTGGGCCCCGGAGATGTAGGCCCCGTGGTCGCGTATACGCGCGCCCCCGGTCTCGAAATCCCCGACCTCGTCATACGACACGTCGTAGCCGGCGCTCTCCATCCACTTGACCGTGATGTAGTCGGTGCGCGTGTACCAATCGTGGGTCGCGCCCTCGAACTGGTTCTGGAAGGGACGGTCGAACGAGACCTTCACCGCACGCGGGTCCCCGGCCACGGTGTCCGCGCCGGTGGAGTTGTGCTCGTAAAGGGACTTACCTCCGTAGGAGTTGTAGGCCTCGTAGGTCGTGAACGGGAGCCCGAAGAGCACGTCGGCCTGGCGCGAGTCGTCGCGCACCACGAAGAGGATGTGAGAGGCCTTGAACGTGTCCGGCCGCGTGATCCGCGCCAGGTACACGCCCGAGGGCCAGTCGGCGGTGGTGGTGATCGTCTGCGTGACCGACCAGTTGGAGCAGTCGTACAGGCCGGTGGAGGCGTTCGTGGCGCAGGCGGGCTGGCTGGCCACGGGCACGTTGTCCATCTGCGTATAGAGCCGGGCACCCGAGCCTCCGTAGAAGCCGTTGCGGAAGATCTCGATGCTCACCGCTGGGGTCGCGGCCTTGATCTTGAAGTCGATCGACTCGCCCCTGTTGATGCTCTGCTTGGTGGCGAAGCCCTCGATCCCGGTGGAGTCGCTCGGGACCTTCCAGCTGAACACCCCGGGGAAGCAGTTCTCCTGCGTAACCACGTTCGAGCCGGAGCAGAGCCGCGCCTGGGGAGTGATTTGCACGAGCCGCGAGTTGGCGGACTCCACCCCTCCGATCACAGCGCGTACGCCGTAGAAGTACGTGGTTCCGTTCGCGGCCGTGGTGTCGGAGAAGCTCGCCGGCGCCGACATCGGAGGCGGCGGAACGCCGGTGAGGCTCACCGGCGTGTTCACGGACGTGGCGCTGGTACCCCGGTACACCTTGTACGCAGTCGCGCCGGCCACCGGCTGCCACGAGATCTCGGCACGCCCGTCGAGCGCCATCCCGGTAACGCCCTCGGGAGGGGCGCCCAGTGCGACGGCGGGCATCGTGCCCATGATGGCGCCTGCAAGCAGCACGCCGAGAAAACGCTTCAAGCGCCGGTCCTCCTCCGGGGATGGGGTCCTTCGACCGTAGACGTGAAAGGCCACGCCGGGAAGGTCCAAAAACGGTCTATCAACCCGGCCCTAGACGAAGGTCCGGTGCGGTCGCGATGCCCCAGACCTAGGCTCGGCAAGAGCTCCGGTGAACTCGCGTGAGACCACCACGGACCTCCGTGCTCGGTCCAGGCGGGGATCCCCCCGAACGGCTGCCTCCAAGCGTGGCCCGGCGCCGATCGCCTACGTGGTGGGCGCGCGTCCCAACTTCGTGAAGATGGCGCCGGTCATCCAGGCCATGCGCCACCTCACGCCGGCGCGTGAACTGGTGGTGCACACCGGGCAGCACTACGACGCCAAGCTCTCCGGCGACGTGCTTGCCGACCTGGACTTCCCCGCACCCGGCGTGTCGCTGGGAGTGGGCTCGGGCACGCACGGCGACCAGACCGGACGGGTGCTGATCGCCTTCGAGCAGGTCCTGATCGAGCACGCCCCAGAGCTGGTGGTGGTGGCCGGCGACGTGAACTCGACCCTCGCTTGCGCACTGGCCGCCTCGAAGCTGGGCATCCCCGTGGCGCATGTGGAGTCCGGCCTGCGCTCGGAGGACTGGTCGATGCCGGAGGAGATCAACCGCGTGCTCACCGACCGGCTCTCGGACCTGCTCCTGACCCACAGCCCGGAGGCCGCGGAGAACCTCGTGTCCGAAGGAATCGACGCCGACCGCATCCGCTTCGTAGGCAACACCATGATCGACTCTCTACGTCGACTTGAGGGTAAGGCTCGTGACCGGGCAGCCTGGCGAGAGCTCGGGGTCACCCCGCGCGAGTACGTGCTCGTCACGCTCCACCGGCCCTCGAATGTGGACGACCCCACTCGCCTGGCCGCGATCGTCGACGCGCTCAGCGCGCTCGGCGGCGCCACGCGCGTCGTGTTCCCCATCCACCCGCGCACCCGCGCCCGGCTGTCCGAGGGCGCCGGTCTCGAGCGCCTGGAGGCGGCGGGAGTCTCCTGTATCGACCCCGCCGGCTACATCGAGTTCCTCTCACTCGAGCAGGCCGCCGGCGCGATCGTGACCGACTCCGGCGGGGTGCAGGAGGAGGCCGCCGCTTTCGGGGTCTCCTGCTACACGTTCCGCACAAACACCGAGCGGCCTGTGACCATCACCCGGGGCACCAATGTGCTGCTCGGCGATGAGCCCTCTCTGATCGCGAACGTCCGGCCCTCCTCGCTCCGCCCCACCCCCTGCGCCATCCCGCTCTGGGACGGCCACGCGGGCGAGCGCACGGCCGACGCCCTGATGGACCTGCTCGCCCAGCGCAGCGAGCGCACGGCCGCCGGCGTCGCCGGGGCCTAGCGCCTCGGCGCCCACCACCACCGCGCGAGGGCCCTCGGGGCGCAGCGGCCGCCAAGGGGTGTGGCGCTTTTTGCACCCTATGGATGCATCGCGCGCCACACCCCTGGGAGCGAGCGACCCGCAGGTGACCTCGGTAACGGCAGGGTCACCGGAGGAGGAGCCTCCCGATCAACCGCCCGCCCCACCCAAGGAGGCGCCGGCGAACCTACGCCACCTCGGCCGCGGCGGCGCTCTCCGCGGCGCGGCGCTCGCGCACCCACTCCAGGGTGAGGGCCAGGCCGTCGTCCAGTGACACCTTCGCCTCGAAGCCGAGCATCTGCCGCGCCTTCGTGGTGTCGGGGATGCGCACGCGCACGTCCTGGTACTTGCCGGGCATGCGCTCGAACGGCAGGAGCGTGGCCCGCAGCGGGAGAGCAATGCCGACTGACTGCTGCACCCGCTCTGCCAGCTTCACGATGGAGATCGGCTCCTCTGCCCCGATGTTGATGATCTCTCCCGTGGTCTCCGGGCGCTGCAGGGACCTGACGAAGCCGTCCACCGTGTCACTCACGTAGGTGAAGCTCCGCACCTGCCGGCCGTCGCCGTGCAGCTCGATGATCTTGCCGTCGAGCATCTCCTCGAAGAAGAGCGAGAGCGGGCCGCCCCACCAGGTGGGGTGGTTCCGGGGCCCGTAGGCGTTGAACAGGCGCAGGATCGTGACCTTCAGGTCGCGCTCCTCGGCCAGCCGCAGCGCCAGGTGCTCGTCGAACAGCTTCGAAGTCGCGTAGGACCAGCGCACGCTCGTGGGCGGCCCGAGCACGATCGGATCCTCCTCGGCGAACGGCGGCACGGCGTTGCCGTACACGTCCGAGGTGGACGCCATCACCACGTGGGCGCCCGTGCTCATGGCCACGTCGAACACCGCGTGCGAGCCGTCGACGTTGACCTCCAGCGTCTTCAGCGCCCCCCCGTAGCGGGGGATCTTCATCGCGGCGAGGTGAACGATCGAGTCGCAGACGGCAAGGTCACGCCTCAGGCGCTTCACCTCCCGGCAGTCGAACTGGTGCAGCTTGAAGTTCGGGTGGTCAAGGAACGGGGCGACGTTGATCATGCTGCCCGCGGACATGTCGTCCACGCCGATCACGTTGCAGCCCTCGGCCAGCAAGCGCTCGCTGAGGTTCGCCCCGACGAATCCCGCAGCGCCGGTGATGCCGATGGTCGAGGGAAGCTTCATGGTTTGCTCCTTTGCCAGACGTCGAGAGTCGGAGCACCGTCCATGGCCCCCCGGATGGTGGTCACGCGGCGGAAATCGCTCCGCAGCCAGGCGCCGACGCGCCGGTTGAAGTCGGTGCCGAAGGCACCCCGCCCGTACTCGGTGAGCGGCCGGCGGTCGGTCACCGCGATGCGCACGTCGTGCATGGCGGCGATCGCGGCCCGCTCCTTGGCGGCAGTGCCCACCATCCCGGGCAGAAGCGAGATGTCGGACACGGGGTCGAGGCGATCGGTGAGGGTGTAGAGGGCGCTCATCTGGGGCGCCAGCAGGATCGGGTCGCCGGGCCGGCTGGCGGCCAGGATGCGATCGATCGCTTGCTGGTAGGCCGGGCCCTGGGTGGCAGATGCGGTCATGGACCCGCCCGGCCCGCTGACCCTGAAGCTCTCGTCGCGGGCGTCGTGAGCCACCAGGACCCATCCGGCCACGACCAGCACCGCCACCCACCCGAGCCCGACGGCCGCGGCCGTGCGGTCGCCCCGCGGGAGTGCCTCGGCGTGCAGCCACACGAGGAAGACGGCGGCGAAGGGCAGCGCGTAGCTCGCGAATTGGGCGAACGAGGGGTTCGGCTGCGGCTCGAAGGCCGCGTAGGTCTTGGCCGCGAGAACGGCGAGGAAGCTCACGCAGAGCAGGGCGATCTGGTCTCCCGCGGCCCAGGCGCCCCGGCTGCGGCGAGCACGCCACACGAGGGCCAGAGCGGCCACGGCCGCACCGGCGGGGATCCAGGCGTAGGCCAGGTCCAGGTGACCGCGGACGAACTCGGGCCGCAGGGCCAGCGTGATCAGTGCCAGGCCGGCCGCCCCGCCCGCGGCCATCATCGCCGCACGCGAGCCCCGGCGGATGAACGAGGCCAGCACCAACAGCGCGGCCGCTCCGGCGGCATAGAGCAGCAGGCGCCCGGCGAGCTCCGCGAAGCTCCCGGCCGTCATCGGGGCGGAGCCGCGCAGCACGGCGTTGCCGCCCGCGTCGAGCTGGTCGCGCGGGAAGAGGTTCTCGTGAAGCAGGGAGTCGAGCGAGACCTTGGTCAGGATCAGCCCGTAGGCCACGGCGGCCACGGCGAGCGCCGCACCCCCGCAGATGGCGGCATCCACAAACGCGCGACGGCGTGCGGCTCCGCCGGCAAGCAGGATGCGCCCGCCGAGCCAGGCCCCCAGGGCGACCGCGATCGCGGCCACGAACTCCGGACGGGTCAGCAGCACCATCCCGGCGGCCAGGCCGGAAAGAAGGAGGTGCGCCCGGTTCCCGCTGCGGCTGTAGTACGCGGCGGCGAGCAGCGCGGCGAGCGACGCCACCACGGCCATCGAGGCCGAGGCGGAGTGCGGGATCACGAGCCCGATGTTCCCCGTGCCCAGCGCCGCGGTTCCCGCCAGGGTGGCCGCCAGGGCGGCCCCGGGCTGACCCGTGAGCTGCCGGGCCAGAGCGTAGGTGAGGACGGTGGCCGCGGTGGCCATCACGAGGCCCACGGCGATCGCCGTGTCGATCGAGATGCTCAGGTAGTTGAAGGCGCCCGCCAGCACCGCGAGCCCGAGCGGCCCGTAGATGTAGGCGAAGTCCTGGTAGGCGAGCTGGCCGTCGGCGACCCGCTGGGCGGCCACGAAGTCGTAGCCCGTGTCGTGGGCGAGGTCGCCCCAGGTGCTCCAGGTCACCGCCACCAGCACGGCGAAGGCGAGCGCGGCCGCGGCGGGCCACGCGACGGCACGGGCGATCTCCGCCGCGCGCGAGCGTGTGCGCGCGCCGGCGGCGGGCGCGCGGAGCGCCGTGGAGGTGCCGTCGATGCTCATGCCGCCTCCCGCTGGGGCTCGACGACTTCGAGTCGATCGAGAACGGCGTCGGTGGTGCGCTCGGCCACGCCCATGATCGAGTGCGCGTGCACCACCTCCGGGTACACGTGCGCGGACGACGCGACCACGAGGCCGGGAGCCGGCGCGAGCTCGGGCAGGCGGCGGTGGACGCCGACGCGGTGCACCGGCTCGGCGTAGCGGGCGCGGGCCACCTGGGAGGCGATCACGTCGCGCGGGCGGAACTCCGGGAACATCCGGCTCACCTCGGCCAGGTACTCGCGCTTGATCTCGTCGGTCGGCCGCTCCAGGTCCTCCGACTCGGGGCGCACGTAGCGCGGCACGTAGATCAGGTGCCCTCCCACGTGCTCGGGATCCACCACGTGCGTGGTCTCCACCACGCTGGTGAGGGGGATCGAGCGGTCGGTGATGTTGAGCGCGTAGTAGGGGCTCACAGAGCGGCGCACGCGGGCCACGAGGCACACGACACCGAGGTAGCGGTTCGGGTCCGGCGGCAGCGTCGCCTCGAGCTCCTCGGAGAGCAGGTTGCTCATGTGCGGGCGCAGCAGCGTCGTGACCACCTGGTCGTGCGCGCGGAAGCCGCTGTCGATCACCACGCCCTGTGCCCGGCCGGCCACCGAGGGCACATGGCGGACGGGGGTGTTCAGCAGCACCTCTCCCCCGCGCTCGCGGATCGCCACCCCGAGGGCGTCCACGAGGCGCTGGTGGCCCCCTCGGATCCACCCCATCACCTCGTGCCCGGCCTTGTCGCGGGTGGCGGCCGAGCGCTTGGTCCGCGACCACAGGAAGGTGGCCGGAAGGTCGTCGTAGCGGCCGTCGAACTTGGAGTCGAGCAGCGGGCGCCACAGGCGCTCCCAGAGCGCGTCGCCGGCGGTCTTGCGGACCCATTCCTCAACCGGCTGGGCGTCCAGCTTGTCCTGGTCGGAGATCGTGCGGCAGCGGGCGGCGAAGACCCCGAGCCGGGCGCGGTCGCGCGCCCGCAGGCCGGGGAACGAGAGCAGCTCCTTCGGCGTGGACATCGAGGCGAGACGGCCGTCGTGGAAGAAGCCCACGCCCAGCCTACGCCAGCGGATCTCGTCCTCCAGGCCGAGCTCCCGCGCGGTCTCGATCACGCGGGTGTCGGTGAGCGTGAGCGCGTGGTAGTAGCGGTCCACCTCGTATCCGCCGAGATCGGTGGTGCCGGCCAGCCCGCCGAGCTGCCCGGAGGCCTCGTAGACGGTGACGGGCACGCCACGGCCGGCCAGCTTGTAGCCCACGCTCAGGCCGAGCAGGCCGCCGCCGACGATGCCCACTCCGGGCCCGGGAAGCGCTCGCACGGCCGACGCGCTCACACGCGCTCCTTCGCGGACACCTGGCGCATCATCAGCCGCGCGTAGCCGCTGACCGTGGGCAGCACGCGGAGCTTGCTCTCGCCCTCGCGCCGCGACCAGTCGAGCGCCACGGGCACCTCGAGCACCTGCGCCCGCATGCGGTCGAGCTTGATCAGGATCTCCGCCTTGCACGCGAAGCCGCCCTCGCGGATGAACTCGTCGCCGTACCGGGCGTAGGCGGCGTGGAGCACGCTGGCGCGGTAGACGCGGAAGAAGGACGACACGGTCTGGACGTCGAGACCCGACGTGCGGCGGATCGCGTGGGCGGCGGCGCTGGAGAAGAAGCGGCGGTGCTTGCTCACGTTCACCAGCTCACCCGCGGCGTGGTGGGACGCCAGCACCACGTCGGCCCCGGAGCGGGCGGCGACGAGCATACGGCCCACGGCATCGAGGTCGCTGGTGGTGTCGGCCTCCAGGGTGATGATCATCGAGTCGGGCCCGCCCAGTTCGAGCGCGCGCCGGAAGCCGCGGTCGAACGCGCGTCCCGGACCCTTGTTGGTGCCCTGCCGCAGGACCTCCAGGGGAAGCGCTCCCCGATGCGCCTCGGCCACATCGGCGGTGGAGTCGCTCGATCCGTCGTCCACAACGATCACGCGCCCGCCGGTCCACAGCTCGGGTCGGGACTGGAGGTCGGCAAGCAGCCGCGGGAGGTTCGCCTCCTCGTCGTACGCCGGCACCACGAACACGTTCATCAGTAGGCCCCCCGCCTGGAGAGCACGACGGGAATCGTCTGACCCAGGATCTTCAGGTCCCACCAGAGAGACCAGTTGGTCACGTAGATGTAGTCGAGCTTCACCATCTCGTCGAAGGGAAGATCGGTGCGTCCGAGCACCTGCCAGAGGCCGGTGATGCCGGGGGTGATGTCCAGCCGGCGACTGGCCCAGCCGGTGATCTTGCTGGACTCGTGGACCACGAACGGACGCGGCCCGACCAGGCTCATCTCCCCGCGCAGGACGTTCCAGAGCTGCGGCAGCTCGTCGAGGCTCCAGCGGCGCAGCGCACCGCCCACGCGGGTGATGCGGGGGTCCTCCCTGATCTTGAAGAGGGCGCCGCCCACCTCGTTCAGCTCGGCCAGCCCGATCCGCTCGCTCTCGGCGCCCTCGCGCATGGTGCGGAACTTCATGATGCGGAAGATCGAGCCGCCGCGACCGTGGCGCTCCTGACGGAAGAAGACCGGGCCGCGGCTGTCCAGCTTCACGGCCACCGCCACGGCGGCCATCAGCGGGGAGAACAGCACCAGTCCCAGCCCGGCGAGGGTCACGTCCACGGCGCGCTTGGTGAAGCGCACGCTGCGGGACAGCCGCATCGGCGGCAGGTTCACGACGGGCATGCCCTCCAGCTCCTGGATCGTCGCGTTTGAGGCGAAGACCTCGAAGAAGCGCGGGACGATCGAAAGGTGCACGTCGGGCCGGCGCGCCGCGCGCAGCAGATCGAGCGTCTCCTCGTACGAGGACTGCGAGAAGGCCAGGATCACCCAGTCGATCTCGAGCTCGTCCACGAGCCGCGCGAGCTCGGAGGGCGGGCCGACCAGCGGGGCCGAGCCCTCGCCGTGGCGCTCCTCGTCCACGAACCCGACCAGCTCGAGCCGGTACTCCGGATGGGAGCGGATCTTCCGCTCCACCACCTGGGCCACGTGACCGGTGCCCACGATCAGCGTGCGCCGGGGAGCCATGATCTTCGGCAGCACCCAGCTCCGCAGCGAGCCGCGGAACAGGAGCACGAGCGGGAGAGCCGCGGCCAGGAACATGGCCGCCTCCACCGGGAAGAACACCTCCGCGTCCATGACGCGGCGGAGCACCTGGCTGAGGATGAGGAACAGCAGCGACCCGGCCAGCAGGGCATGGAAGAGCTCACCGAGCTCGTCGAAGGTCGCCAGCGAGATCGTGCGGTTCTGGCGCTCGTAGAGGTTGTAGACCGTGAAGATGGCCACCCACACCGGGAGGGCGATCACCGCAAGGGCGAGGATCAGCCACAGCGGCGCGATGATTGAGGGCGACGCCACCATCTCGGCCACGGCGTAGGTGATCGCGAGGGCGATCGACAGCGCCACCGAGTCGGCGAGGATGAGGATCCACGTGCGGCCGCGTGGGAGCGTGCGCTCCTCGCGGCTGGTGGCCGGCCTGGCACGTCCGGCGTCCCCGCCAGAGACCGGACCGTCCACCACCGTGAGCGGGGGTGGGCCGGCCGAGGCCTGGTCGGCGGCGATCGCCAAGCGGGCGGCATCGCTTGGACGGATCTCGGACATGGTCAGGGTGTCCCGGCCGCGCTGCCCGTCCGGCTGCGGGTGCCGGAGGCTCCCGGGGTGAGTTCCATGAGCGTCATCCGGCCTGGTCCAGGTGTACGGAGAGAATGCTTGCGCCCAGGCCCTCCTCGGGGTCCAGGAGCACGGTGGCCGCCTCCTTGCGGGAGCGCACGCCCAGCTTCTGGAAGGCCGAGGCGAGGTGGCTCTTGACGGTGCTCTCGGAGAGGAAGAGACGGCCGGCGATCTGCCGGTTCCCGAGCCCGCGGACGACCAGTGCCAGCACCTGCTTCTCGCGGTGGGAGAAGGCGGGGCGCACGGCGCAGCGGTGGAGCTCCCGCGGGAGCGACACCTGTCCGGACAGTGCCGAGCGAATGGCCACGGCGAGGGTGCTCTCGAGCCGCGCCTCGGCCACGAAGGCGGAGGCCCCAGCGCTGAGGGCGGATCTCACGCCGGCGCCGAGAACGGCCACCGAGACCACCACAACGCGTGACTTGCCGAGCTCCCTCACGAGCTTTCGGACGGCGGCGAGACCCTCGGGCCGCGACGGGTCGATGGCGAGGATCACGGCGTCGAGCCTCGACGCCCCGGGCCGAACGAGCAGCTCGTCGACCGTGGAGCAGGTCAGAGACGCGGACAGGCCCGCGTCGCCCAGCGTCGCCGCGATCCGGCGGGAGGCGAGCTGGCCCGCGGCCACGACCGCGAGGGCAGGAGTTGATGCGGCGTCTCCGGCATGCACCGGGCGCCGACCTGGTTCAGGAGCGGCCATCGTAGGTATCAACGGGCGCAGGACGCCGGTCCTTTCACGGAGATTGCGGGATCCCGGATGCGACCGGCGCACATCGACGTGTCTCGCATGTGCGCGCGCGACGGAGCCGGGTCCCCGGGACGGCCGGCCCCCACGGGCGCGGGCGGAGCGAGGGTCGCCTGAAGAAGAGGCTTCCTCTCGCTCGCCCGCGCCCGGGTTATGGGGCTACGGCGACGGGTCCGTGACTACCGCACGACGGGAGATCTCGCCTGGGAAAGACCCGCTCGGCTCCTCGTCCCGAGGCGCGAGCACCCGAGACGACGCGGGCACCCGCAAAGCGGGCACCGGATACTTGGCGGGCGTCACCTCATCCAATGAACGGCTGCCTTCCGATCGTGCGGCCGAAGCCGCCTACTTGCACTTCCGAAGCTACCTGCGCCCCCCCGTGCGCGTCCCCCCTCCAAGGTTCAGGAAGGGGCCGCCGAGCGAGGGGTCCGGGCCTCCGCGAGCGGCCGCATGGGCCAAATCTCAGCCGCATCCCGGCGAAGTGCGAAGGAGAACGGGCGGTCTCGGTGCGTTACTCAATCGTGAAGCCCACCAAGGCGGTGATTCTCGCCCAGCCGCCTCGCCCGCATTCTGCCCCTGGTAACGGCTCCCTCGTCCGGGGCGAGCTTGCTCCCCCGCCCCTCCTGCCCGTGGCCAACCGGCCGCTCCTCGAGCACGCACTCGAATGGCTCGAGGCCGGGGGACTCGAGGAGGTGGCCGTGCTGGCGCCCACCGGACTCTCCACGCGGAGCAGTGGAGCCGTGGCACGTGCCGGATGGCGCTTCGATCTCACCTGGCTCGAGCGCTCGGCCGGGGACGGCGTGGGCGCCTCTCTCGCCGGGCTCGGGGAATACCTCGCCGGGGAGCCGTTCGTGCTCCACCTCGCCGACAGCCTCTCCCGCCAGAGCCTGCCCGCGCTCATACGCGACGAGGAGGCGGGCGACGGGGAGGCGATCCTCTTCGTCCAGGAGACCGCCGGCCACGACGGTGGCGTCGTGGATCTTCGTTCCCGGCGCTCCTCCTCCCCCTTCGACGATCACTGCGCCCCCGCCGGAGTGGCCCTCCTGGGCCCGGGCGTGGTGGAGGCGGCGGCCGGGGCTGATCCCGCGCCGGGACACGAGCTCGAGCACCTGGCGGACTCCCTCCTGCGCGGGGGCGGCCAGGTTCGCACCCGGCGCGTGGGCGAGTGGTGGCGGTTCGGCCACGACGCCGACGCCCTGCTTGCCGGCAACCGCTTCGCGCTGGAGGGCATCCGCGGCGACCACGCGGATTGCGCGATCACTCGATCGAGCATCCAGGGACCGGTGATCGCCCACCCCACGGCCGAGATCGACTCGAGCGTGATCCGCGGGCCGGTGGTCATCGGGCCGGGAGCCCGGATCTCCCACGCCTACGTGGGGCCCTACACCTCGATCGGACCCAACGTCGTGATCGAGGGGGCGGAGATCGAGCACTCGGTGCTGTTCCCCGGCGCGCGGGTGCAGCACCTCTCGGGGCGGCTGGAGGCGAGCGTGATCGGAGCCGGCTCGCGCGTGTTCCGCGAGTTCCGCCTCCCGCGAGCCCTCCGGGTCACGGTGGGCGACGGCGCCGAGGTGTCGATCGCCTGAGGCCGCATCCTCCGGATAAAACCGTGCGGATTGGGGGCAATTTGCGGACATGGCCCGTACGTCATCCAAAAACTAGGGCGAGCACCCTAGTGCAGCGCTAACCCACCGGGCGTAGGGTCGGTTTCTGGTCATTTGTGGGCGCAGGGGTTGGGCCCGCGAGGCATATTTCGTACCGATCCGTGGGGGACTCGTGGGTATGAGTGGAATGCTCGATGTGCATGCCGCATCGTCTGCCGTGCCTGGGCGTTTCTCGCGCCGGGCGGACGAGCCGGAGCTCGTGCGCCAGGCTGTGGCCCGTGCGAAGGAGGGCGACGTTTCCGCACTCCACTTCCTCTACGTCCGCTTCGCCGACGACGTGTGCGCCTACGTACGCGGCATCGTTCGCGACCCGCACGAGGCCGAGGACGTGACGCAGAACGTCTTCGCGAAGCTCATGACCGCGATCCGCCGCTACGAGGAGCGCGAGGTGCCCTTCGCCGCCTGGATCCTCACGGTCTCCCGCAACGTGGCCCTGGATCACGTGCGCGGCCGCCGGCAGATCCCGGTCGAGGAGGTCCGCACCAGCGACGAGGGCCATGAGCAGCTCGGGTTCGAGCGCTCTCAATGCCTGCGCGAGGCGCTGGCCGGGCTCCCCGAGGAGCAGCGCCAGGTTCTCATACTGCGGCACATCGCCGGACTGTCACCGGGCGAGATCGCACTGCGCCTGGGCAAGTCCGAAGGCTCGATCCACGGCCTGCACCACCGCGGCCGCGGAGCACTCCAGATCGCACTGCGCGACCTGGACGCAGCGCCCGTCGTGGCCTAAAAGGCATGGCTGCGGTGCTCGCCTGATCACCGATCAGGCTGTGCTCCTCGCCGGCCTTATCGTTGTTCGCGGTCGCGCGCCGGCGCGTCTTCGTCGGCGGGAATGCGGGTGGCCACCCGGCCCGAGTCCAGGTCGGCCATGAGGTAGAGGGCGGCGTGCTCCACGAGCCGCGCGACCGTCACCTTCTGGCGCATCGCCTCCGAGTCGAGCTCTTCCCACGTGTGCTGGTCCAGCTCGAGCTCGAGATCGATCGTCTTCTCGGCAGGATCGCGGGAGAAGCGCGGCACCCGGAGCGCCGGCCGTCCCGAGGGACGGTCCTCCAGGTAGTACATCGTGGCCTGCCCGACGAGCTCAGCCGTGGTGAGCGAGAGGCGAGCAGCCTCCACCTGAAGCGTGGCCTGGCCGAAATCGTCCAGTGCGAGTGTGAGGCTCCGTCTCATAGGCGAGGGCGCCAGCGAAGCTGGACCTCGGGGTGTATATCGACGGGAGGGGACGAGGGCTTGAGTGTCTCTCACCTCACCTCGCATCTACCGGACATTTGTTGCCCGGGCACCCGGCGCCCAAACATCGCCGGCCTCCGGCGGGGCTCAGTCAGGGGGCGGAAGCGGGCGTGCCAGGGCCCGTGCGAGCTCGGCGCGCGAGGAGATCCCGAGCTTGCCGTAGGTGTGCTTCAGATGCCACTCCACGGTCTTGAGGGTGACGTAGAGTGCCGCCGCGATCTCGCGGTTGGACATGCCCTCGGCGGCCAGTCCCGCCGTCTGGAGCTCCCGCGGCGTCAGCGCCTCCAGGCCGTGAAGCGCGGTGCGGCGCGGTCGTGCCCCCGCGGCGGTCACCTCGCGCATCGCGCGCCCCGCCAGGTCCGCCGCCCCGCAGCGCTGGGCCAGGTCGAGACCGCGGCGGAGCGGCTCGCGCGCGTCGCGCGGCCGGCGGGCCCGCCGGAGCGCCGACCCGAGCTCCACCAGGGCACGGGCCCGTTCCAGAGCGGTTGGCGCGTCCTCGAGACACGCCACGGCCTCCTCCAGCGGCGCGATCGCATGGGCGCCCTCCTCCATCCCGGCCAGCGTGCGCAGGGCCCTGCCGATCGGGCCGGGGGCGCCGAAGGCCCGCGCCAGCGAAAGCTCCTCGTCGGCCACCAGGCGGGCCTCGTCGTGGTCGCCCAGCACCCAGAGCGCCCGCGCGGCGCCCGACCGCCAGGGCAGGACGGACGGGTTGGAAGCGCCGGCCGCGGCGAGGATGTCGCCGCATGCCATGAAGTCGGTGAGCGCGTCCTGCGGGCGATTCTCGATCAGGTGCAGCCGCCCGCGCCCGGCGAGCACGGAGAGCCGGGACAGCGCGTCCTCGCCGTCGAGGGCGGCGGCCAGGTCGAGCTGCTGCTTCGCCCCCTGCGCGTCTCCGGCCTCCATCAAACATTCGGCCAGGAGTCCGTAGGCGGAGGGCACGGCAAGGCCCCAGCCGTGTCGGCGGCCGGCGAGGGCGTCGCGGGCCGCGGAGGCGGCCGCGGGCACCCGCCCGCGGCGCATGATCGCGTAGGCGCTGAAGTGGGAGGCGGTGGCGAGGCCCAGGGCGGAGCCTCGCGAGCGGGCGTCGTCCACCGCCGCGGCCAGCGCCGCCTCAGCCATCTGGAGGTGCTCGGAGATGGTGAGCGCGGCCGCCGCGAGGTAGTAGGCGATGCCGTCGGCGGTGTCATCGTCGAGCAGGGCGCCCCGGGCCAGAGCGCCGCTCGCCAGCTCCAGTGTGCGTTCGCGTGGTTCCCCTCGGAGGGCGGAATCGATGGCGAGCTCCGCGAGCAGCGCCCGGTCTGTAGCCGTACGGCCCTCGGCCGGGGAGTCGCGGGGCTCCGCCGCCACTCCCGCCCGGCCGCGAAGCATCCTCAGCACGGTGGCGCGGCCCGCGCGCAGCAGGCCGCCGAGATCGGATGCCTCGTCGGCGTGGGCCACCCCCAGCTCGAACGCGGCGGCGGCATCGGAGATGCGGCCGAGCGCCAGCAGCGTCCGGCCGGCGTCCAGCGCCGCCCGGGCCCGCTCGTCCGCATCCGCGAGTCGCCCGATCGCGTCGGTGAGCCGCCCGGCGGCATCGGGGGAGCCGGTGATGGCCTCGGCCCGGCCCAACTCCAGCAGAACGTGCGCCCTCTCCTCCTCGGGGGCGGGCTCCTGCCGCGCCCGCTCCAGCAGCTGAACCGCGCGCGCGGCCTCTCCCGCGGCCAGAGCGCGGGCAGCCGTCCGCCGGAGCGCCGCGATCACCCAGTCGCCGCCTCCGCGGCTGGCGTGAAGCAGGTGCCGCGCGATCTCCTCGGGATGCGCGTCCTCGTCCGCGAGCACCCGAGCGGCCCGGAGGTGCGCCTCGGCGAGCACCCCGGCGGGAAGCGAGGAGCGCACCGCGGCTTGGATGGCGGGATGCACGAAGGTGAGCCCGTCGTGGTCGGCGAGCACGCCCGCCGCGGCCAGCCTGTCGCCCATGCGCGCGGCCTGGGCCCGGTCGAGCCCGGCGAGCGCCGCCGCGTGACGCGGCTCGGTTCCGGGGCCGAGCACAGCGGCGGCCTCGAGCAGATCCGCCGCCTCGGGCGCAAGCGCGCGTGCCCGCCGCATCACGGTCTCGGCCACCGACCCGGGAGCCGTGGCGTGCACGGCCGGCGCGGCCGTATCGAAGGGATCCACTCCGCGCGCGGCGAGGTCGTGGCAGAGCTCACGGATCAGCCACGGGCTGCCCCCGCTGGCCTCGTATACGGCGGCGCAGAAGACGTCGTGGGCATCGGGGAAGAACGAGGCGCGCAGCCAGGCCGAGGTGGCCTCAGGGCCGAGCGGCTCGAGCCGGGACCTGAGCGTGGCCGGCCCGCCCAGAAGCTCGCCCAGCGCGTCGGGGTCCACACAGTCCACCGCCGAGCCCGCCGCCACGACCAGGGTGATGGGCAGGCCCGCGATCCGCCCGGCCAGGTAGAGCAGGAAGCGCAGCGTGGTGGCGTCGGCCGCGTCGGCGTCGTCCACGGCGAGCACGAGCGGCCCGGCGGCGGCGAGGTTAACGGCCAGGCGGTACACGCCGTGCACCAGCGCGGCGGCGTCGCCGGAGTCGGTGGCCGCCCAGGGACCGGTCTCGAAGAGCGGCAGAGCGGTGGCCGCCGGGCCGGAGAGCAGACGGTCGCGCTCGTCCTGAGCCGCGGACAGGACACGGGACTCGAAGAGCTGCAGGACCACGCCCAGCTCGAGCTGCTGCTCGAGGTCGCGGCCGCTCGCCACCAGCAGCTCGAGCCCCCGAGCCCGGGCCTCCCGGTACACCACCTCCAGCACGGCGGACTTGCCCGACCCGTGGGGGCCCTCCACGGCGAGCACGGCCCCCCGCCCGGCGGTGAGCCCGTCGAGCGCGGCGGACACCAGCCCGAGCACGGGATCGCGTTCGAACAGCGCGCCGTCGGCGGCTGGTGCCTCGTGGGCCCGTTCGGTCTTGGCTCGCGCTTCCAAGTGACTACGTACGGGGCGCCGCGGCGTCCGTCCGCCGTCCGGCACCCCCGATGGGCGGTGACATCCCTCGTTCAGCGTAAAGGCGCTCCGGCTGAGCGCAAGTGCTGCAGGGCGCGTAACCGCCGGGGCCTGCCGGGGTACCGAGGCGACCGTGGCTCCGGAAACCGCCCTCGAGCGCGCCGAGGACCTCGCCGCCCGGCTGCTCCCCGACCGCTCCCCGAAGCGCCGGATGCTGGTAATAGTCAATCCGTACGCCACCACCGTCTCGGACCGGCTGAAGAACCTCGTGGTGTACGCGCTCCAGTCCCGCTACGCGGTGGAGGCGATCGAGACCGAGAAGCGCAACCACGCCACCGGCATCTGCCGCGAGGCGGCCAGCGAGGGCTACGACGTGGTGGTGGCCTTCGGCGGCGACGGCACGGTGAACGAGGCCGCCAACGGCCTGGCCGGCACCCGGACCCCGCTCACGGCCCTGCCGGGGGGGTCGACGAACGTGTGGGCGCGCACGCTCGGGATCCCCGACGACGTGGTGGACGCCACCGAGCACCTCCTTCGCATGGCGGACGACTTCCATCCCCGCCCCGTGGACCTCGGATCCGTGAACGGACGCCATTTCGTGTTCTCCTCAGGAGTCGGCCTGGACGCCAGCGTGGTGGAGCAGGTGGATGCCCACCCGCGGCGCAAGGCCCGCTTCGGCGCCTGGTACTACACCTTCGCAGCGGTGGGGATCTTCAACCGCCGCTATCTCATCCGGCCCCCTCACGTCAGGGTGCTCGCCGGCGGCCGGGAGCTGGAGGGCGTGACCGTGATCGTCCAGAACTCCGATCCCTTCACGTACTTTCGCCGCCGCCCGATCCGAGTGGCCGAGGGAGCCGGGCTGCAGAACGGGTCGCTCTCGCTGGCCGTGCTGCGCAACGCGACGCCGTTCGAGCTCCCGACGCTGATCCCCCGGCTGCTCTCGGGCAGGGACGGCTCCGTGGCACGCCACCGCCAGGTGGTGAGCCTCCCGTTCCTCGAGACGGCGCGAGTCGAGTCCATCGATGGCACCCCGTTCCCGGTTCAGGTGGACGGCGACTACATCGGCGTGCACGAGTCCGCCGAGTACCGCGCCGTGCCACGCGCGCTGATGGCCGTCTCCTAGCGGCCGCAGGGAGGAGCGCAGCCCGGGGCGGTGGCCCGGGCGAGCACCGGACCACGACTTCAGGTAGTGGGGGTGATGCGGTACGCGTCGAAGACCGAGTCGATTGTCCGCAGGCGGCTGACGCAGGTCTTGAGCGCAGCGGTGTCCCCCACCTCGACCACGAACCGGTTCTTGACCATCGGGTGGACGACCGTGCAGCGGGCCTCCAGGATGTTGATCCCGGTCTCCGAGAAGGCGCGCGACAGGTCCTCGAGCAGACGGTGGCGGTCCCAGGCGTCGATCTGGATCTCCACACGGAAGGAGCTGGTGGTGTCCCCCTCCCACTCCACCTTCGTGAAGCGCTCCGGGCTCTTCATGAGCGCGTGGGCGTTCGAGCACGCCTCGTGGTGGATGGTGATGCCCTTGCCGAGCGAGATGTAGCCCACGATCGGATCTCCGGGCACCGGCCGGCAGCACTTGGCCAGGCGGAGCATCACGTCCGTGACGCCGTCGACCTTGATGCCGTAGGTGGATGACGCCGCCGTCTTCTTCGGCGTCTCCTTGCGCTCCAGCAACTCGGTGGCCGCGGACGCGGGCTCGACGGCGGACTCGCCCTCCTTCAGCCGGCTCATCAGCTTCGAGCTGACGGTCTTGGCCGAGATCTTCGACTGGCCGAGGGCGATGTAGAAGTCCTCGCCCTTCTGGAAGCCCATCTCGCGGATCACGTCCGCGAGCAGCGGCGAGCCCACGATCTTCTGCGACGGGAGGCCGGCGCGCTTCAGGTTCTCGTGCAGGAGCTCGCGCCCGCCCCGCTCCGAGTCCTCACGCTTCTCGCGCGTGAACCAGGCCCGGATCTTCGACTGCGCGCGAGTCGTCTTGGCCAGCGAGAGCCAGTCGCGCGAGGGGCCGCGCTCCTTCTTCGAGGTCAGGACCTCGCAGATGTCCCCCGAGCGGAGCTCGTAGTGCAGCGGCACGATCTTGCCGTTCACCTTCGCGCCCACGCAGCGGTGGCCGACATCGGTGTGCACGGAGTAGGCGAAATCGAGCGGCGTGGCCCCGGACGCGAGCGACTTGACCTCGCCCTTGGGCGTGAAGACGAACACCTCGTCCTCGAAGAGGTCGGCCTTCAGGGTCTCCGCAAAGTCCTGAGGGTCCTTGGTCTCGTGCTGCCAGTCGAGGAGCTGGCGCAGCCACTCGACCTTCTCCTCCGGAGGCCGTGATCCGTCCGCCTTGTAGATCCAGTGCGCGGCCACGCCGAACTCGGCGGTGCGGTGCATCGCCTCGGTGCGGATCTGAATCTCGAGCGGCCTGCCCTCGGGCCCGATCACGGTCGTGTGCAGGGCCTGGTACATGTTGAACTTGGGCATCGCCACCCAGTCCTTGAAGCGGCCGGGGAGCGGCTTCCACAGCGAGTGGATCACGCCGATCGCGCCGTAGCAGTCCTTCACCGACTCGACGATCACCCGCATGGCGGTGAGGTCGTAGATCTCGTTGAACTCGCGGCCCTTCTTGGTCATCTTCGAGTAGATCGAGTAGAAGTGCTTCGCCCGGCCGGAGATCTCCGCGGTGATGCCCACCGCCTTCAGCTCCTTCTCCAGGTAGTTGCCGGCCCGCCCCACGTAGGCGTCGCGCTCGGTCCGCTGCTGGCTCACCAGCTGCTTGATCTCGTTGTACTTGCGCGGGTGGAGGGTGTTGAAGGCGAGGTCCTCCAGCTCCCACTTGATGGCGTGGATGCCGAGCCGGTGCGCCAGCGGCGCGAAGATCTCGAGCGTCTCCTTGGCCTTGTCGCGCTGCTTCTGCTTCGGCATGGAGCTCAGCGTCCGCATGTTGTGCAGGCGGTCCGCGAGCTTGATCAGGATGACCCGGATGTCCCGGGCCATCGCGACCATCATCTTCCGGTAGTTCTCGGCCTGGCGGTCGTCGCGGCTCTGGAAGGTGACCCCCGAGAGCTTGGTGACGCCGTCCACCAGCGCGCCCACCTCCTCGCCGAAGTCCGCCACCACCTCGTCCAGCGAGGCGCTGGTGTCCTCCACCGTGTCGTGCAGGAGGGCGGCGCAGAGGGTCTCCGTGTCGAGCCGCATTCCGGCGCAGATCTTGGCCACGCCCACGGGATGGACGATGAAGTCCTCGCCGCTCGCCCGGCGCTGGTCGGCGTGCCGCTCGCAGGCAAATGCGAACGCGCGCTGGACGAGGTCCCGGTCCACCGGCTCGACCGACTCGCCCGCGTGCTCCTCGACGACCGCGAAGAGGTCGGCGAGCAACTCGCGCTGGTGCTCGGTGAGCTGCTTGGCGGCGGTGACGGTCACGGCGCCGCCATGCTCATCCACCCGCGCGCGCTCCACGTCGCGCGCGGACGGCCGGCCGTTGCCGGCCCGTGCCTTGCGCCGTGGCGTCCTCTTCTTGGCTGGGGTTCCGGCCATGGTTTCGAGTCTAAAGCCGTATCGGCCGATTCACCCCCGCAGGACAGCCGCGGCGGCCGGCTCGGCGCGGCTCCGGTGCCCGTTCAGGAGGCGACGGCAACCGGCTGCGGCACCGGGGCGACGCCGGCAAGTGCGCGTGTGATCTCTGCGAGGCGCTCGCGCGCCGCGCGAAACTCCGCCGAGAGCTCCAGCTCCACGCGCGGCGTGTCGAGCACCAGGCAGCGCGGAGGGTCCAGCGACAGCTCAACCAGCCCCAGCTCCGTGAGCACCCGCAGCAGGCGGGCGCACTGGTAGGCGCCGCGCGGGTAGCGCCCGTCGCCACGCAGCGCACGCTCGAGCTCGTCGGGCGAGGCGCCCGGGTCGAGCTTCCTCAGGCCACGGAAGCACTCCGCCAGCGCCGGGCGCAGCTCCAGCTCCGCGCGCCAGACCGCCAGCGCGAACTCCGCCTCGGGCGCGCCCCAGGCCAGATGGGCGGTGGGCACGCAGCCGAGAAGCGGATCGGCCGGCCCGCCGGGCGGCGGGTCGAGCGCCACCAGGTGGTGGAAGCCCTCCGCCAGCGCCGGCCGCTCGGCCAGGGCGCTCCACGACACCACGGCCAGGCCATCGGGGTCGAGCCCGGCCACCAGTCCCTCCAGGGACTGCCGGCGCCGGGGCACGTCGGCCACGCCCACCAGCACCCGCTCGCCGCTCGTGATCAGCTCGCCCACCACTCCCGCGAACCCGCAGCCACGACGATCCACCGCGGATGGTCCGGGCCCAGCGAGGCTCGGAACACCGGAGGATGTCATCAGCTCCGCGAGGTGAGGCCAGAATTCCTCGTCCTCGCCGAGCACGCGCAGGCGCCCGGCCCGGGTCTGGCACAGCGCGCGCATGACCAGCCGGGGCTCCACCACCCCGTTCCAGCGGTTGCGTTCGAGGCGGACCACGAGGTCGTGGGGCTCCTTGGCGGCGCCCGCGAGCGAGGCCGGTGTCGATCCAAAGGCCACCCCGCGCGAGCGCGAGCCTCCCGCCGTGACCAGGTTGAAGCGCGCGTGCTGGCGCTCATCGCCCATGCCCGAGACGCCCTCCAGGCGGGCGCCGGGCACGAGCAGGTTGGGCTGCGGGTTCCCGGATCCGAACGGCCGCATCCGCTCCAGCTCCTCGGCCAGCTCGAGGCCGAGGACGCCCCCGGCCACCACCGCGTCCACGCGGTCGCAGGGAATCAGATCCTCGGGGCAGAGCTCGCCCGCCGCGTGAGCGGCCAGCGCGCGCCGGAAGGGATCGAGCGAGTCCGCGTCCAGCTCCACCCCGGCGGCCATCCGGTGGCCGCCGAAGCGGGTCAGGTGCGCCGCGCACGCGTCCAGCCCGGCGTGAAGGTCGTAGGGGGAGATGCTTCGCCCCGAGCCACGCCCAGAGCCGTCCTCCATGGAGATCACCACGCACGGCCGCCGCCAGCGCTCCACGAGGCGCGACGCCACGATGCCCACCACGCCGGGATGCCACCCCTCGCCCGCGACCACGATCGCGCCGGCGTGCGCCTGCGGGGCGCAGGCCCCCTCGGCGGCGAACAGGATCCGCGTCTCGGCCTCGCGGCGGTCGAGGTTCAGCAGGTCGAGCTCGCGGGCCACCTCGGCCGCACGGCCCTCGTCCTCGGTGAGCAGCAGCTCCAGCGCGGCGTCGGCCCGCTGCATTCGCCCCGCGGCGTTGATGCGGGGGCCGAGCCTGAACCCGAGCGTGTGCTCTGAGATGTCCCCGGGGTCCACTGCGGCCACCTCCATGAGCGCGCGCAGGCCGGGCCGGCGGGTGCGGGCGAGCACGGCAAGGCCCTCCCGGACGATGCGGCGGTTCTCCCCGCGCAGCGGGACGCGGTCGCAGACGGTGGCCAGGGCGGCCAGGTCCAGGTCCTCGGCGGCCTCGGCGGGATCGCGCCCGGCGGCCGACCTGAGGCCCTCGGAGAGCTTCAGGGCCACCCCGGCGGCGCAGAGCTCGGGGCACCCGTATTCGCCCAGGGCGGGATGCACGATGGTGCAGTCGGGAAGCCCGGGACCGGAACGGTGGTGATCGGTGATCACCACGTCGAGCCCGGCGGCCCGCGCCGCCGCCACCTCGGCCACGGCGGTGATCCCGCAGTCCACGGTGACCAGCAGATCCACCCCGGAGGCTGCCATCCGCTCGACCGTGGCCCCGGACAGGCCGTAGCCGTCGTCGAAGCGGCTGGGGATCTCCCAGGTCGGGCTGCCGCCCAGCGCCCGCAGGGCACCGACGAGGATCGCGGTGGAGCACACCCCGTCCACGTCGTAGTCCCCGTGCACGGCGATTCGCGACCCGCGTTCCAGGTGGCCCAGGATCAGCCTGCAGGCGTCGGGCAGCCCGGGAAGGCCGAGGGGGTCATGGCACTCCTCGGCGGCAAGGAAGCGCCGCGCCTCGTCGGGATCCCCGAGGCCGCGCCGGGCCAGCACCGCGGCCACCGTGGGCGAGAGCCCGAGTGCACGCTCCAGCCGCAGCGCGCGGGCCACCTCATAGGGTGCGCTCGACCACCGCGACGTACACGTGTCCATCCGCGCCATTCTGGGGCCGCCCCCCGACGGAACGGGCGCGGCGCGGCGTCTGGCTCCGGGCCTAGAGGTGCGAGCCGGCGCGGGTGAAGCCGTGGTCCACGCCCGCGGCGCGGTCCACCCGGCTGCCCCAGAGGTACGAGATGGCCAGCCCGATCAGCGATCCGGGTATGGCCACCAGCGCCTGGATCAGCTCCGTGTCGTGACGGCCGGGGACGTGCGCCCCGTTCACGATGAACCCGAACAGGGCGGCGCCTGCGATCGCCGCCAGGAAGGCGCCCACAATCCCGCCCCAGAAGCGATCGGGCAGGAAGACCGTGAAGTGCCAGACGGCAATGCCCATCATCACCCAGACCACGAGTCCCACCAGCTACCGCCTTCCGTGCTTCTTGCGGCGGTTGCCGCGCTTGGGTTGCCTGGACTTGGGCGAATCCGCGCCCGCCGTGCTGGTCACCGAGGATCGCCTCGGACCGGGGTCGCCGTTCCCCGAGCCGTTTCCGGCGCCGTCGGTGGGCGTGACCTCCGGGGCGTCGTCGTCCGCGGCCTCGGGCGCCACGTCTTCGGGCGCCACGGGCTCGGGCTCCGGGTCTGTCTCGAGCTCGGGCTCGGGCTCGGGCTCGGGAGGTGGCGCCGTGGGCACCGCCGTCCTACCCCCGGCCTGGCTCTCGGCCCGCCGCGGGGGCGTCACGCCGGCCGCGGTCCGCCGTGCCCTCCGGGCGGTGCGCCGGCCGCGAGGCGTGGCCGGCGTCGCGCCGGTGCCCCTGCCCTCGTCCTCGTCGTCGCCGAGGTTCGCGCTCGCGAACGCGGGAACCTCGCCGCCGTGGTCCTCCATGACGAGCTTGCGCCGGCGCATGTACACCCGCTCCCGCTCCTTCCACTCCACCAGCACCGGGGTGGCGATGAAGATCGAGGAGTAGGCGCCAGAGGCCACGCCGACCATGAGCGCAAAGGCGAAGTCCCTCAGGGTCGCGCCACCGAAGAGCATCAGCGAGCCCACCGGCATCAGCACCACGAAGCTCGTGGCCAGCGACCGCGTGAAGACCTCCGACATCGAGCGGTTGGCGATCTGGGAGAACGTGGCCCGCGGCATGCGCGGCACGTTCTCGCGGATTCGGTCGAACACGATGACCGTGTCGTAGAGCGAGTAACCAAGGATGGTGAGCAGCGCCGCGACCGTCGACGTAGTCACCTCCCGGTCGGTGAGGGCGTAGACGCCCGCCGTGATCAGGATGTCGTGTGCCAAAGCGATGAGGACCGGCACGGCGAACTTGAACTCGAACCGGAACCCGATGTAGAGCGAGATCAGGAGAAGGGAGGCGAACACGGCGATGATCGCCGTGCGGGCGATCTGCTCGCCGAAGGTCGGGCCAACCGAGGTGACCGAGAAGTCCTGCTGCTTGACGCCGAAGTCCTTGTCGAGCGCCCGCTGCACCTTCTGCACCTGACCCGGGTCGAGCTGCTTCACCGCGATCTGGATCACGTTGTTGCCCAGCTCGGGGTCGTTGACCTCCTGGATCTTGGCGTCCGAGTACCCGAGCGGGCTCAGCGTCCGGCGCACATCGTCGGCACTCGCCTGGCGCTCGAGAGGGGTGGTGATGCGGGTGCCCGACTCGAAGTCGATGCCAAAGTTGATCCCCAGCGTGGAGATGGCGATCGCGCCCGCGGCCAGGATCATTCCCGAGAAGGAGAAGAACCAGCGCGACTTGCCCATGAAGTCGAAGCGCCACCGCGGGCCGGAGCTCTCCTTGACACCGAGCGCGCTGGGACGCCGCAACACACGGCTGCGCGCCATCGAGCCCAGGATCGCCGAGGTGGCCAGCACCGCGGTGAAGAGCGAGAGCAGGGTGCCGATCAGCAGCGTGAGGGCGAAGCCCTTGATGCCGGCGGTGGCGAGCGTGAACAGGATGAAGGCCACCCCGATCGTCACCACGTTGGCGTCGATGATCGTCCGCAGCGCCTTCGTGTAGCCGGTGGAGATGGCCGCGGGTATCGACTTACCCGCCCGCACCTCCTCCTTGATGCGCTCGAACATGACGATGTTCGCGTCGGCCGCCACCGCGAGCGTGAGCACCATGCCCGCGAGGCCCGGCAGCGTGAGCGTGATCGGGAGCAGCTTGATCACGGCGAACAGGAGCACGCCGTAGATCCCGAGCGCCGCGGTGGCCACCAGGCCGAGCACGCGGTAGAAGAGGATCAGGAAGGCGACCGTGAGCAGGAGCCCGGCAAGCCCCGCCAGCAGGCCCTGGTGAAGCGCCTGCTTTCCGAGCGTCGCCGACACCTGCGTATTGGAGATCAGCTTCAGCTCGATCGGCAGCGCGCCGATGCGGAGGCTCTCGGCCAGGTCGTTGGTCTGGCCGATGTCCCCGATGTTCTCGATCTGCGCCCCCGTGCGGCCGTCGATGCCCTCGGGGTTCTGCACGTAGTCGATCGTGGCCAGCGAGACGATCTTGTTGTCCAGCGTGATCGCGAAGCGCTGGAACGTCTGGTCGCGCGGCGTGCCCGCCTGGGGAATGATCTTGGATCCGCGGTCCGCGATCCCCTTGGTCACCCGGGCGAAGGCCTGGCGGCCCTTGTCGGTGAACTCCATCGTCACAACCGGCGCGTTGGTCTGCGGGTCGCTCTGCGCCTTCGGGTTCTTGATCTCGGTGCCGTTCAGCTCCGAGTCGTCCTCGAGCACGAAGAAGCGCTTGATCTGAGCGGGCTGGTTGGGCACCCGCTCGGCCTCGACGATCGTGATCCCGCGCGGCACCTCGATGATTCGCGAGCCTGCCGGCGGTCCTCCGGAGCCCAGCGCCTCGAGCTCGTCCAGGCACGCGGTGCCCTTGGCGTACTCGGGTGCCTTGCCGGGGCCCGGGTCGAAGTCGGAGAGCGCCTCCTTGCACGAGGTGCCCGGGTCGTAGTCGCCGGTGCGCACCGGCTTCTTGTCCGGCCCGATCGGGAGCTCGTCGGGTCCGAAGAGGTAGTAGCGCGGCGTGGTGGTGGAGTCGTTCTGGCGGTCGGCCTGGGCGCGGGTCAGGTCAGAGCCCGGGGGCACGTCGGTGGCCTCCGCCTTGGGCTTCGCCTTCGATGCCGCCTCGGCGGCCGCGAACAGCGCCTTACTGCCCGCGTAGGGCGAGTCCGCCCCGCGGCCCAGCACGTTCGGCTCCCAGTCGTAGAACTGGAGCTGTGCGGTGGTGCCCACCTGCTGGATGGCGCGCTGCGCATTCTGAACGTCGGGGAGGCCGACGGAGATCTGATCGGAGCCCGACCGCTGGATCTCGGGCTCGGACACGCCGAGCGAGTCGGTGCGCTTGCGGATCGTGTTGATCGCGTCGTCCACCGCGGCCGGGGTGACCTTCGGCACCTGCGGGGTCGGCCGGCCCTGGTAGACGAGCTCGATCCCGCCCTTCAGGTCGAGCCCGAGCTTGGTGGGCTTCGTGGCGATCACCACGGCCGACGCCACGAGCATCGCCATGACGATCCCGAGGATCGCGAGGTTGCGGTTGCGGTTGGTCACTTGGGAGTCAGCACCAGCAGAAGCCCGCCGTCGTCGTCGTACGCGGGAAAGATGTCTGCGGTGGCCGACTCGGGACGGTCTCCCTCAGCATGCACGATGACCGGTTTGTCGAGCACGCGCACGCCCCACTCGAGGGCGGTGTGGATGTGATCGTCGCCGCTGGAGAACTCGAGGCCCAGCACCTCGTCCACCGGCCGGCCGATCACATCGAGATCGCCAAGCCCGGTGAGCTCGCGCGCGCCTCGCCCCGTGCCGATCAGGCGGGCCTGCTGGTCGAGGAGGAAGAAGGCGGCATTCGGGGCGGGGTAGTAGTCGTCGAGCAGCTCGAACACGAAGCCGAAGCCGCACTTGGAGCACGCGCGTGCCCGGCTCTGGAAGCCGGCGGTCCGCTCGGTGGAGACGGAACGATCCCCGCAGTTCGGGCAGATGAAAATCGGCATGACTCGTTTTAGGGTAGGCGGTGACCTAAATCTCAGGTTATTGGTGCGCCCTAGAAGAGCCGCCGGGCGCCGCCGGCGGGCCGCTCGACCCCCACGTGGTCGTACGCGGCGTCCGTGGCCACGCGCCCCCGCGGGGTGCGCATGATGAAGCCCTGCTGGAGCAGATAGGGCTCGTATACGTCCTCGATCGTGTCGGGCTCCTCGCCCACCGCGACCGCGAGCGTGGACAGGCCCACCGGGCCGCCGCCGAACTTCGTGCAGATGGCCTGGAGGATCTCGCGATCGAGCCTGTCGAGACCGGCCGCGTCCACCTCGAGCAGGTCGAGCGCCTCGCGGGCCACCACCGCGTCGATCCGGCCCGCTCCCCGGACCTCGGCGAAGTCGCGAGCGCGCTTGAGCAGCCGGTTCGCCACCCGCGGCGTGCCGCGAGAGCGCGAGGCGATGACCTCGGCCCCCTGGTCGTCGATCTCCACGCCGAGGATCCCGGCCGAGCGCCGCACGATCTCGGCGAGGTCGCCCGGCTCGTAGAGCCCCAGCCGGTGCGTCACGCCGAAGCGGTCGCGCAGCGGGGTCGTGAGGAGCCCGGCACGCGTGGTGGCGCCGATCATCGTGAACTGCGGAAGGTCGAGCGTGACGATCCGGGCGCCCGCGCCCTGGCCCACCGTGATCGGCAGCTTGCGGTCCTCCATCGCGGGATAGAACGTCTCCTCCAGCGCGCGCGGGAGACGGTGGATCTCGTCCACGAAGAACACGCTGCGCGGCTCCAGGGCGGTGAGGTAGCTGGCCACGTCGCCCTTGCGCTCCAGCGCCGGGCCCGCCGTGGCCACGAACTCCGCCCCCAGCTCGGACGCCACGATCTGGGCGAGCGAGGTCTTGCCCAGGCCCGGAGGGCCGGCGAGGAGAACGTGGTCGAGCGCCTCCCCGCGGGCCTTCGCGGCCTCGATGAACACCGCGAGCTGGTCCTTCACGGCCTCCTGGCCGACGAAGTCCTCGAGGCGCTTGGGCCGCAGCGAGCGGTCGAGCTCGTCCTCGGCGGCCAGCGGCGCCGGAGCCTGGAGCCGCTCCACCCCGGGGGTGCGGATGCCGTTCACCGGGTTCCCCTCAGCGCCGCCGCGATCAGGTCCTCGGGCGTGCTGCCCTCGGCCTCCTGGAGAAGGCTGTCCACCTCCTGCGGCGAGAACCCGAGCCCGATTAGGCCGTCCCGCGCGAGCGTGCGCGGATCGTCGTCGGAGCCGCGGCGCACCACGATCTCCTCACTCGCGCGCCCGGCAACCTTCTCCCGGAGCTCCACGATTATTCGCTCGGCTGTGCGCTTGCCGATACCGGGCACGGCCTGGAAGCGTGCGGAATCGCCCGCGGCCAGGGCCTTCAGGAGCTCTCGCGGGCGTCCGCCGGAGAGCACGGCCAGCGCCACCTTGGGACCCACACCCTGGACCCCGATGAGCATCAGGAACAGCTCGCGCTCGGACTCGGTGGCAAAGCCGTAGAGCTGCATCGCGTCGTCCCGGAGGACCAGATGGGCGTGGAGGGTGCCGGGCTCGCCCACACCCGGAGATCCGCTGAAGGTCTCACCGGACACCGACAGCCGGTAGCCGACTCCGGCCGCCTCGATCACCAGCTCACCCGGGCGCCGGGCGATCACCGTGCCGGACACCGAGGCGATCATGCGAGGGCCTCGGCGAGCGGGGCCCCGTTGGCGTGGCAGATGGCCACCGCAAGGGCATCCGCCGCGTGGTCGGGCTCCGGCGGCTCGGAAAGCGAAAGCAGCGTGCCCACCATGCGCTGGACCTGGGCCTTCTCGGCGCCGCCGCTGCCGCACACCGCCTGCTTCACCGACTGCGGCGTGTACGAGAAACACGAGATCCCGGCGGTTCCGGCGGCCAACAGGACCACTCCCCGCGCCTGCCCGACGGCAAAGGCGGTGCGCACGTTCTTGCCGAAGTAGAGCTCCTCCACCGCGAGTGCCTCGGGCCGGTGCTCGGCGATCAGATCGCACACCCGTCGGTGAATGTGGGCCAGCCGCTGTTCAAGCGGCGTGCTCGACCTGGTCTCGATCACGCCGCCGTCGAGCGCCGCGAGCGAGCGCCCGCGCGAGATCACCACGCCGTAGCCCGTATGCGCGCTGCCCGGGTCGATGCCGAGGACGACCACCATCACATTGATTCTGCGCGCGGGTGCGGACGCCTCCAGGGATGGCATGGTCCGGTGCTCGCCCGATCAGCGATCGGGCTGCGCTCCTCACCCGAGGCCGTGGCGGCCTCAGGCCGTGGCGAGCCGTTCGAGCACGTCGGCGTCCACGTCGAAGTTCGCGTGTACGGCCTGAACGTCGTCGTGGTCCTCGAGCGACTCGATCAGTCTCATCAGGGAGCCGACGCGATCCTCCGGGACGGGTGTCCGGGTGGTGGGCCGCATCGACAGCTCGGCGGACTCCAGCTGCACCCCGGCCGCCTCGAGGGCCGCCCGCACGGCGGCCAGCTCGGCGGGGCCGGTCACGATCTCCCACACGTCGCCGTCGAGGCTCAGGTCCTCCGCGCCGGCGTCGATGGCGGCGAGCAGGTCCTCCTCGCCGTAGCGAAGACCGTCCACCACAACCTCGCCCTTCTTCTCGAAGATCCACGCCACGGAGCCCGGCTCACCGAGGCTGCCTCCGGACTTGGTGAACATGTTCCGCACCTCGGAGCCGGTGCGGTTGCGGTTGTCGGTGAGCGCCTCGACGAGGATCGCCACCCCGCCCGGGCCGTACCCCTCGTAGAGGATGCTCTCGAAGGTCTCGCCCTCGGAATCGGCGCCCGTGCCCTTGGCGATGGCCCGCTCGATGTTGTCCTTTGGCATGCTGGCGTCGCGCGCCTTCTGGATGGCGAGCGAGAGCGACGGGTTCCCCTCAGGGTCTCCCCCACCCTCGCGCGCGGCCACCGTGATCGCGCGCGTGAGCTTGGTGAAGAGCTGGCCGCGCCTGGCATCGACGGCCTTCTTCTTGTGCTTGATCGATGCCCACTTGGAATGACCCGCCATGTCGTCCAAGAGAGTATCCCCCGATGGGCCATCCGGAACCTCGGCCAGGGGGCCAGGGAGGAGCGCAGCGCGATCGGTGATCGCGCGAGCACCGGACCATGCCTTCCTAGAGCACGAGGAACTTCCCGTCCCGCTGCAACTCCTGGCCGTCCACGGTCAGCGAACCGCCCTGGCGCAGGTCGCACACCATGTCCCAGTGGACGGCCGAACTGTTCTCGCCGCCCGTCTCGGGATAGGACATCCCGATGGCCAGGTGCACCGTGCCGCCGATCTTCTCGTCGAGAAGGATCTCGCGGGTGCCGCTGGCGATGCCGAAGTTCGTGCCGATCCCGATCTCTCCCAGGCGCCGGGCGCCGTCGTCGGTGTTCAGCATCTCGATCAGGAACTCCTCGCCGCGCGCGGCGGATGCGTCCACGACCTTCCCGTCCTCGAACCTCAACTGCACGCCCTCCACCTCGCGGCCGCCGTATCCGGCCGGGAACGAGAAGGCGACCGTGCCGTTCACCGAATCCTCGATCGGCCCGGTGAAGAACTCGCCGTCGGGCATGTTGTGCTCACCCGCGCACGGGATCCACGTCCTCCCCTCGACTCCCAGCTTGAGGTCGGTGCCGGGGGCCTGGATGTGCACCTCGCTGCGGCCGTTGATCCACTCGGCCAGACGGCGAACGTCGTCCGACTGGCGCTCCCAGGCGGTGACCGGGTCGCCGTCGCTGACCAAGCAGGCGGAGTAGAAGAAGTCCTCGTACTCGCGCAGCGACATGCCCGCCTCGGCCGCGTACGCCTCCGTGGGGAACAGCGTGAGGGACCAGCGGTGAGAGCCCTCGGCGGCACGCTTCATGGTCGCGTCCATGAGCGGCTTGCGTGCCTTCTGAGCCCGCGCCTGGCGCGCCGGATCCGCCTGCTGAAGCTCATGCGGATTCACGTCGGCCATGATCACGATCCGAACGTCCGACTCGTCCGCCACCCACCTGGCCGTGGGCGCGATCCAGTCGAGCTGATCGTCCGAGGCGAGCTCGTAGAACGCGGACTGCGCGGCCGTGGTGGAGAGCTGGATGATCGGGTGCCCGCCCGCTCGCAGCACCTCCTCGTACACCGCCTGCACGAGCACCTCGGCCGCGGAGGTGGACTGGATCACGCACACGTCGCCCTTCTGCACCTTGGTCGAGTAGCGGACGAGGATCTGCGCGAGTGCCTCGGCGCGCTGGTCTCTCATGCGGGGGGGCCTCCGTTGGTTGGGACGAGCCAGCGATGCACGCTGCGGTCGTCGGTCAGCTCGGGGTGAAAAGCCACGGCGAGGATGTTCGCCTGGCGAACGGCCACCGGGTGGCCCTCGATCTCCGCCAGAACCTCCACCTCGTCGCCGTGCGACTTTACCCAGGGCGCCCGGATGAACACTCCCCGCAGCGCGCCGATTCCCTCGAGCTCGAGGTCGGCCTCGAAGGAGTGGAGCTGGCGCCCGAAGGCGTTGCGCTCGGCGCTCACGTCCAGCAGCCCGAGGTGGTCCCGGTCCAGGAGGATCATCCCGGCGCAGGTGCCGAGCACCGGCTTGCCGCTCCGCACGAAGGCCCTCAGCGGGTCGGCCAGTCCCTCGCGCTCCACCCCGAGCGTCATGGTCGTGGACTCACCGCCGGGGATCACCAGCCCGTCGAGGCCCTCGAGCTCCTCACGGGTGCGCACCGCCCGCGGCTCAGCGCCGAGCTCACGCAGTACGTCCATGTGCGCGTCGAAGTCGCCCTGGAGGGCCAGGACCCCAACAATAGGATCGGTGCGCAGCCGGCCGAGCCGGCTGCTTCCGCCAGGCGGCGCGCTCACCAGCCGCGGTTCTGGAGCAGGCCGCCGCCGCCGGGCGCGTCGAGCGTCCCGATCTCGAGCCCGGCCATCGGCTCACCCAGACCACGCGACGCCGCGGCCACGCGCTCCGGGTCCTGGAAGTGTGTGGTGGCCTCCACGATCGCCCGCCCGGTGCGCTCCGGTTCCGCCGACTTTAAGTTGCCGGAGCCCAGGAAGTTCCCCTGGGCGCCTCGCTGCATCATCCGCGCGGCGTCCGCTGGGGTGGCGATGCCGCCCGCGCAGAACAGGACCACGGGCAGGCGGCCCGTGCCGGCCACCTCCCGCACCAGCTCGAGCGGAGCCCGGAGCTCCTTGGCCGCGTTGGGAAGCTCCATCGCGTCGAGCGTGGCGAGGCGGCGGAGCTCGCCGGTGATCAGGCGGATGTGTCGCACGGCCTCCACCACGTTGCCGGTGCCGGCCTCGCCCTTCGAGCGGATCATGGCCGCGCCCTCGGCGATCCGCCGCAGCGCCTCGCCCAGGTTGGTGGCGCCGCACACGAACGGGACGCTGAAGGCGTGCTTGTCGATGTGGTGCGCCTCGTCGGCGGGCGTGAGGACCTCGGACTCGTCGATGTAGTCCACCTCGAGCGCCTGGAGCACCTGCGCCTCGGCGAAGTGGCCGATGCGGGCCTTAGCCATGACGGGGATCGTGACCTCGGCCTTGATCTCCTCGATCATCGTCGGGTTGGACATGCGGGCCACGCCGCCGTCGGACCGGATGTCCGAGGGCACGCGCTCCAGCGCCATGACGGCCGCGGCGCCCACGTCCTCGGCGATCTTGGCCTGCTCGGCGTTGACCACGTCCATGATGACCCCGCCCTTGAGCATCTCGGCGAGGCCGGCCTTTACTCTGAAGGTTCCGGTCTCCACGGCGTCAATGGTACCCAGCGGGCGGGCCCTGCCTATGTATTACAAGGCGACGGTGAGGGACCCTCAGGGTCCCGTCCACCCGGCTGCGTGGCACGGGGCGGTCCCGCACACGTTGATGACGCGCCCGTCGATGCGCAGGAACTCCGAGATCTGGCGGCGAATCCGCGCCTCGGACTCGATCACCAGGTCGTGTGGATCCACCCCTATCCGCGGCGGCGTGTTCGTGATCGGCGGGGTCAGGGTGCCCAGGCACTCGGGCGCGCCGGCGACACCGCAGCCGGCAGGCCGCAGCGGACCGATGTCCCAGATCACGAGTGACGCGTCGCCCTCGTAGGGGAAGTGCTTGATCCGGGGGATCCCGAAGTACGGGTCGCGGTCCGAATGGCGCCCGGGGTCCGTCGCCGGGAAGCGGATGTGCGAGCCGATGGTGCGCGCCTCCACCTCGGTGGCCAGGTTGGACACCTGGTGATCGCCGAACGAGAGAAGCTGGAGCACCTTGTGGGGCGGCGTGTTCGGCAGCGGGTCGTCCGTCATGTGCCACGCATAGCCGTTGGGCTCGCCCCGGTCCCAGAGGATCTGGATCAGCGAGAGCAGCAGCGGCCGCTCCACCTCGTTCGGGTAGTAGGGGTAGAGGATCGTGGCGTAGAGATCGAAGTCCACGCTGCGGGTGAGCAGCAGGCTGTAGTTCATCGCGCCCACGTAGAGGGCGGAGCGATTGAGGTCGGGGGACAGGGCGGTGAGGGCGCCGCCCGCGATCCCGCCCTGGCTGTTCCCGTAGTAGAAGAGGCGCCGGGTGTCGATCAACGGCCTGCCGTCACGCTGGAAGGCCGGATTGGCCGCGAACCCGCCGGGGTGGATCAGCGTCCGGCCGATGAACATGAAGTCGAGGAAGCCCTGCTGGAGGCGGTCGGCCAGGCTCGGGAAGCGCGAAAGGTCCTGGAGGATGGTGACCGCGTTGCCCACGTCGGGGTCCGCCATCCCGATGAAGTCGGCACCGCACACGATCACGTTGTTCTCGTTGCCGAGCTGCTCCACGTTGTCGGCGCCCACCTCTCCGGCGTCGCCGAACAGGCCGTGGCCGTAGAGCGAGGGGCGCGCGGGATTGTCCGGCGTGGCCGAGCGCGGGATGTTGCAGATGAAGGTGGCCTCGTAGTTGTTGCCGGGGATGCGCTGGGGCAGGCCGTCGGGACCCAGCTGGTAGCGCGATCCCGGCGGACAGCCGGCCTTGTTCAGGTAACAGGGGACGGTCACGTGCCCCTCCACCCTGCGGGCCACGTTCGGCTGCTGGTCGGGCGTGTAGTCGATCACCTTGTCGATCGTGTACTTCGGCGACACGCCCTCCACGATCAGGTTCTTCAGGTTGTGGTCGCCGAGGTCCGCGAAGGCCCGGTCGCGGATCGACAGCATCCGTTCCGAGAGCGAGCGCTCGCTCGACACGGTGAAGTCCCAGGCCAGGTAGAGGTCCCGGCGATCGATGCCCGAATGCCGGAGGGACCTGAAGATCGACTCCATGTGCCAGCGGCGCTGCTCGAAGGCCGCGGAGTCGGTCCGGATCCGGTCGCGATAGAGCTGGAAGGCACGACCCGCCTCGAGCTTCTTGCCGTCCGCGCCGCGCAGGTTGCGCAGAGCGACGATGTAGCGCTCGCCCTCACGGAAGTTCTTGCCCGGGTGGATGATCAGCGCCGTGGTGGCCGGAGAGGTGGCGTTCGAGTCGAGCTCCGCCCAGATGAGCTGCCGATGGCCGGTGCGGGCGTTGATCACCACGATCGGCGCCCGCCGGTCGTAGGTCCGTGCCAGGTCCGTGACCGGCACCGCGCCCGTCCGCGCCATCGCCGCCGGCGTGTCGAGCCCGGGCACCTTCAGGACGATGGGCTGGCCCGGGCTGAAGCCGTCCGAGCGGTTGTAGTCCGAGGGCTCGATCGGCACGCCCGACTTGTTCTTGGGCATCATCGACGAGGTCAGGGCAAGCTGGCGCCCGGTGTCGGTGGGTGCCCGGCGCGTGAAGTAGTCGTTGGGCCAGGGGAAGAGGCACTCGCCGCCGCCGAGCGGGTCGCAACCCGGCGCCACCACGGGCGCGGGCACCGGCGGGCGCGGGTGGTGGGCCGATGCAGGCGCGGCTGCGATAGCGAGGGCGGCCAGGGCGGCGAGTAGTGCCAGCGGGCGTGTCATCTCAGGGTCCCTTCCATCCAGCGGTGTGGCACGGCACCGTGCCGCACACGTCTATGAACTGCCCGCCGATGAACTCCGAGAACTGGAGCTGGGCGAGCGGGTCGCGCCCGGTCACGCCGTGCGGGTCCACGCCAAGGCGATTGGGGGTGTTGGTGATCGGCGGCGACGGCGTGCCCAGGCAGGCGGGGGCGCCGGCCGCACCGCACCCGGGTGGCCGCAGCGGCCCGATGTCCCACACCACGAGGGCGCTGCCGCCGTACGGGTAGTGGCGGATGCGGTCGATGCCGTAGAACGGGGTGACGTCGGGACTCCGGCCCGGGTCCACGGCCGGGGTGCGCAGCTTGGCGCCGATCGTCCTCGCCTCCACCTGAGTCGCCACGTTGGCCACCTGGTGGTCCCCGTAGCCCATGTGCAGAAGCACGGTGTGCGCGGGCGTGTTGGGGTACGGGTCGTCGGTCATGTGCTGGGCGAAGCCGTCCGGCTCCCCCCGGTCCCAGAGGTTCTGGATCAGCGAGAGCAGCAGCGGCCGCTCGAGCTCGTCCGGGTAGGAGGGGTACAGGATCGACGCGAAGGCGTCGAAGTCCACGCTGCGGGTGAGCAGGAGGCTGTAGTTCATCGCGGGAACGATCAGCACCGAGCGTGTGGAGTCAGGCGCCACCGCGGTGTACGCGCCGCCGGCGATCCCGCCCTGGCTTCCGCCCGAGAAGAACAGCTTCCGGCTATCGAGCATCGACCCGCCCGCGTCCCGGAACGCCGGGTTGGCCGAGAAGCCCTGCGGGTGGATCATCGTCCGGCCGAGGAACATGAAGTTGAGGATCGACTGCTGGAGGCGGTCGGCCAGCGTCGGGAAGCGTGAGAGATCCCTGAGGAGCGTGAGCGTGTTCGGGAGGTCGCCGGAGGACATCCCGATCCAGTCGGTGGCGCAGAGCACGATCCGGTGCTCGGTGGCGATGGGCCCGGTGCTGATGGAGTTGACCTCGGACGCGCTGCCGAACAGGCCGTGCCCGTAGAGCGAGACGCGGCCCGGGTGGGTGGAGTCCACCGAGCGCGGGATGTTGCAGATGAAGTTCGCCTTGTAGACGTTGCCCGGCGTCTGGTGCGGAAGCCCGTTGGGGCCGAGCGCGTAGCGCGACCCCGCTGGGCAGCCGGCCTGGTCGAGATAGCACGGGACGGTGACCGTGCCCTCCACGCGGCGGCGCAGCCCGTCGTTCTCCCCCGCCTGGCAACCATCGGTCCCGCAGGGCGCGAAGTCGGTGGTGCGGGTGATCTCGAACGGCGGCGAGGAGCCGCTCACCTTCAGGTCGCCGAGGTCGGTGTCCCCGAGCTGGCGGAACGCGTCGTCGCGGATGTAGCGCATCCGGGACGAGAGGCTCTTCCCGCTGGCCACGGTGAAGTCCCAGGCCAGGTAGAGGCTGCGGCGGTTGATCCCCACCCTGCGGAGCCGCGAGAAGATCTCCTCCATGTGCCCCCGGCGCCGCTCGATTGGCCAGGACCAGGTCCGCATGCGGTCCCGGTAGAGCCGGAAACCGGTGCCGGCCTTCAGCTTCGCGCCGTCCGCGCCGCGCAGATCGCGCAGGGCCACGATGTAGCGCTCGCCCTCGCGCAGGTTCTTGGCCGGGTGGATCAGCAGGGCGGTGTTGGCCGGCGTGGTGGCGGCCGAGTCAAGCTCCACCCAGATCAGCTGGCGCCTCAGGGTGCGCGCGTTGATGAGCACCACCGGCGTGCGCCTGTCGTATGTGCGGGCGAGGTCGGTGAGCGGCACCGCACCGGTGCGAGCGAGCGCCGCGGGGGTGTCGAG
The DNA here is from genome assembly GCA_038323835.1 of Solirubrobacterales bacterium. Lineage (GTDB taxonomy): Bacteria > Actinomycetota > Thermoleophilia > Solirubrobacterales > Thermoleophilaceae > JACVRW01. The sequence goes on from JBBQHI010000005.1 coordinate 76,506, forward strand.
CCCGGGCACCTTGGTGACGATTGGAGCGCCCGGGCTGAAGCCGTCGGCGTAGTTGTAGTCCGAGGCCGCTATCTGCACGCCCCCGGCGTTGGCCGGCATCGACAACGGGTCGAGGCTTACGCGCCGGCCGGTGGGAGTGCTCCGGTCCCTGACCGTGAATTTGTCGTTCGGCCAGGGGAGCAGGCACCGTGCCGGGTCCAGCGGGTCGCAGCGATCGGCCGTGGCGTAGTCCACGCCGGGCGGGTTACGGGGTGCGGCCGTGGCCGGGGAGGCCGCGCACAGCACGGCCGCCAACAGTGCCACGATCATCACTCCCCTCGTCCTCAAGGGCGGCGAGCCTAACCCATGGCGGGGGTGGCGTGTGCTACTTCAGGCGGAAGGCTTTGATGCGATCCGCGTAGGCGGACTCGTCCAGCGCGTAGACCCCATAGGCCAGCGCCTGGATCAGCCCGAGCAGCGCTGAGTGTGACCGGACGTAGGCCGGGCTGTTCGACGAGTAGTAGAGCCGGTGATCGGCGAGCTTGGCCACCTCGGAGAGCGTGGCGTCGGCGATCGCGATCGTGGCCGCGCGCCGGTTGCGCGCCAGCTTCATCGCCCGGACCACCAGTGGGTGCGGGCGGCCGGCGGAGAAACCCACCATCACGGTGTTCTCGTCCACGCGGCCCAGCTTCGCCAAGCCCTCCTGGCTCGGGCTGGCCACCACCTCCGCGCGCAGGTCGAGCAGCATCAGCAGGTGCCGCAGGTAGCTCGCGAAGAAGGCCATCTGATCGGTGCCGCAGAGCACAATTCGCTCCGCGCGAGAGACCAGGTCCACCGCGGCCGCCACCTCGTCGCGGTCGATGCGGCGCGCCGTCTCGGCCACGTTCGTGTGGTCGGCGGCAAGGGCCGCCTCGAACTCGGTCTGGTCGATCGGGAAGAGCGGCGGAGCGGACACCTCAGCCTGTCCCTCGCCCGACTCGCGGGCGCGGCGGTACTCGTCGCGCGCAGAGGACTGAAGCTCCGGGAAGCCGTCGAAGCCGAGCGCCTGTGCGAAGCGCACGACGGTCGAGCTCGAGGTGTTGGCCCGGCGGGCCAGCTCCTCAGCGGTGTGGAAGGCGGCCTCCTCGAGGTGGTCGACGATGTACTGGCCGACGTCCTTCTGAGAGCGGGAGAATTCGTCGAAGCGCTGGCGGATCTCGTCGGACAGGCTCAGCGCGGTGGTTCCAGAGCGGCTCACGGGCGACTGATTCGCCCGCCGCCGCGAAGTTCCTTCAGCGCAGCCGCGCTAGTCGCTCCAGAGCTTCCAGGGTGGACGCTCGCTCGCCCAGAGGTCGTTCAGCTCGACCGAGTCCTTGTAGGTGTCCATCGGCTTCCAGAAGCCGGTGTGCCTGTATCCCCGGAGCTCGCCGTCGGCGGCGAGGCCCTCCAGCGGCTCCCGCTCGAGCACGCTCGAATCGGTGAGGTAGTCGAACACCGCGTTCTCGAAGCAGAAGAAGCCGCCGTTGATCCAGTGCTCGGAGCGCGGCTTCTCGTGGAAGCCGAGCACCGCCCCCTCGCCGTCCATCTCGGTGACCCCGAACTGGAGCGTGGGCCGGACCACGGTCATCGTGGCAATGCGCCCGTGCGCGCGGTGGAAGCCGAGCAGCTCGTTCAGGTCCACGTCGGCCACGCCGTCCCCGTAGGTGGTGCAGAAGGGCCGGTCGCCGATGTGCCCCCGGAGGCGGTTGATCCGCCCGCCGGTGGGCGTCTCGAGCCCGGTGTCCACGCACTCCACGGTGACGCCGTCGGGCCAGGGCTCGGCAGCCGCGAACTGCTCGATCAGCTCGCCCTTGTAACCCGTGGCCACGAGGAAGCGGCGAAAGCCCTGCGCGGCGTAGATCCGCACCACGTGCCAAAGGATGGGGCTGTGCCCCACCTCCACCAGCGGCTTCGGGATGGCCTGCGTGCGCTCCTGAAGCCGGGTGCCCCGGCCGCCGCAGAGAATGACCACGTCTTCCACGCGCTCGATTATGGGCGAAGGCCGCCGCCGGCCCGCCGTACGGCGTTATGCGGCTTGACCGGCTTGCCTCATGCGGGTTAGGGTCGCTGGCCGATGATCACCGCCAAGAGATTCCTGCCCCTGACCGCCGTCGCGCTCGTCCTCACCGTCACGGGCTGCACGCTCAACCGCCCCGACGATCCGGTGGTGCTCACCGGGGCGGACGTGCCCGCGCTCTCGAGCGTGGCCGCTCAGGACGTGGTGGCGTTCCGGTATATCGACGGCTGGGGACAGCTGCCGGTCCAGGTGGACGAGCGCAAGCAGGTGAACTTCACCCAGGTCTACAACAGCGCCCAGACCGTGGACTTCACCACCACGGTGTACGCGGACCCCGGGACCTTCACGGGGGCGGACGCGAATCCGAACGTTGACGCGGACGACGAGATCGCGTTCATGGCGCGGGACACCGGGCTCGAGGCTCCCGGTGACGCGGGGGTGCCCCCCGGCGTGGTGGCGAACAGCGGCGTGAAGCTGCGCGTGCGCACGACCCTCGGAGGCAAGACGCGCGACGGCTGGGTCTACCTCTTCAAGCGCTCGGGCAACCTCAGCCCCGGTGCCGGCAAGCAGTACGTGACCTACAACTTCAACCTGATCGCGGGCGACTACAAGACGAAATACAAGCTGGCCGCCGGTCCCAACCCCGAGGACTCCACCGTCACCACGCCCTACTACTCGACCCACTTCTCCGATCGCTGGCTGCGCGACGAGCTGAACGTGACGGCGGGCGACGCGACCGGCGTGGACATCCTCGACCGGGCCAAGGCCCGGCTCGCCCCCGGCACCTGCGGCCGCAGCGAGGACACCTTCGACGCCGCCGAGGGCGCGTTCGTGGCCAACAAGAGCGGGCCCGTGCGCGCCATCCGCTCCTACATCGGCGCCAACAGCGGCCCCCTCACCCAGCGCGAGCACGTCTTCTACGACCGCCGCGAGGACGTGCGCACCTTCCTGCGCGTCCACGCCGTGCCCGGCCCGCTCGACTACTTCGACTACTCGTCCGCGGCCATCGGGATGACCTACAAGAACACCAACAACACGGGCGGCGTGACCATCGACGGGAACCCCGACACGGTCACGGCCGGGCCGCTCTCCTGGGAGACGGTGGACGGCCCCCAGGGCGGCCTCTCCATGGCGCACACCGTGGACACGGACATCGCCGGGCTTCCCGCCACGTCTTACTACCTCGACGACAGCACGCCCGCGAGCACCGGGGTGGAGACGCAGTGCACCGGGGACAACCAGGCGATCGGGGCGAGTGGCCCGTGGAGCAGCGCGGCCGCCATTCCGAACACCGACCCGCGGACGGCGGGCGCGAGCAAGCTGAACTCCTTCCGGACGATCTACTTCGAGGCGCCCGGCAAGACGGACGGGCCGGCGCGCAGCGCCGAGGCCGCCAGCCCCTTCCAGTTCAGCGCGTCGCCACTTCCGTAGCCGGCCGCGGCTGCGCGCCGGCTACGGCGGGCCCCCGCCCGGCGATGCGCAGGGCGCGCTTCAGCACCCCGGCCCGGACCCCGGGCCGGGCGAGCGCCACCGACACGAGCGCGCGGCGGTCGGGCCAGAGGCGGTTCATGATCTCGTTGTCCGGGTCGGCGCACGAGTCCATGTAGTGGGCACCGCCGTCCCGGGGGTGCTCGGTGAACTCCACGATCAGCTGCGCGCCCGGCGCCTGCTTCCGGAACTCCTCGTCGAACGCCATCTTGAAGGCGTAGCGCGAGTTGCGGGCGGCAAGAAGAGTGACCATCGCGAGGGTGCGCCCGGCGCAGCGCAGCGCCATCATCTCGAGCCGTCCCTGGCGCGCGAATCCGCGGCAGAGGTCGGCGAAGAAGCGGGCGTGTGACGCGCGGGCGGACAGGGCGGTGCCGGCGTTGCCCTTCCATCCGGACCCCTCGAGCGCGAGGAACTCGTCCACGGCGCCACCGACGGGATCCACCTGGACCAGCTCCACGTCGCCGCCAAGCAGCTCTTCCAGCCTCCGGCGGGTGCGCCGGAGGTCGGCGCGCCGGCGCGAGCTGAGCGGCAGCTCGGGGCTGTCCCCCTCGGGCGCGAAGGCGGCACGGTCGAAGTCACGCCGTGCGAGGGCCACGAGCTCGCCCCGGCCGACGCCGTCCTCGATGGCCTGCCAGGCGACGCTTCGGTGCGAGATCTGGTCGAGCATGGTCACCCCGGAGAGACGCCCGCGCTGGATCTCGGAGACGAGACGGGGCAGCACGCGCTCGGCCCCCTGGGCCACGAGCGGAGTGCCCAGGAACGAGTAGGGCGTGCGCCATCCGGCGATCACGGGCACCTGGAGCTTGGTGGCACGCTGGCTCACCGGGAGGCAGGCCACCCAGTCGGCGCCCTCCTCCGCCACCAGAAGCCCTCCCCCGCGCGGCGCGAGATGCCGCGCCGCGGCCAGGACGAACTCCGGCTCGAAGAACGGGTTGGCCTCGGCGCTGCGATCCGCGAGCTGCCGCCAGGCTCGCTCGTCGCGCTGGTCGAGCTGGTCGAGAGTCAGGAAGCGTGTGCGCATGGGATCACGGGCCGCCGTCCGTCGGCGGCCCAAGTAATCCCTTCGGCTACTGCGGTCGTTTCTTTAACCGCGCGCACGCGCTGAGCGGCGTCGTGCGCCGCTCAGCTCAGGTCGAGGCGCGGGCGCCCGGGAGCGTGGGCGGGCGGCTGCTCCCCCACCACCCTCCACTCGCGCGACTCACGATTGAGCTCGTAGCGCCAGCCGCATACGCCGCACCTGACGGTGCCACTGGCGCCGCCGTCGTCGGCCAGGCGGCGGTTCCATCTCCAGAAGGGCACCGGCAGGTGCGCCCCGCAGTGCTCACAGGCGAGCTCGTCCATGGCTGGCCGTTTCGGTGACCCGGGCGGCCGACCTCCCTGCGACGGCAAGCTTGCAGCCGGACCCGCGGCCGCTTGCCCCTTCCCTTTGGGGCAGCGGTCGGTTACGGTCTGCCCGCCGGCGGATCGCGCGCCTGGCAGGGATGAGGAGATCGATTCTTATAGTCGGCGTGTTGGCGCTCTCGGCGTTGCTCGCCGCCATGCCCGCCCAGGCCGCCCGCCAGCCCTACGGCACGAACGACTTCGGCGGCTTCCACAACGTGCTGCCGCCGGGCACGCACGGCGTGTTCAACGTCACGGACTACGCGCAGTTCCTGGGTAACGGCACCTACCCGGCGCACACCAACGACCAGCTCGCGATGTACCGCGACCTTCAGTACGCGACTCCCGGCCTCACCTCCGCCGGGATCAACACTTACTTCAAGGACGCGACGTTCGGCGTGAAGGCCGGCGAAGAGGAGCGCACGTACAGCCCGCGCGCAGGGGTGATCATCGTGCGCGACAAGAACTTCGGTGTGGCGCACGTATACGGCACCACTCGCTCGGACACAATCTTCGGCGCCGGGTACGCCGGGGCCGAGGACCGGCTCTTCTTCATGGACGTCCTGCGCCACGCGGGTCGTGGCGAGCTGTCCGGCTTCGCCGGCGGAGCCAACAAGGCGATGGACAAGGACGTATGGGAGTCCTCCCCCTACAACGAGGCCGACCTGCAGAAGCAGGTGGACCAGATGGACGACCTCTACGGCCCCGAGGGGGCGGCGCTTCAGCAGGACGTGGCCGACTACGTGGCGGGCGTGAACAAGTACATCGCCGAGGCGCGGCTCGACCCCACGAAGATGCCGGCGGAGTACGCGGCCGTGGGCGAGACCCTCCAGGACTGGAAGGCCACGGACGTGATCGCCACCGCCGCGCTCGTTGGCGGGATCTTCGGCAAGGGCGGAGGCTCGGAGGTCGAGAGCGCCGACGTGCTCGGAGCCGCCAGGCAGCAGTTCGGCCCCATCGACGGCACGCTGGTCTGGAACGACTTCCGCCGCGAGAACGACCCCGAGGCTCCCACCACTGTGCGCGGCACGTCCTTCCCATACCAGACCTCGAGCAACCCCAACTCGGCAGCCGTGGCCAAGCCCGACCCCGGCTCGCTGGTGGACCCGGACGGCCCGGCGCCCAGCGCGGCCGCGCTGTCGAAGAGCATCATCGCTCCGGTCGGGATCATGAAGGCCAACTCCAACGCGCTGCTGGTGGCGAAGCAGAACTCGGCCACCGGCCACCCGCTGGCCGTCATGGGACCGCAGGTGGGGTACTTCATGCCCCAGATCCTGGTCGAGGAGGACCTGCACGGACCCGACATCGACGCGACCGGCGCGGCCTTCGCCGGCGTGAGCCCATACGTCCTGCTCGGTCACGGACAGGACTACTCCTGGTCCGCCACCTCCGCCGGCCAGGACATCATCGACACCTTCGCCGAGAAGCTCTGCGAGCCGGACGGCTCAGCGCCCACGATCCAGTCCACGCACTACCTCTACAAGGGCCAGTGCCGGGCCATGGAGACGCTGACCCGGACCAACCAGATCACCCCGAACGCGGCGGACCCCTCCCCGGCGGAGACCTACACGCTCACGGCCCAGCGGACGGTGCACGGGATCGTCCACAAGCGCGGCACGGTCCGCGGCATGCCCGTGGCCTTCGCCCGCGAGCGCTCCACCTACTTCCACGAGGCCGACTCGGCGCGCGGGTTCTCGGATTTCAACCGGCCTTCGAAGATGAAGAACGTCCAGGACTTCCAGCAGGCCGCTTCGAAGATCGGCTTCACCTTCAACTGGCTCTACGCGGACGACCAGGACATCGGCTACTTCAACTCGGGCGACAACCCGCAGCGGGCCAGCGGGGTCAGCTACGCCGTGCCCAACTGGGGCACCGGCGAGTGGGACTGGAAGAACTTCAACGCGAGCAACCAGACGGCCTCGTACACACCGTTCGCCGAGCACCCGCAGGTGGTCAACCAGGGGTACCTGACCTCCTGGAACAACAAGCAGGCACCCGGCTTTGCCGCGGCCGACGGAAACTGGAGCTACGGGCCCCTGTACCGCTCGCAGATGCTCGATCTCCAGATCGACCGCAGGCTTGCCGGCGGGGCCAAGATGACGCTGCCCCAGCTGATCGACTCGATGGAGTACGCGGGCAGCGTCGACCTCCGTGGTGAGCGGGTGGCCATCCTGATGATGCGGGTGATCGGCAATTCGAGCGACCCCGACGTGGCCGAAGCCGTCCGGAAGCTCAGCATCTGGCTCTACAAGGGCTCGCACCGGATAGATAAGAACAAGGACGGCGCCTACGAGGACGCGGACGCGATCCAGATCATGGACGCCTGGTGGCCACGCGCCGTGGAGGCCATGTACAAGCCCGTGCTGGGCTCCACGCTCTACGACAAGATCCAGGGCGTCGTGGGGCTCGACAACGCGCCCAACAATCACGGCGCCCACCTGGGCAGCGCGTACCAGGACGGGTGGTACGGCTACGTCCACAAGGACCTGCGGAAGCTCCTCGGCGACCCGGTCCAGCAGGCCTTCTCACGCGGGTACTGCGGCAACGGCAACCTGACGCAGTGCCGCACCGCCCTGGTCGATTCGCTGAAGGCCGCCCTCGCCGTGCCGAAGACCACGCTCTATACGGACAGTGGCTGCACCGCCGGTGACCAGCCCTGTTACGACGCGGTTCGCTTCCGCGCCATCGGCGCCATCACGGTGCCCTCGATCCCCTGGATCAACCGGCCGACCTTCCAGCAGGTCGTGCAGGTGCCGAACCACCGCCCGCGCTAGTCGCGCTCAGTACGAGCCGGCGGGGAAGATCGACATCTGCTGGTCGTCGAGTGCCGCGGTACCGAAGGGGGCGCTGGCTCCGTCGGCGTACCCGTCCCGTTGTAGGGGCGGCTCTTCGGCTTGCCGCCCTCGCAAGACAACGGGCGCCGAGGGACTATCAATAGGGGGTGATGCGCGACCCGCTCACCGCCGAGCCCACCTCGAAGTTCGTTCTGTTCGTGCGCTACGGGCTCCCGATCCTGCTGATCGCGGCCGGATTCGTGATCCTGGCGGTCGCGCCCGAGAGCAACCGCAACGAGGGCTTTGCCCTGTTCTTCGGGGCGGGGGTGTCGGTGTTGCTCCTGAACGTGCTCCACCGGATCGGCGTGAGTGGCGACGCCGACCGCGACCGCGAGAACGAGGCACGCGAGTACTTCTCGGAGCACGGGTCATGGCCGGACGAGGACCGCGAGGCCGGGCGGCGCCGCGGCCCGGACTAGGTAGCGTGCCCGGCGTGTCCAGCCAAGAGAAGCCTCAGATCGACATCCCCGAGGGCCAGGCGCCCTCTTACCAGCTCGAGACCGACGACCTGGTCGTGGGCGACGGCGAGGAGGCGGTGGCCGGACGGGTCGTGGAGGTCCACTACGTCGGGGTGTCGTGGTCCAGCGGCGAGGAGTTCGATGCCTCGTGGGACCGTGGGGACACGTTCAAGTTCGGCCTGGGCAAGGGCCAGGTGATCCAGGGCTGGGACCAGGGCGTGGCCGGGATGAAGGTCGGCGGCCGCCGGCGCATCACGATCCCGCCGATGCTGGGCTACGGCAAGCGCGGGGCCGGCGGGGTCATCGGTCCCGACGAGACGCTCGTGTTCGTGGTGGACCTCATCGGCCTGCACTGAGCGGGGCGCGGTGATGCCCGCCCTCTAGGTCGTCTTGATGAGCCCGCCGTCGATCACGTAGTTCGCGCCGGTCACGTTCGCCGTGCGCTCGGAGGCCAGCAGCGTGATCAGCGTGGCCACCTCCGCGGGTGTGGTGAAGCGACCGGTGGCAAAGCCGCCGATCCCGGCCACGATCTGCTCCCGCGCCACGTCGGCGTCCACTCCGGTGGCCGCGGCCACCGTCTCCGCCACCCCGTGCTCGCCCAGCCAGAGGTCCGTGCCCACCGGTCCGGGCGACACCGCGTTGACGCGTATCCCGCGCGGCCCGAACTCCTGGGAGAGCGTCTTGGTCAGGTTCACGAGCGCAGCCTTGGCGGCCCCGTAGTCGATCGTGCCGGCGTCGGGCTGGAAGAAGGCGTTCACCGACGCGACGCTCACTATCGCCCCCGACCCACGCTCGACCATCGCGGCGAGAGCCGCCCGCGTCGCGCGCAGTGCGATGAAGAAGTTCATCTGCATCGCCCATTCGAAGTCCTCGTCACTGGTGCCGAAGAAGCCCTCCAGCCGGATTCGCACGGCCCCCACGTTGTTCACCAGGATGTCCACGCGACCGTGATCGTCGAGGGCGCGCTGCACCAGCGCAGCCGCGCCGCCTGGCGAGGCCAGGTCCACTGCCACCGGGGTCACGCGCTCGAGCCCGTCGAGGGCCTCGGTGGTCCGCGACCCCGCGATCACCAACGCGCCCTCCGCCACCAGCGCCTCGGTCACGGCGAGCCCGATGCCCTTGCCCGCCCCGGTGACGACGGCGACCTTGTCTGTGAGTTCGAGGTCCAAGGATCAGGCGCCCTTCACGCGCAGCACCCTATCCGCGTCCGAGCGGCCGTCGCGCAGCCGCAGTCCCAGCAACGGGAAGGCGAGGGTGAAGTGTGTCTGTGCTCCACCGCCACGGTCGTGATGGCCACCACCAAAGGCAGCTCGCCGGACGAGAGGGTGCCGGCCCGGGTCACGGGTCCCAGCGCATGAACCAGATGTGCGGGCCCCCCCCCGGTGCTTCGAGGTCCTCGGTCACGCGGGAGCCGCTTCGCCCGTCCCGACGCCGCGGGTGCTCCTCCCACGCCCCCAACCCGACCAGGGCCCATGACCAGCGCTAGCCGACGCGCACGGTCACGCGCTGCACGGCATTCACGCCGTATCCGCCCTGATTCCACGTGTCGCCGCTGTGGAGCGGCTGAACGTTTCCCGCGCTGTCCGTCGCGCGCACGCAGAGCTCGTGGTCGCCCGCGTCGGCCGCGTCCCACTCGTAGGACCAGCCGCTCCAGCCGTGCCTGGCGTTCGGCTCCTCGAGCCGTGCGTCGTCCCAGGCGAGCCCGCCGTCGGCGCTGAACTCCACGCGGCTTACATCACTCCCTCCGGACCACGCACGCCCCTCGATCAACGTGCGACCTGCGGGCACGTGCCGGGCGCGCGAGAAGAACTCCGGTATCCCCGGCGGGGCCATCAGCGCGCGGGGCCTCTTGCGGGTGACCGGCGTGCCCGGGTCGTCCTCCGAGCTCCGGTAGCGGTAGAGGAGCGTTTGCTGAACACCCTCGAACGGTTGCGCGATCGCCGTGATCTGCCTCAGCCACTTGACCGACGCCATGCCATACCAATCGGGGACGATGAGCCTCAGCGGGAAGCCGTGCGACGCCGGTAGCGGCAGCCCATTCATCGCGTAGGCGAGCAGCACGTCCTCGCGCATTGCCTCCTCCACCGGCAGGCTGCGCTGGTAGGCCTGCTCCACGCCCTGATCGACTCCCCGGTCGGAGGCGGTGAACAGCAGCTCCACGGCCTCGTCCAGCAGTCCGGCGGCCTCGAGGACGCCGCGCAGCGGCGTGCCTGTCCACTCGGCGCACCCCACCGCCTCGTCGTGCCACGGCGCCGAGACCGGGCGCGGCGCCAGGTGCGCCCGCCCACCACCGGCGCACTCCATCATCACCGGCATCGACACTGCGGGCCGCGCGCGCAGCTCCTCGAGAGTCAGAGCCGCGGGGTTGCGGACGAGGCCCTCCACCACCAGCTCGAACGTAGCCGGGTCCACATCGGGGATATCGAAATGGACGAGCACGTAGTGCATCCCGATCGGCGTGATCGGCCGCCGCAGCGCCTCGAGGGGCATGCCCGGGTTGCGCAACGCAAGCCCGACCTCCTCGCGCGAGAACTCTGTGCTGTTCGTGACCGGCACGCGTGACCCGCGCGCAGGATAGCCCGCCCCGGTCGGCTCAGCTCAGCGCCGCCACTCCGGATAGGCTCGCGGGCATGCGCGTGAAGCGGGTGACTCGCGGCCCGCTGTTCCCGGACGAGGGCCCGCGCGGGGCTCGGCTGCAGCGCCGCGCGAAGGGAATCGCCATCGAGGCGGGGGCGTTCGTGGTGCTCACGATCGCCATTCCGCTGGTGCTGCCGGCCGCGGCCCTGGTGGACCTCGCGCTATGGCTGGTTCGCCGCAAGCCGTGGATGGCCATGCGGCTGGCCTGCATGGCGTGGTGGTTCCTGTTCGGCGAGCTCAGGGGCGTCGCCGGCCTGGCGCTCATCTACCTGGTCACCGGTGGCCCCTTGGGCCGGGGCTCGCTCAGGCGCCGGCGCCTCGTCTACGACCTGCGCATCCACTGGGCGCGCAGCCACCTGGAGGGCGTACGGGTCCTGTTCGGGCTGACGTTCGAGATCGAGGGTCTCGAGCATGCCGGCCCCGGCCCGGTGCTGATCCTCATCCGGCACGCGAGCATCATCGACAACGCGCTTCCCGATGCGGTGATCGGGCACGCGCATGGGCTCGGCCTGCGGTTCGTGATCAAGCACGAGCTGGAGATGCTCCCCACCATCGACGTCGGCGGGCGCTGGGTGCCCACGAACTTCGTGCGGCGAGCGTCCGACGACATGGCCGGAGAGGTCGCGCGCCTGCGGAGGCTGGCGCACGACCTCGGCGAGGGCGAGGGCATCGTCATCTACCCGGAGGGCACCCGCCACACCCCCGAGAAGCTCGCCCGAGCGCAGGAGCTGATCGCCGAGCGCCAGCCGGCGATCTCCCCGCTGGCCAACCGGCTCCAAAATCTCCTCCCGCCCCGTCTCGGAGGTCCGCTGGCTCTGCTCGAGGAGAGCCGCGGGGCCGACGTGGTGGTGTGCGGCCACGTGGGCCTCGACGGCTTCGAGTACATCCGGGACATCTGGGCCGGCGGCCTGGTGGGCACCACCGTGCGCGTCCGCTTCTGGCGCTCTCCCGCCGCCGACGTTCCCACCGATCACGACGAGCGCATCGCCTGGCTGTACGAGCGCTGGCAGCTACTCGACGATTGGGTCGGACAGCAGCATCAGAGCAGGACGCCCCCGTCCGCGAGCGCGATCGTCCCGCCGAGCACGCCCGAATAGCACGCCGGTGGGGCTGATCGCCAGCCTAGTCGTGTTCGACGCCCGGTAGACGAGCCGCCTCTCGCCTACAGAGGACGCCCCCGCCCTCCGGATTCAGAGGCTGGTCGGCGTCTCCATGCCCACGGTCTTCTCCAAGGTTCCAGGCGGAGTGTTCTGGCCGTTTCCGGCCTCGTTGCCGGCGATCGCCTTCCGCAAGTAAGTGCTCAACCCCCGCCTGGCTCCACGCTCGTCTCCGTGTATTCCCGGAATCCACCTGACGAGCCAGCGAGCCGGCGAGCGAGGTCGCGCTAGCGGAAGCAATCGTCGGCCTGGCCAATGACCCCGCTGCCCGGGCACGACTAGCCACGGCGGGGCGTGCCCGGGCGCAACAACGATTCACGCTCGACCGCCAAGCAGACGGCTTCGCTGACGCCTACGCCGAAGCCGCGCGCCGTCGGCCTCGCTCCAGCCCCCCGGGGCGACGAAGAGGGGCATGAGTAGAAGGCAGATCTTTGGACTGCACCCACCGAGTGCCCAACGTCCCCGGCCCGACAAGGAGATCGTCCCCCGTCACGTTGCCCAATCCGTTGCCGACCTCCGCCTCACGTGCCGCTCATCCGCATCGGACCTGATGGGTCGGGTAGGAATTGAACCAACCACCGACGGGGAATGAGTAGAGGGCAGGAGTTGCGGCGGACGCCCGCGCTGAACGGACGATGAGTGCGGCGGCGGACTCAGCGACGCCAAGCGGAGACCCTTCAGCTTCCGTTCATAAGACCCGGCTAAGACTCTCGCCATGGGTCAGGCGAAGAAGCCCTCGGACCAGCTCCGCCACGGCGGGATCGCGCTCGGCGTGCTGGCGGTCGGCGCGCTGGTCCTCCCCCTCACCAGCGGGCACTCCGGAGATTCCCGCCAGGCCAGCGCCAGCGTCGGCCCGGTGAGCGCCCCGGCCGGCCTCCGGCCGCCGAAGGTGACCGTGCCCGACCGATCCGCCGGGCTCGCCCCGGGGCTGATCTTCCTCGGCGCGAAGGACCTTTCGCCGTCGCTCGGCGAGCAGGGGGGGCCGCTGATCATCGACAAGCGCGGCCGCCCGGTCTGGTTCAAGCCACTGCCGCCTGGCCAGGTGGCCAGCGACTTCCGCGTCGAGCGCTACCGGAGCAGGCCGGTCCTCACCTGGTGGCAGGGAAGGAGCATCAGCGGCGCCGGCCACGGCGAGGGCGAGGGCGTGATCGCCGACACCTCGTACCACGTGATCGCGCGGGTGCACGCTGGGGACGGCTTCCAGGCCGATCAGCACACGTTCAGGCTCACCCCACAGGGGACGGCGCTGATGACCGCGTACCACGAGACGCATCGCGACCTCACCTCGGTCGGTGGCCCGCGCAACGGCAGGGTCTACGACGGAATCGTCCAAGAGGTCGACGTGGCCACCGGCCGAGTCCTGCTCGACTGGCACAGCCTCGCCCACGTCCCGCTCAGCGACAGCTATCAGCCGGCCCCCAAGCGTCCCGGTCGCCTCTACGACTACTTCCACGTCAACTCGGCCAGCCTCGCCGCCGACGGCAACCTTCTCATCTCCAGCCGGCACACATGGACCGTCTACGAGGTCGACCGCCACACAGGAAAGATCATCTGGCAGCTCGGCGGCAAGCACAGCGACTTCCGGCTTGGCCCCGGCGTCCGCTTCGCATGGCAGCACGACCCGGTGTCGACGGGGCCCGACACGCTCCGGATCTTCGACAACGAGTCGAACGGCCGACCCGTTCGGGCGTCGTCCCGGATCATCACGGTACGGCTCGACCGTCGGACGATGAGGGCCACGCTCGTCCGCTCAGTGAAGTTCCCGCGCGGGCTGTCCGTGCCCTCGCAGGGAAACTCGCAGCGCCTCTCGAACGGAAATCTGTTCGTCGGCTGGGGGCGCCTGGGCATCCTCTCGGAGCTCGCCCCCGACGGCCGACTGCTGTTCGACGCCGAGCTCCCGCCCGGCTACGACACCTACCGCGCCTACAGCTTCCCCTGGACCGGGCATCCCACCACGCAGCCGGCCGTGGCCGCGCGGGACGACCACAGCGGCGGCACCTCGGTCGAGGTCACGTGGAACGGCGCTACGGACGTCGCCCGCTGGCGCATCCTTGCCGGCCCCGACCCTCGGTCGCTGAGGCCGGTCGGTGCAGTTGGCTGGAAGGGCCTGGACACGACCACGCGTTTGGCGGCACGCGTCAAGTACGTGGCGGTCTCGGCCGAGGACGGGCTCGGCCACACCATCGGTGCCTCGCCGCCGGTTCGCGTGAGCAGCTGAGGGTTCGCGGTTCTCTGCCCCCCCTCTAGCGGAGCAGACACTCGGCGGGGGATACTCAGCGGGCGATGTCGGAGGAGAACGTGGAGGTAGTTCGTCGGTTTATCGAAGCGCTTCCGAGGGCGCAGGCCAGCGGCAACTGGCAACCGGTACTCGCTGAGGTGGACCCCGAGGTTGAGATCGACGATCTGGACATCAGCCTTGACACCGAGCGCTTCCGAGGACGCGACAATGTCCGCAAATGGATCGAGAGCTGGATGGAGAGCTGGGAGAGTTGGAGTTTGGAGGACGTGCACGTGCGGCCCGTAGGCAAGGACAGGGCCATCGGCCTGTTCTTGGTGCATGCCAAGGGCAAAGGAAGCGGCCTCGAGCTCTCTCGGCGTGATGCCCTGGTCTGCACGCTGCGGGCGGGCAAGGTCGAAAAAGGGGTACCACAACGACCAACAACAGGCCCTCGAAGCCTGGGGGCTGGCGGAGTAGGCGATGTCGCAGGAGAACGTGGAGATCGTGAGCGAGGCGCACTAGCGCTTCAGCAGATCGGGAGAGCCGATCTGGGACAGAATCGATTCCGACACCGAGGTCTTCGATCACGACATCCTCGACGCCGGGACATACAGGGGACCGGAGGGCATGGCTCGGTGGCTGGCCGACTTCGCCGAGAGCTGGAACAGCTACGAGATGGCGGTCGAGCGGTTGGTCGACGTGGGCGAGCGAGTGGTCTCGCTCTTCCGCATACGGGCTGTGGGGGCGCGTAGCGGCGTGACGGTGGAGCGCGGAGACGCGATGGTGTGGACCTTCCGCGACGGCATGCTGCTGCGGCTCGACTACTACAACGACCAGTCGCAGGCCCTCGAAGCCGTGGCGCTGTCGGAGTAGGCCCATCACTCCGCCTTCTGGCCCCGCGCGATTCCGGTGACAGCTCGGTACCCCGTGGGTACCGACGGATTATGAGTCGGACCGCAGCACCTCGAGTGGGTCGATTTGGCTCTGGTACAGCCAGTTGGCTCAAGTGCACTCGGGTTAGATCTGCCGACTTGGGACACTGGTCGGGACACGGCATCCTCACGCGGATCGTCATCGCCCTTCGCCGGCTGGGAGAAACGGCATTCAGCCGGACGGCCGGCAACGCACCCAGCTCGAATAGAGCACCCGCCCGCTGCGGCTGCGGACTCTCGCTCGCTCCTCAGCGGTTCGCGTAGGGCACGTACGGCCGGCACGGCTCGCCGCGCAGCCCCGGGCAGGGCGGGAGCGGGGTCGGCACGTCCACCTTTGGGATGAACGGCAGCACAAGCCGCGACGGGTAGCGCGAAGAGCGGGCGATCTGCACCTTCGCCGTGCCCTTCGGGTCCGCCTCGGCGAAGGCCCACACGGGCTGGTCGCCGCCCGGCGCGGCGATCTGGACCCGGATCCGCGAGCCCTTGCGGTACACGTGGCCCTGGTAGTAGAGCGGGATCGCGATCTTCGCCCAGCGGCCGGCCGGCAGCGGCGCAGCGTCGCGCTCGCGTAGGGTCGGGACGGGCTCGAGCAGCGTGCTCTTGCGGCGGTCGAGCGTGCGGGCGTCGCTCCGCAGCCAGCCGTTCTGCACGAAGGTCTCCTTGCCGTCCGGCCGTATCTCGGTGATCGTGGCCTGGAGGTCGACCTTCGGCACCGAGGCCTTGATCCACGTGTACACCGCGCCGGGGCCGACGACGGTCTTCGTCGCGCCGAGCGGACTGCTCACGTAGGAGACGGCGGTGCCCTCGGGGTTCTGCTTCCACGTGTAGTCCGGCGAGGTGCCCCATAGGCCGCCCGGGCCGGTGTTGCCCACGAACGAGGTCGCGGGGCGTGCTGCCTTGTCCCAAGTGAACGAGTCCTCGCCGGCGGCCGGAGGCTCGAAGTCGCGCAACGTCCCGTTCCTCCCGAAGTAGAACGAGCGCGGATACGTGCCCGGCAGCGGAAAGCGGTCGAAGGACCGCTCGAACCCGGCCACCGGTGCGCCGGGCACGCTGCCCCCGGCGCCCGTGTCGAACAGGACCCGCACGGGCTTCAGCGCCTCGAAGGCCGACTTCGACGCGCCGTAGTCCGCGATCGCCTGGATCGGGTCGTCGGGCAGGTTGACGTTCGGGACGCCCATCGCCGCGGAGTAGATCGTCGGTGCGAGCGCGCGTGCGGCGGGCACGCCCGGCGCCTGCTGGGCCACGTAGAGCTTTAGGAAGTCGTACCAGCGGTTGAACGTGACCGGGTCGAGCGAGTCGATGTGGGTTCCGTTCGTGAAGGTGATGAACTCGTGTCGCGTGCCCGTCAGGCGGCTGGCCAGGTCACCGCAGTGGCCGCCGGTCTGCTCGTCGGTCCACTGGCAGGCGAGGAACACGGGCCGGTGGATCTTGTGCACGAAGTTCACGGGCGCAAGCGGGTCGGCGACGGTCGGGTTGTAGTACTTGTTCTCGTCGATCTTCGTCAGCAGGTCGACTGCCTCGGGATGCAGCTCCTGGTTCTGCTTGCACGTCGTGTCGCCGCTCTGGATGCGCTCGTAGGCCCAAGGCTGGCCGCCGGTCGGTGAGGCCGGGAGCGCGTCGTGGACACGGTCCTTGGCCCAGGAGAGGGCGAAGCCGGTGTTGAGGATCCCGCCCGGGTAGAGCGTCGTGGCGGTGTTGTCGATCACCGACAGCGGCGTGATCGCGGACAGGCTCGGCGGGTTCGTCTGACCCACGAAGAGCTGCGAGATGCCGCCGTAGGAAATGCCCATCATCCCGACCTTGTGATGCATGGCCCAGCTCTGGCGGGCGACAGTCTCTATGACGTCGTACCCGTCGAGCGCCTGGTTGGGCTCGAAGTAGTCGAACGCGCCGCCCGAGCAGCCCGTGCCGCGCATGTTCACGTCGACGACGGCGAAGCCGATCAGGTTGCCGATGACGGAGATGCCGCTCTCGGGTCCCGACGGACGGGCGTACCCGTAGCCCGAGTACTCGACGACCGTGGGATAGGGGCCTTTGTCGATCGGCCCGGGCAGCCGGACGTCGACCGCGAGCTTCGTGCCGTCGCGCGTGGTCAGGTACTGATAGCCCTCCCCCAGCGTCTGGCCGTAGGTGCCCGTGTGGAGCGGGGCCGGCCGGTTTGTATACACGCGCACCGCGCCGGTCCGCTGCCCGCCCGAAAGGACGTGGTAGCCCCGCCTCGGCCTGACGTCGCGGAAAACCACTCCACCGAGCGACCCCGCCTTCGCGTGCTGCACGAGCTTGCCATGGCGGGCCAACACAACCTCCGCCCCGGGTGTCGCGCCCGTAACCTGCACCTGACGCGCGCTGCCGCGCGCGGTCAGCGCGGCGCTCGCGTCTGCGGCGGCGACGAGGCTGATGGAGAGGACGCAGAAGAGAGCGAGGAGGGTGCGTGCACGGAGCATGTGCGCAACCCTCTCAGATCTGGCCGGGCCACGTTTCCGTTGGTCCCCAGACAGGCCGTTCAGTGGGCCGGGAAGGAATCGAACCGCGGCTTTTCAGCGCTGCCCCAATCCCCCGGTTGTGCGTTGACTAACCGTGCAACAGCCTCTAGCGTCGCCTAACAGCCCTCGCGCCGGTATGCCGCCGGAAGGAACCCGATGCGCCGCAAGCTTCTCCACTACCTCGCCAACAACATCTTCGGCCTGCTCGCGCTGTTCGTAGCGCTGGGCGGCACCGCCTACGCCGTCAATACGGTCAACAGCTCGGACATCACCGACGGGCAGGTGAAGTCCGTGGACATCGGGGACGGCGAGGTCAAGTCCGCCGACGTCAAGGACCAGAGCCTGACCACATTCGACGTGTCCACCTTCCTGGGAGCGGACGTGGTCGACAACACACTGACCGGCGACGACATCAACGAGTCGACGCTTGGCCCGGTTCCCGGCGCCGCGTCGCTCGGCGGCGTCAATGCGGCTGACTTCCGCCCGGGTACCAAGATGGCGACCCAACAAACCGACCAGTGCGCTGTCACCGGCATCTACAAGCTCTGCGCGCCGGTGACCCTCACGGTGCCGGCTGGTACCTACTACAGGGTCGACGTGCACACCTCTATGACAGCATTTGGGAGCACCGCCGGGACGGGGCTGTTCTGCGCCGCCTCTGAAGGACCGTCGTGCATTAACGGCTTCCCGTCGGGCTTCACGCTCGCCCCCAGCCAGTACATGAATGTCTCGCACAACGGGACCGCCTACTACCCCCCGGGAACGCACACGTTCGGCATGGCCGCGCGGTTCGACGTCGGCATTGCAACCACCAATACCGGCAACGTGACCACGACAATCCGCTGGCACAACTACCTCGCCGAATTCGCAGGGTAGGTCGCCAACGCGCGGGCCGCCAAGGCGCAGAGGAACCCGCCGGACGCGCATTGGCCGGGCCGGGTCGGCCGAGGACGAGGCACCGAAGGTTGGGGCCGGTCGTCCAGCCTCTCGACAGCGGTCGGCATCCTTCTTGCATGAGGTGAGGCACCGTACGCTGCGTCGACGGTCGTCGGGAGCCGGGCCCCTGGATATGTACCGCCGCTCCCGAATGACGATGAGGCATGTTCTTGGTCTCCAAGGCCGATAGGGTCGGCCTTGCTGACAGCAGGGGGTCGCCGCGGTCCCGCCCACGATGGGAGTGAGTGTCGGACGCCTCCACGGACTCGAGGAGGAATCAGATGCTCCGCAGCATGGTTGGATACTTCAGACGAAACGTGGTCGGGTTCTTGGCCCTGTTCGTCGCGCTCGGCGGCACCGCCTACGCGGTGAACACCGTCAGCAGCACGGACATCGTGGACGGCCAGGTGAAGTCGGTCGACATCGGCAACGGCGAGGTCAACTCGGCCGACGTCAAGGACCAGTCGCTCACGACTTTCGACGTGTCCACGTTCCTGGGGGCGGACATCGTGGACGGGTCGTTGACGAGCGCGGATGTCGCACCGGGGACCTTTGTCGGGGGACGCGGCCAGCTGCTCAGCAACCGCATCGTGTTCACGCCTTCTGCCACCAGAACGCTGCTGACGGTCCCAGGACTCGGGACAGTTACTGCGACATGTTTAGACGCCGCTGCAGTGGCATACTGGACCAACGACACCGGCGGCCCTGTCGACATTTGGCGCGACCTCGACACTCCAGGCAAGAGCAGCGGCACAGTGCTCACCGCCAACTTTTCGATCCCGATCGTTGTGTCGGACCACACCGCACCTTCTGACTACTCGATGAGCAGCACGGTCAGTGTCGGCGCGGGCAACGACCCCGGTCCCCGCAAGGTCGCCACGATCCACGTTTCGGCCCTCCAAACAGCCATCAACAACCCCTGCGGCTTCCAAGCCCAGGGAACGCTCTGGACCAGCCCGTAGGGCGTCCGCCTCCATAGGTGTGCGGCGCGGGATACTCGGCGGGCGATGTCGCAGGAGAACGTGGACATCGTGAAAGCCAGCTTTGATGCGCGGAACCGGGGCGACCTGGATGCTTGGTTGGCGGAGGCCGATGCCGAGATCGAGTGGTATGTGTTGCCTGACGCCCCTGACCCAGTCGGGGTCGTCAAGTCGTCTTGGAGCGGGCGGCGTTGTGGCGGGACATACTCGGCGGCTTTCGGGCGGACGTCTTGGAGTGCATCGACGCCGGCGAATACGTGATCGCCCCGACGCGCATGCGAGGGCGGCCACCTGGAGGCGATACCGAGGTCGTGCTCGACGAGGTGTACGTGAGCAAGTTTCGCAACGGCAAGATCGTCGAACTCCGCGAATACCGGACCAAGGCCGAAGCCCTCGAAGCGGTGGGGCTCTCGGAGTAGCCGGCCGATCACGTCAGCCCACCCCGGTTTAACCCTTCCGAGCTCCCGGCCCGCGCCACTCGTCCCCTGTCCCGTCCGCTAGGTGAGGGCGAGGGAGGGGGAGGGGGTGCCACGGTCATGCGGCCTTCCTCGTGTCCTCGGTCCTAGTCGCGGGTCGCCTGAGGATCCCGGCGCGTGCACGGGCGCACCGGGCACAGCGTTGGGTGTAGGTCGCGTCAACCCAGGTGCCGTGAGGACAACCGCCACCGTCCGGTCCGACGCAGCGGGAGAGCGGGGCGCGGGAGGGATGCATGAGGTTCATGCCGCCTCACCACCCCCGTTAGATGGTGTTCGGACTGAGTGGAGCCAGGCATCCAGTTCGTGTTCGGGGATGCGGACCGCACCACCGGGACGGGTGGAGAGCCTGACCAAGGGGATCTCTCCCGACTTGATCGTCCTGCGGATCGAGACCTCGGAGAGCTGGAGGCGGTCAGCGACCTGGGCGACCGTCAGATACGTGGCGTGAGTGCTCACGCCTATCGATGCGGAAAGTCCCAGCGACAGCGCATTTTCATGTTTGGGTCCCCGGGGGACCAGTTGCGCCCTGTATGCCGCCGTTGGTAAAGGTTTTATCCACGATGCCAGCGCTACGAAGCTTTCGGGCACAGCCGCTCATCGACCCTCCGCCTCGCTCGAATCGCGAAGGCCATGAGTCAGAAGGACCTCGCGGAGGCGGGCGGCCTTAGTCGGGTTGCGATCTCGCACATCGAGTCGGGTCGCTCGGCGCCCCATCGCTCGACGAAACGGCTGCTCGCCCTCACGCTGGGTTACTCGGTGGACGAGCTCTTCCCGGTGAATAACCGCTCGCCGTCGTCTGAGCTTCGTGAGGTCGCGCGGAAAGAGCAGCGGAGGAGGGCGAAATGACGGCGGAGGAGCGAGGCTATTGGGAACACCGGGCGGCCGAGGCTGAGGACCCCTCGTCCACCGCGCACTCACTTTGGTATCTGGGCCAAGACGCCGGCACGTGGCAGCGTCGCAGCATCCACCTGCCGAACGGGACCGTCGTTGTGGAACGTCCGCCTTCGTGGTTCCGGAAAGCTGTGGCCGCGTCACGGCGTGGCATCCCCGGCCGCTTCCACCTGCGACGGCCTCAGCGCCCGCGACGCCCACGCCCACGCCGTAGTCGGGCGTCACGCGGCTCGCCGGATGACCCTGACCCGGGTGAACCAGCCCTAGAGCTAGTCGCCGCCTCTCGAAGGGAGCGGTCCTAGTGGCCAACCAGGGGTGGCCGAGCGAACACCCACCTAAGAGGCTGAGAGGAGCGGCGCCCGTGCCGTATCGGGCGATGGCCGGGCCTACTAGGAAGGGCACCGCCGCCGCGCTAACGAATCCCCTGTTCCGGTGGTGGCGCCAGGCGAGTTGGTGAGCGCTCGGCGGTGTTGGGGGTAGCGATGCTGACCGGTCAGGGGATAGGATGCTCGGCCAGCGGCGTCTGCCGGCCTTTGGTCGGACCCAAGGCCGGGAGATAACGAGGGCCGCCAAAGGAGCAGTGATGCTTGTGCGATCGAGGGTTGCTCGTTACGTGAAAAACAACCTGGTTGCGTTTCTGGCGCTGTTTGTCGCTTTGGGCGGCACCAGCGCCTACGCGGTGAACACCATCGGCAGCACGGACATCATCGACGGGGAGGTCAAGTCCGTCGATATCGGAAACGGCGAGGTCAACAGCGCCGACGTCAAGGACCAGAGCCTCACCACCTTCGACGTGTCCACCTTCCTCGGTGCTGACGTGGTCGACGGGACGTTGACCGCTGCCGACCTCGCCACGGACTCGGTCGGCTCCTCGGAGGTGCAGTTTGACTCGCTGACGGGCGAACATATCTTCAACGACTCGCTGACGGGCGCCGATATCAACGAGGCCTCGTTGGTGGGGCTCGAGGACGGCTGCCCCCCCACCACGGGCTTGTACGTGAACCTGTGCGCCCGCGGGGACGGCGTCGGCCGACTCTGGATCGACGCCTTGGTCTTCTGCAGGGGCTTGGGTCTGCGCCTGCCTGGTCTGGGGGAGGCCATCGCCCTGGGTGCGCTCAATGACGTCCCTGGGGTCGCTCCCGGTGAGTCTTTCTGGACTGAGGAGCTCTCCGGGACGACCACTGTCTACAACGCCACTGAGGAAGGCGGTTTCGGCCAGATATCAACGAGTGGCACCTCCGGCAGGACGGTGTGCGTCACGACCCCCAGCAGCCTGTACCAGTGAGAGACCCTCACCGGGGAGTGAGAAACAGCCTGAACGGGGCTTAGGAGACTCAGCGGCTCCTGATTTGCCGTGTGGGGCGGGGCCGTGTCGGGCGGCGGGCCGGTGCTGTCGGGCACCGAGCCCGCTCCCCGGCGGCCCGCATCTCGCGCGTTCAGGACGCGTCGTGTCGCCGTGGCGTGTACCTAAGGGATGTCGCCACAGGAGATCGGGCGGGTGCGACGGGCGGGCCGGGAGAGCCCGACTGGTTGTGAAACTGCCGTTCTTGGTCCCCAAGCGCACTCTGGGGACCAGCGCAACTCGACGTTCTCCCGAGCAAAGTGCCTGATTTGGAGGCGTTTGCCGATGGGCCGGGTAGGAATCGAACCTACGACCGACGGATTATGAGTCCGCTGCTCTAACCCCTGAGCTACCGGCCCGGAGGGCGATGCTAGACGGAAACGGGCTCCGGGCTACGGCGCCGTGTCGCGCTTGGCCACGCGAGCGAAGGTGTCGATGCACACGCCCGACGGGTGGGCGGCCACAACCTCCTTGAGCACGTCCAGGATCGAGAGCTGGACGTTCATGCCACGGGTATCCCGGCTCGCCGTGAGGGAGGATTCGGCCAGCTGCTCGCGTGCCTCGTCGCAGGACGCCTCGAGGCGGTCGAGCAGCACGGCATAGCGGTGCACGTTGCTCTTCGTCACATAGGCGTTCTCGGCGTCGATCACCGCGAGCGTGACCTCCGGAGGGGATGAGTTCGTGGCCTCGACCTTGCCTGCCGGGACGTTGTCCCCGGACTGCTTCGTCCGGCCGCCCGAGCCGCTGGTCGGGGCGCTCTTCTCCACGGTCGCCTTCGGAGCCTCGACCACCGGTGACGAGCCCTTCGCGGCCTGTTTGGCGGCCTTCTTCTTGCGGACGGCGCGCTTTGCCTGCGAAGGCGCATCCGCAGCAGGTGCGGTCACCGTCACGGTCGCCGGGGCACTGGCCGCCCTGTCGCTCCCGTTGTCGTTGGAGCAGCTCGCGAGCCCTAGCGCTACCGCGCACATTCCCACCAGAGTCACGATTCGCCCGCCCACGATTCGACCCTAACCTACCCGCGTCGGGAGAATCGAGCGCAGTACGATCCTCTGGTGCGCCCGCTCGGGTGCTCTGCCGTGCGTGGGAAGGTGGGCGCGGGGGACTGGATCGTGACCGCCCGCATGCGCTGCGAGAGCGGCAGGGACGGCTCGGCGATCTACCGGAGGGCCGGCGACCTCATTCGCATCGGCTCGGCGCCGTAGCGCCCGCCGGGGTCGGTGCGTCAGCTTTTGACCGCCTCGTCGATCGCCGCCCGCAGCTCGTCGGCGCTGTAGGCGCCCTCGATCCGCGCGGCGACCTTGCCCTGCTTGTTGATCGTGAAGACCCACGGCTCGGTGGGCAGCTTCCACTGGAGCACCTGCGGGCGGAAGCCCTGATCGATGGAGTTGTTGTTGTAGATCTCCATGTGGATGAACTGAACGTCGTCCTTGTGCTCCGACTTCACCTCCTCGGCGATGTCCACCACCGGTCCGCACACACGGCTCTGGCACAGGAGCGGAGTGGCGAACACCAGCACGATCGGCTTCTTGCCCACCACGTCGGCGAAGTCCACCTCGTGGAGGTCCTTGGCCGGAGGCTTGCGCGTATCGATCTGCGACAGATCCCCTCCCACGTCCGCCGGGATCGGCGTGTGGATCAGCGGCGCCGGGTCCCCCACGCCCGGCACGGGATCGTTCTTGACCACCTGGACCGGGCCGCCCGCCGGGGTGGCGGCCACCAGCCGGCCGTCGAGGCGGGCCATTCCGATCACGTCGTAGCGACCTGCGGTGGGAAAGGGGACGTCGGCGACGTACATGGTCTTGGCCGCATCCGGGTCCGAGGCCACCGTCTGGCTCTCGAACTGCGGCTTGACCTCGAGCGACTCGTAACGGGCCTTGAACGGGCCCATCGCCCTGCCGCCGCCCGACTTCGCGATGTACACGACCGTGGGCGCGTAGCTGATCTGCTTGCGGGAGCGATCGAAGAGCGCGAAGCCGAAGCGGTTGCGACCGGTCTGAATTGCGGACACCGACGGGGCGAGCACGGGGCCGCCCTGTCCCAGCTGGCCCAGCAGGTCGGTTAGTGTCTTGCCGTTCGCCTTCGGGAAGTCGCTGATGTTCGCCTCGGGAGGCGTCTGCGCGGCGTCGCCACCGGAGTCGCCGCCACAGCCGGCGAGCAATCCGAGAACGAGCACCGCCAATGCGATCAGGGCGTGGCGGGACCTCAAGGCGGAGCCAAGCGTAGGGAACGCGGCAGCCGATAACGCCGGCCGAGGCCGTTCCTTAACGCAATTTCAAATAGCCTGCGCGCCCTCGCAGGCCCGAACAGGAGGGGATCTTTGTCCGCACGCGCCGCACTGGTAACGGGGGGATCGAGTGGCATCGGCCTCGCCATCGCGAGGGCACTCGGCGAGGACGGCCACGGGGTGACGCTCTCCGCACGCCGTCCCGACAAGCTCGAGGCCGCGGCCAAGGAGCTCTCGGACGCCGGGATCGACGTGCTCGCCGTCCCCGCCAACGTGACCGACGAGGACGGCATCAAGGCCGTCTTCGCGGCCCACCGGGAGCGGTTCGGGCGCCTGGACGTGCTCGTAAACAACGCGGGCATCGGCATCGGCGCGGCGGTGGCGGACACCGAGACCAAGAAGCTCGACCTCCAGCTCGACGTGAACCTGCGCGCGGTGTACCTCACCGCCCGGGAGGCCATCCCGCTGCTGAAGGAGGCCGGCGTCGAGCACGGCAAGGCGCTGATGGTGAACACCGCATCGATCGCCGGCAAGTACGGGCAGGGCTGGCTGGCCGCCTACTCGGCCACGAAGTTCGGCGTCGTGGGCCTGAGCCAGGCGCTGCACCGGGAGCTCAGTCAGGAGGGCATCCAGGTCACGGCGTTCTGCCCCGGCTTCGTGGACACGGCGATGACCGACTGGGTGGAGGGCGTGAGCCGCGAGGAGATGATCCAACCGGCGGACATCGCCGAGGCGGTGCGCTTCCTGCTGCGAACCTCTCCCGCCTGCATGGTGCCGGAGATCCAGTTCATCCGGCCCGGCGACCAGCCCTGACGACGAGCTAGACGAGCTCCGCCTCGCGCGGCTCGGCCGCGTCGCGCTCGGCGCGGGCCAGATCCTCGAGGGCACGCTCGTACTCGTCGAGGCGCCGGAACGGCCGCATCCAGGCCCAGCCCGGCCGATCGCGCAGCTCACCCGTGCGGTCCCGCTCGCCCGTGTCCGGGGCCGGCGCGCGCACGGGCGCGCGGGGCCGGAGCTCCGGCAGCTCCTCCAGGGCGATGCTGGCGTCGAGCATCGTGCTCAGCGTGTTCAGCTCGCGCTCGGTGGCGGGCCGCGGACGCCCGCGGGCGCCGGTGTACCGGTCCCACGCCCGGGCGAAGCTCGACAGGTCGGTGCGCCCGCCGTTGCGGTGCGCCGCCAGCATCGGGCAGACGCCGCCGCGCCGATCGGTGTAGGCGCCGACGATGATCTGATTGGCCGCCAGGGCGTCCAGCATCGCGCGCCGCGTACGCAGCGGCATGCAATCGACCGCGCGGCGCAGGTCGCGGGCGGGCCGCCGGCGTGTCATGGAAGATTCACCTGTGGGGCTGACATAGGATGCGCGTTCGCCGTGTTTCGAGTATCGGCGCGAGGCCACCATTATTAAGACGCGCGCCGTCTCACACAAGCGGCGAAAGGGGTGATGCATGCGGTTGGGGCTGAATCTCGGCTATTGGGGCCTGGGTTTGACGGCCGGGGATCAGCTCGATCTCGTGCGCACGGCCGAGGACGCCGGCTTCGACTCGGTATGGGCGGCCGAGGCCTACGGATCGGATGTGGCCACGGTTCTTGCATGGCTCGCGGCCCAGACCGAGCGCATCAAGGTGGGCTCGGCGATCTTCCAGATGCCCGCCCGCTCACCGGCGATGACCGCGATGACCGCGGCCACCCTCGATCACCTCTCCGACGGCCGGGTGCTGCTGGGGATCGGCACCTCCGGCCCACAGGTGGCCGAGGGCTGGCACGGGCAGCGGTTCGCGCATCAGCTGCAGCGGACCCGCGAGTACGTGGACATCATCCGTCTGGCCCTAAGCCGCGAGCGGCTCGAGTATCACGGCGAGGAATACGAGCTGCCGCTTCCCGGCGGCCCGGGGAAGTCGCTGAAGCTCACCATCGGCCCGGTCCAGGAGCGGATCCCCATCTACATCGCCGCCATCGGGCCGAAGAACACGCAGCTCACGGGAGAGATCGCCGACGGCTGGCTGCCGATCTTCTTCTCGCCCGAGAACGTGGGCGACTCCCGCGCGCTGCTCGAGGAGGGGGCCGCCCGCTCTGGCCGCAGCCTCGACGAGTTCGACATGGCACCCACGGTGAACGTCTGCATCGACGACGACGTGGACCGCGCCCGCGACGCGATGCGCCACGTGCTCGCCCTGTACGTGGGCGGCATGGGGTCGCGCAAGAAGAATTTCTACAACGACCTGGTGCGCCGCTACGGCTTCGAGGAGGCCGCGGACACGGTCCAGGACCTTTACCTGGACGGCAAGAAGGACGAGGCGGCCGCCGCCCTTCCCCCGGAGCTGATCGACAAGGTGACGTTGGTCGGTCCGCGCGAGAAGGTGGCGGAGCGTCTCGCCGTGTACCGCGACGCCGGCGTGGGCACGCTGATCGTGTCGCCGATGGCCTTCGCCCCGGAGGACCGCGCGAGGATGATTCGCGAGCTCGCGGAGATGCTCTGAGCCGGTTCCTGCTCGCCGCCTTCGGCGACCCCGGACATGCCTTCCCCGCCATCTCCCTGGGCCGCGAGCTGGCCCTGCGCGGCCACGACGTGTGGCTCGAGACCTGGGAGAACTGGCGCGAGGACGTGGAGCGGGAGGGCATGCGCTTCGCGCCCGCGCCGGAGTACCGGGTGTTCGGGGACGGCGAGAGCCCGCTGCCCATCTACACCGCGGCGGTGAAGGTCGCGCCCGCCACCCGCGAGCTGATCCGCGAGGTGGATCCCGATGCCGTGGTGGTGGACATCCTCACCGTGGCGGCGTCGCTGGCCGCGCAGGCCGAGGAGCGGCCGTGGGCCACGCTGGTGCCGCACGTGCTTCCGGTGGGCGAACCGTGGCTCCCCCCCTACTCGGTGGGCGCGATCCCGCCGCGCACGAGGGTCGGGGCGAAGCTCTGGTCCGCGCTCCGCCCGGTGCTCCTCGGCGGCGAGCAGCTCGGCCGCCGCGAGCTGAACGGCGCCCGGGTGCGGGTGGGGCTCCCCGCCCTCGACCATGTACACGGCGGCATCTCGCGCCAGCTGGCGCTGGTGGCCACCTTCCCCCAGCTCGAGTACGAGCGCCGCTCGCCGCTGCCCGGCGCAAGGATCACCGGCCCGCTGCTGTGGGAGCGCCCCTTCGGAGAGGTGGAGCTGCCGCCGGGTGACGACCCGCTCATCCTCGTGGCGCCGAGCACATCCCAGGACCCCGAGCACAGCCTCCTGCGCGCGGCGCTCGAGGGGCTGGCCGACCAGCCCGTACGCGTGCTCGCCGCCTGGAACCGCCGTCCTCCGGCGCGCCCGCTGCCCCAGCCACCCAACTCGCGGCTCGCGGAGTGGGTCTCCTATGCGCGCACGATGCCCCGCTGCGCCGCGGTGATCTGCCACGCGGGCCACGGCACCGTCGCGAGGTCACTGGCGTCGGGAGTGCCCGTGATCGCCTGTCCCTACGCCGGCGACCAGGCCGAGAACGGCGCCCGTATCCGCTGGGCCGGTGTGGGCGTGTCCCTCCCGCGCCGCTTCCAGACCCCACGCGGCATCAGGCTGGCGGTGCGGCGGCTCCTGGACGATCCGGAGCACGCCCGGCGGGCGGGCGAGCTGCGCGACTGGTACGAGGGTCACCCGGGGCCGGTCACGGCCGCGGACGAGGTGGAGGCGCTGGCCGCACGCGGCAGCCGCGTCGTGGAGGCTCCCCGGGGTGGATTCGAACCACCAAGAACTGATTAACAGTCAGTCATGTTGCCGTTACATCACCGGGGATCGCATACTGCGGTGCTCGGCCCGATCAACGATCGGGCCTCACTCCTCGTTGGTGCCGCTCAGGGCTCGCCAACCCGCCCGCGAGCATAGCGCCGGCGGCTTATGCCTCGTCGGCGGTGCCCGCGAGGCGCCCGGCGCTGCCCGAGCTCTTCAGCATCGCGAGGGTCTTCGACTCGATCTGGCGGACGCGCTCGCGGGTGACTCCGACCTGGTGGCCGATGTCCTCGAGCGTGAGCGGCCCCTCGTCCCCCAGGCCGTAGCGGAGCTCGATCACGCGGCGCTCCCGCCACGGAAGGGCGTCCAGCACCGTCATCAGGTCCTTGTCGCGGATCTCGTTGGCCACGATCTCCAGTGGACGGTCGCCGGCGCTGTCCTCGATGAAATCGCCCAGTGAGGCGTCCCCGTCCTCGCCGCCGACAGGTGCCTCGAGCGACACCGGCTCCTGCCCGAGCTTGAGGATCTCCTCGACCTTCTTGGCCGTCATGTCCACGAGCGCGCCGATCTCCTCCGGCGACGGCTCGCGGTTGTTGCGCTGGATAAGCATGCGCTTTGCCCGGGCCACCCGGTTCATGCGCTCCACCATGTGCACGGGGATCCGGATCGTGCGGGACTGGTCGGCCAGCGCGCGGGTGATCGCCTGCCGGATCCACCAGGTCGCGTAGGTGGAGAACTTGAAGCCGCGGCGCCAGTCGAACTTCTCGACGGCGCGAATGAGACCGAGATTGCCCTCCTGAATAAGGTCCAGCAGGGTCAGCCCGCGCCCGGTGTAGCGCTTGGCGATCGACACCACGAGCCGCAGGTTGGCCTCGATGAGCGCGTTCTTGGCCGACATGTCGTTGGCCTCTATGCGCTTGGCCAGCCGGACCTCGTCCTCGCGTGTGATCAGAGGGACCCGCCCTATGGAGCGGAGGTACAGCCGGACCGCATCCTCGGCGCCCTGCTCGGGCGGCGCGACGGGAAGACCGGACGTGACCACGCCGCCCTCGTCGTAGAGGTCGGGCGGCTCGGGCGTGGCGCCGTCGAGCTCCTTGGGCTCGTCTTCGCTCTCCAGCTCGTATGCAGGATCGGTCATGCGGTTTGTCCCATCACGGCATCCATCTCTCGTCGAACATCCTGCCTGGCCCCCGCCAGCTCGTCCTGTCGCGCGCGGTTGGCCATCTCGGCCGCACGGCGCAACTCCCGCTCGATCCTACGCAGTTCGAGCTGGAGGAAGCTCATTCGGAGGCTCGGCGCGGCGGCCGGGCCCTGAATCTCGGCCCGGGCCACGATCCCGGCCACCACGCGGCCGAGCTCGGCCTCGCCGTCGTCGAGCCCGGCCAGTGGGTCGTCGAAGCCGGCCACGAGGTGCTCGCGCGCCTGTTGCATCAGCTGCGAGGAGAAGAGGTCGGGCGAGATCTCCAAAAGCTGCCGGTGCCCGGCCTCGCCACTGGCCAGGCAGGTGGCCAGGAAGGCCTCCTCCGGGGCGAGGGCGATGGCGCCCGGGGAGCGAGCCGGCGCCGCAGGGGCGAACCGGCGCTCAGGACCCCGCGAACGGGGGACCTCGGCCGTCACGAGATTGGTTGGAAGGTCTAGGCGGTCGGCCACGGTGCGGACCAGTTCGTGTCGCAATGCAGAGCTCTCGGGGACGTCGGCGATCAGGCGCCTCGCGGAATCAAGGGCGCGATCCCTGCCTGCCGGCGTATCTAGCTCTGCATCGGCAAGTACACGGCGGACCTGAAACTCGATCATCCCGCTCGCACGGTCCAGAAGCGTGCTCATGTCGGCCGCTCCCCGGCTGGCGAGCAGATCGGCAGGATCCGTACCGGCGGGCATCTCCACCGCCGCCAGCTCCAGGTCCCGGTCCTCGGCCAGGCGGGCGGCGCGAAGCATGGCCTCCTGGCCGGCCCGATCGGCGTCGAGGGCCAGCACCACCCGGGTCGCCACCTTTGCCAGCTCCTTCACCTGGTCCTCGGTGAGGGCCGTGCCCATGATGGCCACGGTCTCCGGAATGCCGGCCTGGTGCATCGCCAGCACGTCGGTGTAGCCCTCCACCACCACCACGCGCCCGGCCTTGGTGGCGTGCGCCCGCGCAACGTCGATGCCGAACAGCTGGCGCCCCTTCCGGTAGATCCGGCTCTCCGAGCTGTTGAGGTACTTCGGCCCCCGCCCCTCGGACATCGCCCGCGCGCCGAAGCCGAGCACCCGCCCGCGGGCGTCGGATAGCGGGAACATGATGCGTCCCCGGAAGCGGTCGTAGAGGTTGCCGGTCTGGTTGCGTTGCGCCAGGCCGGCGTCGAGGAGCTCCTGCGGGCTGTAGCCGTCGCGCTGCGCGCCCACCAGCACCCGGTCCCACGCGCTTGGCGCGTAGCCCACGCGGAACGCCTTCAGCACCTCCGCGGAGAGGCCCCGCCCGGCCAGGTACTCGCGCGCCTTCGCCGCCTCGGCTGAGGTGTCGAGGAACGCGGCATAGAACTTGGTGGTGCGGTCGAGCAGGGTCAGCAGCCGGTCCCTCTGCTGCCTGCGTTTCTCCGCCTCGGGGTCGTCGTCTTCGCGCTCGAGGCGCACGGTGTAGCGCTCGGCCAGCGCCTCCACGGACTCGGGGAAGTCGAGCCCCTCCACCTCCTGGAGGAAGCCGATCGCGTCGCCCCCCTTCTGGCAGCCGAAGCAGTGGTAGAGCTTTCGCTCGGGATCGACGGAGAACGACGGCGTGCGCTCGTCGTGGAAGGGGCACAGCCCCACCCAGCGCGTGCCCACGCGCCTGAGGTCGGTCTTGGTTCCCACCAGCCCCACCATGTCCACGGCCTCGCGCACGCGGTCGATCGAGTCCTTGGTGAACAGGGCCACGCTCAGAACCCCCGCGGCAGGGAGAGGTCGGCGAACGCCCTGACCGCGAAGCGGTCGGTCATCCCGGCCAGCCAGTCCACCACGCGCTGCTCGGGTCCGGCGTCCTCGGTGAGCGCGGGGGGCGGCTCGTCGGCGTAGTGGTCGAAGAGCGTGCGCAGCATGCGCTCGATTCGCGGCTTCTCGCGCTGCGCATCGGGACCGAGGTAGACGAAGTCGAACATGAACGTGCGGAGGCGGAGCATCGCACCCCCCACCTCCTCGCCCTGAACGATGTCCCCGGCTTCGCCGGAGCGTTCCAGCAGGTCGCGCACCAGCGTCTCGATCCGCTCGGGGCCGGTGGAGCCGAGAAGCTCGATCTCCTCGCGAGGAAGATCCTCGAAGCGCAGGATCTCCGCCCGCACCGCGTCGTCGATGTCGTGGTTGATGTAGGCGATGCGGTCCACGAGCCGGACGATCCGGCCCTCCAGCGTGCTCGGCGGGTGTTCGCCGGTGTGCCGGAGGATCCCGTCCCGGACCTGCTCGGTGAGGTTGAGCGCCTCGATCCGCTCCACCACCCGCAGCGAGTGCTCGTTGTGGCGGAACGCTCGGCCCCAGCGCTCTCTCACGCAGGCGTCCAGCACCTCCTCGCCGATGTGCCCGAACGGGGGGTGGCCGAGGTCGTGGCCCAGCCCAATCGCCTCGGTCAGGTCTTCGTTCAGGCCGAGCGCGCGGGAGACGTTGCGGGCGATCCCGCAAGCCTCCAGCGTGTGCGTGAGGCGCGTGCGGTAGTGGTCGCCCTCGGGCGCGATGAACACCTGGGTCTTGTGCTTCAGCCTGCGAAAGGCCTTGGAGTGCACGATCCGGTCCCGATCGCGCTGGAAGGGAGTGCGGTGATCGGAGTCCGGCTCCTCCCGCTCGCGGAGTGCCGGGTAGGAGCGCGTGGCGAGCGGGGACCGGAACGTCTCCTCAATGTGCTCCACTCGCTCCCGGAAGGGAGCGGACGCGTCGTGGGAGGTACGGCTCATCACGCCGTTGATTCTCTCAGGCCGCCGTTATCGCCCCTGGAACGCCGCGGCGCGGGTGTAAAGCTTGTACAGCCGGAAGCGCTTGGAGAACTCTGGACGACATTGCGCGTCGAACAGGTTGTAGGCCTTGTCGTTGTCGAGTACGGCGCCATGCCCGCCGGGAGAGCCGGTGGGACCGCCACTAACGGTGCGGACCGCCTCGATGATCGCCGAGCGCTGTGAGGGCCCTGCCGCGTTCCAATCCGAGCAGTCCGTGAGCTGGACCGGGGTGGCGATCGTGGGTCCGCCGCTCGCGGGCGGCGCGTTCGAGTCGCTCGAGCCGAGACAGCCGGTCAGCGCCGCGGAGGCGCCGATGACGGCGGCGCAGAGTACCCCGTGAGTGGACCTGAGTCCGGCCTGCGCTACTTCGGCTCCGGGGGAGTCGTGTACCACGTACATGCCGTGCTGCTGCCGTCCTGCGGAGCATCCACGCAATTCAGCAGCTCGGCCACGTGCTCCCGTATGGGGCCGGTGCCGACGCTCTTGGCACAGTTGAACGGGAGCGACTTCGGGTCGGATGTGATGCTGGCCTTCGTCCCGTTCTTGCCGATGTTGTCGTGCCAGCAGTTGCCGCGGTTCCCGGGCCAGCTGTCCCACCAGAAGTCGGTCCCGTTCGGATCGCGCTTGCCGGAGGGCGAGCGGCCCATCACGTTGCCGTAGAACTGGTTCCGGTGCGAGGTGGAGGTCTTGGCTGGGTCGCATCCGGCCTGGTGCTCGGGCGGTGAGCATATGAAGGCGTCGGGGACCGCGAACAGCATCGTGCCCCGGCGCCAGTTGTTCCAGACGCGGTTCTTTCGGAAGATGTTGTGGTTCCCGCCGGCGATCCACAGCGCCGTGCCCACGGGCACCGGGACCGTCGGAGCCACGTCCGAGCCCTTCGCGTAGGGGTTGAAGTTGTTCGAGTAGAAGTTGTTCTTCTCAATCAGGTCCGAGTCCTGCGGGAATCCCGGGTGCCCGGCCGCGGTGAACACGTCCGTGGTGAAGCCCAGCGCGTTGTCGTAGAAGTCGTTGTGGTGCACCCAGACGGAGTTACCGTCGGTGCCCGAGTAGCCGCTGGCGTTGTGGTGAGAGTCGCACCAGCGGATCTCCTGCGTGTAGCGGCGCGGTCCGGAGACCCGCTGGTCCCCGCCCTCCGCGCCCGCGCCCGGGTAGAGCCCGGAGTCGCCGCTGCCGACCGCCTCGCAGTTCTGCATCCGCCCGTGGTCCTCGACGAAGGTCAGCACACCGTACTCGGCGGCGTAGAAGGTCTTGAAGCGGTCCAGGAGATAGCCGTCGGACTCGAGCACATAGATGGCGTGCTCGTTCACGTGCCGGACGGTCACGTTCCGAAGCACGAAGCCGTCCGCGCGGTCGGCCCGGATGCCCACGTCCTTTTCGCCTCCCTCCGGACCCCCGTTGCCCGACTTGACGTTTCCGGCATCGATCACCACGTCGTCCGGCCCCACCCCCGAGCCCTCCATCTGCACGTTGCAGCGGATGCACGGGCCGGTGTTGGGAATTCCGTGACGGTTATCGAGCGGCGGCTGCGGGTTCGTGCCGGTCCCGAGCGCCCGGCCAATCACGGCGATCAGGTTCTGATCGTTCGGGCACTTCATCTGGTAGGCGTAGGACACCGCGCCGGTCTGATACTCCCCGCTCCCATCCTGCCGGTCGTTGACCTCCTTGAGGTCGGCGCACTTCGGATCCTGCGTTGGCGCGGCGCGCGACTTGGGCTCCGTGTAGAGGCCGGGCATGATCACGACGCGATCGTTGTTGCCCGACGCGCTGACGGCGTCCTGGATCGAGCTGTACTTGCAGCGTGACTTCAGCTGCCGGTTGAACGCGAGCAGCTTCTTGCCCTGCTTGGCGGTGATGTGGCGCTTGCGCTCCGAGGGCCGCAGCTTGTAGCCCTTGGTGCGTGCCTTGCTGATTGCTTGGCGCAGCCGCCGGATCGAGCTGTTCTGGCAGACGACCCGCGTGTCGCCCACGGCCTTTCCGCGCAGCGCGGTGTACAGGCTGCGGGCCGCCGGCACCTTGCCGCCGGCGGGCGGGCGCACCGACTTGTCGGACTTCGGGTCCGGCCAGTAGGAGGCGCGCTCCACATGGGCCAGGGCCGTCGAAACGGTGACCGCCACGGCCACGGCCACCACGGCTACGGCCGCAATGCGTCCACGCCAGTTCCTGAGTCTCGCCATCGTTCCCCTCACTCGCGAGCGGAGTCTAGCCCAACAGGCGGCCGGCGGATCACCCTTCGGCGTCGATCGCCGCCTGCGCCGCGGCCACCCGGGCGATCGGCACGCGGTAGGGCGAACAGCTCACATAGTCGAGCCCGGCGAGCTGAAAGAAATGGATCGAGTCCGGGTCCCCCCCGTGCTCGCCGCACACCCCGAGCGTCAGATCGGGCTTCTCGGTGCGACCGTTCCACGCCGCCAGGCGCACCAGCCAGCCGACGCCCGGACGATCGATGGTCTCGAACGGGCTGCGGTCCACGATCCGCTTCCTGGCGTACTCGGGGAGGAAGCTGGCCTCCACGTCGTCGCGCGAGAAGCCGAGCGCCGTTTGCGTCAGGTCGTTGGTGCCGAAAGAGAAGAAGTCGGCGTGCGAGGCA
The DNA here is from genome assembly GCA_038323835.1 of Solirubrobacterales bacterium. Taxonomy (GTDB): domain Bacteria; phylum Actinomycetota; class Thermoleophilia; order Solirubrobacterales; family Thermoleophilaceae; genus JACVRW01. Next base: position 111,157 of record JBBQHI010000005.1, read on the forward strand.
ATGCGGTCGGCCACGAAGCATGCTCGCGGCAGTTCGATCATCGTGCCGATGGTCACGTGGAGGCTGTGCCCGCCCGTTTCCTCCACGACGTTGAGCACCAGGTCGCGCATGAGCTCCAACTCCTTCTCGTACGCCACCAACGGGATCATGATCTCGAGCCGCGGGGCCTCGCCCGAGCGCTCCGCCACCGCCATCGCCGCGTGAACGATCGCCCGGGTTTGCATCTCGTAGATCTCCGGGTGCAGCACCCCCAGGCGCACTCCGCGGGTGCCAAGCATCGGGTTCGTCTCCGCCAGTTCGCTCACCCGTCTGAGCGTGTGCTCGAGCGCGTCCAGGGTGTCCGACTGCTCGATCCGGGCGCGCTCGGTCTCGCGCTCGACTTCGTCGAGACGGGGCAGGAACTCGTGAAGCGGCGGGTCGAGCAGGCGTATCGTGACCGGAAGCCCCCGCATCTCCTCGAACAGACCCTCGAAGTCCTCCTGCTGAAGCGGCAGGAGCTTGTCCAGGGCGGCGCGGCGGTCGTCCACGTTGTCGGCCATGATCATCGCGCGCATCTTCGGCTGGCGGTCGGCAGCCATGAACATGTGCTCCGTCCGGCACAGCCCCACCCCCTCGGCTCCGAACTCGCGCGCCTTGGCCGCATCCTCCGGCGTGTCCGCGTTGGCGCGCACGCCGAGAGTGCGGAGCTCGTCCGCCCAGCCGAGAATCGCCTGGAACTCGGAGCTCACCTGGGGCTCTTCCAGAGGGACGTCGTCCATGGTGACCAGGCCGGCACCGCCGTCGATCACGATCATGTCGCCCTCGCCGAGCTCCGTGCCGTTCACCCGCACCGTCTTGGCAGCCACGTCGACGTCGAGCGCCGCCGCCCCACACACGCACGGCTTGCCCATTCCGCGGGCCACCAGCGCGGCGTGGCTCGCCTTGCCCCCCTCTGAGGTGAGAATCCCCTTGGCCGCTTGAAAGCCCGCCACGTCGTCCGCCTCCGTGAAGGCACGGACGAGGATCACGTCCCGGTCGTCCTCCGCCGCAGCCACGGCGTCGTCGGCCGTGAACACGATGGCTCCCTTTGCCGCGCCCGGCGACGCGGCCACGCCTTCGGCCAGCACGTTGAACTCCGCGTCGGCGGCGATCGCGGGATGAAGAAGGGCGTCGAGGCGGGCGGCGTCGATCGTGCGGAGCGCCCCTGCCTTGTCGAGCAACCCTTCGCTCACCGCGTCCACGGCGAACCGCACCGCCGCCTGCGCCGGCCGCTTGGCACCGCGGGTCTGGAGCATGTAGAGACGCCCATCCTCCACCGTGAACTCGGTGTCCTGCATGTCGCGGTAATGGCCCTCGAGCATTGCGAGTATCTCGAGCAGCTCCGCGTAGGACTCGGGGAGAACGCTCTCTAGCTCGTGCAGGTCCCGCGGCGTCCGCACGCCGGAGACGATGTCCTCTCCCTGGGCGTTCGAGAGGAAGTCGCCGCTCGGGCGCGGCGCCCCGGTCATCTCGTCGCGGGAGAACGCGACGCCGGAGCACGATGTGTCGCCCTTGTTGCCGAACACCATCTGCTGCACGTTCACGGCCGTGCCCCAGTCGTCCGGGATGCTGTTGATGCGGCGGTACTCCACGGCTCGGGCGCCAAGCCAGGAGTCGAACACGGCGACGATCGCCTGCCTCAGCTGCTCGCGCGGCTCCTGGGGAAAGTCGTCCCCCGTCTGGTCACGGAAGGTCTCAATGAACTCCTCGGCGAGAGACTTGAGGTCGTCGACGGAGAGCTCGGTGTCGAGCTTTACGCCGGCTCGGAGCTTTTTGTTGGCGATGCTGTGCTCGTACATGCCACCTGGGATCCCGCGGCACACGTTCCCGAACATCTGGACGAAGCGGCGGTAGGAGTCCCACGCGAAGCGCTCATTGCCCGTGACCCGAGCCAGCCCCTCCACGGCCTCGCGCCCCAAGCCGAGGTTCAGGACCGAGTCGAGCATGCCGGGCATCGACTCGCGCGCGCCCGAGCGAACGGACACGAGCAGCGGGTCGCTCGGATCGCCGAGGCGCTTTCCCGTCTCCTGCTCGAGGCGCGCCAGCGCCTCGTCGACCTGAGCCTCGAGCCCCGGCGGCTCCTCGCGACCGGCGCGCATGTATTCCACACAGGCCTCGGTGGTGATCGTGAAGCCCGCGGGTACCCGGTCGGCGCCGAGGACCCGTGTCATCTCAGCCACGTTCGCGCCCTTGCCGCCCAGCAGGTCCCGCATCTCGCGGGAGCCCTCGGCGAAGGTGTAGACGAGCTTTGTGGTGGCGGTTCCCACGGCGAGATCGTAGATGCCCGGGCCGCGGCGCGGGTATACGCGCCGCGGCGTTAAGGCGGCCGGCACCCCTCTCAAGCGAACGTGCGCGGGGTGGTCGAGCGTCTACCCCAGCGCGCGATCGGCCGGAGCCCGGGCGCGATCGTC
>JBBQHI010000006.1:0-111313 GCA_038323835.1 Solirubrobacterales bacterium
TCCGCCCCCGGATTCCCCGCCTCCTCCGCCGGCAGCCACGAACGGTCCGCCCCAGGGCCCGACGGGCGCTGCACCGTCCGCCCCGCGCAGCCCGGCCCCTCCCGGCGGCTCGGCGGCACGGCCCGCCAAGCGCCGCTGGCCCGTGGTGGCCGGCGTGGTGGTGGCCGCGTGCGCCATCGCCGCGGCGGTTGTGGTCCTCACGGGCAGCTCGGACGACGGCGGCCCCACCAAGCCCGCCGGTGAGCGCGTGCCGGCGATCCTGAGCCCGGTGCCCACCAACAAGGTGGACGGCCTCGGAAAGACCACGCTGACACTCGACGGCAACGTCGCGACGGTGACGCTCACCACGAACGGGCTGCTCAACAACGCGCCCCACGCGATGCACATCCACGCGGGCGAGAAGGGCGCGTGCCCGACCGTGGAGGCCGCGCACGACCACAACGGGCACCTCGCGATCAGCACCCTCGACGGAGCATCGTTCTATGGGCATCCGCGCGTTGCCCTGACCACGAGGGGTGACATCGGCGTGGCGAGCATCCTCGAGTTCCCGCGCTACCCCCAGGTCGGGAACATCAAGTACAAGCGCACCGTCAGGCTCCGGCCGAATACCGCTCGCTTCATTCGCAAGAACCTCGCCGTGATCGTGGTGCACGGGATTGACTACAACGGCAACGGAACCTACGACAGCACGCTCGGGGGGAGCGACCTCAACCCGGCCCTGTCCGGCGAGGCCACGGCGCCCGCGCTATGCGGCGAGCTGCTGGCCGGCCGTGCGGCCCAGCAGAGCGCCCAGAAGGGACCCGGCGGGCCGCAGGTCTACACCGCGTCGATGGGCCTCCCGCCCGGCACCAACAGCCTGATCTGCCACCTGCGCGGCATCGGCACGATCTAGAGGGCGCCCGCGAGGAGCGCAGCCCGAGCGCCGGTCGGGCGAGCACCGCAGCGACCGATCTATATTGCCGCTATGGCCGAGGTCGCGATCGGCTCGGTCTTTGCCGGCTATCGGATAGAGAGCCTGGCCGGGAAGGGCGGAATGGGCCGGGTCTACCGGGCCACGCAGCTGATGCTCAACCGGCCTGCCGCGCTGAAGCTGATCGTGCCGGAGCTTGCCGGCGACGCTGACTTCCGGGCCCGCTTCGAGCGCGAGTCCCGCCTCTCGGCGTCGATCGACCATCCCAACGTGATCCCGGTCTATGAGGCGGGGGAGTCCGACGGGCGGCTGTTCATCGCCATGCGCTGGGTGGAGGGCACCGACCTGCGCTCCCTCATCGCGAACGAGGAGAGACTGGAGCCGGCGCGGATCGTGCCGATCGTGGAGCAGCTCGGCGAGGCGCTCGACGCCGCGCACGCCGGCGGGCTGGTGCACCGCGACGTGAAGCCCGCGAACGTGATGCTTACCGACACCCGCGGCCGGGAGCACGCCTTTCTCACCGACTTCGGCCTGACCAAGCGAACGTCCTCGACGACCGCCCTCACCCAGGCCGGGCATTTTGTCGGCACCCCGGACTACATGCCCCCGGAGCAGATCATGGGCGAGCCGGCCGACGCGCGGGCGGACGTGTACGCGCTCGGATGCCTGCTCTTTCATGCGCTCACCGGGCGGCCGCCCTACGACCGCGACAGCGAGGTGGCGAAGATGTACGCGCACCTCCATGACCCGCCGCCCAGCGCCGTGGAGACCGTTCCCGGCACGCCGGTGGCCCTCGATGCGGTGATCACCAGGGCGCTCGCGAAGGACGCCGGCCTCCGCTACCCGTCGGCGGGCGACCTGGGCCGCGCCGCACGCGCTGCCCTGACCGGTGCCGATCCGTCCCAGCCCGAGGGCAGCCTGGGAATCGGCCCGGCCGCGCCCACCGTTCCCGGTCGCGTGCCCGAGCCGCCCGCACGACCGCCTGGCCCGGCGGTAACCCCCCAGCCGGCCACGCCGGCGCCACCTCCCCCGCAGGTCCCCGCGGCCCCGCCGGATGCCGGCCCCCCGGGGCGGCGGCGCAGCCGCGCGCTGCCGGCGGCGCTCGCGGGAGTGCTTCTCCTCGCTGTCGCCGGAGGGATCCTTGCGGTGGCCGGAGTCTTCTCCGGGGACGATGGGAGCGAGCCCGCCCCGCCGAAAGCGGTGGCGACGATCGCGGCCGGCAGGGGCCCGGACGGCCTGGCCGTGAACGGCAACACAGTGTGGGTCGCCAATGCCGAGGGAGACGCGCTCACGCGCCTCGATGCCAGGACCAACCGGGCAATGGGCGCGCCCGTGCCCATCGGACGCAACCCCGACAGCGTGGCGGTGGTGGACGGTTCGGTGTGGGTGACCAACACCGACGACGGGACCGTGACCCGGCTGAATGCCGCCCCGAACCCGGGCACCGGCACCACCGTCCCGGTCGGAGCCGGACCCGAGGGCATCTCTGCCGGATCGCGGTACCTGTGGGTGGCCAACGGCAACGGGGACAGCGTGAGCCGCATCGACCGGGCGTCGGAGGCCGCGGTGGGCGAGCCGATCGCGGTGGGGACCAAGCCGATCGGGATATTCGCGGGCCAGCGCTTCGTCTGGGTGACCGACAGCCTCAGCGGCACCGTGACCCGCATCGACCCCGCTTCGGGCGAGGTCCGCGGCCAGACCACCGGAGTGGGGAGAAACGTCCGCGGCGTGACCGAGGGCCTCGGCTACGTGTGGGTCTCGAGCGTCGGCGACGACACGGTGACCCGGCTCGACCCGAGGTCCGGGAGCATCGTGGGCCGGCCGATCACGGTCGGGGATCGCCCCAAGGACATGGCGGTGGCGGGCGGCTATCTGTGGGTGGTGAACGAGGGCGGCAACTCCGTGAGCCGCATCGACCCGAAGGCCGGCAGGACGGCCGGGCCGGCGATCCGGGTGGGGAAGGGACCGGTGAGCATCGCCGCCGGAGCCGGGTCCCTGTGGGTCACAAACAACGTGAGCGACACCGTCACACGCCTACGCCCCTGAGCCACGGCCGCGAGGAGCGCAGTCCGAGCGTCGGTCGGGCGAGCATCGCAGCGACGTATTCGGCTTATCCGAGTTCCTGATCGAGGACGAAAGCAGCCCGGATCAGCGCCAGGTGCGTGAACGCCTGGGGGAAGTTCCCCAGTGCCTCGCCGGTGAGGCCGATCTCCTCCGCGTACAGGCCGAGGTGGTTCGCGTAGGTGAGCATCTTCTCGAAGGCGAGCCGGGCCTCGTCCACGCGGCCGGATCGGGCCAGCGCCTCCACGTACCAGAAGGTGCATATGGAGAAGGTGCCCTCCTCGCCCTCGAGCCCGTCGGGTGAGGCCTCGACGTTATAGCGGTACACGAGGCTGTCGCTCACGAGCTCGCGTGACATGGCGTCGAGCGTCGAGAGCCAGCGCTTGTCGGTGGGCGCGACGAAGTTCATCAGTGGCATGAGAAGCACGGACGCGTCGAGGGATTCGGTGTCGTAGTGCTGGACGAACGCCTGGCGCTCCTGGTGCCATCCCCGGGCCATGATCTGGTGGTAGATCTGGTCGCGCGACGCCTGCCACTTCGGTAGATCGGCCGGCAGCCCGCGCTCGACGGCCATCTTCACCGCGCGTTCCAGGCCCACCCAGGACATGAGCCGCGAGTAGGTGTAGTGCTTGCGTCCCCCGCGCTCCTCCCAGATGCCCTCATCGGCCTGATCCCAGTTCTCGCAGATCCATTCGATGACGCGGGAGAGGTTGACCCACGCCTCGTGGTCGATGGGCGACCCGTTGCGGCTGTAGTGGTACACGGAGTCGATCAGCTCGCCGTAGATGTCGAGCTGAAGCTGATCCGCGGCGCCGTTCCCGATCCGGACGGGCGCCGACCCCTGGTAGCCCTCGAGGTGCCCCAGGACCTCCTCCTCGAGCTGCGAGCGACCGTCGATCCCATACATGATCTGGAGCGGGCCGTGTGCGTCGGGCCGGTCCTCGGTGAAGCGCTCCTGGAGCCACTCCCCGAACGCCGCGGCCTCCTCGGTGAAGCCCAGCCGCAGAAGCGCGTAGAGCGAGAACGCGGCGTCCCGGATCCAGGTGTAGCGGTAGTCCCAGTTGCGACCGCCGCCGAGCTGCTCGGGGAGGCTGGTGGTGGGGGCGGCCACGATCCCGCCCGTGGGCCGGAAGGTGAGGAGCTTGAGCGTGAGCGCCGAGCGGTGCACCATCTCGCGCCAGCGCCCCTGGTAGCGGGACTTGGCGAGCCACTGGCGCCAGTACTCGAGCGTCCGGTCGAGTGCCTCGCGCGTCTCGTTCTCCGAGTAGGGGCGCGGCACGTAGTCCTCCGGCACCCGCTCGAGCACGAAGGTCACGCTGTCTCCCGGGGACAGGGTGATCTCGCAGCTCACGCCGTCGTCGGTGAGCGTCAGCGGCGTGGCCGTCTCCAGCGCCAGCGAGATCTCGGCCGAGCGAAAGACCACGCCGTTCTCGTGGAATACGATGTTGTGGGGATCGCGCCCGTAGTTGAAGCGGGGCTCCACCTCGACCCGGAAGGTCAGCTCTCCCCGGACTCCGAGCACGCGACGGACGAGCCGGTGCCTGTAAACGCTGCCCGGCGCGTCATGGATGGGCATGAAGTCCTGCACCTCGCCCACGCCGCCGCGGGTCAGGAAGCGGGTCATGAGGACGTTCGTGTCCGGGAAGTAGAGCTGCTTGGAGGTCCAGCCCTCGGTGGCCGGAGCGATTCGGTAGTAGCCCCCCAGCCTGCGGTCGAGGATCGCGGCGAAGACGCTCGGGGAGTCGAAGTGCGGGCAGCAGTACCAGTCGATCGTGCCGTCGGTACCCACGAGCGCCGCGGTGTGGAGATCTCCGATGATCCCGTGCTCGGCGATCGGGAGATAACCCGGGCGCGCCGCGCCCGGCGGGTCGTACGGCTCCTGCTCGACCTCCATCAGATCCGGCTCTCCGACGCGGTTCTCAGGCGACGCGCCTCCGCCTTCAGGATCCCGAACATGACCTGCGGGTGGGAGATCAGGAAGTCCTGGACCTCGGAGCCGGGGACGACCAGGCAGCTCACGGGCGCCCGGGTGACAACCGAGGCGCTGGCCGGCTCCTCCAGGAGGATGGAGACCTCTCCGAAGAAGCTCCCCTTCGGCAGGATGCGACGGTCCTCGTCGTCGATCACCACCGCAACCTCTCCCTCGACGATGAAATAGACCGCCGTCTGGGGATCGCCCTGGCGGATGATCCACTCGCCCGAGCCGAAGGACACCTCATCGCCGCTCTGGGCGATGGCCTGGAGCTCGGGCTCCGGCAGATCGGCAAAGAGCGCGAGTCGCCCGAGCTGCGTCGAGAACTCGGCGGGGGCGGGCGTCACCCGCGAAGCGTATCCGCGGGGAGGCGCGGACGTAAGAGGGATCCGCTCGGCGGGTGGGAGGGGCCTTGAGCGCCCACCCCGGACCTCGTAGGGTGCCGACTTCGGCCGTCCTCCTCGCGCTGGTCTCTGTGCAAACGCAAAAGCCGCTGCAAGCCAACTCCTCGCGTTCTCTGTGGCAGCGCCTCCGTGGCGCTCGCGAGGCCGAGCTGTTCGGGCCACGCGGGCGGCTGCCGCAGCGGGGCGAGCCGGACACCTCCCTCCGGGTCGCGATGGCCGTCCTGGCCGCCATCACCGCCGCAGGGCTGGCGCTCCGCCTGATCATCCCGCGGGGTCTCTGGCTCGACGAGGCGATCAGCGTTCACCAGGCGAACCTCTCATTCCACGACCTGTTCGAGAACCTGCAGTACACCGACCGCCATCCGCCCCTTCACCACATGGTGCTGTGGCTCACGGTTCGCGCCTTCGGCGACGGTGAGCTGGCCATCCGGTTGCCCTCGCTGATCGCTGGGACGCTCGTGATTCCCGCGATGTACCTGCTCGGGCGCGAGCTGTACGACCGCCGCACCGGCCTCATCGCGGCCTCGTTCGGAGCCGCGTCGCCGCTCCTGATCTGGTACGCCCAGGAGGCGCGGATGTACGCCTTCGTGGCCCTGTTCGGGCTGCTCGCGCTCTGGATGCAGGTGCGCGTGATCCGCACGGGCGGCTGGGTGAACTGGGCCGGGTACATGCTCGCCACCTCGGCCCTCCTCTGGTCGCACTACTTCGGCCTGCTGCTGATCGGGGTGCAGCAGATCATCTTTGTGGCCGTGCTCATCCAGCGGCGGCGCGCGGGGGAGAGGGTGGGGCCGATGGCACTGGGCTTCGCCTATTCGCTCGCCGTGCTCGCCCTTCAGCTGGTGCCCCTGCTCGTGTTCGCCCACAAGCAGTTCGACTCAGCCGGCTCGGCGCTGGGATCGCCGAACGGCACCTACGACGACCTGTCCTTCTACGCCGTGGTGTCCAACATGGCGTGGGCGCTCTGGGGCTACCACCCCGACAGCACCACCGAGCTCCTGGCCGCGATGTGGCCGCTGCTCCTGCTCCTCTCGCTGCTGCTGCTCGGCCGCGGCGGCTCTCGCCAGACCCTGATCCTCGCCGCCGCCGCTGTGACCCCGATCGTTCTTCTGCTCGGCGTGGCGGTATACGACCGCGAGCTCTTCGAGGTGCGCTACTTCCTGGTGGCCGTGCCGCTGCTGCTGCTGCTCGTGGCTCGGCTCGTGACAGGCTGGATCCGAACACCCCAGACCCGCTTACTCGTTGCCGGCGTCATCATCCTCACCCTCCTCCTCGGCCTGGCCGACCAGCAGACCAATGACGACAACCCCCGCCTCTACGACTTCCGTGGCGCCATCCACCAGATTCAGGACACCGCAACCCCGAAGAGCCTCGTGATCTACGAGCCGCCCGACATGCGCTACGTGCTCGACTACTACGCCCCGGAGCTGCGGAAGCGGCCGCTGCGCCTCGGCGAGCCGAAGCCGCGCGAGGGAAGCCCCGTGTTCGTGCTCGCGTCCTTCCAGGACAACAAGCGGTTCTTCGACCGGACGAACAAGGTATTGGGCCAGCTCGACTTCCACCGCCGGCTGGTGCAGCGCTTCGACAAGCCGCAGACCATGGTCCGGGAGTTCCGATGAGCAGCCGCCCCTGGGACGTCCGCCTGCGGAAGGTCACGTGGGAGCCGGTGCCGGCGGGGATCGGCGTCCGCAACCGGGTGCGGATCATGTCCGCGCTCGGCCTGCCCCTGGCCGTGTGGTACTTCGGCTGGCTGCTGAACCCGGATCGCATCGGCAACCCGATCCTCTACGGGATTCTGATCGTGGCCGAGCTGTTCAACCTCACACAGGCCCTCGGGTTCTGGTGGACCTGCGCGAACGAGCGAGTGCGCAAGCCGAAGGCGCCGAGCGAGCGGCTGGCCGTGGACGTGTACGTGCCCGTCTACAAGGAGCCGGTGGACATCGTGGACCTCACGGTGGCCGCCGCGGCGGGCCTCCGGGGCGCGGAGGTCCGGGTCTGGGTCCTGGACGACGGCAACGACGACGACATGCGCGACCTGGCCGCGCGCCACGGCGTGGGCTACATCCGGCGCGACGAGCACACCGGAGCGAAGGCGGGCAACATCAACAACGCGCTGGCGCTGACCAACGCGCCCTTCATCGCCGTCTTCGACTCGGACCACGTGGCTGACCCCACCTTCCTCGAGGCCACGCTCGGGCACATGGAGGACCCCGCGATCGCGTTCGTGCAGACGCCGCAGTACTACGCGAACACGGAGGGCAATCGCATCGCCGCGGCGTCGTGGGCCCAGCAGGCGCTGTTCTTCGGCGCCATCGCCCGCGGCAAGGACGGGCTCGACGCCGTGTTCTGCTGCGGGACCAACGTGCTGTTCCGGCGCGAGGCCTTCGAGAGCGTGGGTGGCTTTCCCACGAACTCGCTCACCGAGGACTTCGAGCTCTCGATCCACCTTCACGAGAAGGGGTGGAAGTCCGCATACCTTCCGGACGTGCTCTCCCGCGGCCTCGGGCCCGAGGACATGGCCGCCTACGTGTCCCAGCAGCAGCGCTGGGCCCGCGGTTGCCTGTCGGGCCTCCCGCGCGCGTTCCGCGCCCGCCTCCCATGGCGCATCAAGGCGCAGTACCTCCTCTCGGCCTCGTACTTCCTCTCCGGGTGGACCGTGCTGATCTACATGAGCTTCCCGGTGGTGCGGCTCCTCTTCGGAGGCCAGCCTCTCGCCGGCATCAACGCCCCGGAGTTCCTGCTCCACTTCGCGCCCTACTTCGCCGTGGCGCTCACCACCGCGGCCCTTGCCGGCGCAGGCGCGTACACCTTCGCGGCCTTCGCCCTGGCCGCCGCCAGCTTCTGGATCCATTGCCTGTCCACGGTGTTCACGGTGCTGCGCAAGAAGGGCTCGTTCGTGGTCACCCCGAAGAAGGGCGCCGCGGCTCGCCAGCCGGCGGCGGTGTGGCCAGCGCTCGCGGCCGTCGGCGTGCTGGTCGCGGCCAGCATCTACGGCCTGCTCCAGAACCAGGACGCGGCCACGATCAACAACGTCTCGTTCGCCGCATTCCACATCTCGGTCCTGATGACCGGATGCTGGCCGGCGCTCGCGAAGCCGAAGGTCCCCGCCTCGGACGCCCTTGAGACGGCGGAGGTGGTGGCCTGAGCCGCGCGGCGCATAGCCTGGTCGTGGTCATGCTTGCGCTCGGGCTGGGGGGTTTCTCGCTTTCCGCCTTCGGGTGCGGGGGAAAGAAGTCGTCCGGCTCCGGCTCCGACTCGTCCTCGCTGGATCCGACGACGGAGTCCGTGTCCAAGGCCTTCCTGGACCGCTATGTGACCTCCGACGGCCGTGTCCAGCGGATCGACCAGGGGGGCGACACGGTCGGCGAGGGACAGGCGTACGGGATGCTGATCGCGGCCGCCGTCGGCGACGAGAAGCGCTTCGACGCGATCTGGGACTGGGCGAAGAACAACATCCAGCGCTCGGACGGGCTGCTCTCGTTCCTGTGGCGTGACGGCAAGGTGGTGGATCCGCAGGCGGCGGCGGACGCGGACGTGGATGCCGCTCGCGCGCTGCTCGCCGGCTCGTGCCACTTCGACCGCCCCGCTCTTCGCGAGGAGGCGCTGACCATGGGGAAGGCGATCATGGCGGAGGAGACCGCCTCCTTCCAGGGCGCCGACGTGCTCACCGCCGGTCCGTGGGCTCGCAAGCCGCCGATCACGCTGAACCCCAGCTACTTCTCGCCGGCCACCTTCGCGGCGCTGGGCACGGCTTCGAAGGACGGGCGCTGGGGCAGCCTGTCGGCCACCTCGCGCACCGTCACGGACTCGTTGATGCAGGGTTCCACGCTGCTGCCGCCTGACTGGGCCCAGGTCGAGGGCGACCGGGTGGTGCCGAGCGGCTCGCCCGGGCAGCCCAAGTCCAAGCCGCTGTTCGGCTTCGACGCCGCGCGCACCCTCGTGCGGTTGGCCGAGGATCCGGACCCGGCGGGCCGCCGGATCGCCGCGCGGTCGTGGCCCGTGTTCGAAGGGCGCAGGCCGGCGGACATCCCAGTGGAGCACGACCTGACCGGCAAGCCGGCGGGCAGCTCGATGCACCCCGTGGTGCTGGTGGCCGCAGCAGGTGCTGCCGACGCGGCCGGGGACAAGAAGTCGCGGGACCGCCTGCTGGCGGCGGCCCAGGCGCTCGACAAGCGCTCGCCGACGTACTACGGCGCCGCGTGGGTGGCAATCGGGCGCATCATGCTCACCACCGACGCCCTCAACTGTCCTTAGTTCTGGCTGCGGTGCTCGCCCGACCCACGCTCGGGCTGCGCTCCTCGCCTGGCCTAGGCGGGTTCGTCCGCGGCGTCCATCACGGCCGCTCCGAAGGCCGCCGCGGTGGGGCGGTCGTCCGGTGACTTCGCAAGCCCCAGCCTGACTAGCTCGTCGAGTGCCGGGGACACGTCCGGCCGGTGCGCGCGCACCGATGGCGGCTCGGCGTTGATGTGGGCCCACATCTTCGCCATCCCGCCGGTCTCGGCCGCGAAGGGCGCCGTGCCGATCAGCGTCTCGAACAGCACGCACGCGAGTCCGTAGACGTCGCCGGGAGCCTCGGCCTCGTTGCCCTCGATCTGCTCCGGGGCCACGTAGTCGATGGTGCCGAGCATCTGGGCCGCCATCGTGAGGCCCGACGCCGACCCCGCTCGCTTGGTCAGGCCGAAGTCGGTGAGGTAGACGTGATCCTCGGGGGTCACGATCACGTTCGAGGGCTTCACGTCTCGGTGGATCAGCCCCTTCTCGTGCGCCACCTCGAGCGCCGATGCGATCTGGGCGGCGATATGGGCGGCTCGTCCGGGCTCGAGCGGCCCGTCGCGGCTGATCAGCGTGCCCAGCTCGGTGCCCTCCACCCATCGCGTGGCGATGAAGACGGTGCCGCCCTCCTCGCCGGCCTCGTAGAGCGGCACCACGTTGGGGTGGTCGAGCGCCGCCAGCGTCCTCGCCTCGCGGCGAAGCCGCTCGCGAACCACCGGGTCACCCGCCACCTCGGGCTCCACCAGCTTCAGCGCAACGGGGCGGTCGAGCCTGATCTGGCGCGCGCGGTAGAGGACCCCGATCCCGCCCGAGCCCACGACCCGCTCCACCTCGTAGCCGGCGACGACCGAACCGGGGGGAAGGAGCGTGCCTATAGGTCCCTCTCCGAGATCAGGCCGCCATGCACGGCCTTCTCGACAAGCTGGACGCGCTGCTGGTCCGGCGGTGCCTGGTCCACGCCGAGCTTCGCGGAGAGCACCATCAGGTGGGTTCTCACCGAGTCGACCGGCAGGAAGAGCTGCTCCGCGATCTGCTCGTCCCCGGCGGGGCCGCCGCCCTCCGTGTAGGGGCGGCACAGCGCGGCGAGCACGCGGCGCTGGCTGGTGGAGAGGTCCACGTCGATCGGGGTCCCGCCCACGGGCGCCACGGCGGGCCGCCGCACGGCCGGGGGAGCGCGGAAGGTGAGCGTGGTGGCGCCGAGCCGCAGCGTGTCGCCGTCAGCGAGGCGAACCCGGCCGCTGATGCGCCGGTCGTTCACGAACGTGCCGTTGCTCGAGAGCCCGTCGTCCACGATCGTCCAGTCGTCCTCGGACCGCTCGAGCCGGGCGTGAAGGCGCGACACCTCGGGGTCCCAGCCGAGCACGATGTCCGCGGAGCGCTCGCGCCCGATCGAGGCCTCGGCCACGCCGGGCTCGAAGGAGAAGCGCTGCTCCCGGCCATCACCGTCGGTGTAGAGCAGGAACGGCTGCCCGGCTGAAGGGTTGGCGGACACGCCTCGCATTATCGACACGGACCCTATTCGGGGTCCACCTCGGACTGCTCCTGTGGGTGGGTGGGGCTCTCTCCGAAGGACGTGACCTGCTCGGGCTCTGCCGCCGCCGCCCGCCGTTCGGTGTCTTGGCCGGGCGCCCGGAAGAGAACGACCGTGTCGCCGAAGCGGAGCACGTCGCCGTCCCGGAGAGGGCGCTGCCCCGTGATGCGCTCACCGTTGCAGTAGGAGCCGTTGCGAGACCCGTCGTCCACCAGCATCCAGCCCTCGGCGACGCGGCGCAGCTCCGCGTGACGGCGCGAGACCTCGTTGTCCCAGGAGAGCGCCACGCGGTTCTCGACCCGCCTACCGATGGTGATCGCCGGCTCCTCCTCGCCGAGGTCCACCATGTGCCGCCGGCCCGTGCCGTCGTGGAAGACCACGAAGCTGCGGCCACGCTGCTCGGCCTCGATCCGATCGTGGAGCAGCGCGCCCGCACGGCTCATCTGGCCGGTCTCGGCGAGGGCGATCCCGAGCTTGAGCGTGAGGTCGCGCCGGGCCGGATCGTCCTCAGCAAGGAGCGACACCGCGCGCTCCAGCAGATTCACCGCGGGCGGGATATCGCCGCGGGCCAGGGCCCGCCGCCCGGACGATCCGAGCCGGGCGGAGGCCCGGCCGGCCAGCGCCCGGCCTCTCTCGCCGATCGGCCCGAGCTCGGCGAGGTAGCGGTAGGCGCGCTCGAGGTGGTACCCGAGGATCTCCTCGTACTCGCTCGCCCGCTCGCCCGCCTCGCTCTCCAGCCAGTCCGCCAAGCGCCCGTGGTAGTCGGTGCGGCTCTCCTTGAGGATGCCCTGGTAGGCCACGTCGCGCAGGAGGATGTGGGTGAAGCTGAAGGTGCCCTCGCCCGCGAAGTGCCCGCCGTCCGGCTCGATCACCTGCTTGCGCTCGAGCTCGCGCAGCCGGCGGTCGAGCTCCTGCCGGTCGTCGCCGCGGTTCAGCTCGAGCACCGCGGCGCCCCCGAACGACCTCCCCACCACGGACGCGGCCTCCACCACCGCGCGCTCGCCGGGCTCGAGCCGGTCAAGACGTGCCGCCAGCAGGGCGTGGAGTGTGGGGGGGACGGAGACCGCGGCCAGCTCCCGGACCACCGGCACGCCCTTCTCGTCCTTCTCCACGTGGTGCTCGTCCACGAGCATGCGCACGAGCTCCTCGACGAAGAGCGGGTTTCCGTCGGCGCCGGTGAACACCCGCTCGGGAAGATCGCCGGCCACGCCGGCGTCACCGATCAGATGGCCGATCAGGGTCCGGCTCTCGGCGCCGCTCAGAGGCTCGAGGTCCATCCGGGTGGCGCCGGCCACACCGCCGGCGAATTCCGGCCTCGAGTCGAGCAGGTCGCTGCGGGCGGCGGCGACGATCAGAACCGGAACGCCCTGGATCCTCGCCGCCAGGTGCTCGATCAGCTCGAGGAAGGTGGGTTCACCCCAGTGGATGTCCTCGAAGAGCACCACCAGCGGCCGCGTCCGGGCGGCGGCCTCGAAGAGCTTGCGCACCGCCCAGAAGGTCTCCGCCGGGGAGGCCGCGGCCTCCGAAAGGCCCAGCGCTCCGCCGATGCGCTCCACGATCGTGGCGGTGTCGTCGTTCGCCGGGAGCAGTCGCACGATCCCGGCCTGGACCTCCTCGGGGCCGGCGTCGTCCTCGACGCCCGCGAGCTCCGCCACAATCTCGCGCAGGGGCCAGAAGGTGAGGCCCTCTCCGTACGAGAGGCAGCGGCCCGAGACCACGGTGGCCACACCGCGCAGCTCGTGCACGAAGTCCCCCGTGAGCCGGGACTTCCCGATCCCGGCGGGACCCATCACCGTCACCAGCCGTGAGGAGCCGTCCCCCGACAGGGTGTGCTCGAAGGCGTCCCGGAGCTGGGCCAGCTCGTCCTCACGTCCCACGAGCGGCGAGTCCAATCTCGGTTCCGCGCCCGCGGCATGGCCGGTCAGGTCGACGAGCCTGAAGGCGGGCACGGGCGCGCTCTTTCCCTTCAGGTCCAGCGGCGGCACGGGCTCGACCCGCACCGCGTCGCGGACGAGCGCCAGCGTGTGCTCGCCGATGAGGATCTCCCCGATGCCCGCGGCCGTCTCCAGCCGCGCGGCCACGTTCACCGCGTCGCCGGTGGCGAAGGCCTGACCCCGCGAGGAGTCGCCGGCGATCACCTCGCCGGTGTTCACGCCGGTCCGGGCGCGCAGCCGGACACCCCACCGGGATTCGAGCTGCTCGTTCACCTCCGCGAGCGCGATGCGCATGTCGATCGCCGCCCGGACCGCGCGGAGCGCGTCGTCCTCGCGCACCGTGGGGATGCCGAATACGGCCATGACCGCGTCGCCGATGTACTTCTCGACCGTTCCCCCGTGGCGCACCAGCGCGTCGCTCATCGCCTGGAAGTAGCGGGTGAGCACCTGACGCAGGGCCTCCGAGTCGAGTGTCTCGCCCAGGCTCGTGGAGCCGGCGAGATCGCAGAACACAACCGTCACGACCTTCCGGAGGCCCTGAGGCGCCGACGTCGCGGGGGCGAGCGCCATTCCGCACGCCGGGCAGAACCGCGCCCGTTCGGACGCCTCCTCGCCGCAGCTTGGACACGCTCGCACGCCATGGAGTTTAGGCGTGGCGTAGGGTTCGAGACGATGGCAGGCGAGCAGCTGCGGGTAACCGAAGGCAACGCGCGCGGCGGAAGCCTGGAGGTGGAGGCCGACCTGCTCATAGGCCGAGCGGCGCCCGACGATGAGGGAAGGCTCGGGGACGATCCCGAGATCTCCCGGCGCCACGCACTCGTCTCGCGCGGAGCGGGCGGAGCGCTGACGATCGAGGATCTCGGGTCGGCGAACGGCACGTTCGTGAACGGCGAGCGCATCGACGCCCCGCGAGGGCTCGACCTGGGCGACTCCGTGACGATGGGTCAGACGGTTCTCCAGGTCACCGACGCCTCGGGCCGGGTCCCGGAGCCGACTCAGCTCGGCGCGGACATCCCCGCGGCCGTGGCCGCGGCGCCCGTCGCGGCGGCGCAGGAGTTCGTGGTCACCGCCGGCCCGGCCGCCGGCCGCAGGCTCGCGCTGGACGACGAGTTCGTGATCGGGCGCGCGGTGAGCGGAGAGGGGAGGCTCGCGGACGACCCCGAGCTATCCCGCCGCCATGCGCGCGTCATGCGCAGCGCGGGCGGAGCGCTGACGATCGAGGATCTCGGGTCGGCCAACGGGACGTTCGTTAACGGCGTCCGCCTGAGCGAGCCGCGGGCGCTGGAGCTGGGCGACTCCATTCGCGTGGGCGAGACCACCATGGAGCTCACCGAGGCCGGGCAACCCGCATCGCCGCCCCGGGCCCCGGCCCCGCCCGCACGGCCTGCAGCGTCGCCGCCTCCTCCGCCCCGCGCCGCCGCTCCCCCACGTCCACCGGCCCGGCCCCCCACACCGCCTCCGGTGCGCCCGCCGACGCCGCCCCCCGTGCGGCCCCCGGCCCCGCCGCCGGCCCGGCCCCCGGCGCCGCAACCTGTCGCCCGGGAGCCGGAGAGGGAGGTGGGCATCCAGCTCCCGCCGGGCACGGTCTTCGCCGGGTGCCGGGTGGAGGAGATGATCGGCCACGGAGACATGGGAATCGTCTACCGCGCCGAGGAGCTCGCCCTCCAGCGGCCGGTGGCCCTCAAGCTGATCCTGCCCGAGCACTCCGAGGAGGAGCGCTTTCGCGAGCGCTTCCGGCGCGAGTCGAAGCTCGCCGCCTCTATCGATCACCCGAACGTGATCCCGGTCCTCGAGGCAGGGGACGAGGAGGGCGTCCTCTTCATCCGGATGCGCCTCGTGGAGGGCACCGACCTGCGCACGCTGATCGCGGCGGAGGGACCGGTGGCTCCGCGGCGGGCGGCCCGCATCATCCGTCAGGTCGGCGCGGCTCTCGACGCCGCCCACGCACGCGGCCTCGTGCACCGGGACGTGAAGCCGGCCAACGTGCTGCTCGCGCGGGCCGACCACGTCTACCTCAGCGACTTCGGGCTGGCCAAGAGCGCCAGCGACCTCGGCGGGCTGACACGTCAGGGGTCCATCGTCGCGCGCGCCGAATACGTCGCGCCTGAGCAGATAATCGACGACCGCGTGGACGCGCTCACCGACGTCTACGCGCTGGGCTGCCTGCTGTTCGAGGCGCTGACGGGGGAGGCGCCGTATGCCACGTTGACGGGCGGCGGCGCGATGATGGCCCACGTCGACGCCCCACCGCCGTCGCCCCTCGAGCGGCGCCCGGACCTGCCCCCGGAGCTCGACGCGGTGGTGCGGCGGGCGATGGCCAAGGATCCCGCCGAGCGCTACCCGTCGGCGGGCGACCTAGGAGAGGCCGCGCTCGCGGCCGCCGGGGGAAGGCGCCGGGCGACGGCGGAGTCCGTAATCGCCACCGGCGACGCCCTTCCGCAGGCTCTACGGGAGGCGCAACTCGGGAGACCGCCGGCGGGCGAGCCGGAGGCGGACGAGGAAGCGGCCGAGGCCGGTCCTGGCGGGGCGCTGCGGTGGGTGCTGCCGCTGGGGGTGCTGGCCGTGCTGGCTGCGGGGATGGTGGCTGCTTTGGAAGCCTTCTCGAAGCTCTGAGCGCCTCGTGTTGCTGGGGGGTCCGGCGTTCGCCGCTTCCCGCGGACCTCTCGGAGCTTCGCTCCTCGTTCGCTCGCGCCGGGGGCGCTCTCTCTGACACGGTCCGCGTGAAGGGCGACCGCCGGCCCCACGACACGGTCTATGGACGAAGCCCGCTCACGCTCTGTTTTAAAAGCAGTGAGGGACAGGAGCTGCTGTGGGGTCCGCGTTCGACGCCCGACCGGACCATGCCAGAGCGAGCCGCTTGCGGCGAGCGAACGAGCGGCGCAGCCGCGAGCAGTCCGGGCGGGCGTTGAACGCGGACCCCCCCGCCAACAGCGCTACTCCGCCTCGCCCCTCAGAGCGCGCTTGGCCGCCGCCACCCGCTCATCCTCCAGCGCCTTGTGCTGGGCCTCCGCCCGCTCAAGCAATCCGGCGAGGTCGGTTGAGCGCAGCGCCGAATAGCGGTCCGCCGCCGCGATCAATGTCCGCCACAGGGATGCCTTCCCCTCCACCCCGAGCGTGAGGGTCTCGAGCGCCATGAACGTGCCGAGCTCGTCCTCCCCGGACGTGAGGCCGCTGAACTTCGCGCGGCTGGCCTTCTCGGCCACCCATGTGGTGGCCTGCTTGACGGGGTTCTTCGACGTGCCCATGCGCTCCATCAGATCGATGAGCGTCTGGCGGTCCTCCTCGATCTGCGCCGAGATCGACGACATGACCTCGCCCAGGGGGGAGCCCTCGTTCTGGTGCTGAAGGTGCTCGGCGAGCTCGCTCCCCATCATCGCCCCTCCCAGATGGTCATTGAGGTACACGTCCATCGGCTTGTCCGCCATCTCGGTCCTCCCGGGTTGGTGAGGGCCCAGTATCCCGCCGGGGCGCTAGTCGAGGGTGCCGGCGTTGCCGGCCACGAAGGCCCTGAAGGCCTCGCCGTTCGGCCGCAGCACCCCCGGCTGGTCGTGGAGCCCCATGGCGGGAATGCCGTCGGCGTCGAACCAGATGACGAGCGGCAGATGCAGCTCGGACACGACCTTCTGCAGGTCCCCGGTGACCACCCCGGGCAGCGTGTTGTGCTGGCCGATCTCGGTGGTGACCGCGGGCTTGCCGGTGGCGCGCTGTAGGTACTCCACGGCCTCGCGGAGCGCCGGGGCATCGTTCTCGTACCAGTGGAAGTTCACGTAGTCGATCTTGCTCTGGCGATATGCCGGGATCAGCTGCTTGGCCCGGTCCCACGCGGCCTGGAGGGACTGGTTCTGGAGGCCGGCGAAGGGCTGCGCGCGCAGGTCCCGGAGCACCTGCGGCTGGTCTCCGAATACCCTCACCGCGAAGTCGTCGGCCTTTTCGGGCATGCCCCGGTCGATGTAGTCCTGCCAGGTGAGGAGGTCCATGGGCTGGCTCGTGATGCCGCCGTTCGTGACCTTGACCTTGCGCGCATGCGCCACCTCGACGGTGGCGTTCAGCTCGTTCACGTAGTCGGCCATATCTCCCTGGAAAAAGGAGGTGGAGTTCTCCTCGTTCTCGACCTGGACCAGCCTCGGCGCCGGCATCCCGTCGAGCGTGCTCGCCGCCTGCTGGCGGAACACCGCGACCTTCTCCGGGGTGTCCGGCGGACTGGAGACGTTGTGACCGTTGGCGTTCGGCTGAGGGTCATTGTGGAAGTCCACGACCACCTTCAGGCCGTTGCGCGCGAATACGTCGAAGGTCGGGCGCACCGGGGCGGTCACATCCTGTGAGAACCGGATCGTGTGCACGCCCAGGGCGCGCGCCTCCGTGGTGATTTCGGGCGCGCCCACAGCCCCGTTCACGAAGGGCAGGAAGATTCCCAGCGAGGTGGGCCCGCAGCCCGTGGCCCCGAGACACCCGAGCGCCATCGTGACGGCGAGGGCGGCCCGGCGAGATGCCTTCCTCGGGAAGCTCATGCCCGTGGGAACACCGGCGCGGAGCCGGAGTTGCGAGGCGCCCTTAGGGCGGGACCGCCCCGTTCGCGTCCGTGCTCGCCTCGGCGCTCGAGGCAAAGGCCTGTAGGAGCGCCTGCCGCAGCAGCGCGTGGACCTGCTCGCGCGTGACCTTGCGCTCGCGCAGCCAGCGGAGGATCACGCCCTCCGAGTAGCCGAGCCAGCCATCGAGCGCGGCCTCCAGCACCGCGGTGCGCACCTGCTCGCGCGGGCGCCCCTCGAGAGCGGCGGCGAGCGCCACGAGCTCGTCGATTCGCTGGCTCCGGCGGGAGGCCACCATCTGCTGAACGCGCGGCTCGCGGCCGCGAGCGGTGGCCACGTCCAGGTAGCCGGCTGCGCGCTCGTCCACGAAGCGGAGAAATCCTTCGAGGTTCTGGTCGAACTGCTCGAGGGGGGACAGCTCGGGGTCGCGCTGGAAGTGCTCGTCCACCTCGCCCTGCGAACGTGCGAGCACGGCCAGCAGAAACTCGTCCTTGGTCGGGAAGTAGTGGTAGAGGAGCCCCTTCGACACGCCCGCTGCGCTCGCGATGCGTTCGATCGACACGTGGTCGATGCCGTGCCGGCCGAGCAGGTCCACACCAACGCTCAGGAGGTGCTCGCGTCGGTCGTCACCCGAGAGGCGCCGGCTCACGTGACGAAACTACCCGCTTGACCAACGGCGCGCCGCTCCCTAGCATCGGTCACTGTTGAACGTCCGGTCAACTAGCCCATGCGCCATGGGCACGGAGGTCTGAATGCCCCGCCTCACCAAGGTCCTCACGGGCCTCGCCGTCACCGCCTGCGCCGCCGTTGCCCCCGCCGCAGCCATGGCGCTGCCAGGCGCGCAGGTGTCCTCGACGAAGCTCGTCCAGCACGTGGACTACCCCGAGACGCAGCATCTCCATTACGAGTACGGGCCGATCGACATCGAGCCGGGCCAGAACAACATCGACGCGCGGATCAACCGCAACAAGCCCACGGTGCCGGGCTACATCACGCGCTTCAAGCCCAACCTCGTGTACTCCGGCAGCCGCAAGGTCCCGCGCGTGGACGTGATTCATCTTCACCACGGGGTCTGGCTCAACAACGGCTATCCCACCTTCGCCGCGGGCGAGGAGAAGACCACCATGCAGCTGCCGCGTGGCTACGGGTACCAGTACAAGCCGACTGACAGCTGGATCATGAACTACATGATCCACAACCTCACGCCGGAGCCCACGAGGGTGTCGATCACCTACGACATCGACTTCGTGCCCGCTGGCACGGCCACGGCTGACAAGCTGGTCCGGGCCCGTCCGCTCTGGATGGACGTGTCGGGCCTCTCCGCCTACCCGGTCTTCGATGCGCTCAAGGGCGCGGGAAAGCACGGCAAGTTCACGTTCCCCGATCAGGCGCGGGCGTCGCAGAAGGACGACATCGGCCGGAACCACGAGATCACGGCTCCGCAGGACGTCACCCTGCTCAATACGGCCGGCCACCTGCACCCCGGCGGCCTCTACACGGACCTCAAGATCACGCGCGGATCGCGCACCAAGGAGCTGTTCAGGTCGGTGGCGAAGTACTTCGAGCCGGCGGGCGCCGTCTCCTGGGACGTCTCGATGACCCACACGAACCCGAGCTGGAAGGTGGCGGTGAAGGCGGGAGACCGCCTGAACGTGTCGGCCACCTACGACACCAGCAAGGCCTCCTGGTACGAGTCGATGGGGATCATGGTCACCTTCTACGCGCAGGGCGTGCACGGCGGGGCCAAGGATCCGTTCACCTCGGCGGTACCGACGCGCGGGCTGCTCACCCACGGTCACCTACGCGAGAACCGCAATCACGGCGGAAAGGCGCAGCACCGCTACCCGGACGCGCGGGACCTCGCGAGCGGGGCCTTCAGCTCCAACCTCGACATCAAGGGCTTCGTCTACGAGCGTGGCGATCTGAACGTGCCGGGCAAGCGCGGACGGCCCCCGGTGGTGCGCGCGGGACAGTCACTCACGTTCACCAACCTGGACGCTCTGACGACCATGTCGGCGCAGAAGTCGGCCTACCACACGATCACCTCGTGCAAGGCCCCCTGTACCGGAACGACGGGGGTCGCCTACCCGCTGGCCAACGCCAAGCGGCAGTTCGACTCGGGCGAGCTCGGCTACGGCCCGAACGGATTCACGCCGGCGGCGAACCGGAACACGTGGCAGACCCCGAAGACCCTGAAGGCTGGGACCTACACGTACTTCTGCCGCATCCACCCGTTCATGCGCGGTTCCTTCCGCGTGGTCTCGGACGGGAAGAAGCGGAAGGGCTAAGCCAGCGGGGAGCGGAGCCCGATCGTTGATCGGGCGAGCACCGCAGCCTCACGTCATCGGGCGGAGCACCGCAGCACTTAATTGCCCCGTCCCGACTTGAGCATGCCCTTCCAGCTCTCTGGATCGGTGTCCGCGGGCTCGGTCGAGTCGATGAAGTCGAGGAGCACGTCGAGGAAGCGCTGGGGATCGTCCACGTGCGGGAAGTGGCCCGCGTCGTCGAACACCTCGAGGCGGCTGGACGGCACCAGCTCGTGCGCCGCGAGGCCGTGCGCCACCGGGATGATCGGGTCGCGCGCGCCCCAGACGAGCAGGAACGGGATGTTCTCGGCGAGATAGAGGCGGTCGCTCGCGTTCACGCGCTGGCCGCGCGGGTCCACGATCGTGCGCAGGGTGTTGATGAACGCCGACCGGGCCTCGGGATCGGCCAGCGAGGCGTGGCCGCGGCCCAGCTCGGCCATATCGGTGCCAGCGCGGAGCCCGACCCGCCCGAACACGCGGCTCACGGCGCGGCCGGCGTCGAGCAGGCGCGTGCTGGCCAGAATGGGCAGCACGACCTCCGAGAACGGAAGCGTCGCGGCGCGCAGGAGGACGCTGACCTCGCGCCCCAGGCCGCCGCTGTCCACGAGCACGAGCCGCTCGCAGCGCTCGGGGAACTGGTAGGCGAGCTGCATCACGATCCCGCCGCCGAGCGAGTGCCCGACAAACGTGGCGCTCTCGTGCCCGAGCGTGACCATCAGGTCGCGAACGCCGCTCGCGTAGGCGCCGAGTGAGTAGTCCCCGCGCGGCTTGGCCGACTCGCCGTGCCCGATCAGGTCGGGCGCGATCACGGTGAACCGGGTGGCCAGGTACGGCATCACTCGCTCCCATGTGGCGGAGTTCGAGGTGATGCCGTGCACGAGCACGATGGCCGGGCCGCTCCCGGCGGAGCGGTAGGCCACGCGGTGGCCGTGGAGCATGATCTCCTTGAGCTCGAAGTCCTCTGGAGGGAGCCGCCGGACCGATGTCGCGGGGGCGTTTTGGGTGGCTTGGGCCATGCCTGGACCCTACCGCTGCGGTTTTTTCGCTACCGCTTGCGGTGGAAGTCCCACTGGAACAGCAGGTCGATCCCGGCCATGGAGTAGCCGTCCACGCGCGGGTCGCCCACGTGGGTGAAGGGGAAGTAGCCCGTGGCGAAGGGGGTCCCGGGGCTGAGCGTGCCCACGCTGTCCAGCACGTGCAGCGGCAGCGTGCCCGGCCCCACCGCGCTGAGTGCCAGCCCGTCGGAGGAGTGGATGCGGTGGCGCAGCTTCTTGCTGCGGACGTCGTAGACGAGGACGTTCACCTTCTTCTTCGTCGTCCGGTTGGCCCGAGGGCGAAAGGCCTTGCCCACGAATCGCGCCGTGCAGCAGGTGTAGGTGCCCGGCACGTCGCGGCCGGTGAAGGGGTTCACGCGGCTCGACCCGGTGAGGACCGTGAGGCGCAGCTTGGCCGGGTGTGGCCCCGACCTGACGCGGATGTGCGTGACCCGTCCGGTGGAGGGGACGATGAACGTGGGCCGGAGGGAGCCCTGGTAGCCCGCGTGCCGGTAGGTGCACGAGGTCTGGTTGCTCGGGGAGAGCACGACTCCGCCGATCGGGCCGAGCACGAGTGCGGCCTCGCAGCCGTACGTGGCGTTCGGGGCGGTGCGCATCGTGCTCCCGTACCACTTCGCCGAGGCCGGGCCCGCCAGCGCGGTGACGCAGACGGCCGTGGCGAGGACAAGTCCCGTGCGGCGGATCACCGTTCGAGACTAGCCTCGGTTTGCTCTCGGCGCCGCGATGGCGCCGGCCGCGTCCTCCGGCGGAGGGAACGACGCTGGTCGCACGATCTCGACGTTCTCGCGTGACATCGCCTGCGAGTATCACCCGGCGGGGGTGGCGTGACAACCTTCTGCATGTGGACCACGGCGCAGAGGTGAGAGCGGGACCGGGCGTCGAGATCGAGCGCAAGTTCCTGCTCCCGGAGCCTCCGGCCGAGGCTGCGGGAGCCCCGTCGGATCGCATCGAGCAGGGGTACCTCGCGATCTCGGACGACGGTGTGGAGGTGCGCATCCGCCGGATCGGCGGGCGGACGGTGCTCACGGTGAAGAAGGGGAGCGGACGACGCCGCCTCGAGGAGGAGGTGGACATTCCCGGGGCCACCTTCGATGCCCTCTGGCCGCTGACCGAGGACCGGCGGGTCGAGAAAGAGCGCTTCCGGCTGGGCGGCGAGGGGCGCGGGATCGAGCTGGACGTGTACGACGGTGCCCTCGATGGGCTCGTGGTGGCCGAGATCGAGTTCGACTCCGAACAGGCGAGCGAGGAGTTCGACCCGCCCCCCTGGCTGGGGCGCGAGGTGACCGGAGACGAGCGATACGCGAACCAGCGGCTCGCGGTCCAGGGCAGGCCGGCGGTGGAGCCCGAGCCATGATCGCCGGCACCCCCGGCGACCCCACGTACGGCCTGCACGACGACGAGCCGGCGGGCGAGGGCATCCGCCGCGCGGCCCGGGGACGCGTCGACAGTGCCGTGGAGCGGCTGAGCCGCGACACCGAGACGGATCTCGCGCAGGCGGTGCACGACACCCGCAAGGACATGAAGAAGCTGCGCTCGCTGCTGAGGCTGGTGCGCGACGAACTGGGCCCCCGGCGCTACCGGGCCGAGAACGGGCGGTACCGGGACGCCGCCCGGCTGCTCTCGAGCGCGCGTGACGCGGAGGTCAAGCTCGAGACACTGGCCTCCCTACGTGAGCGTTACCCGGATGAGGCACCGGAGGCGAAGGGGCTCGAGCGCAGGCTCGAGGAGGAGCGCGACAGGCTCGCCGGCGGCGTGGACGACCCCGAGGTGAGCGGGCGCCTCGAGGCAGCGGCGGAGCGCATCGGCCAGGGCGGCGCGGAGGTGGACGCCTGGGAGTTCCCGGACGACGGGTTCGATCTCGTGCGTCGCGGCCTCGAGCGCTCCTACCGGGGCGGCCGGGACGGCCTCCGCGCGGTGCGCGACGATCCCTCCGCGGAAGCGGTGCACGAGTGGCGCAAGCGGGTCAAGGACCTCTGGTACCACCTCCGGCTGCTCCGCGAGATCTGGCCGGGCGCCATGAAGGGCGCCGCCGACGAGGCGCACGAGCTATCCGAGCTTCTCGGTGACCATCACGACCTGAGCGTGCTGATCGACGAGGCGCGCGCCGACACGCCGGAGGACCCGGACCTGGAGCCCCTGGCCACGCTGGCCGACCGCCGCCAGGGCGAGCTGCTCGACGAGGCGCTGCCCTCCGGGGATCGTCTCTACGCCGAGAAGCCCAAGCAGTTCACGCGCCGCGTCGGCGTGTACTGGAAGGCCTCGCGCGGCGCCAAGGGCTCGTAGGCGAGCCCGCCGCATCTCAATCGCTTCACATCGGTCTCGTCTCCGCGTGCGTTGATGCGCGTTCGTGCTCGCGAAGATCGTTGGCCTCACTCTGCCGGCAGGCGCCCTCATGGGCCAGCCGGCGCTGTTCCGCGCCCTTTCGGCACTCATCGTGACGCGGCTGTTCGCGCTGTCGTGGCGTTACCGGCACGTCGGGGTCGACGTGCCGAGCGCTGCTCCCCGGACTTTTCAGGCCCGGACACGAGAGCGTGACATTTGCCCGGTGACGGTCGGCGCCCGTACCGGGCGCGATGACACGCTGGTGGTCACCGCGGACCACGCGCACACCAGCGAGATCGTGCCGGAGGACGCTGAGGGCGACAGCCTGCCCACCGGCTACAGCACCATCCTGCTCACGGCCGACGGCCAGACCCTGCGCCTGACCTACGGCACGTCGGGTTACGGCGGGGCGGGCAAGCCGCCCGTGAGCGAGCCCCCCAGTCAGCAGCACACCGGGTCGGTGGTTCCCGTCTGGGCCCGCGGCCCGGGGGCGGCGAGGGTGCTCGGCACCCACGACCACACGGACCTGTTCGACCTGTTGCAGGGCGGCCACTAGCAGCCATCCCGGCCCGCGGCGTCCCCGACGCGCCGTGTGCCGGGCCCGCGGCGTCCGTCTGCGATCCTCGGCGGAGTGAATCCGCTGGGGCGCAGGATCATTGCTCTGTTCCGGCCCTATCGCGGCCGGCTCGCGCTGATCGCCGCCGCGATCCTGGTGTCGGCGGCCCTCAGCGTTACGGCGGCTCTGCTCGTCCGGGATGTCTTCGACAGCGCGCTGTTTGCGAGCGGCGGCCCCAACATGGGCCGGCTCTACGTGCTCGTGGCGGCCCTGATCGCGATCCCCGTGGTGAACGGCGTGCTCAACGTGGCCCAGAGCTACCTGACGAACGTGGTCGGCAACCGCGTCATGCAGGACCTGCGTGACCGGCTGTTCGCCCATCTCCAGGCGCTCTCGCTCGAGTTCTTCACCGGGACCCGCACCGGCGAGCTCCAGTCGCGTCTCGCAAACGACGTGGGCGGCGTGCAGACGACGATCACGTCCACGGCCTCGAGTGTCGTCTCGAACGTGGTGATCGTCGCCTCGAGCCTGGTGGCAATGTTCATCCTGTCGGTGCCGCTGACGCTGCTGTCGCTCGTGGTGGTCCCGGTGTTCGTGGTGCTCAGCAACCGAGTGGGACGCAGGCGCCGCGCGGCACGCCGGGAGACCCAGGTGTCGCTGGCGGAGATGAGCGCCATCACCCAGGAGACGCTGTCCGTGTCAGGTGTGCTGCTGTCGAAGGTCTTCGGCCGCCAGGAGCGCGAGATCGGCCGCTACCGCGACGAGAACGCGCGGCAGGCCTCGCTTCAGGTGCGCCAGGCGATGGTGGGACGGAGCTTCTTCGCGCTCACCCAGGGCTTCTTCGGCCTGGCCCCCGCACTCGTCTACCTGGTGGCCGGCATCCAGCTGAACGGCGGCTCGACCTCCATCTCGGCCGGCACCCTGGTGGCCTTCACCACGCTTCAGACGCGGCTGCTCCAGCCGATCATCCAGCTGCTCCAGGTCTCGGTGGATGTTCAGTCCTCGCTCGCCCTGTTCACACGCGTGTTCGAGTACCTCGACCTCCAGCCCCAGATCGTGGACCGCGAGGACGCCGTGGAGATCCAGCCGTCCGCCGCCCAGGGCCGTGTGGAGCTCAGTGCGGTGTCATTCCGGTACGGGAGCCGGGCTCCCCGGGCGCTCGACGAGGTGTCGCTGGACGTACAGCCGGGCCAGCTCGCCGCGCTGGTCGGCCCCAGCGGCGCGGGCAAGACCACGATCTCCTACCTGGTGCCGCGTCTATACGACGTGACCGAGGGAGCCGTGCGGATCGACGGCGTGGACGTGCGCGACCTGAGCCAGGGATCCATCGCGGCGCTGTGCGGGGTGGTGACCCAGGAGCCGTACCTGTTCCACGCGAGCGTGCGGGACAACCTGCGGTACGGCCGCCCGGATGCCAGCGACGCGGAGGTGGAGGCGGCCGCGGAGGCGGCGTTCATCCACGAGCGGATCGGGCGGCTCGAGGAGGGGTACGACACGATCGTGGGAGAGCGCGGCTACCGCTTCTCCGGGGGCGAGCGCCAGCGGCTGGCGATCGCCCGGGTCCTCCTCAAGGACCCCCGGATACTCATCCTCGACGAGGCCACGTCTGCGCTCGACACCCAGAGCGAGCGCATCGTGCAGCGCGCCCTGGAGCGGCTGATGGCGGAGCGCACCACGATCGCCATCGCCCATCGGCTGTCCACCATCCGTTCGGCGGACACGATCTTCGTTCTGGACCACGGCGCGATCGTGCAGCGAGGGAGCCACGAAGAGCTGGTGGCGAGTGACGGCCTGTACCGGGACCTGTACGACGAGCAGTACGGGGCGGGCGAGGTGGAGTGCCACTGCGCGAACGGCGTGGTGCTCACCAGCGGCCACACGGCAGGTCCGGGCACGCCCCGACGCCGGGACGCCGAGCCCGTTTCGGACGCGGCCTAGCCGCAAACTCCTCGGAGTCGCGCCCGAGGCCGTCACCGATGTGTAGCGGGCTATCTGTTAGCCTGCTAAGGAGTGTCCACCTCCGAGAAGACCACCCGCGGTGACGTGGACGGGTTCAGCGCCGGCCTCGACGACTTCCTCCGCGCGCTGCGCACCGCCCGCGGGCGCTTCAACCGGGCTCCCCTGACGCCCGAGCTGAGCGCGTCCCAGCTCCACCTGCTCGAGCCGCTGGTCACGAGCGGTGGGCCACTCGCCCTCTGTGCCCTGGCCGAGGCGGCCGACGTGGCCGCGCCCACGGCGTCGCGGATGCTCGACGGGCTCGTCGAGCGAGGGGTGGCCGAGCGCCTCCGCCCGGAGGGTGGTGACCGCCGGCGCGTGGAGATCACGCTCACCGCCGAGGGCAGCAGGCTCGTGGCCGCCAAGCGCGAGCGCATCGCGCAGGCGCGTGAGGAGGTCTTCCTCCGCCTCTCCCCGGGCGAGCGCGAGTCGGCCGCCCGGCTGCTCCACTCTCTGGCCGCCGCGATCGACGACCTGCATCCGTGAGTCCCTCGCCGAGACCCGACGTCGCGCGGGCCCACCCGAACCGCACCCTGGGCATCCTGGTCCTGGGCGCGATCTCGTACGCGCTGGCCCAGACGATGATCATCCCGGCGCTACCGGCGATCCAGCACGACGTGGGCGCCTCGCCCGAGGCCGCCACCTGGCTGCTCACCGCCTTTTTGCTCACCTCGAGCGTCTCCACGCCGGTGCTGGGCCGGCTCGGCGACATGTACGGCAAGGAGAAGGTGCTGCTCGGGGTGCTCGGCGTGTTCGCGCTGGGCTCGGTGGTGTGCGCCATCGGCGGCTCCATAGGCGTGCTCATCCTGGGGCGCGCCATCCAGGGGGCCGCCGGTGCGATCTTCCCGCTCGCCTTCGGGATCATCCGCGACGAGTTCCCACGGGAGCGGGTGGCCACCTCGATCGGGCTCATCTCGGCGACGTTCGGCATCGGCGGCGGCCTCGGCCTCGTGCTGGCGGGGGTGATCGTGGACCACCTGTCCGTGCAGTGGATCTTCTGGTTCCCGGTGGCGGTCACGACCTTCGCCGCGTGGGCCACCTGGCGATACGTGCCCGAGTCGCCCGTGCGCGTCAAGGCGAAGATCGACTGGGCCGGCGCCGGGCTGCTGTCGCTCGCGCTGGGCTCGCTGCTTCTCGGCGTCTCCCAGGGGAACGCGTGGGGGTGGACCTCCGCCGGAGTCCTGGGGCTGTTCGCCGCGGGCATCGTCTTCGGCACCGCCTTCGTTTCCTTCGAGCGCCGCGTGGCCGAGCCGATGGTGGACATGGAGCTGATGTCCCAGCGTGCGGTGTGGTCCACGAACCTCGTCGCCTTCGCGATCGGCTTCGCCATGTTCGGCTCCTACGTGTTGATTCCCCAGCTCGTGGAGCTGCCGGCGGTGACGGGGTACGGCTTCGACAAGTCCACCACGGTGGCGGGCCTGATCCTGCTGCCCAGCGCGGTGGTGATGCTCGGCGCCGGGCCGCTCTCCGGCTGGCTGGGCTTGCGCTTCGGCTCGCGCCTGCCGCTGTTTCTCGGCGGTGTCTTCGCGCTGCTCGCCTATCTCGAGCTCGCGCTCTTCCATGAGACGCTCGCCGAGATCGCCTTCGGTGCCCTGCTTGTCGGAATCGGCATCGGCCTCGCCTTCGCGGCGATGGCCAACCTGGTGATCGAGGCGGTGCGCCAAGAGCAGACGGGCGTGGCCACCGGCATCAACACGATCATGCGCTCCATCGGCGGCTCGATCGGCGCGCAGGTGGCCGCCGCGATGCTCGCCGGACACGTGATCCTCCACGGGCGCTACCCGGCCGAGAAGGGCTTCACCGAGGCGTTCGCCATGAGCGCCGCCGCCGCCGTGGTCGCCCTCATCGCCACGTCGATCATCCCCCGGCCGCGACGCCCGGCCCGCGCGAGGGTGACCAGTGACGACCGTTCCTCTCGCGGCGCCGACGCCCGTGAGCCCGCGGGCGCACGAGCCTGATGGCCAACGCCCTCCCGCGCGACGTCCGCCGCATCGCGGTGGTGGTGGTGATCGGCGCGATCATGTCGATCCTCGACACCACGATCGTGAACGTGGCGCTGGAGACGCTGCGGATCGACCTCGGCGCCCCCCTGTCCACGATCCAGTGGGTGAGCACCGGCTACCTGCTCGCGCTCGCCACCGCGATACCGCTCACCGGCTGGGCGGCGGAGCGGTTCGGCCCCAGGCAGGTGTGGATGAGCGCGGTGGCCGCCTTCGTCGTGACCAGTGGCCTGTGCGGCCTCGCTTGGAGCGCCGAGTCCCTGATCGGCTTCCGGGTGCTCCAGGGCTTCGCCGGGGGGATGATCATGCCGATCGGGATGATCACGCTCGCCCAGGCCGCGGGGCCGGAGCGCATGGGCCGGGTGATGAGCATCGTCGGCGTGCCGATGCTGCTGGCGCCGGTGTTAGGCCCGGTGATCGGCGGCGCGATCGTGCAGAACCTGTCCTGGCGCTGGATCTTCTTCGTGAACCTCCCGGTGGGGATCATCGGACTGCTTCTCGCCGCCCGGCTCCTTCCCGAGGGTCGCGCTCCCGGCCGGGCCGAGGCTGAGGGCAACGAGCTCGCCCCGCTCGACTGGCGTGGGCTCGCGCTCATCTCGCCGGGCGCCGGCGCGATCGTCTTCGGCATCTCCGAGTACGGCTCGCATCGCACCCTCGCGACACCGATCGCCTGGGTGCCGCTCGTGCTCGGCCTGCTCGCGGTGGCCGCCTTCGTGGTCCGCGGCTTCCGCGTGCGCTACCCGCTCCTCGACGTGCGCCTGTTCCGCTCGCCCGGCTTTGCGGCCGCGTCGACCACGGTGTTCCTGACCGGGATCGCCCTCTTCGGCTCGATGATCCTGCTGCCGCTCTACTACCAGATCGCACGTGGCGAATCGCCACTGGTGGCCGGCCTGCTGGTGGCCCCGCAAGGCCTCGGCGCCGCCCTCGGCATGAACATCGGCGGCCGCGCCACCGACCGCTACGGGGGCGGCCGCGTGGTGGTGATCGGGCTGCTCATCCTGCTCGCGGGGACCGCGGTGTTCACCCAGGTCGGCGCCACCACGTCGTACTGGGTGATCGGGGGCGCGCTTGTGCTCCGCGGGCTCGGGCTGGGCGGATCGATGATGCCCGCGATGGCCGCCGCCTACGCGACGCTCACCCGCAACCAGGTGCCGCGCGCCACGCCCGCGCTCAACGTGCTCCAGCGCGTGGGCGGCTCGATCGGCGCCGCGCTGCTGATCGTGATTCTCCAGAACCGCATCATCTCCACCCTCGGCGAGGGCGCTCAGGGCGGCGTGTCCGGCGCCACGCTCCCGGACGCGGCACGCCTGCGGGTGGCCACCCCGCTCGCCGAGGCCTTTGCGCACACCTACTGGTACGCGCTCGCCCTCACCGCGACGGCCCTCGTGCCCGGGCTGCTCCTCGTGCGCGAGGAGGCCAGAGCCCGGCGGAAGGCACGTGCGGTTAAGGCGCCGGTCCGCACCGAGGCGCGGCCCGGGGCCATGGTCGGAACCTAAGGTGCCGCAGACGTGATTTAGTGGCAGGCGCGATGTCTGCCAGTAGCGCCAACGACCTGCTGATCGAGCGCTTCTACGGGGCGTTCGCGGCGAAGAACGGGGCCGAGATGGCGGCGTGCTACGCCCCCGACGTCCACTTCTCCGACTCCGTGTTCACCGACCTGCGCGGGAGCCGGGCGGGGGCGATGTGGAAGATGCTCACGGACACTCCGGGCGACCTCCGCGTCGAGCTGCTCGAGCACCAGGCCGGCGACGACAGCGGAACGGCCCACTGGCGCGCCCATTACACGTTCACCCAGACCGGGCGACCCGTGGTGAACGACATCCACGCGAGCTTCCGCTTCAAGGACGGGTTGATAGTCGAGCACCGCGACGACTTCAGCTTCTACCGCTGGGCTCGCCAGGCGCTCGGGCCGACGGGACAGCTGCTCGGGTGGACGCCGTTCGTGCGCTCCGCCGTCCGGAAGAAGGCTGCCGCCCGGCTCGACGAGTTCGCCGGGTCGTGATCGACGGCACCGTCGTCATCGACGGTGTCGTGCACGGCTACAACTCTCCGCCAGAGACCTACACGCACCCGATCTCCGAGGTGGTGGCCGACTCGCTCTACTACGGCTACCACCGGGTGTTCTCACCGCGCGGCGACCGGCGCTGGCTCCTCGACCGCGAGCAGTTCGGGCGGGTGGACGCCGATGTGCTCGGCGGAGCGGTCTTCGACGAGAGCCAGAACGACTTCTGCGTCTACCACGACATCCCCCTCTACGGGCTCTACAAGGGCGGAGCCTCGCCGCTGTGGGTGGGGCGGGACCTGCGCGAGCGCCGTCCCGGCCGGGTGGCGCTCTTCGGCGGGATCTGGCCCTCGCACCCGGATCCGATCGGCGAGGTGGACCGCCTGGTGGAGGAGGAGGGCGTGGTGGGGCTCAAGTTCTACCCCTACGACATCTACGACGGCGTGGGCGAGGAGGTTCGGATGGACGACCCCGAGGCCGTCTACCCGATCCTCGAGCACGCCCAGAAGAGGGGCATCCGGAGCGTTGCCGTGCACAAGGCGATCGCCATGGCGGGCTGCCCGGTGCAGCCCTTCCACCCACGCGACCTCGACGACGCCCTGCTTGCCTTCCCCGGGCTCTGCTTCCAGATCGTGCACGGAGGATTCGCGTTCCTGGAGGAGACCGCGCTGCAGCTCACCTACTACCGGAACGCCGCGGTGGTCCTGGAGGGGGCGAACGCCTATATCGTGAACGCGCCGCTCAGGTTCGCCGAGATCCTGGCCGCGTTCCTGATGGCGGGGGCGGCCGATCGCATCATCTGGGGCACCGGCTGCAGCGCTCTCCATCCGCGCCCGCTGATCGAGGCGTTCTGGGACTTCGAGCTACCCCAGGCGCTGCGCGACGGCTACGGCCTACCGCAGCTCACGCCCGAGCTGAAGAGCGCCATCCTGGGGGGCAACATCGCGCGCATCCTCGGCCTCGAGGTGGAGGCCACGGACGGTCCGGGGGAACTCGCCGAGCCCTGGAGCGGCGCATGAACGAGGACGCGATCCGGGCGGCGCTGAACGAGATCGTGGACCCCTGCAGCGTGGTGGCCGGCGCGCCCGCCGGGATCGGTGAGATGGGGCTGATCCGCGGGCTGCAGGTGCGGGAGGCGCCGGGCGGGGTGGAGGTGGAGGTGCACATCGGCGTGACCGAGCCGGGATGCATGATGGGCGCGTCGTTTGCGATCCGCGCACGTGAGCGCCTCGAGGTCCTCCCCGGCGTGGTGGACGTGGACGTGCGGCTCGACCATGCCGGGGACTGGGGCCCGGGGGACATCGATCCCGCCTACGCGCAGCGTCTGGCGGCGATCCGCGCCGAAAAGCGAACGGACCTCGCGCGTCGCCTCCGGGGGGCTAGTGCCCTGAGTCGTTAGTTCGAGCGCACCTTCCCGGCCTCTGGACCTGCCCGTGTCACCCGCGCCCTGGACCACCAGCACCTTCAGCGACGTGGAGCGCTGCACGCGGTCGATCGCCTCGATCAGCTCGTCGCTCAGCGCCATCGAGAGGGCGTTCCGCTTCCCGGGACGGTCGAGGGTGATCCGGGCGACGGCGCCGTCCCCGGCGTAGCGCAGCAGCTCGAACTCGCGGGAGGCCTGCTCGGTGGCGTTCATGTCGCGAGTAGTAGCATTCTAAAACTAGTAGTTCAATGACTCCATCTGGCCCGAAAAACCAGTTGCGCGCCGGGAACCACGCTCCCCGGCGCCCCGATGGAATCGAGCGTGCCGCCGACGTGATGGGCGATCGCTGGCGGATCCTGGTGATGCGCGAGGCGTTCTACGGCGTCCGCCGTTACGGCGAGATGGCCAGGAATCTGGGAATCGCCCGCAATGTCCTCGCCGCGCGGCTCAAAGACCTGGTGGCCGACGGCCTGCTCGAACGGCGCCGCTACCGCACCGATCCCGACTGGTACGAGTACGTGCTCACCGACGCCGGCCGCGATCTCTACGGACCGATCGTCGCCCTGCTCCGGTGGGCGGACGTCCACCGGCCCGCCGCTCGGGGCGAGCGACTGCGGCTGCGTCACCGCTCGTGTGGACAACACACCCATGCCAAGGTCGTCTGCGCGAATTGCGGTTGCGAGCTCGACGCCCGCGACGTTGAGGTGGAGATGGAGTGACGCAGCGTCTTCGAGGGTAGGACCTCGCGGCGGATGCTCCGGCTGTACGACTTCCGCCACCGCCGGCTGACCCAGCGGCAGGAGACCAGCGCTCGCGGCTCTACCAGCGGCTCGTCCGGGAGGTGCTGGACGCTCAGCGGCGCCGGCTGGTGGAGCTGCACGACGAGGGCGCGATCTCCGACGAGGTCCTGCACGCCCTGGAGCGCGAGTTCGATCTCGAGGACCAGCGGCTGGAGATCTGGCGGCCCGCGCTCGGGCGACCTATCCTTGCCGGGCGTGTTGCGCCTCGTGACGATCCCGATCAGCCACTACTGCGAGAAGGCGCGCTGGGGGCTCGAGCGAGCGGGGATCCCGTACCGCGAGGAACGCCACGTGCAGGGCATCCACCGCATCGCGGCGCGGCGGGCGGGGGGCGGGCAGACGGTTCCTGTGCTCGTGACGCCCGAGGGCTCGATCGGCGAGTCCGAGGAGATCCTCCGCTGGGTGGACGAGCGCACCCCGCCGGAGCGGCGGCTGTTCCCGTCCGACTCCGCCGAGCTGGCCGAGGTGGAGCGGCTCTCCCGGCGCTTCGACGATCGCCTGGGGCCGCGGGGCCGGCGGTTCATGTACGTGAAGATGCTCTCCCAGCCCGACCTGATGACGCGCTTCAACAACCAGGGGGTGCCGCGCTGGGAGAATCGCGCACTGCGGCTCGGCTGGCCCGTGGCGGTGCGCTCCCTGGGACGGGCGCTCGGCATCCGGCCCGGCGTGGAGGTCGAGGACGAGGCCGTGGTGTGGAGCGAGCTCGACTTCGTGGGCGAGCTGCTCGCTGACGGCCGCCCCCATCTCTGCGGGGAGCGGTTCACCGCAGCCGACCTGACATTCGCGGCGCTGTCGGCGTCGGTGGTCGTGCCGCCGGTGTACGGCACCGCGCTTCCCCAGCCCGACGTGCTCCCGCCCGAGATGGCCGCCTTCGTGCGGAGCGTCCGGGACCATCCCGCCGGGCGCTACGCGCTCTCGCTCTACGAGGCGCGATGAGCCTGCCCCGGATCGTCTCCCGAGAGGAGTGGCTCGTGGCTCGCAGGGAGCTGCTGCGCCACGAGAAGGAGGTCACGCGGGTCCGGGACGCGCTGAACGCGGACCGGCGGCGCCTGCCGATGGTGGAGATGGAGAAGGACTACGTCTTCCACGGGCCCGGCGGCGAGGCGAGCCTGCTCGACCTCTTCGAGGGCCGGCGCCAGCTGATCGTGGACCACTTCATGTTCGACCCGAGCTGGGAGGACGGCTGCTCGAGCTGCTCGGGCCGGGTGGACCAGTACGGGAACCTCGCCCACCTTCACGATCGGGACACCACGATGGCCGTGGTCTCCCGCGCCCCGCTGGAGAAGATCGAGCGGTTCAGGGCGCGGAAGGGGTGGGCCTTCCCCTGGTACTCCTCGTACGGCAGCGACTTCAACTACGACTTCCACGTGACGCTGGACGAGGCGGTGGTGCCGGTGGAATACAACTACCTCGGCAGGGCCGAGCTCGAGCAGAAGGGGCTCAGCGACCCGTCGGGCGAGCTTCACGGCACCAGCGCCTTCCTGCGCGACGGCGACCGGGTGTTCCACACCTACTCCACCTACGCTCGCGGCACTGAGCAGGTGGGCGGCACGCACTACTACCTCGACATGACCGCGCTCGGCCGCCAGGAGGAATGGGAGGAGCCGAAGGGGCGCGCGGACTAGGGCCAGGGCTTCGAGCAGGGGCGGCGCGATCGCCCCGCGCAGCGCGTCATGAGGCCTCGCGCTACCGCTCGGTAGGCGGGCTTGCGCGCGCCGGCCCCGTTAAGGAGCAGGGGCCGGTTGGGGGCACTGGCCCGGGTGAGCGAGTAGGTGTCGAGCCAGGAGTCCGGGTCGCGCAGGCCCCACACCGTGAGGCCCGTGCAGGCCCGCACCCGGCCGCATGCCGCGGCCACCCGGGCGTAGGCGGCGGCCTGCGCGGAGAGCGGGTCCGCGGCGCCCGCCAGAAGCGGCAGCGCCACGTCCAGCTCGGTGCGCCCAGCGGAACGCGTCGTCGATGTAGCGCTCACCGAGGGTGGTGAAGAAGAAGTTCCGCGGCGTGAGCCCGGAGTCCTCGGTGTCGTAGCCCGCGCCGAGGAGGGCGAGCGGCTCGTTCACCACGTCCCAGATCGCAACCCGGCCCGCGTAGCGCCCCACGACCGAGCGGACCCGGTTGCGCATGAAGGAGCGAAGGGTGGCGCGCGGCGTGCGCGAGCGCTCCACACTGCGGTGGCGCGGCAGTCGGGTGCGCAGTCCGGGGCCGCCCGGGCGGCCCCGGACTGCCGCGTGGCCACCGGCGCGGCGCTCTCGAGCGCCATAAGGCCCGGACATGCGGCGGATCGTGGGACCGGCGCTGCGCTCCTCGAAGTCGAGGTGCGTGGATGTACACCAGCTCCTGGAACATCGCCTGGCCGTTCTCCGGGTCGGCGTCGAACTCGGTCATACCGCCAGTGTGGTGACTAGCCTCAGAACCGGCCCGGTCCGTCGGCGAGCGGGAGGACGGGCCGGGCCCACATACATCGGCGTGGCGTCGTTCGGGGGCACCACCGCACCCACGGCAGATGAGCTTGTGTGCGCCGCCGACGCCGCGATGTACAGGGCGAAGGCCGCCGGAAACGCCGCACTCGTCGTTTAGCGGCACCCCCCATATGGCCGAGTAGTTAATGTCTCGCGCGAGGCACCGGGATCTATGCGACGGGGAGAGCTACTGGTGGGGGAGAACTCTGCCGCCGAAGGGGGAAAACCGGCATGAGCACCAGTCCATCTGCCACCACCGAGGGGTCGCGCGCTCCAGACGTGCGCCGCGCGAGAGGCGGGCGGCCGACTCGCCTGGTCACCGCCGCGGTGGCTGCCGTTCTGTCGATCGTCCTGCTCGCCGGATGCGCGATCGTCAGGCCTCCGGGCGACGGCCAGTTGCGCTACCGCGACGAGATCTCTTCCGTAACCCGGACCAACGACCTCCAGTACGGCAGCGCCGTGAACAAGGCCGGCGACACCGAGGCGCTGAAGCTGGACCTGTACCAGCCCACCGGTGACACCGAGACGAAGCGTCCCGCCGTGGTCTGGGTGCACGGCGGCGGCTTCGCCTCCGGTGACAAGGGCTCCGGTCCCTCGCAGATTCTCGCCAACCGGTTCGCGAAGCTCGGCTATGTGGCGGTCTCGATCAACTACCGCCTCTCGGCCCCCGGTGGATGCACCGGAAGCAACGCCGGAGCGGACTGCGTCGCGGCCTCGTTCGATGCCCAGCACGACGCCCAGGCGGCCGTCCGCTGGCTCCGCAAGAACGCCGACACCTACGGCATCGACGCCAGCCGCATCGCGATCGGCGGCGAGTCGGCCGGCGGCATCACGGCCACCCTGGTGGGGCTGCGCTCGAACGACGCCGGGGACAGCGGAAACCCGGGCTTCTCCCAGGCCGTTGCGGCCTTCTCGTCGATCTCCGGCGGGCTGCCCGGCGGGATCTTCGCCGACCACGGCGATGCCAACGGGATCTTCTTCCACGGCACGGCGGACACCGTGGTTCCGTACCAGTGGTCGGTGGACACGGTCAAGGCCATGCGCGGTGTGGGCCTCGTCCCGTTCCTCGAGCGCTACGACGGTGCGGGGCACGTTCCCTTCGCCCAGCACGGCGAGGAGATGTTCACCGACAGCGACTACTACTTCTACTGGGCTCTCGACCTGGCGCATGCGCACGGCCAGCCCGTGGACGCCACCAAGGCGGCGGAGCGGATGACCGCCAAGTTCCCGCAACTGGCCCGCTGAGGAGGAGCCTGAGTCCGGCGCTGGCCGCGGGCCTTGTCGCCGCGGCCCTGATGGCGCTGCCGCCGTCGGCCACCGCGAGCACGGACGCGTTCGCCTCGGCCGGCGCGCGGGTGGTGATCCAGCCGCGCCCGTTCCGGCTGGCCATCGGCCCGGCGCGGGGCACGCTCGTCCTCCGAACGGCTGGACGGTCCGTCGAGGCGGGCGGGGTGAGCTACGCCGGGCTCGGATACTCGGTGGGGGCGGAGGAGCCGGAGCTGTCCATTCCCCGCCTCGGCGAGGGCGGGCCCGTCCTCCCGGGCCCCGTGCCCGAGAGGTACGCGGCCACCCGCGTGACGCGGACGGTGCGGCGGGGGCGCGCCTCGATCCTCACCCTTGCCACCGACGATCCAGCCGGCAGGACGATCTCGCTCCGCCTGGCGCCCGGCCCCGCGGGTGCGGTTCGCCTGGCGGCCGCTGTCCGCGGTCCGCCCGGGGCGTCGGCGGTATCCCTGGCCTTCCGCTCGGACCGGAGCGAGGCTTTCCACGGCTTCGGCGGGCGTCGCGAGAGCACGAACCTGCGCGGGAGGAGCTTCCAGAGCTGGGTGCTGGACTACCGTTTCCCCGACGCCTCCACCGGCCACTACGCCCCGAATCCCAGCTTTGTCTCATCCCACGGCTACGGCCTGCTCCTGGAGGGCTCCCGAATCGCACGCTGGCGCCTGGCCTCGGACCTTCCCTCGGCCTGGCGCGTAAGCGTGTCCGGGTCCCGTCTCGCGCTCACCGTCGTCCCCGCCGGCGCGCATCGCGCGATCCGCGCTCTCACCTCGATCACCGGCCGCCACCGCGTTCCGCCGGCGTGGAGCCTCGGCCCGACGCTCTCCCGGACCTTCGGCGTGATCGGCGACGGGCAGGGGCAGTACCGCAGTCACGTCGAGGATGACCTGAGGCGCCTGCTGCACACGCGCCTGCCAGTGTCGGCCTACGCCTTCGAGGGGTGGGGAGGGCTGCCCAAGCCGTTCGTCCGGCGGGTGGTGACGCGCCTTCGCGCGCGCGGCATCCGCTCGCTCCTCTATCTCAGGTCGTTCGTGTCCAACGACATCGCCGGAACCGAGCAACCGGGTGCGTTCGCCCGGGCCGTGACCCGCGGCTACGTGGCTAGAACCCGGACCGGCGCGCCCTACCTGCTCCCGTCGCCCTTCCCGGGGGCCCAGGCCGCGGTGGTGGACTTCACCAACCCCGCGGCGCGGGCGTGGTGGGCCCGGCGGGTGGCCGGGCTGCTCGACACCGGTGCGCGCGGCTTCATGAACGACTTCGGCGAGCAGGTGCTGCCGGACATGCACTTCCACGACGGGTCGACCGGCGCCACGATCCACAACCGCTACCCGGTCCTTCAGGCCCGGACCACCCGGAGGGCGATCGACCGCTGGCGGCGCGGGCACGCAGGGGCGCGCGTGTTCTTCTTCCAGCGCGCCGGCTTCACCGGCAGGCCGGGATCGGCGGCCTACGAGAACGCGCAGTTCCCCGGCGACGAGACGGTGGACTGGCAGCCGGCCACCGGCCTGCCTTCGATCGTTCCCGACATGCTGAACCGGGCGGTGGGGGGAGCCGCGGGCTTCACCACGGACATCGGCGGATATGCACAGTTCACCCCCGAGCAGCCCGTGGGACCCGCCACCTCACCGGAGCTGTTCACGCGCTGGGCCCAGGCGGCCGCGCTCACCCCGTTCTTCCGGGTCCACAACTCGGGCCTGTCCGGCGTGCGCATGCCCTGGAGCTACGGACCGGCCACCCGGCGCGCCTGGGCGGCCGCGGCCCGGCTCCATCGCCGCGCCGAGCCCCTGATCCTGCGCCTCTGGCGCAGCTTCCGCCGGACGGGGATCCCCATGACGCGTCCCCTATGGCTCACCGACCCGGTGGGCGGGCGCGGCCCGCGCGGGGACGACGAGTGGATGCTGGGACCGAACGTGCTCGCGGCCCCGGTGCTTCAGCAGGGGGCACGCGCGCGCCCGGTGCGCCTGCCTCCCGGTTGCTGGCGCCGCGGCGGCACCGGACCCCCGCTGCGGGGCGGCCGCACGCTCAGGGTGGCCGCACGGCCGGCCTCGCTCCCGTGGTTCGCCCGCTGCGGCACCCGGGACCTCGGCCCTCGCTAGGCCCGGCCGCGCCCCGCCTCGTAGCGGCCGAGTCCCTCGAACAGCTCACCCGTCCTGAGCGTGGCCATCCCGTGCTCGTACTCGTTCGCCAGCGCTTCGCCGAGCGCCAGCGACCACTGCTCGTAGGCCGAGCGCCGGTCGCTGCGCGCTGCCGCCTGGGGCCGCGACGCGATCTCCTTGGCCAGCGTCACCGCCTCGGGCAGGGGCCGGCCCGGCGCCACGAGGCGGTTGGCCAGGCCCATTCGCAGCGCCTCGTCGCCACTCACCCCGCGTCCGGTGAGGATCATGTCCAGCGCGTGGCTCAGCCCGATCAGGCGGGCCAGGCGGATCGTCCCGCCGTCCATCAGCGGGATCCCCCAGCGCCGGCAGAACACCCCGAACACCGCGTCGTCCGCGGCCACGCGCAGGTCGCACCACGCCGCCAGCTCGAGGCCGCCGGCCACCGCGTGACCCTCCACCGCGGCGATCACCGGCTTGGCCGTGAGCATGCGGGTGGGCCCCACCGGCCCGTCCCCCTCCGGCTCCACCCGGCTGGCACGGGACCCGTCGCCGTCCTGCATGGCCTGGAGATCGGCTCCCGCGCAGAACTTGCCCCCGGCCCCGGTGAGCACGGCCACCGACGCATCGGCGTCGGCGTCGAAGCGGCGGAAGGCGTCGGCCAGGGCGTCGGCTGTCGGCCGGTCGATCGCGTTCGCCACCTCGAGGCGATTGATTGTGATCACCGCCACCGGACCGTCGCGCTCGTAGTCGATCGTCATGAGCGCCAGCGTACCGCCGGCCCGCTGTGGCCCAGCCTCGTGCCTCATAGTTTGGGGTCATGTCCGAGCCCACACCCGAGGTCAGGGACGTGCGCGCGCTCTCTCGCGTCGAGATCCGCATCGGCGGCGAGCTCGCCGGCTTCACCGCGTAATGCCGGGGCCCGTGATTGTGTGCCGTTCGTCACACAACGCGGAAGAGGCGGGGGCGTAGGCTCTCGTCCGAGGAGATGCCTTGACGACGGTGCCACTGCCCCCCGGTCCGCGCCAGTCGAAGGCGCTCCAGACCATCGGATGGTGGACCAGGCCGATCTCCTTCCTCGAGCGCGGCCGCAGCGGCTACGGGAAACGCTTCACGATCCGGCTGCTCCAGACGCCACCGTTCGTGATGCTCTCGGATCCGGATGAGGTGCGCCAGGTCTTCACGGCGCCCCCGGACGTGCTCCACCCCGGCGAGGGCGCGCGCATCCTCGAGCCCGTGATCGGAACGAACTCGGTGATCCTGCTGGACGAGGCCGCGCACCTCGAGCAGCGGAAGCTGATGCTGCCCGCCTTCCACGGGGAGAGGATGCAGCGACTGGCCGGCCTCATGGCGGAGGTGGCTGAGCGCCAGGCCGAGCGCTGGCCACGGGGCGAGCCGCTCGAACTCCACCCGCGCATGCAGGACCTCACGCTCGAGGTGATCCTGCGCGCCGCCTTCGGCCTGGATCCGGGCCCGCGACTCGACGCCCTCCGGAGCCGGCTCACCGCGGTGCTGGCCCTCGGGGCGCGGCCGCTGGGGATGCTCCCCTTCCTGCAGCGCGACTGGGGCGGGCGTGGCCCCTGGGCCCGGTTCGTGCGGCTCCGCGAGGAGATCGACGCTCTGCTGTTCGAGCTGATCGCGGAGCGTCGCGCCGATCACAGCGAGCGCGACGACGTGCTGGCGATGCTGCTCGAGGCGCGGCACGAGGACGGCTCGCCGATGAGCGAGCGCGAGCTTCGCGACGAGCTGATGACGCTGCTGGTGGCGGGTCACGAGACCACCGCATCGGAGCTGGCCTGGGCCTTCGAGCGCCTGGTCCGCACTCCGGCCGTGTTGAGCCGGCTCGTGGATGAGGTCGACGCGGGCGCCGGCGACGCGTACCTGACGGCCACGATCCAGGAGACGCTGCGTGCGCGGCCCGTGCTTCCGAACGCGGCCCCGCGGCTGGTGAAGCAGGAGATCACCGTGGGCGACTGGACCTACGCGCCGGGCACATGCCTCGTGCCCAACGCCTACCTGGTCCACCATGACCCGGAGATCTACCCGGACCCCTACTCCTTCCGGCCGGAGCGCTTTCTCGAGGAGCCGCCCGGCACCTACACCTGGATCCCCTTCGGGGGCGGGCGCCGGCGCTGCCTGGGCGCGAGCTTCGCCCTCATGGAGATGAAGATCGTGCTGCGCGCCGTGCTCTCCACGAGCCGCGTCGCCGCCGGCTCCGCCGAGGCCGAGACCACCCGCCGGCGGGCCATCACCCTCAGCCCGCGTGGGGGAGCTTCGGCGGTGCTCCAGGACCGCGTGAGTACCGGCACGCACCCGCCCGTGGGCGAGCCCGCCACGGCCGCCGTCTAGCTACGCCGGCCTGGGCCGCAGGATCATGCAGGTGGTGGTGGCGTGCGCCACGAGGTCCCCGGCGCCCGTCTCCAGCCGCCCCTCGCCGGTGGCGATGCGCCCGCCGAGGTGGATGACGCTGCCGCGAGCGGTGACCGGGCCCGTGTCCTCGTCGATCGCACGCACGTAGTTCACCTTCAGCTCCAGCGTCGTGTAGGACACGCCGGGGGGTAGGAGCGTGTGCACGGCACACCCCATCACCGAGTCGAGCAGCGTGGCGTGCACCCCGCCGTGAACCGTGCCCAGCGGGTTGTAGTGGCGGGGGCCCGGATCGAGGCTCATGGCCATGCGGAAAGCCACTCGGCCCGCGTGACGCACTCGCCATTCCCGGGCCGTCCGCCCCGGAGCGGCATCCGCTGCGACGGCGCATGGCGGCTGCCCCTTAAAACTGCCGGCCCGCGAGGAGCGCAGCCCGAGCGGTGGTCGGGCGAGCGCCGCAGGCTGTCATCCGTCAGGCACCATGTGGGCCATGCCCCTTCGCCTGATCTGCTCCATGTTGGCCCTGTGCGGGATGCTCGCCGCCTGCGGCGACGACGGCGCGGCCCCCGCTGCCACGGGTGGGGGCGCCGCCGGCCCCCGCACCATCGTCACCGGGCTGGCGGTGCCGTGGTCGATCGCGTTCCTCCCGAGCGGCGACGCCCTGGTGAGCGAGCGCGACAAAGCCCGGATCCTGCGAGTGACCCCGGGAGGCCGCAAGCGCGTGGTGATGAAGGTGCCGCGTGTGGCGCCCGGCGGCGAGGGCGGACTGCTCGGGCTGGCCGTGTCACCGCACTACCGGC
Organism: Solirubrobacterales bacterium; assembly: GCA_038323835.1. GTDB lineage: Bacteria > Actinomycetota > Thermoleophilia > Solirubrobacterales > Thermoleophilaceae > JACVRW01. The sequence continues at coordinate 41,061 of JBBQHI010000006.1, forward strand.
GCGACCGGCTCGTCTACGCGTACTTCACCAGCGTGGGCGACAATCGCATCGTCCGCTTCAGGCTGGGTGGCAGGCCGCACACCGTGCTCACCGGCCTGCGCAAGGGCTTCATCCACAACGGCGGGCGGATCGCCTTCGGTCCCGACGGCAAGCTGTACGCCGGGGTGGGCGAGACCGGCAACGGTGACTACGCCCAGAACCTCGGCTCCCAGAACGGGAAGATCCTCCGCATGAACCCGAACGGGAGCGTTCCCGGTGACAACCCGTTCCCCGGCTCGCGGGTCTGGAGCCACGGTCACCGCAACGTGCAGGGCCTGGCCTGGGACCGGTCGGGACGGCTGTGGGCCAGCGAGCTGGGACAGGACACCTTCGACGAGGTGAACCTGATCAGGAGGGGCCACAACTACGGCTGGCCCGTGGTGGAGGGCCGCGGCTCCACCCACGGCGGGCGGTACACCAACCCGAAGGTCACCTGGCATACCGCGGAGGCCTCCCCGAGCGGCGCCGCCATCGCCGGCCGGACCCTCTACATCGGGGCGCTCCGGGGCGAGCGCCTGCTCCGCGTGCGGCTCACCGGCACGCGGGCGAAGAAGCTCTCGCCGCTCCTGGTGGGGCGCTACGGTCGCATCCGCGCGGTGGTCCGGGCGCCGGACGGCTCCATCTGGGTCTCCACGTCGAACCGGGACGGCCGCGGCAGCCCGCGCTCGGGCGACGACCGGATCCTGCGCCTCGGCGTCTGAGCGGTAGGCGCGACGCCTACCCCCGGCCGTACCGCGCGATCAGCCGCCTATAGGTGTCGAAGGCCGGCTTCGGCGAGTAGTCGTCGTGGAGCAGCCCGAAGAAGGACTGGAAGTTCGGTCCGTGGCTGTTGTTGTCGCGCAGCCCGAACCAGCGGAAGTCGCTGATCCCGTACGTCCCGCGGTAGGCCACGACCGCCTTCACGAAAGCGTTGAGTGCTCGCTTCTGTGTGGCCTCCGTGCGGCCCGGGCCGGTGGGGTAGCCGGTCTCCTCCACGCGTATGGGCGTGGCCCGGCCGAACCCCGCCCGCGGCATATAGCACTCGCGCATCTGGGCGAGACCCTCCAGGAAGGCGTCGCCGAGGTTCACCACGGGCACCGGGTAGAGCAGGCCGGGGGTGAAAGTGCCCGGGTAGATGTCGAGGCCCACCCAGTCTGTGGCACGGCGCAGGCGGGCGCCGCCCCGGCGGCCCACCGCGGTCCAGAAGCGCGCGTCGTCGGCCGCGACGGTGCCGGCCGAGCGCCACGAGTAGTTGAAGCCGATCTTCTGGTGGCGGTAGCCGAGCCTCAGCGACGTGCGCTTGGCCTCGATCACGCCGCGGACCAGGGCCTCCACCGACCGCTTGTACGCACCGTCCGAGGTGTTCTTCGAGAACGTGAGGTTCACCTCGTTGGTGATCTGGAGCCCTGTGACGTGTCGGATGGGGCCGAAGGCCCGCACGACCCTGCGTACGTAGGCCAGCCACTTCGCGATGTTCCCGTCGTCGCGGTCGAGCGGGTGATAGCGAACCTGGAGCTCCACGTCGTAGCCCTGGCGGGCGAAGCGCAGCGCGTAGCGCCGGAAGCGGTTGAGCCCGGCGCGGCCGTCGGCCTGGAACAGGCGGTTGAGCCGGGCGGCCAGGTGGCGCCGGCCACGCAGGCGCCCGAGTGCTGCGTCGCGCTTGTCGAAGTCCTCCCTGATCAGCGGGGTCGTCTGCCCGGCGCCGCCCTCGCCCGCCGGGCGCGGGCCGATCCCGAAGCGGATCGAAGGGCCTCCGCGGGGGCGGTCGTTGGCGTAGCTCTGCGCGCATGTGGGGTCGGGCGTCTTCGCCGGCGGGGTCCGCGCCGACGGCACGTCGCCCCCCGCGTCCCAGGGAATGGCCGACGCGGAGCCGGCGCCTCCGAGGGTGGCCGCCACGGCCAGCGCGAGGACCGTGGCGGATCGTGTCGATCTCCCCATGCCCGGCCGCAAGCTAACAGCCCTGGGGCCAATTTCGGCCGGAGCTTGCGCGCGTGAGCACGGTTAGCGCTTAGCGTGGCCGCATAGTCACTACTACTCGCCCACGATTTACGCGGTTCCTGATCGGAGCCGTGGTGGGCGCGGCACTGGCGGCGGGTGCCCACGCGCCCGTCGCCCTAGCCGCGTCCCCGCTGCTTTCGTCGAACGTCGCGAACCCGTTCACGGGTCCGGCGTCGCTCGGCGCTGCGGCCGCGGCCGCGCCGGCGGACTTCCAGGAGTCCACGGTGTGGAGCGGGCTCACCAACCCGATGGCCATACGCTTCGCGGCCGACGGCAGGGTGTTCGTGGCGCAGAAGAACGGGCGCATCCTGGTCTTCGACGACCTCTCGGATCCGACCCCGACGGTGTTCGCCGACCTCTCCTCCCGGGTGCACGACTTCTGGGATCGAGGGCTGCTCGGCATGGCTCTCGACCCCGGATTCACCACCGGCCGCCCGTTCGTATACGCGCTGTACGCGTACGACAAGGACCCGAGCTCAGCCACCACGCCGCGCTGGGGCGACACCTGCCCCACGCCGCCCGGGGCCACCGGGGACGGCTGCGTTATCAGCGGAAGGCTCTCGCGGCTGAACGCGGCGGGCAGCGAGCAGGTGCTGATCGAGGACTGGTGCCAGCAGTATCCGAGCCACTCGCTCGGCAGCCTCGCGTTCGGGGCCGACGGCGCGCTGTACGTGAGCGCGGGCGACGGCGCGAGCTTCAACTTCACCGACTACGGCCAGGACGGCAGCCCTGTCAACCCGTGCGGGGACCCGCCCGGTGGTCGCGGCGGCTCGATGACTCCACCCACGGCCGAGGGCGGGGCCCTTCGCAGCCAGGACATACGCACCACCGGCGACCCCACGGGCCTCGACGGCACGATCCTCCGGGTCAATCCGGACACGGGCGCGGCCATGCCCGACAACCCGAACGCGGGCAGCTCCGACCTGAACGCGCGCCGGATCGTGGCCCACGGGTTCCGCAATCCCTTCCGGATCACGGTCCGGCCGGGCACGAACGAGATCTGGGCGGGCGACGTGGGCTGGAACACCTGGGAGGAGATCGACCGGCTCCAGACGCCCACGGCCGGCCTCAAGAACTTCGGCTGGCCGTGCTACGAGGGAGACGGCCGCCAGGGCGGGTACGACTCGACGGATCTCAACCTCTGCGAGTCGCTCTACTCGCAGGGAGCGTCGGCGGTCGTCTCTCCGTACTACACGTACAACCATGGGTCGCAGGTCGTGTCGGGCGAGAGCTGCCCCACGGGCGGCTCCTCGATCTCAGGACTCGCGTTCTACGACAAGACCGCCTTCCCGGCGCGCTACCGCAACGCCCTCTTCTTCGCGGACTACACGCGCAACTGCATCTGGGCGATGCTCCCCGGCGCCAACGGCCTGCCTGACCCGGCGCAGCGCGAGACCTTCGTGGCCGGCGCGGCGGGTCCGGTGGACCTCCAGGTGGGTCCCAACGGGGACCTCTACTACGCCGACCTGAACGGCGGCACGATCCGGCGCATCCGCTACCTGTTCTCGAACCGCACCCCGACCGCCGTGGCGTCGGCAACGCCCACCGACGGCACGGCGCCGCTGGACGTGGCCTTCGACGGCACCGGCTCCTCCGATCCCGACGGCGACACGCTGGCCTACGCGTGGGACCTGGACGGCGACGGGGCCTACGACGACTCCACCGCCAGCCGCCCGACGTTCCGCTACACGGCCGCCGGCAGCTACACCGTGCGCCTGCGTGTGACCGACCCGAGCGGTCTCGTGGACACGGACACGCTCACCATCACCGCCGGGACACCGCCCAACGCCACCATCGCCACGCCCACCGCGGGCACCCTCTGGAAGGTGGGCGACACGGTGTCGTTCTCAGGCTCGGCCACGGACTTCCAGGGCTCGGCCCTGCCGGCCTCCGGGCTCACGTGGGAGCTTGAGCTTCACCACTGCAACCGCACCGGCGACAGCTGTCATACGCACGAGCTCCAGACCTATCCCGGGGTGGCGTCCGGGTCCTTCTCGGCGCCCGATCACGAGTACCCGTCCTATCTCGAGCTGCGGATGACCGCCACCGACGCGCGTGGCCTGATGACCACGGTGACCCGCCGAATCGACCCTCGCACCGTGCGCCTGACCCTTGAGAGCAGTCCCGCCGGGCTCCAGGCGAGCCTCGGGTCCGAAACGGTGGCCACGCCGTTCACGCGCGACGTGATCGTGGGCTCCTCGAACTCCGTGTCCGTGTCGACGCCCCAGTCCATCGGCGCCACGAGCTACGACTTCGGCTCCTGGAGCGACGGCGGGGCCCGCGCCCACAACATCGTGGCTCCGGCCACCGACACCACCTACCGTGCGACCTTCAGCCAGGGCGGGACCGTGTCCCGAATCGCCGGCTCGGACGTGGTGGGCACGAACGTGAGCGAGGCACTGCCCGGCGGCGCCGAGGTCTACAGGACCACCGCCACCGCGGCCGGGCGGGCCACCGCCCTGCGCCTGCACCTGGCTCCGAACTCCACCGCCTCCGCGCTGGTGCTCGGCATGTACTCGGACTCCGGTGGGGAGCCCGCGTTCCTGCTCGGCTCGGGGCGGGTCAGCGCGCCGGCCGCCGGCCAGTGGGCCGAGGTGCCGCTGGCGAACGGTCCCCAGCTCGTGGCCGGGCAGGCCTACTGGATCAGCCTGCTGAACCCGGCCGACGCCACGGGCACCCTGCGCTGGCACGACCGTGCCGGGGGCGCGGGCGGGGCCGAACGGACGAGCGCCAACAACCCGCATGCCTCGCTGCCAGGCTCCTGGACCACCGCGGCCAGTTGGTCCGACGGCCCGCTGTCCGGCTACGTGATGGGCACCAGCGCGCCGCCGCCGGCCGCGTCGCTGGCCGTGACGCCCACCTCGCTCTCGTTCTCCGCCACGCAGGGCGGAGCGAACCCGGCGGCCAAGACGCTCAGCGTCGCCAATACCGGTGGCGGGACGCTGTCCTTCACAGACTCCGACGACGCGGCCTGGCTGACGGTGACCCCGGCAAGCGGCACCGCGCCCCGCGACCTCAGCGTCGCGGTGAACGTGGCCGGCCTGGTCCAGGGCACCTACACGGCCGCGGTGAGGGTGGAGTCCACCGGCACGAGCGGCTCTCCGAAGTTGATTCCGGTCACGCTCACGGTCGGGCCTCCGGCAGCCTCACCGATCCTCAACACCAGCCCGGCGAGCCTCACCTTCAGCGGTGTGGCGGGCGGGGCCAACCCGGCCGCCCAGAACGTCTCCGTGACGAACACGGGCAGCGGCACGCTGTCCTACACGGCCACGGACAACCAGACCTGGCTCACGGAGTCGCCGACGTCGGGAACCGCTCCCGGCAGCGTGAGCGTGTCGGTGAACAGCGCCGGGCTGGCCGCGGGCACCTACACCGGCACGGTCCAGGTGGCGGCCGCCGGCGCGAGCGGGTCGCCGAAGAGCATCCCGGTGACCCTCAATCTGAGCCAGGCGCCCCCGCCCACAGGAGGGCTCGTGGGCTCCTGGAGCTTCGACGAGGCCAGCGGGAATACGGTGCAGGACGCCTCCGGACGCGGCAATCCGGGCACCCTGTCTGGAGCGGCCAGGGTGGCGGGCAGGTTCGGCGGAGGCCTGTCGTTCGACGGTCTGAACGACTGGGTGACGGTGGCCGACTCCGCGTCGCTCCACCTGACCACGGCGATGACGATCGAGGCCTGGGTGCGCCCCACGGCCCTGTCCACGATGTGGCGGACGGTGGCCATCAAGGAGCGCCTCCCGGGCGAGCTGGCCTACGCGCTGTACGCGAACACGGACACCACCCGCCCGAGCGGTCACGTGTCCACCTCCCAGGAATACGGGCTGCGCGGCCCGGCGGCGCTGACGATCGGATCCTGGACCCACCTGACCACCACCTGGGACGGCACCACCCTGCGCCTGTTCGTGAACGGGACGCAGGTGGCGAACGCCCTCGTCACCGGCACGGCGCTGAGCTCGACCAACCCCCTGCGCTTCGGCGGCAACGCCATCTGGTCGGAGTGGTTCGCCGGGGTGATCGACGAGGTGCGGCTGTACAGCCGGGCGCTGTCCGCCACGGAGATCCAGTCCGATTCCACCACGCCGATAACGGCCGGAGCGACCGTGGCGCGGCGCGCCACCCGAGCATCCGCTGCAACTTCGCACCGCAGGGCGGCGGTCCGGCGAAAGGCCTCGGTCCGCCGGAAGGCGTCCGCGCGGAAGCTGGCCCGCTGGCGCGCACTGCCCGCGCCGTCGTGGCACGAGCCCCGCTGGCTGAAGAACCGTCTGCGCCACGCGAAGCTGGCCGCCCGCTGTGCGGCCGACCGCGGCCGCTGGGCCCACGCGCACGGCAGCACGGGCGCCGTGCCGCGCTGCACGCGCGCCGGCCGGCACTGAGGCCGCGGCCGTCACACTGACGGCGTGCTCACCGCCACCGTTCCGCCGCGTCTCCACCAGCGCTTCCCCGCCCTGGCCGGCCGGCTGCCGCACATCTCGCTCGCGGACGGTCCGACTCCCGTGCGCCCGCTGCCCGCTCTCTCCGCCGAGGGTCGCGCACCGGTGTGGCTCAAGGACGACGGCGCCTTCGGCGCCGGCCCCTGGGGCGGCAACAAGGTGCGCAAGCTCGAGTGGCTGATCCCCGACGCGCGGCGGCGCGGGGCGCGGGTGATCGTGACCGTCGGCGGCCTCGGCACCAACTGGGGCCTCGCCACCGCGCTGTACGGCGCCGAGAACGGGCTGCGCACGGTGCTTGCCCTGGTGGATCAGCCACGGGACGGGCACGTGGAGCGCCAGCTCGAGCGCCTGCGGGCGTCCGGAGCGGAGCTTCACTTCACCCACACGAAGGCGAGGACGGTGGCGATCCTGCCCTGGCTGATGCTGCGCCACAGCGGGAGGCGCCCGCCGGTCATCCTGCCCGCGGGCGGATCCACGCCGGTGGGCGTGCTCGGGTACGTGGAGGCCGGGCTCGAGATCGGCGACCAGGTGGTGGCGGGGGAGCTGCCGGAGCCGTCCCACGCCGTGGTGGCCATGGGGACCGCGGGCACGGCCGCGGGGCTGACGCTCGGGCTGCGGCTGGCCGGCCTCGGCACTCGCGTGGTCGGCGTGCCGGTGAACGACCGGCTGAAGCTGAACCTGCGAACCACGACCCGGCTGGTCCTCCGTGCCGAGCAGCTGCTGCGCCGGCGCGACGCGGCGCTTGCGAGCCGCGCCCCGGAGGCCGAGGGGCTGACCGTGCTCGACGGGTGGATCGGACCGGGGTACGGGCACCCCACGCCGGAGGGCGCGGCCGCGACCGCCGCCGCCCGGGCGGACTCGCTCGCTCTCGACCCGGTGTACACCGCGAAGGCGATGGCAGCGCTGATGGCCGCGAACCGGGCCGGGGACCTCGGAGCCGGGCCGCTCCTGTTCGTGCACACCGACGGACCACGGCCGGCCCCGAGCGTGGATACTGCCGCGCTGTGAGCACCCTCGGCCCGCCCCCGCAGTGATCGAATTCTCAGGGCCGGAGCCCACCGGCATGCACGCCGTGACGCACGCGCCGCCGCTCCCGGTGGCCGGGTCGACCGATCTGGACCTCCCGGTGGAGCGGCTCTGGGCCCTGTTCATGGACGTGCCCGGCTGGCCGGACTGGAACCCATGCTTCAGCAAGGCGTCGGTGGACGGCGGAGAGCTCCAGGTGGGGGCCACGCTGCGGTTCACCTTCCACCCGATTCAGCGCCGCTATCCGTACCGGCTCCCGGCCAAGGCAGAGATCGTGGAGCTGGAGGAGCACGACCGGGTGACGTGGGAGGTGTCGGCGCCGGGGTTCCACGCCGTCCACAGCTACCGCTTCGCCGCCGCGGGCCCGGACCGCTGCCGCTTCGGGTCGTGGGAGGTAGCCGAGGGGCCGACCTATCGCGCGCTGCGGCGCTTCTGGCTCGCCCACTTCCGCTTCGTGTGCCGCGAGTCGCTGGCCGGCGCCCGCACGCTCCTGTAGGCATAGTGCGGTGCTCGCCCGACGACATAAGGCTGCGGTGCTCGCCCGATCAACGATCGGGCTGCGCTCCTCGCCGCCGATCGGGCTGCGCTCCTCCTAGGGGTGGCTAAGGGGCGACGTTGTTCAGGCGGCGCACGGCCTTGAACAGGCCGCCGCTCTCGAACATGTCCACGGCCACGAGTGTGGGCATGATCCCGCGGACTGCCCTGCAGGCGAGTGCGCGCCCGACGAGCGTGTCGGTGGCGTTCACCACGGCCGATCCCGCGGGGGTGGGCGCCGACGGCGGCGACCAGTGGTTCATCAGGAAGAGCGAGCCGGTGGTGCCGCCGCGGTTGGGCGCGCAGCTCGCCGGCCATTGGGCGGGATCGGTGATCTGGCTCGCCACCGGCCAGTTGTAGTTCGTCTCCTGGACGATCCCTTGGAAGGCCTCGTGGTACCAGCGCACGTCCCCCGAGTCGTGCTCGGCCGTGACCACCAGCTGCCGGCCCCTCTGGATCATCCGGCGCAGCTTCGGCCATCTGGGCCCCGTGCGCCCTCGCCACACGTGCTCGATCAGCCCCGAGCGGCGGATCTCATGGGCGAAGTCCGTGGGCGCCACGTAGTCCTCGTTCACGATCATCAGGACGTTGTCGGGATGCTGGTCGAGGAACGCGTCCATCGCACGCAGCACGTCGATCAGCGGCGTGGCGCCGAGCTGGCAGGCCACGTGGCAGAGATAGAGCCGGCTCTGCGGGGTCTTCACCGGGTCGGCCACCACACCACCGCCCGAGGTCACGTGCGCGTAGTAGGTGTCGAACAGGAATCCGCGCACGCCCAGCGCCAGCTGATCCGGGATGCCCACCGGCTGGTTGGGGAACGTCCATCCGAGCGAGGCGGCGGACATCGAGTTGTGGGTGGCGGGCAGCACGACCTGGTTGAAGTGCCGATCGCAGTAGCGCGCGTTGCCGTTGCAGCGGATCGGGAACGCGGCCGAGGCCGAGCCGGCCAGCGCCAGCCACAGGGCCAGCGTGGTGACCACGGCCAGCGCAATGGCCCCGCTACGTCCGGTGCGATCCCTCCTCATCCGGTGCCCACCCTAGTCCGCCCGCGACGGGCGAACCAGGGGGAACCCGATGGCTGCGCTCCGTTCAGGCGGCCTGGCGCGGGCGGCGGCGGCGGCGATTGCGGCCGGGGCGGCCGTCACCGGCGGGACGGCGGGGGCCGTCTCCGTTCGTCCGGCGCGACCTGTCGTCGCCGCTGCGGCGCGACCCCTGGGTCACGAGGCCGGCGTCGTCAAGCTCGCGCTCCAGGCGCAGCTTCTTCGCGATCCGGCCCACGTCCGCGGCCTCACCGGCCGAGACCAGGGTGACGCCGATTCCCGAGCGCCCGGCACGGCCCGTGCGGCCGAGGCGGTGCACGTAGCTCTCGTGGTCCGGCGGAGCATCGAAGTTGATCACGTGTGTGATGTCGTCGATGTCCAGTCCCCGGGCGGCCACGTCGGTGGCCACCAGCGTGTCCACGCGGCCCGACTCAAACTGGCCGAGGGCGCGCTCGCGCTGGGACTGTGACTTGTTGCCGTGCATCGCCAGCGCCTCGATGTCATGGGCGCGCAGGCGCTTGACCAGGCGGTCCGCTCCGCGCTTGGTGCGCACGAACACGAGCCGGCGGTGGCTTGCCTCGCGCCGCAGCTCGTGCACGAGGGCGTCCAGCTTGCCCTCGTGGGTCACGGCCACGAAGCGGTGGCTCACGTCGGCCCAGAGCTCGGGCTTGACCGTGTGCTCGTGCGTGCGGGCGTCGTGCGTGTAGGCGGAGGCGATCTTGCCCACCACACCCTCGAGCGTGGCCGAGAAGAAGAGCGTCTGACGGTCCCTCGGGGTGAGGCTGACGATGCGGTCGACGGCCGGGCGGAAGCCCATGTCGAGCATGCGGTCGGCCTCGTCCAGAACGAGGATGCGCGCCCGCTTGAGACTCAGCGCGCCGCGGTCGATCAGGTCCTCGAGGCGGCCTGGAGTGGCAACCACGATGTGGGCGTTGGAGGCCAGCTTGGCCTGCTTGTGGATGCCCGCGCCTCCGTAGACGGCGGCGATGGACAACGCCCGGGCGTGAGCCAGCGGGCGGATGTCTTCCACGATCTGGAGAGCGAGCTCACGGGTGGGGGCGAGGATCAGCGCCGAGGGGCGCGGGTCCGTGGCCTCCACGAGGTCCACGATCGGGACCCCGAAGGCGAGCGTCTTGCCCGAACCGGTGGGCGACTTCACGAGCACGTCGTGTCCGGCGAGCACGTCGGGCACGGCGAGCTGCTGGATCGGGAAGGGCTCTTTGATCCCTCGCGTGGTGAGGGCGCCGAGCACAGCGCTCGATACGCCGAGATCGGCAAAGGTATGGGACGACATACGTGACTCCTAGCGGCCACCGGAAGCGGGGCCATATGGTGATCCGGGAGATTCGACTGACCCGGATCGCCTGAGCGCACGAGACAAGAACCTCGCGGGAGGCGGCGCCTCCCACAAATCCGAGGCTAGCAGGGTTTTCATCCGACTCCCGTGCCCTTGCGCCGGTTGCACTCACCGCACAGCAGCTGGAGGTTGGCCGCATTGTCGGCCCCCCCGAGGGCCACGGGGATCACGTGGTCGTACTGGAGGTCGAAGGCCGAGCCGCAGTCCGCGCAGCGCCCGCCGTCGCGCTCGAACACCGCCCGGCGGACCTCCCGGGACAGCGCCCGGCGGCGAGGAGCACGCTCCTCACCGGTCGCGGCCAGCGTGGCGTGCGCCCGCTCGAGCCGGCGCCGCCGGCGCAGCTCGCGCTCGCGCACGAGGGCGAGTACGTCGCGCTCCTCCAGATCCTGGTCCTCCCAGTAGAGACGCCCCTCGAAGAGCCAGTAGGCGCGGTGCGCCTCGTCCGCGACGGGCACCGGGAGGGATGCGGAGCGAGCGACGAGCGCGCGCTGGCGCGCGTGCCCCCAGGACCGTCCCACGGGGACCCGGCCCCGCACCAGCCGGTAGCGGCGACCAAGCAGCGTGAGTCTCCGCTCGACCTCGGCGTTTCCCACCTCCCGGAGCATGTCGCGAACCTAGGCCCCCGCCCCGACGACGGGCACGGGACGTTGCATGCCCCGCGCTAGTGTCAGCGCGATGCAGCTCAGGAACCTCGGAACCACCGGCGTGAAGGTCAGCCCGCTGTGCCTCGGCGCGATGATGTTCGGGGCCTGGGGAGAACGCGACCACGACAAGTCGGCCGCGATCATTCACCGTGCGCTCGACGCCGGGATCAACTTCATCGACACCGCGGACGTGTACTCGCGCGGGGAGTCCGAGGAGATCGTGGGCAACGCGCTCAAGGGCCGCCGCGACAACGTGGTGCTGGCCACCAAGGTGCACGGCTCCATGGGCGACGACCCGAACGAGTTCGGCAACTCGCGCCGCTGGATCGTGCGCGAGGTGGAGAACAGCCTGCGCCGCCTCGGCACGGACTGGATCGACCTCTACCAGATCCATCGCCCCGAGCCGGACACCGACATCGACGAGACCCTGGGCGCGCTCACCGACCTGGTGCGCGCCGGGAAGGTGCGCTACGTCGGCTCGTCCACGTTCCCCGCGAGCGCGATCGTGGAGGCGCAGTGGACGGCCCATCGCCGGAATCGCGAGCGCTTCGTGACCGAGCAGCCGCCGTACTCGGTACTGGTGCGAGGAGTGGAGGAGGACGTGCTCCCCACCTGCCGGCGTCACGGTATGGGCGTGATCCCCTGGAGCCCGCTGGCCGGAGGGTGGCTGTCCGGCCGGTACCGCAAGGGCGAGGAGGTGGAGACCTCGCGGCGGGCGCAGATGATTCCCGACCGCTACGACATGAATATCCCGGCGAACCAGCGCAAGCTGGAGGCCGCCGACGCGCTGGCGGTGCTCGCCGAGGAGGCGGGCATTTCCCTGATCGAGCTGGCCCTGGCCTTCGTCATCCGGCATCCCGCGGTCACCGCCGCCATAATCGGCCCCCGCACCATGGAGCATCTGGAGTCGCAGCTCACCGCCGTGGACGTCACCCTCTCCGACGAGATCCTCGACCGCATCGACGAGATCGTGCCCCCGGGCACGAACGTGAATCCGGTGGACGCCGGCTGGCAGAACCCCGACCTGCGGCCCGAGGCCCGGCGCCGCCCGGTGGCCTGAGATGGCATCTCCGAAGGTGGGCGACGCCGCCCCGGACTTCACACTCGAGGGCACCGAGGGGACCTTCACTCTCTCCGAGCACCGCGGCGAGCGCGTGATCCTGCTCTTCTACCCCGGGGACAACACGCCGGTGTGTACGCGCCAGTTCTGCTCCTACAGGGACAACCCCGAGACGCTGGACGAGCTCGGGGCCCTTGTGGTGGGGATCTCCTCGCAGGATCTGGACACGCACGCGGGCTTCGTGGCCAAGCACGGGCTCAACGTGCCCCTGCTTGCCGACATCGCCAGCACGGTGGCCAAGTCCTACGGCGCGCACCAGCGACTGCGCGGAACGCGCCGCTCGGTGGTGATCGTGGACGAGGAGGGCATTGTGCGCCACCGCCACGATCACACCCTCGGGCTGGACTTCCAGTCCGCGGACGAACTGCGCGCCGCGCTGGACTCGTTGGGCCCTGCTCCGGTCTAGGACGAACTAGTCCGAGGAGCCGAAGGTGGCCAGCCAGACCCAGTAGATCATCAGGGCCTGGATCGGCAGGCGGCCGTACAGCGCGGCGGGAGGGATCTTCCGGTAGCGCTCGGGGTGCAGGGCCATGTTCACGTTCGCGGGGAACACGGCGAGCAGCGTGGCGATGCCGAGCGCGCCGCCCAGCTTTCGTGTCCGCGGATGAAGGACGGCGGCGCCGGAGAGGAGCTCGGCCACGCCCGACACGGCCACCAGCTCGTCGTGCGCGGGCAGGTAGTCGGGCATGATCGCCTTGTAGCTCTTCGGCATCGCGAAGTGGTTCAGGCCCGCGATCACGAGGCCGGGTCCCGCAAATGCCCTGGCGATGGTCCGCACGGCGCGGGAGCCTTGCAGATCCGGCCTAGGCAGGAGGCGGGATGCGGTCCCGGATCTCGTTCAGCGCGTCGAACACGGCCAGCGTGGCGTGGGTGTTCGCCAGGAGGGCGTACGTCTCGGCCTGGTCGTTGCCGCTCTCGCTGAGCTTCACAGCGGCGTCGGCGTACTGGCGGGCCCGGAAGGCGGAGTTCTCGTCGCTCATGCGGCGCTGTTACCCCGAAAGCGGCCGCTACACCCCGCGGGTGGCGCTGAATCACGGCCCAGGCGAGGAGCGCAGCCCGACCGTTGATCGGGCGAGCACCGCAGCCACCAATTCGACAGACCGTCGAGGGACGTTTCGCCACCGGTCCCAAGACGCCGCGGCCGCCGGCGGGCATGCTGGCCGAGTGCACTCTCCTCCCAACACGGATGCCCGCGGCGGGGGTGACGCTCTCTGACAGGAGCGACCGGATTCCCTCGCCGGAAGCGGGCAGCGTGTCGAGCACACGGGACGAGGCCGGGGCCGCGGTTTCCCCGCGGCCCCGGTCGTTCCCGGTTTATTCCTGAACGCCCTCGCCGGCTAGGGCTTGGCCCGGTACACCGCGCCGGTGAGGTCGCCGGTGTAGACCCATCCCCTGTGCGTTCCCAGCGCCACCACCGGAGCGACGTACCCGCTGAGGAACGTCTTCGGGGTGCCTCCGCCGTTGGCGCTGAGGGAGGCCACCGCCATCGGGCCGAACTCGGCCACGTAGAGCCGCTGGCCGATCGGGCTGATCCCCATGGGTGAGGTGTGCTGGGGGAACGTCGCGAACGGCTTGGCGTAGCCCTTGCAGAGCGCGGCCACCAGGCCGTTGCACTTCGGGAAGCCGAAGTCCAGACCGGGCTTCGGGCTCACGATGTAGTCCGGCGGGGCCGGATCCACGTTGTCCTGCGAAAGCACCGTGAGGAACGGCCGTGCGTGGCCCTTCACGAACGTGGACTGCCAGGGCTGGCGCAGTCCGCGGGACACGATCTTGAGACCGCCCTTTCCGCTCGTCTTCAGGGAGAGGTAGGTTTGATCGTACGGGCGGCTCTTCAGGCGCTTGAACTCGTTCGCGTCGCCGAACGACCCGCCCGTGTAGAGGCGCCCGTCCCTGTAGGCGAGTCCGGTGAAGCCGCTGAAGTGCTTGCGATCGGACTTGTAGACCACGCGCTTGTGCTTGAACTTCTTGCCGTTCCACTTGCTCCAGGCGAGGATCCGGTCGAGCGCGCTCACGTAGAGCGTGCCTCGGTGCCACACCACGCCGAACACAATCTTGGGTGAACCGGGCAGGTTCACGGCGGTGCCGTTCTTCAGGACGAACACGCCGCCGGGGGCACTGCCGTCCTCCGCTCCGCCGGCGGCCGCGAACACGGTGCCGCCTCCGAAGGCGAACTGAGTGGGAGTGGGCACGCCCTGGGCGACCGTTTGAACGGTCGCGCCGTTGGCGGCGGTGGGTGGCGGGGGTCCCTGCGCGGCGGCCGTGGCGGCCAGCGCCAGCGAGCCGGCAAGGGCTGCGACGAGTGGGCGTAAGAGGCGCATGCGAGTCTCCTGATCGGTGGTGGTGGACACAGCCGCACGTCCGGCGCGAGCTGCCGGTGCCTTACACCCAAAAGGAGTCGGAAGGGGCACCGCGACCGGACGGATGATAGACAGACGCGACGCACCGTGGGGGGGAGCCTTGGCCGGGGCGCAAACCCGGTCCCCGAGAGGTCAGGGAGCCGAGGCGGAGGGGACGCCGGGGGCCCTCACGGCGAGCATCAGCCCGAACCTCGCCTCCGGATCATCCAGGGCCGGCCCGAACGCCTCGCGGAGTTGTCCCAGCCGGTAGCGCACCGTCTGGGGATGGACGTGGAGGTCGTCCGCGACGTCCGCCACACGGCCCTGGTGGTCGAGCCAGCTCCGGAGGGTGTCCAGCAGGCGTGCGCGTGAGCCCGGGGTGCGGCCCTCGAGCGGCGCGAGGCTCCCCGCCGCCAGGTCGTCCAGCAGCCGCCGGTCCCGGAGCAGGGCGAGCTTCGGGAGGTGGAGGTCGGTGACGAGCGGCCGCTCGGCCGGGAGGAGGTCCTCCTCGGCCAGCCGCAGCGCGGAGGCGGCGCGCTCGGCGCTGCGCCAGGTCTCCGTCCAGGGCACGACCGGGCCCACAGCGGCGGGCGCGTCGTCCAGTGCGCGGGTCAGGTCCCGGAGCCGCCCGGGGGCGGCCGCGTCCGGAACCAGGGCGCAGGCCGTGTCGTCGGCCAGCACCGCCACCACCGATCCGAGTGGAAGCCGGGCGGCGGCGCGAGGCTCGGCCGGTCCGCGCCACACGACGGCGGCCAGGGTGGCGGGAAGTGGCCAGGCCGCGTCGCGGGCGGCCTCCTCCACGGCGGCGGCGTCGGCCGGGGGGCGGGACACCATCAGCTGCACCAGGGCGTGGCGCCGGCCCGCGGCCGCGCCGGCGGTCACGGACTGCTCGAACGCATAGCCCTCGGCCGAGCGTGCCGAGAGCTGGTCGATGAACGCGAACACCGACTCGGCGAGCGGGGCGAGCACGTCAGCGCCCAGGCCGGCCTCGCGGGCGCTCGCCGCGGCGTTGCGCCACGCCACCCTCGCGCCGACCCGGTAGGCCGACAGCAGCGCCTCGAGCGCGCGCCCCTCACGCGCCTCGCCCCGCCCGAGCTCGAAGTAGATGTCCCGCGCGCCGGCCGGGCGGCGCCGGGCGCCGTCCACCGCGCTCACGAACTGCTCCAGTGCCCGGACCACTCCGGTGCGGATGCCGGCGCCGAACCGACCGTCGAGCGGGCGGGCGTAGGCGGGGACCGCGGAGCGGATGGCGTCGATCATCTCGTCGGCGGTGCGCGCCAGTCCCGGCCGCAGCACGTCCGCCATGCCGGGGGGCAGTGCCTCCCACGGAACGGGAGAAAGTTGTAATGAACTTACGGCTTTCCGGGGTTCGGTTGTGGGCATCCCGCGCAGAATCATACGCTCGGATCAAGCATCCTTTTCTGCGAACCCGAGAATTGGAGCTTCTGATGGCCACCACCGCAAGCGCAGAGCCGCAGACCACGCCCGCCTTCTCCCTGGAGCTCTCGGACGACCAGAAGGACATCCGTGACTGGGTTCACGGGTTCGCCGAGAACGTGGTGCGTCCCGCGGCGGCGGAGTGGGACGAGCGCGAGGAGACGCCCTGGCCGGTGATTCAGGAGGCGGCCAAGATCGGCCTCTACGGGTTCGAGGGCATCGCCCAGTTCTGGGCCGACGAGAGCGGGCTCACGTTCCCGATCGTCAACGAGGAGCTGTTCTGGGGCGACGCCGGCATCGGCATGTCGATCATGGGCACCACCCTCGCGGTGGCCGGGATCTACTCCTCGGGCACCAATGAGCAGCTGCTCGAGTGGGTGCCCCAGTGCTACGGCACCGAGGCGGAGCCGAAGGTGGGATCCTTCTGCGTGTCCGAGCCCGACGCCGGCTCGGACGTGTCAAAGGTCCGCACCCGCGCGCGCTACGACGAGGCCAAGGACGAGTGGGTCCTCAACGGGCAGAAGGCATGGGCCACGAACGGCGGCATCGCGGCTGTTCACGTGGTGGTGGCCACGGTGGACCCTGAGCTCGGCTCGCGCGGCCACGCCGCCTTCGTCATCGGCGAGGGCACCAAGGGCCTCGAGATGGGCACGAAGGTGAAGAAGCACGGCATCCGCGCGTCCCACACCGCGGACGTGTTCCTCGATGACTGCCGCATCCCCGGCGCCAACCTGCTGGGCGGCAAGGAGAAGCTGGACGAGCGCCTCGCCCGCGCCCGCGAGGGCACCCGGGCCAAGACCCAGGCGGCCATGCAGACCTTCGAGGTGAGCCGTCCCACCGTCGGCGCCCAGGCGCTCGGCATCGCCCGGGCCGCCTACGAGTTCGCCCTCGACTACGCCAAGGAGCGCGAGCAGTTCGGCAAGAAGATCATCGAGAACCAGGCCATCGCCTTCGCACTGGCGGACATGAAGATGGAGATCGACGCGGCCCGCCTGCTGGTGTGGCGCGCCGCCTGGATGGGCCGCACGGGGCAGCGCTTCACGAACGCCGAGGGCTCGATGTCGAAGCTGAAGGCCGGCGAGGTGGCCGTTTGGGCCACCGAGCGCGCCATCCAGATCCTGGGCGGCAACGGCTACACGCGAGAGTTCCCCGTGGAGCGCATGCACCGCGACGCGAAGATCTACACCATCTTCGAGGGCACCTCGGAGATCCAGCGCCTGGTGATCTCGCGGGCGATCTCGGGCATGCACATTCGCTGATGGAGGCCGCCTTCAAGCCGCCCATGCCGGGGCTGGACGCGGTGAAGCCGCGAATGCGCGGCGTGATCCACCAGTGGTCCTTCTTCGTGGCCCTGGTGGCCGGGGCGGTGCTGGTGGTGCTGGCGCCGTCGGGGCGGGCCACCGCGGCGGCGGCGATCTACGCGGCGGCGCTTGCGGGCCTGCTCGGCACGAGCGCCCTGTACCACCGGGTCACCTGGCGCCCCGCGGCTCGCGCCTGGATGCGCCGCCTCGACCACTCGATGATCTTCGTGCTGATCGCGGGCACCTACACGCCGTTCGCGGTGCTGGTGCTCACCGGCCCGACGCGCACCGTCGTGCTGGTCGGCGTCTGGGCCGGTGCACTGGCAGGCATCGTGTTCTGCATGGTGTGGATACGGGCGCCCAACTGGCTGTCCGCGACGTCCTACGTGGCCCTCGGCTGGTGCGCGGTCGTGGCCTTCCCGCAGATCTTCCAGCACGCCGGCGCCGGCGCCGGGGTGCTGCTCCTGGCCGGGGGTGCGGCCTACACCGCCGGCGCCGTGGTCTACGCGCGCCAGCGACCGGACCCGAGTCCCGCCGTCTTCGGCTACCACGAGGTGTTCCACGTGCTCGTGGTGGTGGCCGCCCTCACCCACTTCGTGGCGGTGGCCGCCTTCGCCTTACCAGCGGGATAGCCGGCAGCGCCCAGGTAGGAGCGGAGCCCGATCGGTGATCGGGCGAGCACCGCACCATGCCGAGGTAGGAGCGGAGCCCGATCGGTGATCGGGCGAGCACCGCACCATGCCTAACTCCGGTACAGCTCGCCGTGGAAGCCGTACGGGATGTGGTGCGGCACCTCGGCGCGCGCGATCTCCGTGAAGGAGCGGGCGTCGAGCACGAGCAGGAAGGAGCGCCGGCGGCGGGTGTCGAGCACCACCGACAGCGCCACACCGTCGTCCTCGCGGCGCGGGTGGGGGCGCGGCACGAACACCGCCTCGCCCGGGTAGCAGCCCTTCTCCCGCCACACCTGGGCGTCACCCCGCTCGACGTCGATCTTCACGAGCTGGTCCACGTATCCGCTGGTGCGGTGGTCGCGCATGCTGATCCCGTAGGCGAAGCGGTAGGGGCGCGCGTTGGCGTGCCCGTAGTTGATCCGCGGCAACTCGATCGGCTCCTCGGCCAGCTTTCGCATCCGAACCCGGCCGCGCCCCAGGTCGAGCTCGTAGCGCCGCAGCTCGGCCAGCGGCGCGGGGCGGCCCCGGCCGCGGAGCCTCTCCAGGTACAGCGCGTCGATCACGTCCGGGTCGTCGTAGCCGCAGAGGTCGAGGTGGATCTTCCCGTTGCGCTCGAAGGCGTTCACGTGGTGGAAGGTGAAGAGCGGGTCGGTCTCGAGCCGCCGGACCCGCCCGCTGCGGCGGTCCACCACGTGGAAGGTGGTGCCGCGGGAGGGCTTCCAGCGGAAGTTGCGGATGAAGGGCTCCCAGTCGGTGATGATCTTCAGCGGGTCCACCACGAACGGTGACTCGGTGAGGATCACGTAGCGCTCGGTGAGCCCGAAGGAGTGCATGTAGGCCGGCTCCGGGCGCGGGATCGAGGCCAGGAGCCGAGGGGTGCGCGTGCCGCGTGCAGCCTTCACCTCGTAGCGGGAGGGCGGGATCAGCGGGATGTCGTAGAACACCCGGCGGTCGCCCGGCAGCCGGTGTGGATGCACGGTCTCGATGCGCCCGAGCGGCGGCTCCGGCCCGAGCACTCCGAGCGTGCGCAGGGTGTGGGGGTCGAACCGCACCGGGAGGCCCACCTCGGTGAGCCCGATGAAGTGCTTCGCGATATGCCCGACATGCACGTTGGCGTTGGGCACCTTGGCCAGCGAGAAGGTGGCCTGCGCGCCGTTGAAGATCGCGGGGCAGGGATCGGTGGCGAACTCGGAGTAGCGGATGATGCCCTCCTCCTTCGCCGCCCGGTAGGCCGAGCTGCGGAGGAAGCGGTTGGCGTACCCCACCCGGCCCTGGCCGATGGTGAACGCGTGCAGCATCCCGAGGCCGTCGAACCAGTGGTTGAAGGTGCGGTCCCCGACATCGAACTGGGCCGGGCCGTTCCGGACGAGGGTGCCCTGCAGCCACTGCGGCAGCCGGCCATCCACGTCCAGGCGGCCGATCCGCACCTCTCGGCGCAGGTCCTCGAAGCCGAGCCTCCAGTCGGCCCGGGCCGCGGCCCCCGCCGTGCCCGGCTGCAAGATGCCCGCTCCCGCGGCGAGCGCGGCCGCGCCCAGACCGCGCCGGATGAGGGTGCGACGGGTGAGCTGAGGGCCGGTCACCGCCGCGATCCTCTCACCTGGGCCCACCTGCGCGCGGCGGGCCCTCCCCGCGAGGCATTACCAACCCCTTACCAAGTCCTGCGATTGCCCTGGCCCGGGCCTGGGCAGCGCCTGGCCGCTCTCACCGATGCTTGCCGAGCGCATCGAAACCGGTGCGGGAATCGGAGACAAGGAGAGCTTCAATGCGTAAGACAGTGACCGGGCTTCTCACGGTGATCCTGGTGGGCGTGTTCGCCGCGGTGGTGTTCGCGTCGGTGGATTCCTCGAGCGGGACGCCCGCCGGAACCACGAGCGAGGACCAGACGACCACGACCGGAACCGGCACCACGACGAGCGAGGACCAGACGACCACGACCGGAACCGGCACCACGACGAGCGAGGACCAGACGACCACGACCGGAACCGGCACCACGACGACCGAGGACCGGGCGAAGCGCCACGAGGACCGCGGTGCCCGCCGTGAGGACCGGCGCAACGACCGCCGCGACGACCGTGCACATCAGGCAGGCGAGGACATCTCCGGTTCGTGCGACGAGGCCGAGCACGCCAACGACCCTCGCTGCACCGGTGCTCCCGGCAAGGCCGAGGACCACCATCAGGTGGAGGCCCGTGACGACCACGGCGCCGACGACGGCGCGGTCGATGACCACTCCGGTCCGGGACGTGGCGGCGATGATGGAGCCGATGACCACTCGGGCTCCGGCCAGGGTGGCGCCGGTGACGACGACAGCTCCGGCCACGGTGGTGGCGGCAGCGACGACTGACCCGAGGCGGTAGCGCGCGCCGGGGCGGCCCCACGCCGCCCCGGCGCCCGCGTTTTTGCAGCGGGTCCTACGCCTAGCATCTGATCGATGGCCACCGGCAGACCGACCGTCCTCATGGTCGAGGACGAGAGCTCCATCACCGAGCCTCTTGCCGAGGCGCTGGAGCGCGAGGGCTTCGACACCAGGGTGGCCGGCACCGTGGCCGGCGCTCTCGAGGAGGCGCGCCGGGAGCTGCCCGACCTGGTGCTGCTGGACGTGATGCTGCCCGACGGCTCCGGCTACGACGTGTGTCGCGAGCTCCGCCGCGACAGCACCGTGCCGATCATCATGCTCACCGCGCGCGGGGAGGAGACCGACCGTGTGGTGGGTCTCGAGCTCGGCGCGGACGACTACGTGGTGAAGCCCTTCAGCGCGCGTGAGGTGGTGGCCCGCATCAGAGCGGTGCTGCGCCGCAGCACGGGGCGGACGCCCGAGCAGGCGACGGGCGAGCCCTTTGAGGTGGGCGGCCTGAGACTCCACCCCGACCGCCGCACCGCGGTGCTCGCCGGCTCCGAGCTCGACCTGACCCGGCGGGAGTTCGACCTGCTCGAGCTGTTGATGCGCGAGGCGGGATCGGTGATCACGCGCGAACGGCTGATCGACGAGGTGTGGGACACCAACTGGTACGGCTCCACCAAGACGCTTGACGTGCACGTGTCCAGCCTGCGCCGCAAGCTCGGGGACGACTCGGCCGAGCCCAGGTTCATCCACACGGTCCGGGGGGTGGGCTTCCGGCTGGCGGGCGGGGACGAGCTCGGGGAGGGGCCGGTCCGGTGAGCACACGGACGCGGCTGCTGGCCGCGTTCGCCTACGTGCTGGTGCTGGTGATCGTGGCCCTGGAGGTGCCGCTGGCGCTGAACCTCTCGCGACGCGTGGACTCAGAGATCAAGAGCGAGGCTCAGGGGCAGGCCGCCGTGCTCGCGGCCAGCGTGTCCGGAAGGCTTCAGGACCGGACGCAGCTCCAGACCGTCCTCCGGCGGGCCGCGGCGGACCTCGGAGGAAGGGTGATCGTGGTCGGCTCGCGCGGGCGGCTGCTCGCCGACTCGGCCGGGTCCGGGCTGGGCTCGGCGTCCTACGCGAGCCGGCCGGAGATCGCCCGGGCCCTGCGCGGGGAGGCCGGCCAGGGCACGCGCCACAGCGACACCCTCGGGGAGGACGTCCTCTTCACCGCGGTTCCCGTGATCCGCGGCGCCCGCACCGTCGGCGCGGTGCGCGTGACACAGAGCGTGGACGCGGTGCAGCGAGAGGTGAGGAACGACACGCTGGCGCTCGTCGGCGTGGGCGCGCTCGCACTGCTGCTCGGGCTGGGAGTGGCCTGGCTGCTCGCGGGCTCGCTGGCCCGCCCGCTGCGCGCGCTGGCCCGCACGGCGCGCACGGTGGCCGACGGGGACCTCGATGCGCGGGCGGCCCCCGAGGGGTCGAGCGAGCAGCGCGCGGTGGCGTCCGCCTTCAACCACATGACCGACCGCCTCGGGCGCAGCCTGCGCGCCCAGCGGGAGTTCGTGGCCAACGCCTCGCACCAGCTTCGAACGCCGCTCACCGGCCTGCGGCTTCGGCTGGAGGCGGCAGAGCTGAAGACCAGCGACCCGGACGTGCGGCGCGAGCTCGCCGCCGCCGAGCGGGAGACCGTGCGCCTGGCGGAGCTGCTCACCCGCCTGCTCACGCTCGTGCGGGAGTCCGAGGCCGAGGAGGGAGAGCTGCTCGACCTCGGGGAGGAGGCTGCGGCCGCTCACCGGCGCTGGGAGGGACCGGCGGAGCGCTCGGGCCATGACCTGCGGCTCGAGCCGCGCGACGGAGTGGTCGCCCGCTCCTCCCGCGCGGACGTGGCGGCCATCCTCGACAACCTGGTGGAGAACGCGCTCAACTACTCGCCCGCGGGAACCACGGTCACGATCGCGCCCGCCGGCGACGCCGCGTGGGCGCGGGTGAGCGTGAGCGATGAGGGGCCCGGCGTCGGCGCCGCCGAGGGGGCGCGGGTGTTCGAGCGCTTCTACCGCGGCAGCGGGAGCACGGGCACCGAGGGCACCGGCCTGGGCCTGGCCGTGGTGGAGGCGCTGGCCCGGCGCTGGGGTGGCGAGGCCTCGCTGGCCAGTCGCGACCCCCGCGGCGCGCGTGCCGAGGTGCGGCTCCCGGCCGCCCCCTTGCCCGCCCCTGACCGTGAGCTTGACAAGGCCTTACCCGGCGCGGGTTAGCCTCGAGCGATGGCTCCGAGCCGAATTCTTCGCAACATCGCGCTGGGCGTGGCCGGCCTGGCCGCGGCCGTGGGCATCGGCCTGGCCGCCAACACGATCTCGGGAGATACCGTGGGCCTCTCGGCCCAGCCACTGAAGGCCGGCGAGACCCTGGCCCCGCCGGCGGCCCGCACAGGTGACGCCGACCGCGCGCGCGAGCGGCGCCGGCGCGCGCGCCGCGCCCGGCAGTCCGCCGGCGGCGCCGACGCGCCGGTGGCCTCGCCGCCGGCGTCGGTGCCCGCCCCGGCTCCGGCTCCGGCCGGGGACGACCACGTCGGCGGAGTGGAGCCCGGGGACGACCGCGGCGGGTCCGGCTCCGGGTCGGGCTCGGGCAGCTCGGGCTCCGGGTCCGGCAGCGGCTCGAGCGGCTCGAGCGAGGGCGGCCCCCCCGGCGGGTCGGGCGGCGGCGGGTCCGACGACAACTCGGGCCCCGGCGGCGGCGACGACTGAGGCACGGGCCACCCGGACCGGCGGGCTACCCCACCCGCGCCGCTTCTGTACCAACCGTCCAAATGGGGGGGCCAAAGATTGGGCAGACGGCCAATGCGTGCGCGTAGGGCGTGGGTAAGGTGACCAAATGGGTGCAGCGTCCGAGCTGTCGCAGGGCACCACCGCCGGCGTGATCGGGGCGGAGTCGCGGGACTACGCCGTGGACCGCTTCTACGACGAGGCCTTCGAGCCCTCCGGGCGCCCGCGCCCGCACTACGAGGGAGCGCTCGCCACGCTGGACGCGCTGGACCTGTCCGAGGTCGCGGACCGGGTCACCGAGGAGATCGAGGGGATGGGCGTGGCCTTCGGCTCGCCGCCTCACGCCAAGCCCTTCCACGTCGATCCGGTGCCGCGCATCCTGGCGGCGGCCGAGTGGGACCTGGTCGAGCGCTCGCTCTCCCAGCGGGTGCGCGCGCTGCGTGCGTTCACCGCCGACGTCTACGGAGCGCGCCGGATCGTCTCGGACGGCGTGGTGCCTGAGCGCGCGGTGGAGACCTGCGCCTACTTCGAGCCCTGGATGCTCGGCGTCGAGGTGCCCGAATGGGCCTACATGCCGGTGGCCGGGATGGACCTCGTGCGCGGGTCGGACGGCAAGCTCGCGGTGCTCGAGGACAACGTGCGCACGCCCTCGGGGCTCACCTACGCCGCCGCGGCACGCACCGCGGCCGACCGGCACCTGCCCGCCGCTCCCGCCGGGCGGCGCTCGCTCGCTCCCGCGTTCGACCGGCTCGGCGCGGCCCTACGCGCGGCGGCTCCGGACGGCGACGGCGATCCCCACGTGGTGCTGCTCTCGGACGGCCCGGGCAACAGCGCCTGGTACGAGCACCGCGTGCTGGCCCGGCGCCTGGGCATCCCGCTGGCCACTCCCGACGACCTGTA
The DNA here is from genome assembly GCA_038323835.1 of Solirubrobacterales bacterium. Classification (GTDB taxonomy): domain Bacteria; phylum Actinomycetota; class Thermoleophilia; order Solirubrobacterales; family Thermoleophilaceae; genus JACVRW01. The sequence continues at coordinate 64,952 of JBBQHI010000006.1, forward strand.
CCCGAGCCGCGGGCGCCTGCGGGTGCTCGTGGACCGCCGCAGCCTCGAGGTGGACGTGGTCTACCGGCGCACCGACGAGGACCGCCTGATGGACGAGAACGGGCGCCCCACATGGGTGGCCGACGTGCTCCTCGACCCCTGCCGCACCGGCCGCCTCGCGTGCGTGAACGCCTTCGGCGGCGGGGTGGCCGACGACAAGCTGATTCACGCCTACGTGGACGCGATGGTGCAGTTCTACCTCGACGAGCGGCCGCTCATGCGCTCCGTGCCCACCTACGACCTGAGCGTTCCGGCCGTGCGTGAGGGCATCCTCGAGCGCATCGACGAGGTGGTGGTCAAGCCGCGGGCGGGACACGGCGGTTACGGGATCCTGGTGGGACCGCACGCTCGCAAGGAGGATCTCGAGCGGGCCGCGAGCCGGATCGAGGCCGAGCCGGGCGAGTGGGTGGCCCAGGAGACGGTGATGCTCTCCACCCATCCCACCGTTGACGCCGGAGCCCTTGCACCGAGGCATGTGGATCTAAGAGCCTTCGTTATGAGCGACGATGTGAACGTCGACGTGGCCGCGGGCGGTCTCACCCGGTTCGGAAGGGCTGCCGGGGCGCTCGTGGTGAACAGCTCACAGAACGGTGGAGGAAAAGACACTTGGGTGATGTCATGAGCGATCGGCCGCTGATCGGGGTCACGACGTCGGAGATGCGGGTGGCCCAGCGCGTGGAGCAGACGCCGCAGGGGGAGCCGCCGCGCAAGGAGATGGCGCTCGGGCTCGCGTACATGCGCGCGATCGAGGCCGCGGGCGGGCTGCCGCTGGTGATCCCTCCGATGCCGCTGGACGCGATCACGCCGCTCGTGGACCAGCTGCACGGCATCTGCCTCTCGGGAGGCCCGGACCTGCACCCGTCGGCCTACGGTGCACAGCCGCATCTCGAGCTCGGCCCGACCGAGCCGGACCTCGACGACTTCGAGTTGGCCCTGACCCGCGAGGCACACGCGCGCGACGTGCCCATCCTCGCGATCTGCCGTGGCATGCAGGTGCTGAACGTGGCCACCGGAGGCACGCTGATCCAGCACCTGCCCGACGGTACGGACGGCACCGTGGAGCACCGCCAGGCGGCGCCCGGGGACCAGGTGACCCACGCCGTCGACGTGGCCTCCGCCAGCCTCGCGGCCAGCACGCTCGGCGAGGTCCGGGTGGACGTGAACTCCTTCCACCACCAGGCCGTCGGCCGGCTTGGACGGGGGGCGCTAGCGGTGGCGTGGTCTCCCGACGGCGTGGTGGAGGCCATCGAGATGCCCGCGCGCCAGTTCTGCCTGGGCGTCCAGTGGCACGCCGAGAGCCTCATCGAGCGCCCCGAGGGCACACGGCTGTTCGAAGGCATCGTGGCCGCTGCCCGGCGGCACGCGCAGATCCCGGCCACGCTGGCGGCATGACGCTCCCGCGGTGGGCGGAGTGGGCGTCGGAATGCTCTCCCACCGACTACACGCTGGGGGTCGAGGAGGAGATCATGCTCCTCGAGCCCGAGGGGTGGCCGCTCGCCCATGAGATAGACCGGGTCCTGCCCGCCCTCGAGCCGGAGCTGGGCTCGCACGTGACCGCGGAGACCCACAAGTCGGCGCTGGAGCTGCGCTCCCGCGTCCACCGGACCGTGCCCGGCGCCGCCGCCGAGCTCGGGGACCTGCGCCTGGCGCTCGACGGCCGGCTGCGCACGCTCGGACTGCGCGCGGCGGCCAGCGGCACCCATCCCTTCGCGGTGTGGCAGGAGGTGCGCGTGTCCACCGGCCCCCGCTATCAGCGCGTCTACAACTCGATGCGCGAGCTGGCACGGCGCGAGCCCACCTTCGCGCTGCACGTGCACGTGGGGGTGGAGTCGCCGGAGGAGGCGATCAGGCTCATGAACCGGCTGCGGGGGCACCTACCGCTGCTGCTGGCACTGTCCGCCAACTCGCCGCTCTGGCAGGGCCGCGACACCGGGCTGGCCTCGGCGCGCACCCCGCTCTTCCAGGCGTTTCCGCGCGTGGGCATCCCGCGGGCGTTCGCGGACTACGCCGACTGGGTCGAGTCGGTGGACATGCTGCTTCGCTGTGACGCCTTCGAGGAGCCCACCTTCCTCTGGTGGGACGTGCGCCCGCAGCCGCGCTTCGGCACGGTGGAGGTGCGAATCCTGGACGTCCAGAGCACCGTGGCCGAGACGGTGGCCATCGTCGCGCTCGTGCAGTCGCTGGCCCGGCTCGAGATCGAGGAGGGGTTCGCGCCGCCGGAGCTGCTCGGACGCCCGGAGGTCCTCGAGGAGAACCGCTTCATCGCCGCCCGCGACGGGATGGACGCCCGCCTGCTGGACCCGGTGCGCGAGGCGCTGGTGCCCGCGCGTCTCCAGCTCGATCAGATGCTCGAGGCCTGCCTCCCTCACGCCCGCGACCTCGGCTGCCAGGAAGAGCTGGCCACCGTGCGCGCGCTGGCCGACAACACCGGCGCCGGGCGCCAGCTCGAGCTCGGCCGTGGAGACCAGCGGCTGCCCGAGCTGGTGGGAGCGCTGGCCGACCTCTTCACCTCCCACGCCGCGCCCGGCCCCGAGGCCGAGCTCGAGGTGGGGCACGCGATGGACGAGAAGGCCGGCGTCTCCTAGGCGAGCACCGGAGCATGCCATCCGGGTTGAAATCTTTATCCGGATGTACATGAGATGGGTGCCGGACCCAGCCATAGTCGGGGTATGACTCGTCTCTCGGCCATGGATTCATCGTTTCTGCGAGTTGAGACGGACACGGCGCACATGCACGTGGGCTGGATGGCCGTTCTCGACCTTCCGCGTGGCTCGCGCGGTCTTGACGCCGAGCTGTTGCGGGAGCGGATCGGCGGGCGCCTGCACCTGACTCCGCGTTTTCGCCAGCGCGTGGTGCAGGTCCCGATGCGGGTGAACGAACCGGTGTGGCAGGACGTGCCCGACTTCCAGCTAGAGCGGCACGTGACCGCGGTCGGGGGCGAGTGGGAGCTCGACCGGGCGGCGATGCGGGCCATCGCCGACGCGTTCTTTTCCGAGCAGCTCGACCGGGCCCGGCCGCTGTGGCAGATCCTGGTGGTGCCCCGGCTGGCCGGAGGCCGGGCCGCGATCCTGGGAAAGGTCCATCACGCGATGGTGGACGGCATCGCCGCGGTGGAGCTGGGCATGCTCATGTTCGACGGGATCCCGGAGCCCGAGCCCGCCACCCCCGTGGGCTGGTCCCCGGGGCGGCAGTCCGGTGCGGTGCGCCTCACCGTGGACTCCCTGGCCGACACCGCGGTGGACCAGTTTCGCGCCGCACGCCGCGCAGTCTCGCTCGCGCGGTCGCCCGCGCAAACCGTGCGCATGGCCGACACCCTGCGCCGTGCCGCGATCTCCCTGGCCGAGGATGCTCTGAACCCGGCGGAGAGCTGCTACCTGAACGACCCGATCGGGCCGCGGCGCACGCTCGTGACCCACCGGGTGCGGCTGGCGCGCATGCTCGACCTGAAGCAGCGTCACGGCGCCACCCTGAACGACATCACCCTCGCGGTGTGCGCCGGGACACTCCGGCGCTTCGCCGCGCGGCGCGGCGACGAACCCCGGGACCTTCGCGTGATGGTTCCGGTGAGCGTGCGTGTCGCGGAGGAGGAGCGCTCCCAGGGCAACCGCATCACGTTCGCCTTCATAGACCTGCCCGTATCGCGCGCCCGCAGCGAGGATCGGCTGGCCGGCGTGATCGAGCAGATGGCCGAGCTGAAGACCTCGGGCCGGATCGGGGGATCCTCAGCGCTGCTGCAGGGTCTGGGCGCCCTGCCCGAGCCCCTCAAGGAGGTGGCCGCCCGGTATGCGGTGAGCCCGCGCCTGTACAACCTCACGATCTCGAACGTGCCCGGGCCACGCGCCGCGCTCTACGCCGCGGGCGCGAGGGTGCGCTCCGTGTATCCGGTGATTCCGCTGCCCGACAAGCACGCGCTGGCAGTGGGGATCCTCACGTACGACGACCATGCCCACTTCGGGCTACACGCCGACCCGGGCGTGCTGCCCCGGGTGGGCGGACTGCCGCTGATGATCGACGATTCGCTGGCCGAGCTGGAGATGGGCTCGCGGGCTAGGCCCGCGCGGCCACCGGATCGCGGACGGCCCCGTTCTCGGCCGGCGGCTGGGCGCGCACGGCCCCGGGCCGCCGGGCACGCACCTGATACACGGAGATGAAGCCGGTCTCGAAGCCGCGCCTCGCCGTGCGCAGGTAGAGGCGCCACACGCGGATGCGCTCGGGCCCGGCGAGCCTGATCGCCTCGTGGAGATTGTCGTCCAGGTTGCGGGCCCAGTGGGCGAGGGTGATGGCGTAGTCGCCGTGGAGGCCCTCCACGTGCTCGGTGACCAGGGTGGAGCGCTCCACCGCCGCCTGCAGGCGCGAGAGGTGAAGCGGGGCGCCGTCCGGGAAGACGTAGCGCTCGGAGAAGGGGCCGGCCTCCGAGTCGCCCACGCGCATGCGGGCGATCCCGTGGTTCAGCACCATTCCGCCGGGCCGGAGGAGGTTGGCCACCTGCTGCATGTAGACGTCGATCTGGCTCGACCCCACGTGCTCGACCATGCCGATGCTGGCCACGGCGTCGAAGGGCTGGTCGCGGACCTCGCGGTAGTCCGCCACCCGGATCTCCACGCGGTCGGAGAGGCCCTGCTCGGCCACCCGGCGGCGGGCGAACTCGGCCTGCGGCTCGGACAGCGTGACGCCCGTGACGAGCACGTCATAGCGCTGGGCCGCGTGGATCGCGAAGCTCCCCCAGCCGCAGCCGATGTCCAGCACGCGCTGGCCCGGCTGCAGGTCGAGCTTCCGGCACACCAGGTCGAGCTTGGCCTCCTGGGCCTCCTCGAGCGTGCGGGCGCCGCGGGACCAGAGAGCACAGCTGTAGGTCATGCCCTCGCCGAGGAAGAGGCGGAAGAACTCCGACGGCAGGTTGTAGTGGTGGCGTACGGCGCGCGCGTCGCGGACGATGCTGTGCCGCTTTCCGCGCGGCCTGAGCTCGGCGGCCGGGACGGCCGGAGGCCGCATGGGGCCGCAGGCACGCAGCGCGGCCAGGGCGAGCTTGGCGCGGGTGGTCGTGTCGAGCGTGGGCGGCTTCCAGGCGTCGAGCAGCTCGATCGCGGCGTCCAGGTCGTCCGGCTCGAGCGCCCCCGAGACGTACGCCCGTCCCACGCCGAGCTGGCCCGGGGCGCGCAGCATGTGTGCCGCGGCGTCGGCCGAACGGGCGTGGAAGGTGAGGCCTCCGGGTCGGGTGGACTCCACCCGGGTGCCGTCCCACAGCTCGAGCGTGAAGGGCCGGTCCGGCAGGGCGGCCTCGAGCTCGCGCCTCAGGTGCTCGGTGCTCGCCACTCCGACCTAGCCGGCCGCGGCCTTCTCGGCCTGGCGCTCGGGGGTGATGTGCACCACGTCCCAGACCAGCCCGAGTCGCTCAAGCACGCTGATGACCGCTCCCGACGGGTCCACGTCCCGCTTGCGCAGCCCGTGGCTGGCGGAGGTGGGGAAGGCGTGGTGGTTGTTGTGCCAGGACTCGCCGAGGGTGGGCAGCGCGAGCCAGAGGAGGTTGCGCGAGTGGTCGTCCGTGGGGTAGCGGCGCTCGCCGAAAAAGTGGCAAAGCGAGTTGATGCTGTAGGTCACGTGGTGCACCACGAGCATTCGAACCGCTCCGCCCCAGAGCAGGCCGGTGAGGGCCGCCTCGAGTGAGCCGCCGATGATCCCGCCGAGCACGAAGGCCATCGCCAGCCCGGTGACCACCCAGAGCACGAAGGTGCGGTCCACCCAGCGCACGATCGGATCCTTCAGCAGATCGGGGGCGTAGCGCTCCTTGGCGCCGCGCTCGGTGTGGATGAAGAGCCAGCCCACGTGGGCGTGGAAGAGGCCGCTGAACGCGCCCCGCCAGCCTCCCTCGTGGCCGACGTGGGGGCTGTGCGGATCGCCCTCCTTGTCGGAGAACGCGTGGTGCTTGCGATGGTCGGCCACCCAGGCGGTGACCGGGCCCTCGATGGCGAGGGAGCCCATGATCGCGAGCCCGCCCCGGAGCCACCTGCTCGTCTTGAAGCTGCGGTGGGTGAAGTGGCGGTGGAAACCCACGGTCACGCCCAGCCCGGTGATGAAGTACATGATCGTGAACACGGCCACGTCGCTCCAGCGCAGCAGGTCGTTCCACACCTGCCATCCCACCACGCCGAGGGCCAGGAAGGGCACCACCGTGACGGTGCCGGTGATGATCCGGTCCCGCGTCTCGTGGGCCACGGGCTGGATGTCGGCGGCCGAGGGAGCGGCGGCCTGCGGGGCTGGGGAGGCTTGAACTTGGCTCATGGTGGTCTCGGGCGGCCCTGACTGCCCGGTCCCTGCAAACCGTGAGGCGCCTCGTACGAAGGAGGGTATACAAGAGGCCAGCGGGGGTGCCGCTAGCTGCGGCCCGCCTGGCGGGCGGCGGCCACCGCGGCCGCGGGGCTGTCCCGCAGCGGATCGCCGTGACCCGGCAGGACCACCCGCGCTTCCAGCGCCTCGACCTTCCCGAGTGCCTCGTACGCGTCGTCCGTGCTCACGTTGAACGCCGTGGGCATGAGCTGGGCGCCGCGCCGGCCGGTGAGCGGATTCCACGTGCAGAGGGCGTCGCCCGCGAAGAGCGCGCCGTGGCTCTCGAAGAGCAGCACGGAATGGCCGGGGGTGTGGCCGCCGGTGTGCACCACTCGCGGGCTGCCGGGCACGTCCAGCACGGCGCCGTCGGAGTAGGTCTCGGCCCCCTCGACCCGGGGTGGGCGCAGGCCGCCCTCGCGGGCGAGGTGGAGGATGATCGGCCAGGCCGTGCGGCGGCGGAGATGAGGCAGGAAGTTCCTGGCGTTGGCGTCCCCGCCCTTCATGCCCGGCTTGCGCAGGAACGCGTCGTCGTCCTCGTGAACGAACACGCGGGCGCCGGCCGCCTTCAGCTCGGGCACGATCCCGGTGTGATCGGCGTCGGCGTGGGTGAGCACCACGGCGGCCACGTCCGAGCGCTCGCGCCCCAGCGTGCGCAGCTCGTCGTCGAGCGATTTGCGGAAGCCCGGGACTCCCGCGTCCACGGCGGTGAGGCGGCCCCCCTCCTCGACGAGGTACCAGTTCACCATCTCCGATCCGACGCCGTGGACGCCGGGCACGATCTCCACCGGTCCCTTCATGGGAGGGTTGTATCAGCGCGGCGCGCACGGCCACCACGCGCAGCAAGTAGAACTGCGCCCATGCGCTGGAAGCGAGGAGGCGGCAGGAGCTCGGACATGATCGACGCCCGCGGGGGCGGCATGGGGCCGTCCGGTGGCAGGTCCCTGGGCCCCGGGGTGGCGCTTCCGGGCGGGGTGGGCATCGCCGGCGTGATCATCTACCTGCTCATCCAGGTGCTGAGCGGAGGCGGAGGCGGAGGGAGCGCGTTCGGCGTGGACAACCAGTTCGATCCCTCGGCGGCGGGGGCGCCGGCCGCCGGGGCCCAGGGGATCCCGGCCTCCCAGGATCCCGACAGGGACCTGAAGGACTTCAGCTCGTACGTGTTCACGGACACGCTGGACACCTGGACGAAGATCTTCCGCCGCCAGGGCTCGCCGTTCGAGCGCGCGAAGCTCGTGCTCTACCGCGGCGGGGTGTCCACGGCGTGCGGCGACGCGTCCTCGGCGGTGGGACCCTTCTACTGCCCCGGCGACCAGCGCGTGTACCTCGATCTCAGCTTCTATGGGGACATGCAGCGGCAGCTCGGGGCGTCGGGCGACTTCGCCTGGGCGTACGTCATCGCCCACGAGGTGGGGCACCACGTGCAGCAGCAGCTCGGGACGAGCGCCGAGGTGAGCCGCCTCCAGCGGGAGAACCGCGACCAGGTGAACGCCCTCTCTGTGCGGCTCGAGCTCCAGGCCGACTGCTACGCGGGAGTGTGGGCGCACAGCGTCTACTCCGCCGGCGACCTCGAGGAGGGGGACGTTCGCGAGGCCGTGGGGGCCTCCGAGGCGGTGGGCGACGACCGCCTCCAGCGCCGCGCCTCGGGACAGATCAACCCGGACACCTTCACCCACGGCACCTCGGCCCAGCGCGCCTCGTGGTTCAACCGCGGCCGGAAGAGCGGGGAGCCGGGCGATTGCGACACCTTCTCGCCGGACAGTGTCTAAGGCCATGATCGAGGAGCTGAAAGAGGGCATTTGGCGCTGGACCGCTCCACACCCGGAGTGGCGCCGGGCCGACCCCTGGACCCACGAGGTGGCGTGCTTCGCCATCGCGGCAGGTGACGAGCTGGTGCTGGTGGACCCGCTCGCTCCTCCCGACGCGGGTGCGTTCTGGTCGGAGCTGGACGGGCTGGTGAAGCGCACCGGGGCCGCGCGGATGACGGTGATGCTCACGATCCACTACCACGTGCGCAGCTCTGAGGACGTGAGCCGCCGGTATGGCAAGCGGCTCGAGGTGAGGGTGTACGGGCACGAGAGCGTGGCGGACAAAATGGGCCGCGGGGTGCGCTTCGAGGCCATCGTGCCGGGAGCTGAGCTGCCCGCCGGAGTGCAGGCCTACGCCATCGGCAGCCCGCGGCGCCGCGAGATGCCGCTGCTCTTCCCCGGTGCCCGGGCCCTGGCCTTCGGCGACGCCGTGGTGGGGGTGGACGGCGACCTCCGGGTCTGGGAGGACCTGGACGGGGACCGGCGCCGCGACTGGTATGAGCAGCGCCTGCTGCCGACGCTCCGGCCCCTGGCCGAGCTGGACTTCGATCACGTGCTCGTGACGCACGGCCCGCCGATCATCGGCCACGGCCCGGAGAAGCTGCGGCGGGGCCTCGCGGCGCCGGCGTGGAACCGCGCGCCCGGGTGAGCGCGGAGGCGGCCCGGCCGCCCCTCTCGGAGCGCCTGCGTCCCGGGCTCCGCGCGGGGGTGGCCCTGGGCCCGGTGGCCTTTCTGGTGGGGCTGTCCTTCGGCGTGCTGGCCCGGCCCGAGATGGGCAAGGTGGCCCCGATCGTGATGTCCGCGGTGGTGTTCGCCGGCGCGTCGCAGTTCGGTGCGCTGGCCGTGCTCGCGTCGGGTGGGGGCGCCGTGCCCGCCGTGCTCGCGGGGGTTCTGCTGAACGCGCGCTTCCTGCCGATGGGGCTGGCGCTCGGGCCGTCGCTGCCCGGCCGCGCGCTGCGCCGGGCGGCGGAGGGTCAGGCGGTGGTGGACGCCTCCTGGGCGCTGGCCAACCGCGGCGACGGGACGTTCGACCGCGACCGGCTGCTGGGCGCGACGCTGCCGCAGTACCCGCTCTGGATCATCGGCACGGCGGTGGGAACCCTGGCCGGGGACCGCCTGGGAGATCCGGACGCTCTCGGCCTCGACGCCCTCTTCCCGGCGTTCTTCCTCGCCCTGCTGATCCCTGAGCTGAAGGACCGGAGGACGCTGGGCGTGGCGCTGGCGGGCGCGGGGCTGGCGCTCGCGCTCACGCCGGTGGCGCCCGCAGGAGTGCCGGTGCTCGTGGCCTGCCTGGCCGCCCTCTGGGGGCTCAGGCGATGAGCGCGGTGTGGATCACCATCGCGGCGCTCACCGTGGCCACGATCCTGATCAAGTCGGCGGGGCCGGTGGCCGTCGGGGGCCGCCAGCTCTCGCCCCCGGCGCTGCGGGTGATCACCCTGCTGGCGCCCACGGTCCTGGCCGCCCTCGTGGCGGTGGAGACCTTCGGCTCGGGCAAGCACGGCCTGGTGGTGGACGCCCGCTTTCTCGGGCTGCTCGCCGCAGGCGCGGCGATCGCGCTCCGGATGCCGCTGGCGGTGGTGGTCCTGGCCGCCGCCGGAGCGGCCGCGGGCGCAAGGGCGCTGGGCGCGGCCTAGGTCCCCGCGGGGGCGGGATCCGTATACGGCGTGCCCCGTGCCACACAACCGGCCGCGTCGGTGCCGAACCGCAGCTCCGGGGCGTCGGCCAGGGCGCGCCGGGTGCGCTCGGGCTCCGGCGTGTAGACGAGCACGAAGCCGCCGCCGCCCGCTCCCAGGGGCACGGCGCCCAGGCCGCCGGCCTCGAGCGCACGGTCCCGGAGCGCGTCCATCTCCGCGATCACCGTGCCCGGCGCGCGATCGCGCTTGGCCTCCCACTGGTCGTTCATCAGGGCGGCGCAGCGCTCCAGGTCGCCGTCCTCGAGCGCGGCGCAGGTCTGGCGGCCCAGCTCGTGTAGCCGGTCCAGCGCGCGGCCCACCGCGACGTTCCCGGATGCGGTGCCCGATACCTGCCCGGAGAGCACATCCGACGCCGAGCGATCCCGCCCGGTGAAGAACAGGAGGAACTCCTCGCCGAGCGCGCGCCTCACCTCGTCGGGCACCACCAGCTCGCGGGCGTCCACCGTGTCGTCCGATTTGAACGTGTAGGCCCGCAGGCCGCCGTACGCGGCCGCGTACTGGTCCTGCTTGCCCACCTTCCTCCCCAGCACGTCGATCTCGATCTCGCAGGCCGCCTCGGCCAGCTCACCCGGGGGCGCTCCCCCGCCGGCCGCGGTGCGCAGCGCCTGGATCGCGCACACCGCGTAGGCCCCGGAGGAGCCGAGACCCGTGCCCGGTGGCGCGTCCGACACCGAGGCCAGCTCCACCGGCGGCCCGTGCCAGTGCCGGGCCAGCACCTCGCGCAGGATCGGGTGGCGCACCTCGCGGGGGTCGTCCATCTCCTCCCACTCCAGGTGCTTCAGGCGGTAGCGGGCCTGGAAGTCCGCGGACACCATCATGTGCACATAGCGGTCGATGGCGGTCGAGACCACGAAGCCCCCGTGCTCCCGGTAGAAGGACGGCAGGTCCGTTCCGCCTCCCCCGAGCGCCACGCGCAGCGGCGCCCTCGCAACGATTGCTCCCATCGCCAGACAATCTAGGGCCATCCGCAGCCGTCGCCCGCCCGGAGGCTCTAGCGTGCGCCCCGATGGCGGAGGCCGGGGCACAGCCGACGGTGGACGAGCTGGCGATCGCGGACCCGCCCGGCGCCTGGACCACCGCCGGCTTCCGGGTGGAGGGCGACCAGGCCGAGGTGAGCACGGTGCGCCTGCGCCTGGAGGGGCCCGGCCCGGCCCGCGGGATCGCGGGATGGTCGGTCCGCGACGCCGCCACCACCGATCTGGACGGGCTTCCCACCACGCTCTCCACGCAGGCGCCCGCCGCCGGCGCGCCCCACCCCAACGGCACGGTAGCGCTCGACCACGTGGTGGTCATGTCGCCGGCTCTCGCGCGCACCATGGCCGCGCTCGAGCGGGCCGGCTTCGACCTGCGCCGCGTACGCGACGAGCCCACCCCGGATGGCGCACCCAGGCAGGCCTTCTTCCGCATGGGCGAGGTGGTGCTGGAGGTGGTGCAGGCCCCCGAGGGCACCCGGATGCACTCTCAGGCGGACGGCCCCGCCCGCCTCTGGGGCCTGGCCTTCGGGATCGAGGACATGGATGTGACCGCCCGGGCGCTCGGCCCCCTGCTCGGCGATCCGCGGCCCGCGGTTCAGCCCGGCCGCACCATCGCCACGCTTCGGAGGACGGCCGGTATCGGCCCCGCGATCGCCTTCATGACTCCCGGACCGCCGGCCGCCTGAGCTCGATCTCCATCGGCTCGGCCGCCATCACCAGCCCGGTGGGCGCCCCGCCCATCTCCTCCCACTGCTTCGACGCGCGCCGGTGGAAGCTGTCGAGGAAGTCGTCGGAGTGCATCGGGTCGTGGTGGAAGAGCATGAGCTGTCCGGGGTCCACCCGGCGACCGAAGGTGAGCGCGTCGGTGAGGCGGGTGTGCCCCCAGCCGACGTGGTCGGGGTACTCGTCGTCGGCGTACTGGCAGTCGTGCACGAGGAGGGATGCGCCCCGGGCCAGGTCGTAGCCCGAGATCCACTCGGGCTCGTCGCTCTCGAGACGGGCACCGAGGGCGGGCTCGTGGTCCGGGATGTAACAGACGGAGGTGTCGCCCTCGGTGATCCGGTACCCGAGCGTCGGCCCGCGATGCGTGACCGACGCGGCCCGCAGCGTGGCCGGGCCGATCTGCCATTCGGTGGTCGGCGCCTCCCGGAAGGCCACGTGGGAGGGCAGCTCCCGCACTTCGACGGGGGACAGCGGCGCGGAGATGTAGCGGCCGATCCGCTCCTGGAGGGATGCGTCCGCGGCCTTTGGCCCCCAGATGGCCAGCTCGGTGCTCGGCCGGAAGGCCGGCGCGAAGAACACGAGCCCCTGTATGTGATCGAGGTGGAGATGGGTGAGGAGGATGTTCACGCGCGCGGCCTCCTGGTTCAGCGCCAGCCCGAGCCCTCGCAGGCCGGTGCCCGCGTCCAGCACCACGATGGTCCCGTCCGAGAGGGTGACCTGGACGCATGAGGTGTTGCCCCCGTAGCGCGTCGTCTCGGGGCCGGGGGAGGGGACCGAGCCGCGGGCCCCCCAGATCTTCACCTGCAAGTCAGCTCTCCTCGTGGCCTGTGGTCCAGAAGAGCCCGAGCGCGCCCGAGGTGCCCTCGGTGGTGACGATGGGGATCGCGCTCACCTCGATCTCCCGGCGCCCATGGTCCACGGTCTGGATCATGTGGCGGTGGTGGGCCGGCCGGCCCTTCCGCAGCGCGATCGTGAGCGGAAGCTCGTCGAACGGCACGGGCTCGCCGTCGTCTCCGTAGGGGCCCCAGTCGCGCGTCCACTGCTCCGGGGGAATCCGTCCCGCCTCCTCGAAGCGCCGCCCGAGCAGGACTCCGGCCGCCTCGTTGTAGAACACCACGACGCCCTCGGCGTCCACCAGGAAGGCGGGCGTGGACAGGCCCGAGATCAGGTTGCGCGCGAGGATGAGCTCCAGGGGCCGCTGGGCGGACACGGGGCAAGACTAACCCGCGTACTCATGCACCCCGTCCAGCACCGCGCGCCCCGCCAGCTCGATGCGGCCCCCGTGTACGGGCCGGACGAGGATGAGTGAGTCGCGACCCTGCCGGATCTCGACCGCGCGTCCGAGCCGGGCGCAGAGCTGGACTGCCGCCAGGCCGGTGGCCTCGTCCTCCGCGATGCCGAGCCCCACGGGGAACACACGGGCGCGAATCAGCCCCGCCGCCTCGTCGGCGTAGGCCCAGGCGCCCACGTCGCGATTCCCGTCCGCCACGCCCGTGAGCGCGTCCACCTCGGCGGGCGAGTCGTACCGGATCCACTGGAAGCGCGTGCCCCACTCGGGCCGCGTGGACACGTGCGAGAAACCCCCCTCCTGGCGCACGTGCAGCTCACCGGCGGGCACGCGCAGCACGTCCACCGGCTCGCGCTCGGTGGCCAGCAGCCACGCCGTGCCGACCGTCGGGTGGCCCGCGAACTCCATCTCCGTGGCGGGCGTGAAGATGCGAATCTCGCCGCCCGCGGCATCGTCCACGAACACGGTTTCGCTGAGTCCGAGCTTGCGGGCCACGGCCTGGCGGCGTTCATCCGGAACCTCGGCGCCGTCGAGGAAGACGGCCAGTGGGTTGCCGCCCCGGTCGCCGTCCGAGCAGAACACCCGCAGGAGGTGGAACCTGGCCACGTCCGGACTGTACGGTGTCATCGCCCGTGGACCAGATGATGCTTCGCAACCGACTCGTGCTGGCCACCTCCATGTGGCGCCAGGCCACACGCGACCCGCTTCCGAAGATGCCGCCCGGGGACCCGATTCAGCAGCTCGAGGCGTTCGAGCTCCGGCTGGTGGACCTGCTCTGCAGTCAGGCCACGCCCACCACTGCGCGCGACGTGGCCGACAAGACCTGGGACCTCGTGCACGACCGCGGCGATGACGATGCCGTCAAGCGCCGGGTGGTGGAGTGCCATGAGGCGCTCGCCCGGCTTTCGGCTCGGAGCGGGGATCCCCCGATCTAACCCCACCGGGGCGGTGCAGGGGCTGCCCGAGCTCTTCGACCTCCGGGTCAAGGTGCGGTCGCTCGCCTACCTGTTCGCGGCCGGCGCCCTGCTGGCCGGGATCACGCTCGTGCTGCCCCACTCCCGCGAGGTCGACGACACCGCGGTGCTCCTGCTGGCCTGCGCCGCACTCCTGGTGTCGATCCTGCTGCTCCTCCTGGGCGAGCAGGCCCGCGGCTGGCGCCTCCATGCCTTCCTTGCGGCGGGGACGCTGATGATCTCGCTGGTCAACCTGGCCGTCGGGGAGTCGCTGCTCTACCCGCTGCTCTACTCCTGGGCGGTCCTCTACGCCTTCTACTTCTTCCCGATGCGGGCCGCCCTCGCCCACCTCGCGTTCATCGGGGTGGCCTACGCCGTGGTGCTGGTGATCCAGGACGGTCCGCTGGTTCGCTGGCCGCTCGCGGTGGGCACCCCCGCGGTGGCCGGCCTCCTGATGTCGCGGCTGCTCGGCATCCTGCGCCTCCAGGCGGCAAATGCCGAGGAACGGGCCGGCGACCTGCGCCAGAGCGAGTCGCGCATGCGCCTGCTGCTCGACTCCGCCCCGGACGCCTTCCTGGCCATGGACGCCCGGACCGGGGCGGTCACCGCCTGGAACACGGCGGCCGAGCGCCTCTTCGGCTGGACCGCGGGCGAGGCGATCGGCGCTCCGCTGCGCGAGCTGATCTTCCCGGAGGAGGGGCGCGCGGCCCACGACGAGCGCCGCCGGAACCTGCTCGGCCAGGGCCAGGCGCCGATCGTCCTCCGGCTCGAGCTGGACCTGCGGCACAAGGACGGCACGGTCTTCCCAGCGGAGGAGACCCTTCACGGCCTGACGGTGGGGGACGACATCGTGATGTCGGCGTTCGTCCGCGACCTCACCGAGCGCCGGCGCCGCCAGCAGGAGCGCGAGGCGCTCCTGACCGAGCAGGCGGCACGCGCGGAGGCCGAGCGCGTGGCCGAGATGGTCAGCGGCATGCAGCTCGTGGTGGACGCGGCGCTGGCCCACCGCACGACGCACGCCATCCTGCCCGATCTCGTGTCGCGCGTCAGGGGAGTGCTGGGGGCGGACGGGGCCTCGATCTACCTGGCCGAGGACGAGCGGCTCACCCTCCGTGCGGCGTCCGGCTCCTCCAACGGCCGCGAGAGCGAGGGGCTCGACTTCGGCGAGGGCTTCGCCGGGCGGGTGGCCGCGGCCCGGGAGCCGCTTCTGAGTCCGGTCGGCCAGCTGGCGGACCACGGCTCGCCTCCGGCGAATCCGGACGCCGACTCGCTGGTGGGCGTTCCGCTGCTGGCGGGCGACACGGTGACCGGAGTGCTGGTGGTGTTCGCCGACGCGCCGCGGCGGTTCACGGCGGACGACCTGGCCCTGCTCCGTCTGGCCGCCGACCGCGTGGCGCTCGGGATCGACCGCTCACGGGTGTACGAGCGCGAGCACCGCATCGCCGAGACGCTCCAGCGGAGCCTCCTGCCCGACCGCCTCCCGCGGCTTCCCGGGCTGACCGTGGCTGCCCGCTACCTCCCGGCCGCCGCCGAGGCCGAGGTGGGGGGCGACTGGTACGACGTGATCCCTCTCCCCGGCGGCCGCGTGGGACTGGTGATGGGAGACGTGGCCGGGAAGGGCCTCGCGGCGGCCTCGATGGTGGGCCGCCTCCGCAGCGCCCTGCGCGCCTACGCGCTGGAGGGGCACGACCCACCGACGGTGCTCGACCAGCTCAACCGCCTGCTCTGGACCGAGGCGGAGTCGACCGAGATGGCCACGCTCGTCTACGCCATCGTGGATCCCGCCGACGCGTCGATCCGCTGGGTCAACGCCGGGCACATGCCGCCGCTGCTGGTGGCGGAGGGGGAGGCTCCCCGGTTCCTGGGCGGTCCCCGCGCCGTGCCGCTGGGCGTGCTGCCCTTCCCGGGCTTCGAGGAGGTCTCGTCGGCGGTGCGCCCGGGCACGTCCGTGGTGCTCTACACGGACGGTCTGATCGAGCGCGCCGGGGTGGTCATCGACGAGGGAATGTCGCTGCTCGCGCGCGCGGCCACCGATGTGGGCACCGACCCGGAGATTCTGTGCGAGCACCTCCTGGCGTCGCTCGTGCCCGAGGGCGGGGCGGCGGACGACGTGGCCCTGCTCGCCCTCCGCAACGAGCCGATGGCCGACCGCTTCGCCACCGAGTTCGAATCGGAGCCGGAGTCGCTGGCGGCCATGCGCGGCCTGCTACGCCGCTGGCTGCGCTACGCCGAGGCGGGCGAGGAGGAGACGGCGGAGATCGTGACCGCGTGCGGCGAGGCCGCCACCAACGCCGTGGAGCACTCCGGCGCCGGCGCGCCCTTCGAGGTGGCCGGGGCGCTGCGCGGCCGGCGCGTGAATCTCACGGTGCGCGACCGGGGGGAATGGCGTTCGGCGCGGCGCGGGGATCAGGGGCGCGGGCTGTCGCTCATGCACGCGCTCATGGATACGGTGGAGGTCGCTCCCGGGCCCGACGGGACCAGGGTGCGGATGCAAAGAGAGCTGAGGGAGGGGGGGAGTCCCAGTGCCTGAGCGTCTGGTGGAGCTGGACCTGGAGGAGCAGGGTGAGGTCGTGGTGGCCCGGGTCACCGGCGAGCTGGACATCGCGGAAGCGGGTCAGACCGGTGACGCCATCCTCGCGGGTGTGGGCCCGTCGGCCCTGGGGCTGGTGGTGGACTTCACGGGCCTCGGCTTCATCGACTCGAGCGGCATCGCGATGCTGTTCCGGCTGGTGCGCCAGCTCTCGGCCCGGCGGCAGGTGGTGCGGGTCGCGGTCCCGCCCGGCGGCGCGGTGGCACGGGTGCTCGAGATCGTGGAGTTCGAGCGGGCGGCCGGGGTGGACCCCGACGTGGCCACGGCGCTGGCGGCCGTGCGGAGCTAGCCGCGCGCCTCGCGCGGGTCGACCCTGCGCCGCGGGAAGATCGTGTAGCTGCCGATCGCCGTGGCCAGCAGTCGCGAGTCGTCCGACTCCACCTCGCTCCGGAGAACGGCCAGACGGCGGTTTCGGCGGTCGAGGGTCGTCCGGCACACCACCTCGCCCTCGGTGGCCGTGGCGATGTAGTTGATGGACATCGAGATCGTGGCGATGCCCTCGTCCTCGGTGGTCTCCTGCCACAGGGTCGAGCCCATGCAGTAGTCCACCATCGCGTAGGTGGCCACGCCGGAGAGCAGGCCGCCGGCGTTCACCAGGTCCGGGCGCACGGGCATGCGCACAACGTCGGCGCTCTCCCAGCGCAGTCCGAAGAACCCGCTGACGCCGTCGATGCTCCCGGGTGACACGGGGGCGAAGATACCTGCACGTAATCCAATCGTTCCCCCTCGCGCGCATACTGGGTTGAATGGTCCTCCTCGTCCTGTTCGCGCTCCTGGCCGGTGCCGCGACCGCGCTCACTCCCTGCGTGCTGCCCGTTCTCCCCGCGCTGCTGTCCGCCAGCGCCACCGGCGGGAGGCGCCGCCCGCTCGGGGTGATCCTCGGCCTGACCGTGACCTTCGTGGTCGCGATCGTGGGCATCGCCACGGTGATCGACGGGGTGGGGCTGGCCTCCGGGGTCACGCGCACGGTGGCCATCGCGTTCCTGCTGCTCTTCGGCCTGTCCTTGGTGTGGCCTCGGCTGGCGCTCGTGGTGGAGCGGCCCTTCACGCGGCTTGCGCGGTTCGGCCCCTCCACGTCGGGATCCGGCTTCTGGTCGGGCGTGGTCGTGGGCGCGGCGCTCGGCTTCCTGTACGCGCCCTGCGCCGGCCCGATCCTGGCCGCGGTGATCTCGGTGGCCGCCACCGGCGGCGCGTCCAGGGACGTGGTGGTGGTGGCGATCGGGTACGGCATCGGCTCAGCGGTCGTGCTGCTGGCCCTGGCCTACGGCGGGCGCCGGGTGATCGAGCGGATCCGCGGCGCCGGGCGCGGGCCCGGCCTCCAGCGGGCCCTGGGTGCCGTGATGATCCTCACCGCCGTGGTCATGGCCACGGAGCTGGACCTCCGGTTCCAGACCGTCCTGGCCAACGACGTGCCGTCGTTCATCGCGAACCCCACCCGGAGCCTCGAGCGGTCCTCCGCGGTGGAGGACCGGCTGGCCGACCTCCGTGGGAGGCCCAAGTTCGACGTCCGTGACCACACGCAGCTGGCCGCCGCCGGATCGCGGCGCTACCCGGTGCTGGGAGTGGCGCCCGCGTTCGCGGGGACGGGGCCGTGGCTGAACACCCCCGGCGGCCGGCCGCTGAAGCTCTCGTCGCTGCGGGGACGGGTGGTGCTGATCGACTTCTGGACCTACACCTGCATCAACTGCCTGCGCACGCTGCCGCACGTAAGCGCCTGGTATGACCGCTATGAGAAGGACGGGCTCACGGTGGTGGGTGTGCACACCCCGGAGTTCCCGTTCGAGAAGGACACGGGCAACGTGACGCGGGCGATCGCCCGAAACCACCTGAAGTATCCGGTGCTCCAGGACAACGACTACGACACCTGGACCTCCTGGGGCAACCAGTACTGGCCGGCCAAGTACCTGATCGACGGGCTCGGCCGGGTTCGCTACACCCACTTCGGCGAGGGCGACTACGACAAGACGGAGAAGGCCATCCGCACGCTGCTGCGCGAGACCGGTCGCTCGTCGCTCGGCGGCTACACGCGGGCACGGGGCGAGGTGGCCTCGGTGGGCACCTCCACGCCAGAGACGTACCTCGGCTATTCCCGGGCCCAGGGTTTCCTGCCGAGCGCGCCCAGCCCCGGCGTCCACCGCTACGACGCCCCCGGCTCGCTGCCCCCGAACGGCTTCGCGCTCGGCGGCACCTGGAAGGAGACGCCGGAGTCGGCCACCGCCGTGGACGGCGCGACCCTGGACGTCCACTTCAACGCCCGCCGGGTGTTCCTGGTGATGAGCTCTCGGGGGGGCCGCCCGCGCGTGGGCCGCGTCCTCCTCGACGGGCGCCCGCTGAGAACAGCCGAGTCGGGCGAGGACGTGCGCGGCGGCGTGCTCCGCGTGACCGGCCAGCGGCTCTACCGGCTCGTGTCGCTGCCCCGCGTGGAGGACCGCACGCTGCGCATCGAGCTGCCGCCCGGAGTGACGGGCTACGCGTTCACCTTCGGGTAGCCTGGCCACGTGGCCAAGGTCTGCGTCATCGGCGCCGGCTCCTCCGGCATCGCGTCCTGTCAGGTGCTCCAGGCGCGCGGGGTCGAGTTCGACTGCTTCGAGAAGGGCAGCGGCGTGGGCGGCAACTGGCGCTACGAGAACGACAACGGGATGTCGTCCGCCTACGCGTCGCTCTTCATCAACACCTCGCGCCGGATGATGGCCTACGCGAGTTACCCGATGCCGGACTCGTATCCGGACTACCCTCATCACACGCAGATCGCCGCGTACTTCGACGACTACGTCGATCACTTCGGCTTCCGCGACCGCATCCGCTTCAACACCTCGGTCGAGCGCGTCGAGCCCGATGCCGGGCGTTGGAGCGTCACCCTCGGCGACGGCACCCGGACGTCGTACGACGCTGTGCTGGTGGCCAACGGCCACCACTGGAACCCGAGGTACCCCGAGCCGCCCTTCCCCGGGCAGGAGAGCTTCACCGGCGAGGCAATCCACGCCCACCACTACCGCGAGCCCGACGAGCGCTTCCGTGACCGCAACGTGCTCGTGCTCGGCATCGGCAACTCGGCCACCGACATCGCGGTGGAGACGTCCCGGCACTCGCGCATCACCTACCTGGCCATGCGCCGCGGCGCCCACGTGCTGCCCAAGTACATCGGCGGCGTGCCCACCGACGAGCTCGGGTCGGACCTCATGAGCCGGCTGCCGCGGGCGATCTCCTCGCGGCTGCTCGCGCGGAGGCTGAAGTCGATCCAGGGTGACATGGAGGACTACGGCCTGCCGAAGCCGGACCACCACCTCGGCGAGGCCCACCCCACGGTGTCGTCCGAGCTCCTGCCCCGGATCGGCCACGGGCGCATCGCGGTCAGGCCGAACATCGCCCGCATCGACGGCGGCACCGTCCACTTCACCGACGGCACGAGTGCGGAGGTGGACACGATCGTCTGGTGCACGGGGTACTCGATCACCTTCCCCTTCCTGCCCGGCGAGGTGATCGAGCCGCGCGAGAACCACGTGCCTCTCTACCGCCGGGTGGTGCCCCCGGACCGCCCGGGTCTGTACTTCATCGGCCTGGTGCAGCCGCTGGGGGCGATCATGCCGGTCGCGGAGCTCCAGTCCGAGTGGGTGGCGGACCTCCTGGAGCGGCACGCCGTGCTGCCGGGGGAGGCGGAGATGAGAGCGGAGATCGCACGCGAGGAGCAGGAGATGCGCGAGCGCTACGTGACCTCTGCGCGTCACACGATCCAGGTGGATTTCCATCCCTACATGCGCCTGCTGCGGGCCGAGCGGAAGCGCGCGCGAGCCGACGGCGGCACCTCTCGCCGGGGCCTGCGCGGGCTGAAGCTGCCCACACCGGCGCGATAGCCCATACTTGTGAGCGGACCGAACCGAGGAGGAGCCGTGTCGGACACGACTGTCGAGGGACTCGCCGCCGAGCAGCGGACCAACGGACACAGCAGGACGATCGAGGTGCGGAACCCCGCCACCGGGGAGGTCATCGCATCTGTTCCCGCGCTCGAGCCCGCCGACGTGCCCGCCGTGGTGGCCCGCGCCCGCGCCGCGCAGCCGGGATGGGAGGCGCTGGGCTTCGACGGCCGCGCACGCATCCTAAGGCGCGCCCAAAAGTGGGTCATCGACAATGCGGACCGCATCGCGCGCACGATCGTGGCCGAGAACGGCAAGGCCTACGAGGACGCCCAGCTCGCCGAGGTGAGCTACGCGGCGAGCTCGTTCGGCTTCTGGGCGAAGAACGCCCCCAAGTACCTGGCCGACGAGCGGATCCGCTCGAGTTCCCCCTTCGTGATGGGCCGCAAGCTCGTGGTCCGCTACGAGCCCGTGGGCGTGGCCGGAGTCATCGGCCCCTGGAACTACCCGCTCACCAACTCGTTCGGCGACTGCATCCCGGCGCTGGCCGCCGGCAACTCGGCGGTGCTGAAGCCCGCCAGCCTCACGCCGCTCACCTCGCTGCTGATGGCCGAGGCCCTGCGCGAGTGCGGCCTGCCCGAGGACGTGTTCATCGTGGCCCCGGGTGGCGGCTCCGTGGGCGAGGCGCTGATCGACGAGGTGGACTTCGTGATGTTCACGGGCTCCACCGAGGTTGGCAAGAAGGTCATGGCCCGCGCGGCCCAGACGCTCACCCCTGTCGGCCTCGAACTGGGCGGCAAGGACCCGATGATCGTGCTCGCCGACGCGAACCTCGAGCGCGCCGCCAACGCCGCGGTGCACTACTCGATGCAGAACGGCGGCCAGACCTGCATCTCGGTCGAGCGGGTCTACGTCGAGGACCCGGTGTACGACCAGTTCGTCTCCAAGGTGGAGGAGAAGCTGGGCGCGCTGCGCCAGGGCGCCCCCGGAGGCCCGGGCTCGGTGGACATCGGCGCCGTGACCTCGCCCCCACAGATGGACCTGATCGACTCGCACGTGCGCGACGCCGTGGCCAAGGGCGCCCGCGCCACCGTGGGCGGCCACAAGGGGAGCGGCCCGGGCGACTTCTACGAGCCCACCCTGCTGCTCGACGTGGACCACACCATGGAGTGCATGACCGAGGAGACCTTCGGCCCGACGCTTCCGGTGATGAAGGTGGCGGACGCGGACGAGGCGGTGCGCCTGGCGAACGACTCGCCCTACGGGCTCCAGGCCTCCGTGTGGACCAAGGACATCGCCAAGGGCGAGCGCCTGGCCCGGCGGATCGAGGCGGGCGTGTGCTGCGTGAACGACGCGCAGATCAACCACGTGGCGCTCGAGCTGCCGATGGGCGGCTGGAAGGAATCCGGGCTCGGCACTCGCCACGGGGCCGACGGCATCCGCAAGTACACCCGCAAGCAGTCGATCCTGGTCACCCGGTTCGCCCCGAAGCGGGACCTTCACATGCTGCCGTACAAGGCCGGCACAACGAAGCTGATCGGGCGGATGCTGAAGCTGGTCTACGGCCGCGGAAAAAGGGATTAAGTAGCTCGCCCGATCGACGATCGGGCTACGCTCCTCGCTTGATGTAGCCGAAGCACGCGGGTCGGCCGCGTGCGCCGGACGCTAACCTCGCGCGGGCCGATGCCCGACCTCTCGCCCAGCAACCGGATCGCGGTGGTCGTGGACCGCGCGCTCTGCATCGGGTCCGGCGACTGCGTGGACAGCGCACCCGACGTGTTCCAGCTCGACGACGAGGACAAGGCCGTGGTGGTGGACCCCGACGGGGCCCCGCTGGACGACGTGATCCAGGCGGCGGCCAACTGCCCGGTCACCGCGATCACCGTCACCGGCGAGTCGGGCGACCTCTACCCCTAGCGCCGGCGGACGAGCAGCAGCGCGGCGAAGGCGAGCAGGCCCACGGCCAGCAGGCCCGAGGCCGAGCCGCCACGGGCCTTCCCGCCTCCCACCCCGGGCACGGGCATGGGGAACGCCTCGGCGGCCAGGATGTCGTGGGGCCGGTCGTATCCGCTCGGGTCCCTGGGCCAGCGGTTGTCCCGCATGCCGATGCCGAACTCCTCTGCGGCCAGGATGTCGTGCGGCGGCTCGATCCCGTTCGGAGCCGCGGGCCAGCGGCTGTCCCGCGTCCCGATGCCGAATTCCTCGGCGGCGAGGATGTCGTGCGGCTCGGGGATCCCGAGCGGGTCCGGGGGCACGTAGCCGTCGCGGGGTGATTCAGGTTCGCGTTCTGACACGTCCCTATGGTTCCAGATCGTGGATGAGGTAAGCGCCACCGAGCTGGAGGCCGCGGCGTTCCGGCGTCTCGTGCAGCATTTGCGCGAGCGCAGCGACGTGCCGAACATCGAGCTCATGGAGCTGGCCGGCTTTTGCCGCAACTGCCTGTCGCGCTGGTACCGGGAGGCCGCGGAGGAGCGGGGCGTGAGCCTTCCCGACTCCGAGGCCCGCGAAATCATCTACGGCATGCCCTACGAGGAGTGGAAGGCGCGCTTCCAGACAGAGCCCTCAGCCGGCTGATCGCCCTCGGCCTCCTCCTGGCCGCCACCGCCGTCGGGTGCGGGGCGGACAGCGGAAAGGTGGAGGGGCCGAAGGATCCCGTGCTGACTCCGGAGGCCGCCCGCGCCGCGCGGGAGGCTGCCGACGCCTCGGGCGCCATGAAGGCCCGCGAGCGCTCCAGGGCGCAGCTCGTGGAGCTGCGTGGAGCCGGCTCCGCCCGGCAATCCTCCGCCGCCGCGAGCGAGGATCGCCCGAGCCCGGGCGCGCAGTCGGACGCCGAGGTGCGGGCCGAGCTACGCCAGGCACGCGAGGCGCTCCTCGCCTTCCGCGGCTACCTCACCTCCACCGCCTACCTGCCCACCGGCCCGCGCTCCCGCGTGGCCTCGGACGGCACCGCCGTGGCGC
Source organism: Solirubrobacterales bacterium (assembly GCA_038323835.1). GTDB lineage: Bacteria > Actinomycetota > Thermoleophilia > Solirubrobacterales > Thermoleophilaceae > JACVRW01. Next base: position 88,151 of record JBBQHI010000006.1, read on the forward strand.
CGGAGGATGCGCCCGAGGTGGTGAAGCGGGTGATCCTGGCCGCCAACCAGATCGCCAAGTTCCCCTATCGCTGGGGAGGCGGGCACGGCGCCTGGCGCGACAACGGCTACGACTGCTCGGGCTCGGTGTCCTTCGCCCTGGCCGGGGCCGGGCTGCTGGGCCGCCCGCTCACCTCAGGCGACTTCATCGGCTACGGCCGCGACGGCCCCGGCGACTGGATCACGATCTACACCAACCCGGGTCACGTCTTCATGGTCGTGGCGGGCCTGCGCTTCGACACCAGCGGTCGCGGGGGCCGGACGGGCACCCGCTGGCAGATGGCACCCCGCAGCACCGCCGGGTTCGTGGTGCGGCACCCCCCGGCGCTGTAGGCGCCCCTACAGCGCCGCGGGCACCAGCTCCATCCGCCGCTCCCGGCCCGCCCGCAGCAGGTGCGCTGCTGGCCGAGCCCTACTCGCTCCGCCCGCCGCGCTTCGTGTACGAGCGGTGAGGAGGCGCCCCGCCACGCCGCGTGCGGGACGCGCGTGGAGATGCGCTGGCGGTGCCCCACGTGCGAGCGCCCCGTGGACGGCGACGAGGCCTCGGACCTGCGCTACGCCTGAGGGCGGCAACCCCGCGAAGGAGGCCGCCGGGGGCGGCCAAACTGCTACCTTCGCCCCTCTTGGACGAACCGCCCACACGCCGCCTGGACCCCGGTCGGCGCCCGTCCAGCGGCAGGCGGCCGCCACGACGCGAGCCCGACTCCGTCTACGCCCGCCGCCGCGCGGCGGCGATCGGCGGCGCCGTGGTCCTCCTGGTGCTCCTGATCGTGGTGATCGCGACCGCCGGCGGGGGGAACAACAGCCCCAGCACCGATCCGGCCGACCTCGGGGTGGGGACCACGCCCGACAACCTCCACGGCTCCACCCGCACCTCGACCACGGACGCGAGCACCTCGACCACCACCACGCCGTCCACAACGGTTACGCCGCCGAGCAGCGGCACCGCCTCCCCGGGGACGGCCACTCCGGAGCCCGTGACCCCCGGCGCGGGCGGCACCGGGCAGACGACCACACAGCAGCCGGTAACCCCCTCGGGCGGCGCCGGCGGCGGCGCCGTGGCGCCCGCTTCCCCCTAGCGACCCCTCCTGGCTACGCATCGCCCGACGGCGGGCGGCGCGTCCGCTTGGTCTCGCTACGCTGGCGCTTCGACTCGAGCCGGCGATGCCTGGACGCCGTGGTGGGCCGGGTGGCCCGGCGGGGCCGCTGCACGGCCAGCGCCGCCTCGAGCCGCGCGCGCAGCCGCTGGAGGGCGAGCTCGCGGTTGCGGGCCTGACTGCGGGTGTCCTGCGCGGTGGCACGGACCACGGCCCCGGCTCGCGCACTGATGCGCCGCTTGTCGTCCTCGCCCAGCACCGACGAGGCCTCCACGTCGAGGATCGCCTCGACCCGCGACGCGGTCACGTTCGCGTGCTGGCCGCCCGGCCCGGAGGAGCGGCTGGTGCGCAGCTCCACCTCGCTCAGCGGGATCACCACGCCGCGCCCGATCGGCAGTCCCTCGCGCATGGCGCGGGAGCCTACGCGCGAGACGCGGTCAGCGAGAGCGACGGCGGGCGAGGCGGGGGCGCCTGCGCCGGGAGGGGGCGGGCCGGCGGGCGGCCCGGTAGCCGGCGAGGGTGAGCCCCGGCGGGATGTCGCTCGACACCGGCTCGAAGGCCTGTTCGCGGAGTAGGTCCGTGACGATCGACATGGCTCCTGCCGGTGGGGTTCGAGGGCGGCAGGGCGGATCCTCCACGTGCGCTCCGCCTGGGAGACTGCCGCACATGCGGGTCGCGGTGGTGGGTCACATGGAGTGGATCGAGTTCGCGACGGTGGAGCGGGTGCCGAGTCCCGGGGACATCGTGCACGCGCAGGAGGTGTGGCAGGAGCCGGGCGGGGGAGGCGCGGTGGCGGCGGTGCAGCTGGCCAAGCTGGCCGGCGGGGCCACCTTCTACACGGCCCTGGGGGACGACGAGATCGGCCACCGGGCGGAGCGCGAGCTCACCGCTCTCGGCCTGCGGGTGAAGGCCGTGTACCGCCCCGAGCCCCAGCGACGCGGCTTCGTGCACGTGGACGACCGGGGCGAGCGCACGATCACCGTGATCGGGCAGCGCCTCGGCCCCCGCGCGGACGATCCCCTGCCCTGGGACGAGCTTCGCGACACCGACGCCGTGTACCTGACCGCCGGCGACGCGGGCGCGGTGCGCCTCGCGCGGCGGGCCGGCGTGTTGGTCAGCGCCGCCCGCAACCTGGAGGTGCTGGCCGAAGCGGGTGTGGAGCTGGACGCGCTGGTGGCCAGCAGCGCCGACCGTGGCGAGCGCTACGAGCGTGGCCAGCTCGACCCCGAGCCGCGGGTGGTGGTGCGCACCGCCGGGGGTAAGGGGGGCTCCTGGGAGCGTGCGGGTGGCGAGACCGGCACCTGGGAGGCCACGCCGCTGCCCGGGCCGGTCAGGGACGCGTACGGCTGTGGGGACAGCTTCGCCGCGGGCCTTACCCACGGGCTGGGAGCCGGGCTGACGCTCGAGGCGGCGCTCGATCAGGCCGCCCGCTGCGGGGCCGCCTGCCTCACCGGGCGCGGTCCCTACGAGGGTCAGCTGCGGGCCACCTGAGCCTCGCGACGAGCGGAGCCGGGCGAGGAGCGCAGCCCGCCGGCGAGGAGCGCAGCCCGATGGTTGATCGGGCGAGCACCGCAGCCATGACTTCAGTGGGGGGCGATGGTCCCGTCATCGGGCTCGATCGGCAGTTCCCGCTCCACCCAGGCCACCAGGCCCCCGGCCATGTTGTAGGCGGGGAGCCCGGAGGCGGTGAAGGCCTGCGCGGCCACCGCCGACCTGCCGCCGGTCCGGCAGTAGAAGACCACGGGGGGATCTCCGGCGAGCGATTCAGCCTGCTCGGTGAGCTGATCCATCTCCACGTGACGCGCGCCGGCGATATGCCCCGCGTCCCACTCGCGCGCCTCGCGCACGTCCACCAGCCTCACGTCGCCCCGCTCGGCGAGCTCGGCCGCCTGCTCGGGCGTGAGGTCCTGCTGGAGGTCGGAAAGCGAGGTCACCGGGCGGATGAGGCTAGCGGCCCGGCGGGGATAGAGTGCGCACATGGACTTGCAAGGGCAGACGATCCTCATCACCGGAGCGGCGCGCGGCATCGGGGCGGAGTCCGCCCGCAAGCTGGCCGCGCGCGGCGCGAACCTGGCCCTCGTGGGCCTCGAGCCCGAGGAGCTGGCGCGGGTGGCGGAGCAGTGCGGCCCGGGAGCCGCCTGGTTCGAGGCCGACGTGACCGACGTGGACGGGCTCCGCGGGGCGGTGGACGCGGCCGTCGAGCGCTTCGGCGGGATCGACGTCGTGGTGGCCAACGCCGGCGTGGCCCCCACCGGGATGGTGCGGTCGATCGACCCGGACGCCTTCGAGCGCACGGTGGAGGTCAACCTCCTGGGCGTGTGGCGCACCGTGCGCGCATGCCTGCCGCACGTGATCGAGCGGCGGGGATACGTGCTCACCGTCGCGTCATTGGCCGCCGTCTCCCACGGCCCCGGAATGTCCGCCTACTCGGCGAGCAAGGCGGGTGTCGAGGCCTTCGCGAACTCCCTGCGCTGCGAGGTGCACCACCTGGGTGTGGACGTGGGCGTCGCGTACTTCGCCTTCATCGACACCGACATGGTCCGCGGCGCGGACGCCCACCCCGTGTTCGGCGGCATGCGCGCGAAGCTACCGGGCCCCCTGGCCAAGACGTATCCGGTCGGCGACGTGGGCGACGCGGTGGTGGACGGGATCGTCTGCCGCCGCCGCTGGGTCACGGTGCCCTCGTGGATCCGCGCGCTGATCCTGCTCCGCGGCCCGCTTCAGCAGCTCACCGAGCGGGGCAGCCGCCGTCAGACGGCGGAGGCCGACGCGGGCTTCGAGGCGGACATCGCGAACCGCGGCGCCGAGGCGGCGTCGGCCCCCGTGGGTCCCGGCGGCCGGGCCGGCGGCGTGAGCCGCGAGACCACCCGCACCTAGGCCAAGGGCGCCGACCCGGACCGGCGATATCGTCGGGGGACCGCATGGCCAATCGCGATCCCCGAATGGTTCCCCTCGGCTACGGAAAGTTCGTCCGGGCCGATCGCATCTTCGCGCTGGTTCCGATCGAGGGCGCCGAGCGCCGTGACGGCCGGCGCACCTACGTCCACGTGGACGGACTCAGCGAGCCGGTGATCGCCTCACGCTCGGAGCGAGCCATCCTCGCCGACGTGGAGACGGCGCTGGCCGAGGCCGCCGGCCTGCCACGCCGGAGGCGCAACGTGGCCGTGACCGGCCAGGAGAGCCTGCTCTAGCGCGCCCTGGAAGGGGTGGGCCCCGCACAGGGCGGGCGCCCACCCCTATTTCTGCCTAGCCCGACGAGGGCTGCAGCCGATAGATCCGCTCGCAACCGAACAGCCGGTCACTGGCGTCGGCCCGGACGATGTCGAAGCCCGGACCGCAGTGGATGATCGTCGTGGCGCCATTGGCTGCGTCGATCACGTCGTCGCCCGGTCCGCCGTAGGCCCGGTTGCCCGGATTGCCGCCGACGTCGAGGCGGTCGCGGCCGAGACCGCCCTTGAGCACGTCACTTCCGGACCCGCCCGAGAGATGGTCGTTCCCCGGGCCGCCGGTCAGCTTGTCATCGCCGTCCCCGCCGTCAAGGTCGTCGTTCCCGCGCTGGCCGACCATCCTGTCGTCACCGCGCCCACCGTTCATCTCGTCGCCGTCAGACCCGCCGTACATGCGGTCGGAACCGAAGCCTCCGGAGAGATAGTCGATACCGGGCCCCCCCGAGATGCGATCAGATCCGCGACCGCCCGAGACGTCGTCCGGCCCGGGCCCGCCACCGACGACGTCATCCCCTAGGCCACCCGAGATGAAGTCGAAACCCGCGTTGCCGAAGATCGTGTCGCGGCCCGAGCCGCCGCTCAGGTCGTCGCCCCCGTCTCCTCCAAAGATCAGATCGTTTCCGGAGCCGCCGCCAACGACGTCAAACCCGAGGCCGGCTTCCACGCAGTCGTTGCCGGCCACGCCATTCACCACATCGTCGCCGTCCAGCGTGAAGATGCTGTCGTTTCCCTGGGTGCCCACCAGGGTGTCGCCGGCGGCGGTCCCGGTCAGGGTGGCCGTCGGACACACCGGCGGGGCCTGGGCCATGGCCGTGCCTCCGCTCAGCGACATGATGAATGCCGTTGCTCCGACTGCGGCCGTGAAGCGGCCCTGTCGGCGCGCCCTCGACTTGTGTCTCTGCACTGTTTGCCCTCTCGTTGAGCAGAGACCTGCCGGACCACCGCCCTCATGGCGGAGCCCGAACCTTCCTCCGCGGGTAATCCCCAACCCGGTTCCCCCAACGCGAGCATCACCCAAAAGTTGCGCGAAGTGCCCGAGGCGCTCGACCAAGCCACCGCATCTGGGTCCTTCAGCGGGTGTGTGCGGTGCCGTTGGGCGGGCTACAGCTCTTTGACGGCCGCGAGCACGTCGGCCACCGACTTCTTCGCGTCGCCGAACAGCAGCGAAGTGTTCTCGTTGTAGAAAAGGGGGTTGTCGATGCCCGCGAAGCCGGTGTTCATCGACCTCTTGAGCACGATCACCTGCGCCGACTTGTCCACGTCGAGGATCGGCATCCCGTAGATCGGCGAGTCCTTCACGTCGCGGGCGGCCGGGTTGGTCACGTCGTTTGCGCCGATCACCAGGGTCACGTCGGTCTGAGGGAACTCCGGGTTGATCTCGTCCATCTCCTTGAGATGGTCGTAGGGCACGTCGGCCTCGGCCAGCAGTACGTTCATGTGCCCGGGCATCCGGCCGGCCACGGGATGGATCGCGTAGTTCACGCTCACGCCGCGCTTCTCCAGCTCGTCGGCCAGCTCGCGCACGGTGTGCTGGGCCTGGGCCACGGCCATGCCGTAGCCCGGCGCCACCACCACCGCGTTCGCGTAGGCGAGCTGGATGGCCACGTCGGCGGCGTCGGTCGACCGGACGGGCTTCTGCTCGCCGTCCCCGCCTCCGGACGCGACCTTCACCCCGCCGAACCCGCCGGCCATCACGTTCACGATCGAACGGTTCATGGCGTCGGCCATCAGGTTGGTGAGGATCGTTCCCGAGGCCCCCACGATGATGCCGCCCACGATCAGGGCCACGTTGTCGAGCGCGATACCGGCGGCCGCGGCCGAGAGGCCGGTGAAGGCGTTCAGGAGCGAGATCACCACCGGCATGTCGGCGCCCCCGATGGGCAGCACGAACATGTTGCCGAGCACGGCCGCCGAGAGCAGCACCAGGATGAAGAGCCCGTCCGAGTCCGATCCGGAGGCGATCGCCACCCCACAGCCCACCGCCACCAGCAGCAGCGCGCTGTTCACCAGCTGCTGGCCGGGCACCGATATCGGGCGGCCCGGGAGGATCTCCTGGAGCTTGCCGAACGCGATGTTCGAGCCCCAGAAGGAGATCGAGCCGATGATGGCCGCGAAGACCAGCGGGATGATCACGTCGGTGGGGAGATCCCCGCCCGAGTCGCGGAACTCGGCCCACGCGATCAGGGCCACCGCGCCCCCGCCCACGCCGTTGAACAGCGCGACCATCTGCGGCATCGCGGTCATCTTCACGCTGCGCGCCGCGGGGATGCCCACCGCGGCGCCGATGGCCACGCCGAGAACGATCAGCCCGTAGTTGCCCATGCGCTTGTCCAGCAGCGTGGCGATCACCGCGATGGTCATCCCGCCGGCCGCCACCAGGTTCCCGCGCCGCGCGGTCCTCGGGCTGTTCAGCAGGTGCATCCCGATGATGAAGAGGGAGAAGGCGAAGATGTAACAAACCCGGATGAAGTCCGGGTCCTGGAGCGAGAAGGCGTAGAGGGTCAAGCCGCCTCGTCTTCCTTCTTCTTCGGAGTCGGGCGCTTCTTGAACATCTCCAGCATCCGGTCCGTGACCAGAAAGCCGCCCACCACGTTGATCGTGCCGAAGGCGATGGCGATCACGCAGAGCAGCTGATTGAAGAAGCCGTCAGCCTCGCCGATCAGCAGGAGGCCGCCGAGCAGCACGATCCCGTGGATGGCGTTGGTGGCCGACATGAGCGGCGTATGCAGGGTGTTCGGCACCTTCGAGATCACCTCGAAGCCCACGAAGGCCGCGAGCACGAGGATGGTGATCTCGGTGATCAGGTCCATCAGCCCGCCGCCTTCTTCGCGCCCTCGTGCCGGATCTCGCCCTCGTGCGTGATGCAGGCGCCGGCGATCACCTCGTCCTCGAAGTCCAGTGTCAGCGCGCCCTCCTTCACCATCTGCTCCAGCAGCGAGGTGACGTTGCGCGCGTAGAGGCTGGAGGCGTGGTCGGGCATGGTCGACGCCAGCCCCAGCGGGCCGACGATCGTCACGTCCTCCTTAACCACGGTCTTGCCCGGCTCGGTGAGGGCGCAGTTACCGCCCGTCTCAGACGCCAGGTCCACCACGACGGAGCCTGCGGGCATGTTCTTCACCGCCTGCTCGGTCACGAGCAGCGGCGCCCGGCGCCCGGGCACGGCGGCGGTGGAGATCACGGCGTCCATCTGGCCGATCACCTCGGCCAGCAGCCCGCGCTGCTTCTCCTGCTCCTCCTCGGTGAGTGCCCGCGCGTATCCGCCCGCGGTCTCGGCGTCCTCGAGTCCCATGTCCAGCTCCACGAAGCGCGCGCCGAGCGACTGGATCTGCTCCTTCACCGCGGAGCGCACGTCGAAGGCGCTGACGATCGCCCCGAGCCGACGCGCGGTGGCGATCGCCTGAAGCCCGGCCACCCCCGCGCCGAGCACCAGCACCTTGGCGGGGCGCACGGTGCCCGCGGCGGTGGTGAGCATCGGGAAGAAGCGGGGCAGTTCCCCGGCCGCGATCAGGGCCCCCCGGTAGCCGGTCACGGTGGCCTGCGAGGAGAGCGCGTCCATCGACTGGGCCCGGGTGATGCGCGGAATGGCCTCCATGGCGAAGCTCGTGACTCCGGCGTCGGCGAGGGCGGGCACGGTGTCCCCGGCCGCGAGCGGGTTGAGGAAGCTGATCAGCACCGAGCCGCGCGCCAGGCGGCCGATCTCCTCGGCCGAGGGCGGAGCCACCTTGGCCACCACCTCGCCGCCGAAGCCCTCCCCGAGAGTGGCGCCCGCCTCCGTGTACGCGGCGTCGGGCTGGTGGGCCTCCACGCCCGCGCCGGACTCCATCACCACGTCCACGCCGGCTTTGCCCAAGCGCTGAACGGCCTCGGGCACGAGCGCCACCCGGCGCTCTCCCGGCGCCTGTTCCTTCGGGACTGAGACTCTCATCTGTTGGAACTTCCCTGGGCCAGAGCGCGCGAAGGGTATTCAACGGAGGGGGCGCGTGCGCTGTCCCGCCTGCGGCGGCTAGGCTGCCGTCGTGCGCTCGGCCGCCATCGCCCTGCTCGGGCTGGTTCTGCTTCTCCCCGCCTCCGCCTCGGCCCGCGGGCCGAGCGTCCCGGCCTGCGCCCTGGGCACGAGCGCCTCCGACCTCCGCGGCTTCGAGGCGCGCGCGCTGGTCAAGGCGGAGAGCGCATACAGGAGCCCCGCCGCCCGCCGCGCCTTCTCCACCGGTGTGGCCGCCTACGTCTACGGGCTGGCTCCGCTCAGCGTCCGCCACACGCTCACGCGGTTCCCGCCCAACCAGATCGTGAGCATCGGCGAGCTGGTGGTGCCCAAGGTGCGCACGGTGGTGTCGCCGAACGTGGACACCAGCTACACCGTCGGCACGATCAACCTCGCCTCGGGCCCCCAGGTGGTGAACGTGCCCGACACCCACGGCCGCTACTACGTCCTCCAGTTCATGGACGCCTACTCGAACACCTTCGCCTACGTGGGCCGCCGCACGACGGGCACGAAGCCCGGCGCCTACGTGCTGGTGCCGCCGGGCTACAAGGGCGCGCTTCCCGGGGGTGTGCGCCGGCTGCAGAGCCCGACCAACCTGATCTGGCTGATCGGGCGCACGCTGGTGAAGGGCCCGTCGGACCTCGCCGCGGCCACCAAGCTGATGGCCGGATACCGGCTCACCCCTCTGGCCGACTGGAATGCGGGCACGCGCAAGGCGCCGCTGCTCCTGCCCAAGTTCCCACCCCAGCAGAACAAGCTGGTGCTGCCGAAGGGCCTCGCCTACCTCGACGAGCTGGGGCAGTCGCTTCAGGAGAGCCCCCCGCCCGCGGGCGACGCCTGTGCCCTGAGGGCCTTCGCGGCGGCGGGCATCGGAGTGGGCCACACGCCCTCGACGGAGGCCACGAGGGCCGAGCGAGACGCCCTGACCGCCGCGGTGAGGGCTGGACCGCGGCTCGTGAAGCGCGCGGTGGCGCACATGAACGCCTACAGCGGGGCCCGCAACAACGGCTGGCTGATCGCCCAGTCCTACATCGGCAACTACGGGCGCAACTACCTCGGCCGGGCGGGGATCGCCCGCTTCGCGCTCGGGGCCAACACCGCGCCCGAGACCGTGTACCCCTCCGCCTCGACCGACAGCCGCGGGCGGCCGCTCAGCGGGCGGCACCGGTACCGGCTGCGCTTCCGCCGCCACCAGCTCCCGCCCGCGGACGCGTTCTGGTCGTTCACGATGTACGGCGCGGACGGGTACCTGCACCCCAACTCGGCCGACCGCTACGCCATCGGCGACCGCACCAAGGGCCTGCGCCGGAGCGCCGACGGCTCGCTCACCATCACGCTCTCCAACTCCCGGCCGAAGGGCGCTGCTCGCGCCAACTGGCTACCCGCTCCCGCAGGCTCCTTCCGCATGCTCATGCGCATCTACGAGCCCCGCCGCTCGGCGCTGAACGGGCGTTGGAAGCCGCCGCCCGTGGTCCGGCGCTAGAGGCACGGGATGTCGCAGGACGACTTGCAGGTGGTCCGGGATCTGATGAAGGCGTTCAACGCCCGCGACGGAGGGGCCATCTCGCACTATGCCGAGGATGTCGAATACCGCCTGATCGGCGGCTTCTCAGGCATGGCGGGCCAGACACTGAGGGGCCGTGAGGCCGTGCTCCGGTTCGCCCAGGAGTTGATCGAGAACCTCCAGGCCCGGTTCGAGGTGGAGCGCCTGTTCGAGGCGGATGGCCGGGTCGTGCTCATCGCCAGCACGCTCGGCGCCGGCGATGCGAGCGGCGTGGCCGTGGAGTGGCGGTGGGGCCAGATCTACACCTTCCGCGACGGGAAGATCAGCGAGGTTGACAACTACTGGGAGGCCGAGGAGGCGCTCGCGGCGGTCGGGCAGAGCCAGGCCTAGGCGACGAGGTCCATGACCATCTCGGTCACGGCACCGGCGCCATGGCGCTCGGTGTGGCGCGCGAGCTTCGCCATCAGGCGCTGGGCGGGCACGTTGTCCGCGGCCATCGTGGCGGTGAAGCGGGTGATCCCGTTCCCGCGCGCCCGGCGCCCCAGTTCCTCCGCCAGCATGCTGCCCACGCCACGGCCCTGCCACGAGTCGGCCACCACGATCGCCACCTCGGCCGCGAGCGGGTCCTCTGGCAGGCGCACGTAGCGGGCCACGCCGATGATGCCCCGCGCGGGCTGCGTGGGGCGCTCGGCCACCAGGGCCAGGTGGTTCACGGCGTCCAGCTCGGTGAGGTAGCGCAGCTCGGATCCGCTGAACCGGGGTTTGGGGGAGAGGAAGCGCCGCTGCACGCTCGTCTCGGAGAGGTTGGCCAGCCCGCGCTCGAGAAGGCGCTTGTCATCCGCCCTGATCAGGCGGGTGAGAAGCGGTGTGCCGTCGGGCAGGTGTCGCAGCATCGTTCAAGCGTGGCGGCCGTCATCCCGGGCTTGTGTGCGCCGCCTCACGCTCCAGATCCAGCTCGGTTCGGACCCCGAGGCTGTTCAGGATCCGGTTCGAGGCCTCCAGGTCCGGCGCGCCGATCACGGCCGCGGCCAGTCGCGCGGCCGATCGGACCGCCGCCCGTGGCTCCAGGAAGACGGTGCACGCGCCCATGGGCGAGAGCTGCACGGAGCGGCGCCCATTCCGGATCGTGGTGCTCCCGAACTCGCCCCGGAAGCAGCGCAGGGCACCGGCGCTCGCCTCGGTGGGGACGGCCTCCACGGCCGCGTCGAGGCGCTCCACCACCGGAGCGGTGAGCCCGCGCATGCCCGCGAGACCGCCCGCTCGCGCCACCTCGGCGATGCGCTCCAGCACCTCGGCGGGGGTGAGCTCGCCGTCGCAGCCGATCCCGAATACGGTGGCCATCACGGGCAGGCGCCCCTCGTCGGCGATCACTGCGCCGGCGGCCATCATCACCGCGTCGCACAGCGGGCTGGCCAGCCCGGGCTCGTGGCCGTGCGCGAGGGCATCTCCGCCCACGTCGAGCAGCACGAGCAGATCGCATCCGAGCTCGCCCGCGGCCTGCTCTAGCCCGCGCGCCACGGTGGCCGCGCCGTGATTCACGTCCACCAGCACCGTCGGCTCGCCCAGCAGCTCGGCCATGCGCGCCTCCGCGAAGCGCACTCCGCCGGCCGCCACGCGGGTTGCGGCCGTGGCCTCCAGCACCGCGGGTCCGAGCTCCCGGGCTCCCTCGATCTCGGCCGTGTGGCGGGGACCGGGGGCGGGGTCTATCGGGCGCCGCTCCCAGGTGACCCCGCCCACCACCGGGCGGGCCCCGGTCAGGAGCCGGCAGGACTCGGCCACCCCCAGCGCACCAACCACGTCGCCACCGCCCCCGATCCCCACCACGAGCGGACGGCGGCTGGAGGCGAGCAGCGCGTCGGAGTCGATCACCGTGCCGCCGCCGATGTGGCCACCGCGATGGAAGCCTCATAGCCATGGGGCAGCCTGCGCTGATCCAGCGCGCCGTCGTGCCAGGGGAGCGGTTCGGTCACCGCGCCGAAGCTACTACCAGCTGGCGCTCTCCGGAACTCCCTTGAACGGCCCGCGCAGATCGCTCGTGATCCATCCCCCGTAGAAATCGCCGCCGTTGGCGTCCACCCGCTCGTCCCCCAGCAGGCAGGCGTCCACCCACTGCGGATAGAAGGCCACGTATCCCGCGATCGCCTCGTAGCCCGGTGTGGGATCCCTGTAGGTCCATGCCGCGTCCGCCGAGCGCCGCCCCGCGACCACCAGGTCGAGGTAGCCGGCCGTGCCCTTCCACTCGCAGTAGGTGGTCCGGGCACTGGCCTCGAGGACCGTGAGGTCCACGTCGGCGGCAGGGAAGTAGATGGCCGGGGCCTGGCTCGTCTCGAGAACCCTCAGGGCGGCGGCGGACTCGGCCACGGTCAGGCCGCCGAACTCGACTCGGGCGGTGCGGGCGCAGGCCTCGACCCGCGGCGGGCGCGGATAGTCCCAGACGTTTTCCATGCTCGGGGTACGGAGGAGGGAGCGGGGCGGCCCAATCCTGCGGGGCCGCCCCACTTTCCTCGCTGTGCGCAGCGATGGTCTCGGTCGGGCTAGCGGACCAGCCCGGACTCGTTCAGGTACTCGCCCGCCACCACCCCGGGCGTCTTCTTGTCCAGGTCGACGCGAGCGTTCAACTCGGACATCACCGGGTCGGTAAGGCCCTTGTTGATCTGATCGACGACCGTCGGCAGGTCGGGGCCCGCCTTCTGCACGACGTCGTCGCGCACCAGGAACATGGTGTTGTACGGCGGGAACATGTTCTTGTCGTCGTCGAGGAGCACCTCCTTGTTGCGCTTCACCTGCGGGTCGGTCGTGAAGACGATCGACAGGTCGGCCTGCCCCTTGGCCAGCACCTCGTGGCGCAGGTCGATCGCCACCGGCACGAACTTCTTGAACTGCAGCCCGTAGACCTTCTGCAGACCGAGCAGGCAGTCCAGGCGCTGGCGGCACTCGGGAGTCCCGTAGAGCGTTAGCTTCTGCGACTGGCCCTTGAGGTCGGAGATCGTCTTCAGCCCGTACTTCTTGGCCGTGGCCTGAGTCGTGCCCACCTCGTTCGAGTTGGTGTACGGGGTCGGCCCATAGGCGGTGATCTTCTTGGTCGCGAGCTTCTGCTTGGACTGCTCGTAGGCCTGCTGCGGGTCCTTCGGGATGTCGTCCGAGGGGACGGAGAACAGAGACGTCAGCACCGTTCCGGTGTACTCGGGGTACGCGCTGATGTCGTCGTTCTCGAGCGCCTTGAGGGCGATCTTCTCGTCACCCAGGTTCAGCTCCGTCTTGACCTTGTACCCGGCGGCCTCGAGGCCCTGGGCATAGATCTCACCGAGGATCTTCTGCTCGGTGAAGTTCTTGGAGCCGACGGTGATCGAGACCTTCGCGTTGTCCGGGTTGGACGCGATCGCGGCCGACTTCCCTCCCGACGTCGTGGTCTTTCCGGAGTCGGAGCTGTCGCTGTTATCGCTGCCGCATGCGGCGACGACGAATGTGGCCGTCAGCAGCAGGACGGTGATGCATCCCGCGGTGAGTCGATGTCTTTTCATGTAGTGGCTTCCCTCCCGAAACGGAGTCTCATGCGCCGTGACGCGGTGTTGGATTCGAGCTTCAGCCCAGCGGGCGTCACGGCGCGCTGCACAGCGCCGAGGGCTAGCTCCGTGAAGATGGCGAGGGCGGCCACGACCATCGAGGCCGCCAGGCGGCCGGTGTCCCCGTAGCCGGAGACGTTGATGATCGGGTCCCCAAGGGTGTTGATGCCGGCAAGCGGCGCGATGGTGGCCGTGGCCAGCACGTTCACAGCGGACGTCTTGATCCCCCCGAACATCAGCGGGAGCGCCAGCGGCAGCTCGACCTTGCGGACGATCTCGGCGCCGGTCATCCCCATCCCGCGCGCCGAGTCCACGGTGTCGGGCTCCACCTGCGTCACCGCCACGTAGGTGTTGGTGAGGATCGGTGGAATGGCGAGCAGGACCAGCGCGAGCATCACGTTGAGAAAGCCGACGCCGAGGTAGGCCACGAAGAACGCGATCAGCGCCAGGCTGGGCACCGCGCGGCCGACGTTCGAGATGCTGATCGCGAGGAAGCTGGCCCTGCGAATGTGGCCCAGCCAGAGGCCGAGCGGCACGGAGATCGCGCACGCCACGCCCATGGCGGCGAAGGTCAGCTTCAGGTGCTCCCAGAGCAGGTCCAGGAACTGCGAGCCGCCGACGTGAGTGCCCTCGGTGGAGGTCTGCCCCTCGAAGATGAAGCGAATCGCGTCACCGAACTGGCCCAGGACCGCGTAGCTGGTGGTCACGTGGCCCTCGCCCGGGTCCAGGGGGTGAGCAGCCTCTGTATGAGCAGGATGACCAGGTCCAGAGCCGCGGCCAGGAGTACGGCCAGGCCGCCGGCGGTCACCACGTTGGACTTGAAGTTGATGTCCGCGAAGATCTGCTCGCCGAGGCCGCCTGCGCCGGCGAAGAAGGCCAGGGTCGCCAGGCCGACCGTGGTGGTGGCGGCGATCCGCAGGCCGGCCAGGATCTCGGGTAGGGCGAGGGGCAGCTCCACCTCCCAGAGCAGCTGGCGGTCGGTGAGACCCATGCCCCGCCCGGCGTCCTTGGTCTCCCCGGGCACGTTGTCGAGCCCGGTCATGATGTTGCGGAAGATGATCAGCAGCGAGTAGCTGACCAGCGCGATGATCGCCGTGGTGTTGCCGCGGCCGGTGAGCGGGAGAAGCAGGAAGAACACGGCCAGGCTGGGGAGGGTGTAGAGCACCGCGGTGATCTGCGTGATCGGTCCCACCAGCCAGCGGCGGCTATGGGCCAGCAGGGCGAGTGCGAACGAGATCGAGAAGCCGATCGCCAGCGATACGAGCGTCAGGTAGACGTGCTGGACCAGCGGATCGGTGTAGCGGTTGAAGTTGTCCACGATCCAGCTTGGGCAGAATCCGTTGTCGGCCACGCAGCTGGCCCCGCCGTTGGCGCGGTCCTGGAGCTGGACCTGGGCCAGCAGGAGATCGATCACGAGTCCTCCGTGACCAGGGCGTCGGCGCCGCTCCGGACCTTCTCGGGGTCCGCCTTCAGGGCGTGCCCGATGATCTCCAGCGAGAGCACCCCGGACACCGCGCCGCGCTCGTCCAGCACCGGTCCGTACTGCGCCTCGTGCGCGAGCAGGTCCGAGAGGGCGTCGCGGAGCACGTCGTCGAGCTCCACCGTCGGCTCGGCCGGCGAGCGCAGGTCGTTCTCAACCCGCTCGCCGGTCAGCGCTCGCTCGCTCAGCCACCCGAGCGGCCTGCCCTCGTCGTCCACCAGCAGCGGGTAGGCGAGGTCCGAGTCGGCCACCTTCGCGCGCGCCTCGGCTGCCGGCTCGCCCACACGGACCAGCGGCGCCCGCCACAGGTCGATGTCCCGCACGCGCTGCAGCGCCAGCCGCTTGAGCGCCCGGTCGGCGCCCACGAAGTCCTCTACGAAGCGGCCGTTCGGGTACATCAGCAGCTCGGCGGGCGGGGCGTACTGGGCCAGCTTTCCGCCCTTCTGCAGCACCGCGATGCGGTCGCCTATCTTGATCGCCTCGTCGATGTCGTGGGTGACGAACACGATCGTCTTGCGGATCTCCTTCTGGAGGCGCAGGAACTCGTTCTGGAGCCGCTCGCGGTTGATCGGGTCGATCGCTCCGAAGGGTTCGTCCATGAGCATCAGCGGCGGGTCGGCCGCCAGGGCCCGGGCCACGCCCACCCGCTGGCGCTGGCCGCCGGAAAGCTGGCCGGGATAGCGGGAGCGCGTCTCGGCCGGATCCAGGCTCACGAGCTCGAGCAGCTCGTCCACCCGGGCGGCTATGCGGTCCTTCGGCCAGCCAAGCAGCCTGGGGACCGTGGCGATGTTGTCGGCGGTGGTGAGGTGGGGGAAGAGCCCGATCTGCTGGATCGCGTAGCCGATCTCGCGGCGCAGGTCGGCCGGCCTGCGCTCGGTGACGCTGGTGCCGTCGAGCAGGATGTCCCCGTCCGTGATGTCGATCATGCGGTTGACCATCCGCATGGCGGTGGTCTTGCCGCAGCCCGAGGGGCCCACTAACACGCAGATCTCGCCCGCGGGCACGGTGAGGGAGAGCCCGTCCACCGCCGGCTCGTCCTGACCGGGAAAGCGCTTTGTGGCCTCCTTGAACTCGAGCGTCGCCGCAGACGGCCGTGCGGACGGCCCCGAGGTGTGGGCGGATTCTGGTGAGTTCACTGCTGAGGACGCTCCGAGGACGAGCGGCCCGTGATGCTACCCGGGTGGCGGACCCGAGCCGGTTGCGCTTCTCGAAGCCTTAATGTCGGCGTCGGCCACGCGCTCGAGCTCTCTGCGCAGGTCGGCGCGCAGCTGTCTGACCTCGGCCTCGTCCACCTCGGGGTCGTGCTCCGCCGACTCCACGAGTGCGGCGGCGAGGGTCTCGCTTGCCGCCCGCAGCTCCGCCTCGGCCTCCTCGCGGTTCACGGCGCCGCGCAGATCCAGCGCCGAGCGCTTGGCGTCCTCGGCCAGCGGCTGGATGCGATCGCGCTCGCCGGCAGGCAGCGTGTGCCAGCGCGCGTAGAGAGACCGGGTCACGCGGACGGCCAGCGCCGCTGCGCCTGCGCCACCGATCAGCAGCTTTCCGGAAGGCATCCCAAATCCCATCGTGACGCGACCCCGGGACGGAAAGGATCGCTCCGGTCCAGGCCTAGCCCGGTCCCTCGCGCGAAACGGTGGCTCATCGGCCCGCGATCCGCAGGCGCTCCGGCCGGCCCAGCTCGCGCGGGGCGAGGAAGCGATCGCGGTCCCGGGCCGCCTTCGGCACCTCGACCGCGATGCGATGCGCCCTGGCGTAGGCATCGTGCCGGATCCCGGTCAGCTGCCAGGACACCCGCACGTGCGGCCGCCGGGTTCGGATGACGAAGCTGTTGTTCCTCACCTCACGCCACACCACCGCGCGGGAGAAGGACCGGATGGTGGTGAGCTGGTACCTGAACTTCTCGTTCAGCGCCTGGAACCAACGCGGGAGGTGCACGGTGGCGTAGCCGCGGGCGTCGGTGCGGATCACGCCGTCGTAGATGTTCTTCATGTCCGGCGATTCCACGAACGAGTGCTGGAGGTACTCGTTGGCCGGATCGAGCGGGTGGTCGATGCGGAAGCTGCCCGCGCTCTTGGTGAGCGTGCCCATCACGTCCACGTTGCCCATGAACACTGCGGCGAACGAGTCCGGATCGGTGCTCTGCGTGCGCGCGAACAAGGCGTCCGCCGTGCTGTCGCCCTCCGGGATCTCCGCGTCGATGGCCCAGCCGTTTCCGGCGGTCCGGGCGTAGAGCGCCGAACCGTTGTGGGCAGCGTTGGTGATCTCGGCCCGCACGGCGTGGCCCTCGGCCCCGCGGGCGTACGCGGTCACGGCGTCGCCGAGGTTGTTGGCGGCGCTCTCGGCCTGGAGGGCACTGCCCACCCCGGTCCCGACGTTGCGGAAGTAGCCGCTGTACAGCGGCGAGGCGGATTCCCCGATGAGCGCCGGGCCGCTGCCGAGGTTCTCCAGGTCGATCAAGGCCGGGGTGGACCCCAGGGCGAACCGGAGCGGGGGCGCGATCGACAGCTCCACGTCACCCGAGGCGCCGCCGCCGCTGAGTCCGCCGTTCGGGGCCGCGGTGACGCCCGTGATGTCCCCCGCCTGCTGGCAGGCCACGTCGCCCGTGCGGGTGACCGAGCGGATGAACTGGCCCGTTGGGCAGGCGCGGGTGAACGGGCGCTGGATCAGCGAAGAGCTGAGGATCGAGGTGAGTGTCGATGCGGGGAAGCGGCCGGAACGGCTGAGAGCGAGGAGGCGTCCCGGGCGCGGCTTCCGGGACGCCGAGATTCCGCGCACCCGCAGCGCGTTGCGGGCCTTGTCGGCCACCTTCGCGCGCGCCACCGGCTTCGCCGAGGAGGCGGCGGGAACGGCGAGCGCCAGCGCGAGCGCCGGTACGGCGGCAGTGGCCGCGAGCGCCCGCGGCCTGAATGTGAGCTTGCCCATCGTGTTGCCCTCCTGGCGATACGTCGCGACCAAGCGGGCTCAAGATAGCCCCGGGGTCGGCCGTGTCCTCAGCGCTCGGCTGGCCCGCCGGCCGCGGACCACTCGCTCCAGGAGCCGGGATAGAGGCGGATTCGCTCCATCCCGGCCAGCTCCGCGGCGAGCACGATCGTGCAGGCCGTGACCCCCGAGCCGCAATATGCGGCCGCCCCGGCGCCGGGCACCACGCCGGCCGACTCCAGCCGACGGCGCAGGGCGGGGGCGTCGAGGAATCTGCCCCCGGGCGCCAGCTCGGCGAAGGGCAGGTTCACCGCGCCCGGTATGTGGCCGGCCACAGGGTCCACGGGCTCCGTCTCGCCGCGGAAGCGCTCCGGCGCGCGGGCGTCCAGCAACACGCCGGCCTGCGCGGCCCCGCGGGCGTCCACGGTGTCTCCCGCGCGCGGGAGAACCGTCAGGTCGCCCTCCTGGTGATGCTCGTGCCCGGAGCGCAGCGCCATCCCGGCGTCCCGCCACGCCGCGAGGCCGCCGTCGAGCACGGCCACGGTCGCGTGACCGTGGTGGCGCAGGAGCCACCACAGCCGCGCGGCGCCTCCCTCGCCCGCCTCGTCGTAGGCCACGACGGTGGACCCGGCGGAGATCCCGGCCCGGCGCGCCGCCGCCTGAAAGGCCTCGGGCTCGGGCGGGGGATGCCGGCCGCGCTCACCCGGCTCACCGGCCAGGTCCGTGTCCAGGTCGAGGTACGCGGCCCCGGGAATGTGGGCTTCGAGATACAGGGCGAGCCCGGCCCCGGGCTCGCCGAGGCGGAAGCGGCAGTCGGCCACGACCACGCCGGGCCGGCCGGCTCGGTCGCCCAGCCAGTCCGCGTCCACCAGTGGGCCTGGCGCCATGGAGATAGAAGCTAGAAGCCCGGTGGGCGTAGCGTTCCGGCTGTGCGCGCAATGGTTCTGCACCGGGCAGGCGAGCCGCTGCGGGAGGAGCAGATCCCCGATCCGCGCCCCGGGGCGGGACAGGTGCTGCTGGAGGTGGCGGCGTGCGGCATCTGCCGCACCGATCTCCACGTGGTGGACGGCGAGCTGCCGGACCCGAAGCTGCCGCTCGTGCCCGGCCACCAGATCGTGGCCCGGGTGGTGGAGGGCGGTGAGCGCTTCGCAGCCGGCGACCGGGTGGGGGTGCCGTGGCTCGGCTGGACCGACGAGGAGTGCCCGTATTGCCGGTCCGGGCGCGAGAACCTCTGCGACGGTGCCCGCTTCACCGGGTACACGCTGGACGGCGGCTACGCGGAGCTGGTGGTGGCCGACGAGCGCTTCTGCCTGCCGATCCCCGAGGGCTTCCCCGACCTCCAGGCCGCCCCGCTCCTGTGCGCGGGGCTGATCGGGTACCGCGCGCTGGGACTGGCGGGCGACGCCACGCGGCTCGGCCTCTACGGCTTCGGCGCCGCGGCGCACATCATCGCCCAGGTGGCTCGCCACCAGGGCCGGCGCGTCTTCGCCTTCACCCGCCCCGGTGACACCGCCGGCCAGGCGTTCGCCCGCGAGCTGGGGGCGGAGTGGGCCGGGGATTCCGGCAGCTCGCCGCCCGAGGAGCTGGACGGCGCCCTGATCTTCGCGCCGGTGGGAGACCTGGTGCCGGAGGCCCTGCGGGTCACGGCAAAGGGGGCCACGGTGGTGTGCGCGGGGATCCACATGAGCGACATCCCCTCCTTCCCCTACGAGCTGCTCTGGGAGGAGCGGGTGCTGCGATCGGTGGCCAACCTCACGCGTGCCGACGGAGAGGAGTTCCTGGCTCTCGCGCCCAGCATCCCGGTGCGCACGGAGGTGAAGGCGCACCCGCTCGCCGATGCGAACGAGGCGTTGTCACGGCTGCGCTCCGGTCAGGTCCGGGGCGCCTCGGCCTTGGTGATCAGGCGGCCTTGACGAGCCGCATGCGCGGGCGGCTGCGCCCGTCGCGGCGGCGGAACTCGGGCAGCGCTTCGGCCACGGCGGCCCAGACGCTGGGGTGCAAGGCCATCCCGCAGTGGCTGGTGCGCACCTCGACGTGGCGGTCGGCGCCCGGATCCAGGCACGCGTGCCAGTCCACCACGCCGTCGCTCTTCGAGTAGACCGACACGAAGCCGACTCCCTTGGGCAGCGAGCCCGCCTGGCGGATCCAGTAGTCGGCGCAGCAGTCGCCGTCGATGCAGCTGCTCTTGAACAGGCCGGGGGCGCCGAGCGACCCCAGCCGGGCCACGGCCTCCACCTGGGCCCGCACCAGCGGGTGCACGGCCAGGGGATCCACCTGCGGCGATCCGAGGGTCACGATCCCCGACACCAGGTCGGGCCGGGTCGAGGCGAGCACCTTGGCGAGACCGCCGCCGCGGCTCTGGCCGACGATCGCGGCCCGGCGACCCTGCTCCGAGACCAGCGTCTCCAGCCGGGCCTCGAGCTTCTTCACGGCCGCCCCCGAGCAGTTCACGTTGGCCACCATCCCGGCCTTGCTGGGGCGGTGTCCGGTGCGGCGAAGCCAGTTGGCCATCAGCGCCAGCGATCCGTCCCCGGCCATGAAGCCCGGGATGAGGAGCACGGGCTGGCCGCGGCCGTCCTCGACCCCCTCGCCGCGCAGCACCGGGTGCCGCAGAAGCGATGCAGCCTCGAGGCCGACCCGCACTTCACGCCAGAGTGGCGGTCGGGAGCCACGAGTGATTGGAATCCGTCCTCTCACCGCGAAATCCACCATAACCCGGAACTCGGCCGATTGCCCGTCCCCCCCCGAACACTGCGCGAATTACGGAGAGCCTGCTCCGGTGCTCGCCTGATCGAACGATCAGGCTCCGCTCCTCGCGGGCCTGCTCCGGTGCTCGCCTGATCGAACGATCAGGCTCCCTCCTGGCGGGGGAGGGTAGGGTTCCCGCCGGTGCGTGCCGTGACCATCCAGGATGGCCGTTTGGTCGTGGAGGAGCGCCCCGACCCCGAGCCGGGGAAGGGCGAGCTGCTCGTCCGGGTGCGGGGAGCGGGCCTCAACGGGGCCGACATGCTCCAGCGAAAGGGGGCTTACCCGGCTCCACCAGGGGTTCCGGCGGATATTCCGGGCCTCGAGCTGGCCGGGGAGGTGGAGGCCCTCGGATCGGGAGCCACCCGCTTCGAGCAGGGTGACCGCGTGATGTCCGTGGTGGCGGGCGGCGGTCAGGCCGAGCTCGCCGTGGTGCACGAGCGCGCCGCCATGCCCGTGCCCGAGGCCCTCGACTGGCCGGCAGCGGGTGGCGTCCCGGAGGTCTTCACCACCGCCCACGACGCTCTCTTCACGCAGGCGGAGCTCCGCCCGGGCGAGCGGCTGCTGGTGCACGGGGGCGCCGGAGGGGTGGGCACCGCGGCGATCCAGCTCGGCCGCGCGGCGGGGGCTTCCGTGGTTGCGACCGTGCGCCGCGAGGATCTCCGCTCTCAGGTGGAGGAGCTCGGCGCCGTGGCCGTTGCTCCCGACGCCTTCCAGGACGAGGGGCCGTTCGACGTGATTCTCGAGTTGGTGGGTGCGCCCAACATTCCCGCGAACCTCAGTGCGCTGGCCACGGGCGGCCGGATCGCGGTGATCGGCGTGGGCGCGGGTGCCAAGGCCGAGCTGAACCTCCTCGCGCTGATGGGCAAGCACGCCCGCATCCATGGCTCCACCCTCAGGCCGCGCCCGCTCGAGGAGAAGGCGCTCGCCATGCGACTGGTGGAGCGCGAGGTGCTTCCGCTGTTCGAGACCGCCGCGCTCAGGGTGCCGGTGGCCGCGAGCTTCCCGCTCGACGAGGCCGAGCAGGCCTACGAGCGCTTTTCCGCCGGCGGCAAGCTGGGCAAGATCGTACTTCTGCCCTAGGGAGGAGCGCAGCCCGGGGCGGTGGCCCGGGCGAGCACCGGACCCCTTAATCCGCGGGCGCCCGAAGGCCGTCGAGCAGGGCCAGCAGTGCCGGCTCCACCTCCTCGCGGGTGGCCTGGGGGTCCTCGGCGTTGGCGATCAGCATCCCGGCCTCTCCCATCGCGCCGAGCATCAGGTGGGCGAGCGCCCGTACCGGCTGCTCGGCGATGGCACCGGCGTCCATCGCCCCCTGGAGGCCCGCGGTGACCAGGCCGAGCCCGTGCCGCTCGTCGATCTCGCGCCACTCCTGCCAGCCGAGCACCGACGGCGCGTCCACCAGCGTGATGCGGGCCACCGAGCGGTCCGTGCAGGAGTCGAGGAACGTGCGCACCCCGGTGCGGAGCGCCTCCAGCGCGTCGGTGGTGCCGGCGGCCACGATCTGCTCGCCGATCGTCTGGGCCAGCTCCTCCTCCGCCAGCTCGTGCACCGCTCGGAAGAGGTCCCGCTTGTCGCGGAAGTGGTGGTAGAGGGCGCCGCGCGTGACCTTGGCGCGCTGCACGATCTCCTCCGTGCCCACTCCCGCGTAGCCCCGCTCGGCGAACAGCTCGCGGGCCGCCGTGAGCAGCGCCGCGCGGGTGGCCCCGGACTGTTCCGCCCTGTTCGCCCGCCCCTCCACGGCCGCCACCATACGCGAATATTTGACATACATACAGTATGTATGTTGAATGCGCAGTCATGGAGACCGCGACCGCCAGCCCCGCCCAGACCACCGCCGCGGAGGAGTTCGTGGCGTTCTTCGAGCGCGTGTGGGCGGTGGGAGGCTCGGATCCTGAGCGCTTCTTCACCATGCTCGCCGAGCGCACAGAGCCCGACGCCCTGCTGACCCAGCCGATGGCGGCGCCGGTCCGCGGCCCGGCGGGGCAGCGGGAGCTGTTCGGGACGCTGTTCGAGGCCATTCCGGACCTGCGCGTGGACGTACTTCGCTGGGGCGCCACGTCCGACGGGGCCATGCTCGAGATCCGGCTCCACGGCACGATGGGTGGGCGACCGGTGGCCTGGGAGGCGGTGGACCGCTTCGTGCTGCGCGAGGGCCAGATCGCCGCGCGTCATTCGTACTTCGACCCTCTGCCGCTGGGGCGGGCCATGGCCCTGGCCCCGCGGGCGAGCCTGAAGCTGTTGCCCAGAATGATCAAGGGAAGGCGGAACCGATGAGCACTGCGGAGAAGGCAGCATGGAGGTCCCCCGACCTCGGTCGGCGGATGAACCTTGACCTGCCCCAGGGGCGGATAGTCGCCTTCGAGTCCGGCTCCGGGCCGCCGATCGTGTTCGTGCACGGCCTGCTGGTGAACGCGAACCTCTGGCGCAAGCCGATCGCGCGGCTCTCGAGCGAGTTCCGCTGCATCGCGCTCGACCTGCCGCTCGGCTCCCACCTCGCGCCGATCGGCGACTCACTGGACCCGACGGCCCCCGGCCTGGCCGACCTCATTGCCGATGCGCTCGACGCGCTCGGCCTGGAGGACGTGACGCTCGTGGGGAACGACACCGGCGG
>JBBQHI010000007.1:0-101393 GCA_038323835.1 Solirubrobacterales bacterium
ACCGGTGAAATCCTGCATCAACACACGAGCAGGCGTATACGCCACCTGACTCGACGACTCGTCACCCGCCACCCAACGAGCCAGATTCTCGATGTCCCCGGCGGTGACGGCATGGCCGTCCTCGTTGCGCAACAGATTCTCGAGCAGGACCTTGAGCGAGTAGGGCAGCCGCGCCACGTCGTACTTCGACTGGAGCGCGTCGAGCCGGAAGATCTCGTGCGTGGTGTCCCCCACGCGGAGGTCGGCACGGGCTCCATAGCTGTCCGGATGACTCACGCTTCAAAACCCTATCGACGGTCCGGGCCCGGATCCCGCTAAGGCTGAGGCGCCGGCGGTCGATAGGTCTTTACATGGGGTTCAGGGCATCGGCGCTCAGGGAGCGCCTCGTCCCGCGGGCGAGCTACGAGGCGACGATTGCCTCCCTCGACGATCCGCGGGCTGCCGCGCGCTTCCTCGGCTTCGCCTACACGGCGGGCGCGACGCTCGCCATCGCCTCCATGGCCCTTCCCCAGCCCCCGGGCACCGATGTGTCGGGCCTGTTCGGCATCTACGCGGTGGCCCTGGCGCTGGGTGGGTATCTCCTGCTCCGCGGCTCGCGGGTCACCCCGAGGGAGATGTCGGCGGCGCTCCTGATCGGAACCGTGCTGGTGTCGCTGGCCATCCACTTCACCGAAGGGCGGACGGGCGTGTACTCGCTCTTCTACGTGTGGATCGCGATCGAGTCGGTCTACTTCCTGTCACACCGCGCGGCCCTCGTGCAGGTGGTGGGCGTCGCGATCGCGTTCGGGCTCGTGTTGATGAGCGAGCGGCCGCCCGGCGCCGAGGAGCAGTGGCTCATCACCGTGGGCACCGTGGCCCTGGCCGGCATCCTCGTAGGCGCGCTGAAGGCAAACGTCGAACGTTTGATCGGCCGGCTGGCGGCCGCGGCACACACCGATTCCCTCACCGGGCTCAGCAACCGCCGCGCCTTCCAGGACGCGCTCGAGGTGGAGCTGGAGCGGGCGCGGCGCGGAGGGCGGCCGGTGAGCCTGCTGGTGGCCGACCTGGACCACTTCAAGCGCGTGAACGACCTCCTCGGTCATCCGAGCGGCGACCAGGTGCTGAAGCGCTTCGCCGACCAGATGACCAGGCTGACGCGCATCATCGACATCCCGGCGCGCCTGGGGGGCGAGGAGTTCGCTCTCGTGTTGCCCGAAGCCACCCGGCACGACGCCCTTCTGGTGGCCGAGCGGCTGCGGCGCTCGGTGAAGGGGGCGTTCGTCGACACGGCGGCGCCGCTGACGGTGAGCATCGGCGTGACCTGCTTCCCGGACGACGGGGGGTCCGCCGACGACCTGCTCCGGGCCGGGGACCAGGCTCTTTATGCGGCGAAGAAGCTCGGACGCGATCGCACCGTCCTCTACAACGCCGAGGTGATCGCGGACGTGGTCACCGGGGAGATAGCGGCGGACGCCCAGCCTCCGGGCCAGCTGTCCGTGGTCCTAGTGCTGGCGGAGACGATCGACGCCCGCGACTCGGGCACCGCCCAGCACTCGCAGACGGTGAGCCGCTACACCCGCGCCGTCGCGGTGGGCCTGGGACTGCCGCAGGCCTCGATCGAGCGTGTGGCTCTGGCCGCCGTGCTCCACGACGTGGGCAAGATCGGGGTTCCCGACGCGATTCTCCAGAAGCCGGGACCGCTCGACGACGAGGAGTGGGCTCAGATTCGCAGGCACCCGGAGCTGGGGGCGCGCATCCTGGCCGGCGCCGACCTGACCGACATCGCGGAGTGGGTGTTCGCCCATCACGAGAGGGTGGACGGGAGCGGCTATCCGCTCGGCCTCCGGGGCGACCAGATTCCTCTCGAAGCGCGCATCGTCGCGGTGGCCGAAGCCTATGAAGCCATGACCAGTGCCCGCCCCCACCGCGCCGCCATGTCCCACGACGAGGCGGCCGCGGAGCTGCGCCGCTGCTCGGGCACACAGTTCGATGCTCGTATCGTGGATGCCCTCCTGGCGGCGCTTCCCAGGACCTGGTGGCCGCCCGCTGACGTGACGGACGAGCTCTCTCCTACGGGCTGACCAAGTCGCCCACCGGCCTGGGTGAGCGCCCGGACTCGGCCGCGAGCCAGAGCGCGTTCGTCCCGAAGAAGAGAAGGTCGATACCCACGGGCCTCCGGCCAGCCGGGCGAAGCCGATCACACAGACGCGGGCGGGCTCGGCCGGTCCGGCTCCGGCGCGGAGACGGCCTGGGCCACCGCGTCGTCCACGGCCCGCACGACGGCCTCCGGGGCGTTCACCCACTCGAACCTGAACTCCGAGTCGTCCGTGCCGGCCGTGTCGAAGTCCACCGTGCCGACCTTGAACAGGCGGTCGATGACGCCCTGCTCGTAGTTCACGTTCTGGACGCGCTCGAGGCGTGTCTCCTGGACATTGCGGCGGATGATGCCGCGTGTGATGCGCAGCCGCCGGGTCGTGATCAGGTACTTCGTGAAGAGCCGGCGCACATATCCGATCACGAGGGTCAGCGCGAACACCACGGCGCCCACGAGCACCCCCGCGCCGGGCGAGCTCACGAGCCAGAGGATGCCTCCGAGCACCACGGCCGCGATCAGGCCGGTGACATAGAAGGACATCAGCGCTCTCCAGGAGGGCCGGCCTTCGTACAGCGGGTGCTCGTCGGCGCGCAGGTCCATGGTCAGCGGATCTTCGCACGACGGCGGAGCTACAGCACCAGCGACTCCCCAGGCGCCAGCACGCGCACCTCCACCTCGGGGGCGAGCTCCGCCGCGTGCGCCGCGAAGCGGCGCGCCGGCTCGGTGAACCAGTCGCCCAGCCGGCGTCCTCGCGGATGGAGCGTGCCCCAGTGGATCGGCACCGCCACCGCCGGGCGGATCAGTGCCGCGGCGCGGGCGGCCGACTCCGGGTCCAGGTGTCCCCCGCTCCCGAGCTCGGGGCCCCACCCGGCCACGGGCAGCAGGGCCAGGTCCACCGGGCCGATGTCGCTCATACCGGCAAACAGGTCGGTGTCGCCCGCGAAGTACACGCGCGGACCGGCCTCGAGCACGAAGCCGATTGGCTCCGCCCGCGGCCCGAGCGGCCGCCGCCGCGGGTCGTGCGCGGCGGGCACGGCGGACACGCGTACTCCCGCCAGCTCACCGGATTCTCCGGGACGCAGCTCCCTGACGGCTCCGAATCCGGCCCGCCGGAGCAGCCATCCGGCTCCGTAGGGCGCGAAGGCCGTGACCTCACTCGCGATGCCCCGCAGCGAGGGCAGGTCCAGATGGTCGTAGTGCAGGTGGGAGACCAGCACGGCATCGAGCCGCTCGGAGAGGCCCACCGCCGGGGGCTTGCCGTGGCGGCGCAGGTGGGCCACGCGGGAGCGCAGAACGGGGTCGGTGAGCAGCCGCGCGCCCCCCAGCTCGAGGAGAACGGTGGAGTGCCCGCCCCAGGTGACGCGGTCGCCGCTCACCCTTCCGGTCTCACCCGGACGGGGTGATTCGCGCACACCAACCGCACCGCGAGAATCGTGTCCACTCGAGGATCTTGATGGGCGACGCAATCGGACAGGTGCTTTCGCTGGGTGTGGGCGTTGCGCTCAGCCCGGTGCCGATCATCGCGGTGGTGCTGATGCTGGGCACGCCGCGGGCCGGCAGCAATGGCCCGGCCTTCGTGCTCGGCTGGGTGATCGGCCTCGCGCTCGTCGGCACGTTGATCCTGCTTGCCTCGAGCGGCGCGGACGCCAGCGACGAGGGCGCCCCGGCCGACTGGGTCGGGGTGCTGAAGATCGTGCTCGGCGTGCTCCTGCTGCTGGTGGCGGCGCGCCAATGGCGCGGCCGGCCGCGCCCGGGCGAGGAGGCCGAGCTGCCCAAGTGGATGCGCACCATCGACGGGTTCACGCCCGCGCGGTCGCTGGCGACGGGCGCGCTCCTCTCCGGCGTGAACCCGAAGAACCTGCTCCTGACCGCGGGCGCCGCCGCCGCCATCGCCCAGACGGGCATCGGCGCCGGCGACCAGGCGGTGGCCCTCGCGGTGTTCATCGTGATCGGAACGCTTGGTCCGGGCATCCCGGTCGCGATCTTCTTCCTGATGGGCGAGCGGGCCAAGAGCCTGCTGGACGACCTCAACGGCTGGATGGGCGCCCACAACGCGGCGATCATGGCGGTGCTCTGCCTGGTGATCGGGGCGAAGCTGATCGGCGATGGAGTGACCGGTCTCTCTTAGGAAACGCCTGACAGGACGGACGCCACCGCAAACCCGAGCGTCGTCACGAGGCCCGTGGTCCGCCCGGCCTGCTTGGTGGCCTCGGGAATCATCGAGTCCACGAGCATGACCAGGAGCGCGCCGGCGGCGAAACCGTTCACCGCGCCCTCGAGCTCATTGCCGGTCGAGTCGGCGATGCCGTACCCCACGAGGGAAGCGAGAGCGCAGAGCACCGCGACCACCATCCACATCCGGAGGATCGTCCCCCGCTCGCGCCCGCCGGCGAGCATGGCGCTCGCGGAACCGACCGCCTCCGGGAGGTTCGATACGAAGATGGCCGCGAGCAGCCCCACGCTCACTCCGCCGCCTGCGGCCACGCCAAGCCCCAAAACCAGCTGCTCGGGGATCCCGTCGAGGAATGCGCCGAGCGCCAGGGAGGAGCCCGCCGCGGACCCCTGCGCCCGGCGATCGACGACGCCGTCCAGGAAATAGAAGGCAAGCGCGCCGAGGGCCATGCCCACGGCCACCGAGTCCGCCCCGCCTATCTTCACCCCCTCCTGCGCGAGCTCGAAGCTCACAGCGCTCACCAACGCCCCCGCCCCGAAGCCGAGCACCAGCCCCACCAGGCGCCCGGGCCAGCGGCGCGCGAGGCCAACCAGGGCCCCGAGCACGAGCGACGAAGCCGCCAGTGAACCCCATCCGAGTGCGGCCCACACGTTCACGAGTGGCGGGACGTTAGCGCCGGCTCTCGCTGATGTGGGAGATCACCCTCACAGGGTGATGCACGGTCACCCGGGCCATTGGATACTCGGCTCATGACCGCGGGTGGGAAGAGGCTCACGGAGCTGCCCGACGAGGAGCTGCAGGAGCTCCTGGGCCTTCTCGGCGGCGCCGACAGCGCCGAGCTCAAGCTGACCGTGCCCGAGGAGCACCATCGATCGACGGCGAGTGCCCTGGGGATGGACCCCCTGGACGCGCAGATCCGCCAGGTCTTCTTCTTCGACACGCCTGACCTGATGCTGGACCAAAAGGGAGTGGTGGTCCGCGCACGCCGCGTGCAGGGCCGGGACGACGACTCCGTGGTCAAGCTTCGCCCGGTCGTCCCGAGCAAGCTGCCCGAGGACGTCCGGTCGTCGAGGGACCTGGTCGTGGAGGTGGACGCGATGCCGGGCGGCTACGTCTGCTCGGCCTCCATGAAGGGCTCCGGCTCCACCGGCGTACGACGGGTGGTGGCGGGCGACCAGCCGATCCGGAAGCTGTTCTCGAAGGCGCAGCGCCGCTTCTACGAGTCGCACGCCCCGAAGGGACTCGGTCTCGACGACCTCACGCTCCTCGGGCCGATCCTCGTGCTGAAGCTCAACATGAAGCCGAAGGGGCTCCCGGGCAGGAAGCTCGTCGCGGAGCTGTGGCTCTACCCCGACGGCACGCGCATCCTCGAGCTGTCCGGCAAGTGCGAGCCGTCGCGGATGTTCCAGGTGGCCGTGGAGTCCCGCGCGTTCCTCGCGAGCCAGGGCGTGGACCTGTCCGGCGAGCAGCAGACGAAGACCCGGACCGCGCTGGAGTTCTTCTCGACTAGCGCGACGGAGGCGTGACCGGCTCGCGGCTGCGTCCCAGGTTGCTCACGATCAGGGCCACCACCGTCACCAGGTAGATCTGGCCGAAGAGCATCTCCGCGACGGCGAACATCCGGGTGACATCGGCGCCGGGAATGAGGTCTCCGTACCCCACCGTGGCCAGCGTGACGAAGCTGAAGTAGAGGTTGTTCGCGGCCGTCGATTGGGCGTGACCGGCGAACACGGCGTCGGAGTCGAAGGCTCCGATCACGCTGTAGAGGAACGAGAAGAACATGCCGGCCAGCAGGTAGATCGCCAGCACGCCCGCCACGGTGCGGAGGGTCACCGCGCGCTCGGACCGAAGCGCCCGCACCAGGCCCGCCGCCAGTGTCGCAGGAGCCACTGCCACGAGCAGCCCGTTCACCAGTCCCGCCGCGGCCGGGGGGACGCTCCCGTGCAGGAGCCAGAGCACTCCCGCCGCGAGCACCACCACAACGGCCACACCCGCGGCCAGCCGGACGACCGGCCGGCGCGCGCCCGCCGTCCACACGGCGGCCACCAGCGTGGCGGCCTGCAGCGCGACGGTGAGGAAGCGCTCCCCGCTCCCCCCCGTGGACAACAGCTGGAACGCGATCGAGGCCGAGACGAGGGCGAGCACCAGGCCGTACCCGGCACTGACGCTTCGGCGGGCGCGCGCGGCCCTGTCCTCGCGAGCGGGTGGATTGGCCATCGTCCTGGATGCCGTTCGGCGGCCACCCCCATGCTCCTCTCCCCGGGCGGCGACGTTCAGGCGTCGCGCAGCGCCACGTTCGCGCCCAGGGCGGCGCCCGCACTGGCCCCGGCCACCAGCGCGATGGCCACCAGCTCTCGCGCCCCCAGCGCCTCGCCGAGCACCACGTAGCCCGCCAGCGCGGCCACCGCGGGCTCGAGGCTCATCAGCACTCCGAACACGCCGGCGGGCAGGCGCCGGAGCGCCTCCAGCTCGAGCGTGTACGGGATCACCGAGGACAGCAGCGCCACTGCGGCTCCCACGCCCAGCAC
The DNA here is from genome assembly GCA_038323835.1 of Solirubrobacterales bacterium. Classification (GTDB taxonomy): domain Bacteria; phylum Actinomycetota; class Thermoleophilia; order Solirubrobacterales; family Thermoleophilaceae; genus JACVRW01. The sequence continues at coordinate 6,776 of JBBQHI010000007.1, forward strand.
CGCCGGCAGGAGCAGGTCGGCGCCGGCGTCCGCCACCCCCACCGGCAGCAGCAGCACGGCGGCCACGGCCATGGCCATGGCCAGTCCCGCGTTTCCGGAGAAGGCCTGGCCCACCCGGGCCGCCACCAGGATGTACGCCGCCCAGAACGCGCCCGCCAGCAGTGCCAGCGCCACGCCGAGGCCGTCGAGGTCCCCGGAGCCGAAGTCCGACAGCAGGAGGATGCCGCACGCCGCCAGGGCGACCCAGGCCAGATCGAGCGGCCGCCGGGAGCCGAAGACCGCGACCCCGAGCGGTCCCACGAACTCGAAGGTCACGGCCACACCGAGCGGAATGCGGTCGATGGACGCGTAGAACGCCAGGTTCATGCCCGCGAGCGTCACCCCGTAGAGAGCCGCCAGGGCGAGCTGGCGGCGACTGCGGTCCGCCGGGCTCGGGCGCCACACGAGGCAGAGCACGATCGCGGCCAGGCCCACCCGGAGGAAGGCGGTGCCGGCGAAGCCGGCGTCGTCGAACAGGGTCTTGGCCAGCGCCCCCCCGAGCTGCACGGAGGCCACGGCGGCGAGGACGAGAACGGGAGCGGGCACCGCCCGGCACCGTACCCTCGGCCATAATCGGCGGGGTGGCCGTGACCGCTCCCCACGCCCCGGCGCCCGGCCGGGCCCTCACCTTCGAGGAACTCGAGGACCTGTTCCGCGACGTTCCGGCTCCGTTTGCCCTCGTGGACCTCGACGCACTCTGGGCCAACGCGCGCGAGATGCTCTCCCGCGCGGGAGGCACGCCGATCCGCGTGGCCTCCAAGTCCGTCCGCTGCCGCCAGATCCTTCACGACGTGCTCGGCCATGAGCCGGGCTTCCGCGGGCTCATGACGTTCACGCTGGGCGAGAGCCTGTGGCTGTTCGAGCAGGGCTTCCGGGACATCCTGCTCGCCTATCCCACCGCCGACCGCGACGGGCTGGCGCGGCTGGCCCGGGTCGAGGAGGAGGGGCGGCCGGTGGTGATGGTGGACTCGCCCGCCCACCTCGACCTGATCGACGCCGCCGCCGGCACGCCCCGGGCGGCCCCGATCCGTGTCTGCATCGAGCTCGACCTGAGCTGGTGGCCCGCGGGCGGCCGGATCAAGATCGGAGCCAAGCGCTCGCCCGTCCGCACGCCGGAGGCGGCGCGCGCCCTGGCTGCGGAGATCGTGCGCCGCTCCGGGTTCGAGCTGGCCGGGATCATGGGCTACGAGGCGCACATCGCGGGGCTTGGGGATCGCCCGCTGGGTGCGGCCTGGCAGGAACGCGGGATCCGCTGGATGAAGCAGCGGTCGGTGGCGGAGATCGCCGAGCGCCGGGCCGCGGTGGTGGCCGCGGTGCGCGAGGTGGCCCCGCTGGAGTTCGTGAACGGGGGCGGCACGGGCAGCCTCCACACCACCGCGGGCGAGCCCGCCGTGACCGAGGTCACCGCCGGGTCCGGCCTCTATGCCCCCACCCTCTTCGATCGCTACGCCGGTTTCACGCTCACACCGGCCGCGATGTTCGCCCTGCCGGTGGTGCGGCGCCCGAGCGGCGGCGTGGCCACGCTGCTCGGCGGGGGCTATCACGCCTCGGGGCCGGCGGGCCGCGACCGCCTGCCCTCACCCCACCGCCCGGAAGGGCTTCGCCTCGACCCGCGCGAGGGGGCCGGCGAGGTGCAGACGCCGGTGCTCGGCGCCGCCGCGGCCTCGCTGCGGCTCGGCGACCGGGTGTACATGCGCCACGCCAAGGCGGGCGAGCTCTGCGAGCGCTTCGACCGGCTGTACCTGGTGAGCCGGGGCCGGATCGTGGGCGAGGAGCCCACGTATCGCGGCGAGGGGCGGACGGAGCTCTAGTAGGTACCCGTCAGGCCGGCCCGAGCACGCGGTGCGTGTAGTCGTTGGTGAAGCGCCCCTCGGGATCGAAGCGCCGGCGCACGGCCTGGAAGCGTCCCCAGCCGGAGTAGCGCGGGGCGAGGGTGTGGGACGACTGGTAGTGGCGCTTGCCCCAGTGAGGCCGGCCGTCGTACTCGTCCATGATCGACTCCACGGCCCGGAAGTAGGTCTCGAACTCCATGCCCCGGTATTGATGGACGGCGATGTAGGCGGTGGCTCGCCCCTGGGCGGTGGAGAGGAAGGCGTCGTCGGCGGCCACCACGCGGAGCTCGATCGGGAACCCGATCGGCAGCCCCCGGCGCTCGATCATCGCGAGCACCCGCTCCAGGGCCTCGGCGGCACGCTCGCGGGGGATGGCGTACTCCATCTCCGTGAAGCGCACGCGGCGCACGTTGGCGTACACCCGGTGGCTCGCGTCCAGGTATTCGGTGCGGGTGAGCCCCCTCGCGAGCAAGCGGTTGATGCGCGGGATTGCACGCGGCACCACCCTGCCGGTACGCACCGCCGCCCCGAGCACTCCGTTCTCGAGAATCAGCTCCTGTGCCGCGTCCGCGATTCGCGAGCGCGGCCGGGGCTCGCGGTCGGTGCGCTCCGAGGTGAGGGTCAGGGCGGTGCGGGTGTAGGGGAAGACGAAGGCCTCGAAGTGGTCCGTCGCGTCCACCACGGCGTCGAGGCGGGGCACCACGTGGTCGAGCAAGCGCGGCTCGTCCACGCGGTGAATGGTGAACGCGGGCACACAGCGGACCGTGACCCGGGAGATCACGCCGAGCGCTCCGAGCCCGACGCGCGCGGCCAGCAGCTCATCTCCGTCGCGAACGTCCACCGGCTCGCCCGAGCCGGTCACGATTCGCATGCCCACCACCCGCGACGAGATGTTGCCGAAACGCGCGCCGGTGCCGTGCGTGCCCGTGGACACTGCCCCGGCCAGGGTCTGCGCGTCGATGTCGCCCTGGTTCTCGAGGGCGAGCCCGCGGGCGGCCAGCTCCTCGCCCAGCGCATGGAGGGTCACGCCCGCCTCCACCGTCACGTCCGGTCCGTCGACGCTCAGCACCCCGGCCATGCGCGACAGGTCCACGAGCACGCCGTCGGTGCAGGCGATGTCGGTGAAGGAATGGCCCGCGCCCACCGCCCTAACCGCACGTGCGCCCGCCACCAGCTCGGACAGCTCCTCCTCGCTTCCCGGGCGGGCGATCCGCTCGGGGGCGCAGCCCTGGTCCCGCGCCCAGTTGCTCCAGGTCTCGGGCACTGGGGCGGCGGTGCGGCTAGGAGGCCGCGCGCTCCGCGGCCGCGGCCACCTTGTCCGGGTCCGGGGCCCAGTGGGCCTCGGGATCGACCGGATGGTCACGCAGGTAGGCCTCGGCGTCGAGCGCCGATATGCATCCCGTGCCCGCCGCGGTCACGGCCTGGCGGTAGGTGTGGTCGGTGAGGTCGCCGGAGGCGAAGACGCCCGGGCGGGCGGTGCGCGTGGAGCGCCCCTCCACCAGGACGTAGCCCTGGTCGTCCGTGGCCACCTGGCCCTCAACGAGCTGGGAGTTCGGCCTGTGGCCGACCGCTATGAACGCCCCGGCGATCTCGATCTTCTTCTCCGAGCCGTCCTCGGTGTTGCGAAGCACCGCATGGTCCAGCGACCCGTTCTCGCCGGGCTCGAAGCGCTCGACGCTGTACGGGGTGATCAGGTCGATGTTCTCGGTGGCGCGGGCGCGATCGATCATGATCGCCGAGGCCCTGAAGTCGTTCCGGCGATGCACGATGCCCACCCTGCCAGCGAACTTGGCCAGGAAGGTGGCGTCCTCCATGGCGGTGTCGCCGCCGCCGACCACGATCGTCTCGGCGTTGCGGAAGAACGCCGCGTCGCAGGTGGCGCAGTAGGAGACGCCGCGGGCGGCGAGCTGGTCCTCGCCGGGCACCCCGAGCTTCTTGGGCTCGGCCCCCATGGCCAGGATCACTGAGCGGGCGCGGATCTCGCGGTCCCCCACGGTGATGCGGTGGATGTCCCCCTGCTCATGGCCCAGCTCGATCTTCGTCGCGTCATCGGTGATGAAGCGCGTGCCGAAGCGCTCGGCCTGGTCGCGGAAGTGCTGCATCATCTCCGGGCCGAGGATGCCCTCCGCGTAGCCGGGGTAGTTCTCCACGTCGGTGGTCTGCTGGAGCAGCCCGCCCCAGGCGAACCCCTCGATCACGAGCGGCTCGAGGTCCGCGCGCGCCGTGTACAGCGCGGCCGTGTAGCCCGCCGGGCCGCTGCCCACGATCACGACATTCTCGATGTCCTTGACCTCAACGCTCATTCGCTCACCCTCGCTCCCGCGCGTACCGCGGGCTCAAACCGTTACTTTACTTTCTGAAGTATAGCCACCCGAGGGCCTTCCCAAGGTGCGCTCCTCATCCCAGCGGGCCGCCGTGGCCCGCAGTTGGAAGTAGGCCACCACTCCCGGGGGAATGGGCAGCCAGAACGCGATCACCCGGTAGACCAGGACCGCGGGGAACACCACCGAGCTCGATACCCCGAACAGCACGAACGCGCCGATCAAGCCCGCGTCCACCGATCCGACACCCCCGGCGGGCGACGGGATCAGGTTGGCGGCCATGCCCACGAAGAAGCCCTGGATCAGCACCGCCAGGGGCACGTTGCCGCCGAAGGCCTTGAACGCGGCCCACAGGACTCCGATGTTGGCCGCCCAGAACCCCACCGCGCCGAGCACGGCCACCGCCCCGCGCCGCGGGTGCCGTATGTAGGCGATCGCGGTGCGCACGCCGGTGGCCAGGGTGGCCGGGCCGGTGGCGATCCGCATGAGGAAGCGCTTTCGCCGGTACCCGCCCGCATAGGCGGCGATGCGGCGCTCCACGTCCTGCGGAATCAGCGCCACCAGGCTGAATACGAGCATCAGGCCGCCGGCTACCGCGGCCGGCACCACGGTGCCGCCGAAGGGGGCGTCGCCGGGGAGCACATGGGTCCGCAGCAGCACCCCGAACACCACCAGCGCCCCCAGGTACACCACGTACATCAGGGTCAGGAAGGCGACCATCCGGCATGCCGAGCGCCGCCGCGACATCCCGGCCTTGCGCAGGGCCCAGTAGGTGAGCACGATGCCGCCCGCGCCCGCGGCCGAGAAGATGCGGGTGGCCGCCAGCCCGGCCATCGTGATCTGGTACGAGGCGCGCCAGTCAAGCCGGCGGCGCAGGCCCTCGTCCTTCACCCCGCCGAGCACTCCCCGGAAGAGCGCCACGTAGGCCACGAACGCCACGGCGTTGAACCCCACGGCGATAACGATCCAATACCAGGTGGCGTCGTCGAAGCGGTCCATGGCGTCGTCCAGGCCCACCAGCTTCGGGAACACCAGGTAGATGGCGGCGATGATGAGGACGAGCACGAGCAGCCCGCTCGCCAGCTTGCGCCGGTCCTGAAGCAGCGCGTGAAGCGCACCACCCTCGTCCTCGTCGGTGCCGTCCTCCTCGGCGCCGGGCAGGTCCAGATCCGGCTCCTGCTCGTCACGCAGGCCGGTCTGCTCGACGCTCATCGGCCGGCCTGCGGCTCCATGCGCTGGATCACGCCGCCCACGGCCCTGGCGGTGGGCCCGAGCCGGGGTGCCAGGCGCCAGAGAGTCTCGGACAGCGCGAGGCCGGCCATCAGATCCACCACGTAGTGCTCGCCGAGGTAGACGAGCCCGAATCCTAGAGTCAGCGCGTACGTCCAGCCCACCGCGCCGTGCCTCGGTCCGACCTGTGAGAGCAGGCGCGCTGCCATCGCGGAGGTGCCGAAGTGGAGTGAGGGCATCGCGGCAAACGGATTTCCTTGTAGAGAACTGTAGAGCGGGTCCCAGAGGCGTCCCCAGAACCTCTCCCCCGCCTCCGCCATGATCCGGCGCACCGGCGGCAGCTCGCCCTCCTGCCCCGCGAACCACGGCGGAGCGGTGGGCAGAAGCCAGTAGACGACGCATCCGGCGTCGAAGCACGCGGCCATCAGCACTGTCGAGCGTTCCACGTACCGGCGGTGACGAAGGAGGATGTAGGCGCAGGTGCCGTGCGGGAAGAGGAACCAGCTCCAGTGCACGGCGGCGAGACCGAACTCGAGCGGACCCACGCCGCCCTTCCGCCCGAGGGTGCGCTGGAGCCGGACGGTGGGTGCCTCCCCGAGCCCGATTATTCGGTCCAGCACCGCCGGATAGCGGACCTTCACCCGTTCGCGGAAGGCCTCGGGGTCGTCGTCGGCCATGTCGAAATGGGCGAAGTAGGCCCACATCTGGAGCCCATAGATGCCGGCGTCCCGCAGCGGGGTGCGTGGGGCGGCGAGGGCGAGCGCGGCGGGGGCCGGCCACGTGAGCGCCGAAACCGTGAGCGGGCGCAGCCGAAGGCGGTGCCGCAACAGCGGAGTGGCGACGCCGACCGCCACCGCGCCCCACGCAGCGATGCGGAGGGCGCGAGTACTACGCAAATCGCAGCGCAGCATAGCCCCGTGCATGGATAGGAACCCGGCGAGGCACGGCGAACCAGGGCGGAATGAACACCTTGCGCCTGGCCCTGACCGCATCCGTCGTGCTCGCCACCATGGGAGCCGTGGCCGTCGCCTGGGCGTCCCCCGGGAGCGACTCCGGCTCGGGCGGGGCCCGGGCAAACGGCGTGGTGCCCAGCGGCGGCGGCGGAAGCGCGCCCGCTCAGAACTCCCAGCGGTCGGGCGGCACCCCCGGCGCCGAGGCCGTGCCGAACCCGGCCACGGTCGAGCAGGCGGCGCCGCCGGTGACGACTCCCGTGACCCCCACCCAGTCCACGGAGACCGAGTCCGACGAGGAGCTGATCGTTCCCCTCGAGGATCAGGGCACGAACACGACGCCGTCGAGCGGCGGAGTCCCCGCCGGGCAGACGAGCTCCGGGGGCGGCGGCTTCGGCTTCCTAGCCTCCACCGGCTTCGAGCTCGCGTCCCTGGTGACCGTGGGCGCGGGCATGGTCGTGGCCGGGCTCGCGGTGCGCAAGCACCGCCGCATCAAGGCTTAGCAACCCTCAGGAGGAGCGGAGCCCGATCGGTGATCGGGCGAGCACCGGACTATGCCTTCCTAGGTCACGCGGGTGAGGATCCGCACTTCCACCGGCGCCCGCTTCGCGAAGGCGCGGGCGTCGGCCATGGTGCCGATGTTCTCACCCCAGTGCATCGGCACGGCCACGCGGGGCTGGATCCGGCGGGCCGCCTCGGCCGCCTCGTCGGCGGTCATCACGTACACGCCGCTCACGGGCAGGAGCGCCAGGTCCACCCCGGTGACGCTGTCCATTTCGGGGATCACGTCCGTGTCACCCGAGTGGTAGATGCGCTCTCCCCGGACGTTCAGGTCGTAACCCACCCATCCCGCCTCGCGGGGATGGAAGACCCGCCCCTCCGCATCGCGCTTGGAGGTGTTGTAGGCGGCCACCGCCGCCACGTCCACCCCGCGTACGAGCTCGTCCGGCAGGCGCTCGCCGGGCACGATCGAGTGCACCTGCCCGCTCACCCGCTCGGCCACCGCGGGCGGCCCCACGAGCCAGGTTCGGTCGCCCGACAGGCGCTCCACGTCCTGGGGGGAGAAGTGGTCGTAGTGCCCGTGCGTCACGAGGATCAGGTCGGCCTCGGGGGAGCCCGCGGGTACGCGGTACGGGTCGATGTAGATCACCGACCTGCCCACCATGATCCGGAACCCGGAGTGGCCAAGCCACTCCACGGCGTCGAGCACCATGCGCTCAGGATAGGAGGAGTCCGGTGCTCGCCCCGATCACCGATCGGGCTCCGCTCCTCCCAGGAGGAGTCCGGTGCTCGCCCCGATCACCGATCGGGCTCCGCTCCTCCCAGGAGGAGCACACCGGGCGACGAGGCCTCGCAGTAGGCTCGCGCCATGAGCTACGAGCACCTGATCTGGGAGCAGGATGGCGGGGCCGGCCGCCTCACACTCAACCGGCCGGAATCGCTGAACGCATGGACGGCCGCCTTCGGGGCCGAGCTTAAGAGCGTGATCGAGGGCGAGGCGGCGGACCCCTCCGTGCGCGCACTGCTCATCACCGGCGCGGGCCGTGGCTTCTCGTCGGGGGCCGACCTCAAGGAGGGCTTCGACCCCGCTGAGGACGGCATGCCGGACGTGCGGAAGGAGCTTCTCCACATCTACCACCCGATCATCGCCGGGGTGCGGCGGCTCGAGAAGCCAGTCGTGGCCGCGGTGAACGGTCCCGCGGTGGGGATCGGCGCCTCCCTGGCCTTCGCCTGCGATCTGGTGCTGGCGGCCGAATCCGCCTACTTCGGGCTTGCCTTCGTGAACATCGGCCTGATGCCGGACGGCGGGTCCACACTCTTCGTGCCCGCCGCGGTGGGCAAGGCCCGGGCGCTCCAGATGGCGCTGCTGGGCGAGCGCGTGGACTCGGCCCGGGCGCTCGAGTGGGGGCTCGTGAACTACGTCTACCCGGACGACCGGCTGCTGGACGAGGCCGGCACGCTCCTCAACCGGCTGGCCGGAGGGCCCACCCGCTCGTACGCGGCATCCAAGCAGGCGCTCAACCGCATGCTCTACCCGGACCTCGACGGCCAGCTCGACCTGGAGGCGGAGCTCCAGCACGCCCTCGCGCGCACGCGGGACTTCCAAGAGGGGGTCACGGCCTTCGTCCAGAAGCGCGACCCGCAGTTCCAGGGCGCGTGAGCCAGGCTCGGCGCGGACCGTTCCGGGCCGCCGCGGACTTTGCCGCCACCGCCACGGGGGCCCGCGCCATCGGGGCCATGTCCACCGGCGCGGCCGCCATCGGCGCCCTCGCGATAGCCCGCCTTGCCGTCCGGCGAATGGTGATCGGGCACCTGAAGATCGAGGAGCTCGAGGTGGGCCGCCTCCGGGTGCGCGAGCTGGAGGTGGCGGGCGAAGCGCGGAGCGGTGGCCCCGGCGAGCCCTTGGGTCCCCCCGACTGAGCCCGGCTCGGCCCAGGGAGGAGCGGAGCCCGATCGGACGGTCTGGCTGCATGCCCAGGGAGGAGCGGAGCCCGATCGGTGATCGGGCGAGCACCGGACCATGCCCTCTTCGGGGCAACTGGCACGAAGTGGAGCGCTTGTCCGGGCCAGGGATATGATGCGGTGCGCCTTGCCCCGGCGCCGTACACGTCTAGTGCTGCTGGCCGCTCTCGCGGCGGCCGCCATCGCACTCCTTGTGGCCGCGCCCGGCGCGCTGGCGGACGCCTTCACGCCCGAATCCGGCGGTTCGCCGAACGCCGATGACATAGACACCCTCTACAAGATCACGCTCTACGTGGCGATCGTGATCTTCCTGATCGTGGAGGGCACCCTGATCTGGTCACTGGTCCGCCACCGCGCCCGCCGAGGCGGCCCCGAGGCGGCGCAGATCCGGGGCAACACGCCACTGGAGCTCGGCTGGACCATCGGTGCCGCCCTGATCCTCGTGGTCCTGACCGTGATCACGTTCGTGTATCTGGACGACATCAAGAACCCGCCGCCCTCCGATCCGGACGGCCTCGCCTCCCAGGCGGAGTTCGCTTCCATCGACCAGCCCGCGCCGCCGCCCGGGGGCGGGCCCAGCCTCAACATCCAGGTCAATGGGCGCCAGTACCTGTGGCGCTACGACTACCCCGGCGACCAGCAGCTCTTCAGCTACTACGAGATGGTCGTGCCCACGGGCACGACGGTCACGCTCGAGGTGCGGGCCGCGGACGTGATCCACTCCTGGTGGATCCCCAAGCTAGGCGGCAAGGTGGACGCCGTTCCGGGCCACGTGAACAAGACCTGGTTCAAGATCCCGCGCGGCAAGGAGGGCACGTACATCGGGCAGTGCGCCGAGCTGTGCGGCATCAACCACGCCGACATGCGCGCCAAGGTACGCGCGGTCACGCCCGAGCAGTTCACGAGCTGGGCGATGCAGAAGCGTGAGGACATCAGGAGGGCCGGCCAGGAGCTGGGCGACCAGCGCAAGCAGCGCGCAAAGGAAGGGGAGCTCGAGTAGTGGAAGCCCGGAGCCTCACCGGAAGGGAACTGGGCGGCAGCCCCGAGATCGTGCTCCACGGCCGGCGCGAGCGGCAGGGCGGCTGGCTCGAGTGGCTCACCACCACCGATCACAAAAAGATCGGGATCATGTACCTGTTCGCCACCTTCGTGTTCTTCATCATCGGTGGCGTGGAGGCCCTGCTGATGCGCCTCCAGCTGGCGCAGCCGAACGGCACCGTGGTCACGCCCGAGACCTACAACGGGCTGGTCACGATGCACGGCACCACGATGGTCTTCCTGTTCGTGGTGCCGGTGCTGGCCGGCTTCGGCAACTACATGGTCCCGCTGATGATCGGGGCCCGGGACATGGCCTTCCCGCGCCTCAACGCGCTCTCTTTCTGGCTCCTGCTCTTCGGCGGGATGGCCTTCTACACCAGCATTTTCTTCGATCCGCCCCGGGCGGGCTGGACGATGTACGCGCCGCTGTCGGACGACAGCTTCTCGCCCAGCGGGGGTGTGGACGCCTGGATCTTCCTGATCCACCTCACCGGCATCTCCTCGCTGCTGGGCGCCATCAACTTCGTCGCGACGATCCACAACATGCGCGCCAAGGGCATGAGCTGGGGCCGGATGCCGCTGTTCCTATGGACGATCCTCGTCTACAGCTACCTGCTGATCCTCGCCCTCCCTTCCGTGGCCACCGCGGTGACGATGCTGCTCACCGACCGCCACTTCGGCACCGCCTTCTTCGACCCCACCGGCGGAGGCGACCCGCTGCTCTGGCAACACCTGTTCTGGTTCTTCGGGCACCCCGAGGTCTACATCATGGTCCTGCCCGCCTTCGGGATCATCTCGGAGGTGCTGCCGGTCTTCGCGCGCAAACCGATCTTCGGCTACAAGGCGATCGCGGCCTCCACCGTGGCCATCGCCTTTCTTTCCCTCCTGGTGTGGGCGCACCACATGTTCGCCACCCCCACCTCCACGGTGGTGCTGGCCTTCTTCATGCTCAGCTCGTTCACGATCGCGGTGCCCACCGGCATCAAGATCTTCAACTGGATCGCCACCCTCTGGCGCGGGCAGATCGTGTTCAAGACGCCGCTCATGTTCGCCGCAGCTTTCCTGGCGCTGTTTCCGATCGGCGGAATCACCGGCGTGATGATGGCGATCTTCCCCGTGGACTGGCAGCTGCATGACACCTACTTCATCGTTGCCCATTTCCATTACGTGCTCTTCGGCGGCTCGGTGTTCGGCATCTTCGCCGGCCTCTACTACTGGTTCCCGAAGATGTCCGGGCGGATGCTGTCCGAGAGCCTCGGGAGGGCATCCTTCTGGACGATGTTCGTGGGGTTCAACGCCACCTTCCTGGTGCAGCACTCCGCCGGGCTGTCGGGCATGCCGCGCCGGGTCTACGACTACAGCAACGACCTGCACGTGAGCACCTACAACCTGATCTCGACCATCGGCTCGTTCATCCTCGGTGTGGGCGTGCTGCTCACCGTGATCAACATCCTCCACAGCATCAAGCACGGCAAACGGGCCGGGAACGACCCATGGAAGGGGAACACGCTGGAGTGGTTCACGCAGTCGCCACCGCCCGTAAACAACTTCGATGTGATCCCCCGGATCCGCAGCGTCGAGCCCATGAAGGACATCCGGCACGAGGTGTCCGCCGGGGTCCGGGCGGCCGAGACCGTGGCGCAGCCTGCTGCGGCACGCAGTCTGTAGCCTCAAACGCCTCGTGACGAGCGCCCCCTCGACCGGCTATCGGCGCCTCGCCCTGGCGACCGCGATCGCAACCTTCGCCCTGATCATCGTGGGCGGAATCGTGCGCGTCTCGGACTCCGGCCTGGGCTGCGGGCCCGGCGGATCGGGCTTCCACGGCTGGCCGTTCTGCAACGGCGACGTGGTGCCCGGCCTCGCCCTCCACCACATCATCGAATACACCCATCGGGCCCTGGCCGGCGTGGTGGGGATCCTGATCGTGACCCTCGCCGTGCAGGCGTGGCGCCATCACCGGGCGAACCGCGCGCTGGTGTGGGTGGCCACCGCGCTGGTGCTGCTGGTGGTGGCCCAGGCCGGCCTGGGCGGAGCCACGGTGGAGAAGAACCTGGAGGAGGCCCTCGTGGCCGCCCACCTCGGCCTGGCGATGCTTCTGCTCGGGGGCCTGCTCTGGGTCTGGCGCGCCAGCCGGCCCGAGGTGATCGGTGCCGATCCGCCTCAGGGCGGTCGCGGCTTCCGGCCGCTCGCCGTGGCCACCTCGGTGCTCGTGCTGTGCACGATCGTGGCCGGGGGCTACATGGCCGGAACGCAGAAGTACGGGCGGGCCGACTACCAGCTCGGCGACGGCGCCCACCACGCCTGCGGGAAGGAGTTCCCCAGCTGCAACGGCGGCTTCATGCCCTTCGGCCAGTCGCGGCTTGTGGACATCCACCTGACCCACCGGGCCTTCATGTACCTCACCACCCTGCTGGCGCTGGCGCTGGTGGCGGTGGCGCTCCGGCGGCGCCCGAGCCCGGGTGTGGTCAGGGCCGCGCTCACGGTGGCCGCGCTACTCGTGCTGCAGGTGCTGGTGGGGGCGCTGAACGTGTGGCTCGACGAGTACGAGGCGCTGATCGTGGTGCACCTCGCCCTGGGCACGCTCCTGTGGGCGAGCACGCTCGAGCTCACGCTCCAGCTCTTCCGGGTGCCCGCGCCGGCGCCCGAGAGGGCGCACCGGCGCACCGAGGCGGTGGCCGCGTAGTGGAGGCCCGGACCCAGGTCCGCCCGCCGGTGACGGCGCGTATACGCGCGGTGGTGGGCGACTACCTGGAGATGACCAAGCCGAAGGTGCAGTCGCTGCTGCTCTTCACCACGGTCACCACCATGTACGTGGCGGGCGATCCCTCGATCGGGCTCGTGATCCTCACCTGCCTGGGCGGCGCGCTCTCGGCCGGAGGGGCGGGAGCGATCAACCACGCGCTCGACCGCGACATCGACCAGCTGATGACGCGCACCGCGAATCGCCCGGTGGCGAGCGGCCGCGTGAGCCCGCGCGCGGCGATCGTGTTCGGGGTGCTCCTGGGCTGCGCGTCGTTCGCGCTGCTGGCCCTGACGGTGAACGAGGTGGCTGCCGTGCTGGCCATGTCCGGACTGCTCGGGTACGTGCTCGTGTACACGCTCTGGCTGAAGCGCACGACGCCCCAGAACATCGTGATCGGCGGAGCGGCGGGCGCGGTTCCCCCGCTCGTGGCCTGGGCGGCCGTGACCGGTGGCCTCGAGGGGTCGGCGCTGTACCTGTTCGCGATCGTCTTCTACTGGACCCCGCCCCACTTCTGGGCGCTGTCGCTGCTGATGAAGGACGAGTACGCGAAGGCCGGGGTCCCGATGCTCCCGGTGGTGCGCGGCGAGGCCGAGACGCGGCGCCAGATCCTGCTCTACACGGTGCTGCTGGTGGCCGTGACACTGCTGCCGTTCGCCGGACGGCTCTTCGACGGCCTGTACCTGGCGGCCGCGCTGGCCCTGGGCGGCGCGTTCCTCACCTTCGCCACGATCCTGTACCGGCGGGCGGACCGCCGCTGGGCGCTGCGCACCTATCTCTTCTCGCTGGCCTACCTGGCGCTCCTGTTCGGCGCCATGGTGGCCGACGCCCGTCTCTAGAAGCACATGGTCCCTGGCGCCAACGCGCCCAACGAACGGTTGGGCCTTGGCAGGATCCCCCTCGGGGGCATAGGGTCCTCGGCTGCCGCCCGCATGCACCGCCCCGCCCGCCCAACAGCAGTCTTCATCGCGCTCTGCGCATGCCTCGTCGGCGCGCCGGCGGCGCTCGCCCACGGCGGCGGCTGGGGTCACGGTCACGGTGGGCACGTACAGCGTCCCGACTTCGCCTACAACATCCTGCCGCCCGGCCAGTACGGCGGCGCCGGCCTGACGAAGAACAGCACCGATCAGCTGCCGCTGTACGACAGCCTGACCCCGCTTCGCGGCCACGTGACCGAGAATGACATCAAGACCCACTTCAAGCGCGAGGACTTCGCTCCCAACGGCGCGACCACCGTGGTGCCCACACCGGGCCATCCCGACCTGAACATCGTGCGCGACTCCTTCGGCGTCCCGCACATCTACGCCAAGACGCGCTCGGACCTCATGTACGGCACCGGTCTCGTGACCGGCCAAGACCGCTGGCTGCTCCTGCTGCTCGGCCGTGGACCGGCCCGCGCGGCCGTGGCCGAGGTGCCCGGAGTGGATGCCTTCTCGCTCGTCACCAGCGGCCGCACCTTCGTGCCCAGCGCCCAGTCCGAGGCGCTCGTCACCTCCGAGCAGCAGAAGCTCGTGGACACCTACGGGAACAAGGGTCGCCAGATCCTCGCCGACCTCAAGGACTACGCCGCGGGCGTGACGGACGGGGTCCCGGCGTCGTTGCGCCCCTGGACCGTGAACGACGCCATCGCCGTCACCGCCTTCATCGGCTCGATCTTCGGCAACGGCGGCGGCGGCGAGGTTCGCAACGCGGACTTCCTCGCCAAGCTGCGCACCCAGCTCGGCGCGAAGCGCGGATCGGGCGCGTTCGTGGACCTCATGGAGGCCGACGACGACGACGCGCCCACCACCACCAACCGCCGCTTCAATTACGGCACATCTGGTGGATCCCCCACCGAGGGCTCGCCGCTCGTGGACCCGGGGTCCTCGCAGGCGCTGGTCGCCGCTCCCAACCGGCTCGCCTCGAACTTCCTGATCGTGAACCCCTTCCGCTCCTCCACGCGCGAGAGCCTCGCCGTGATGGGCCCGCAGCTCGGCTACTACTACCCCGAGATCGTGCTCGAGGCTGACCTGCACGGCCCCGGGATCCAGGCCCAGGGCGCGCTCGTGCCCGGCGGCAGCCCCTACGTGCTGATCGGCCGCACCAAGGATTACGCCTGGAGCCTCACCACCGCGAGCAACGACAACCGCGACCAGTTCCTCGAGAAGCTCTGCGAGCCGGACGGGTCGGCGCCCACGCGGGAGTCGCGCCACTACGTCTACCGGGGCGAGTGCCGGGCGATGACCACCTTCGACGCGGGCACGCTCGACGGCGTGCCGCAGGTCTACCCGATCACCGTGCACGGCCCCGTGTTCGGCACGGTGACCGTCGGCGGCAAGCCCTACGCGATAGCCCGCCAGCGCTCCACCTACGGCGAGGATGGGAACTCCCTCGCCGCACTGCACGACATGACCACCGGCCGCGGCCGCACGGTCCAGGGATTCTTCGACTCGGCCAACGAGTTCGGCTTCAACTTCAACTGGGGCTACGAGAGCCGCGACACCACCGCCTACTTCTCCTCCGGCAAGCTTCCGCGCCGCGCGCCTCACACGAACAAGCTCCTGCCGACGCTCGGCACCGGCAACTACGACTGGCGCGGGTTCCTCTCGCGCGATGAGCACCCGCACGACGTGGGCGGCCCCGGCGGGATCTTCCTGAACTGGAACAACAAGCCCGCTCCGGGTTGGCAGACGGGCGACGACGGACACACCTACGGCTCGGTGCACCGAGTCGAGATGTTCGACGACTTCCCCCGGCATCCCGGCATCTCGGACGTGGCGAGCGTCATGAACCGCGCCGCCACCGAGGACCTGCGGGCCACCGAGCTGTGGCCGGTGATCCGGCGGGTGCTGGCCGGCTCGCCCGCGCCCGATGCCCTGACCGCTCAGGCCGCCGACGTCGTCACGAAGTGGTCGAACGCCGGCGGGAGCAAGCTCGACGGCGATCTCGACGGCAACATCGACGACCCGGGCGCGGCCATCATCGGGCCCGCCTGGACCAACATCGCCAACGCCGTGCTCACCCCGGCGCTCGGGCCGCTCACCCAGGACCTCGCGGGTCTCCAGGGGATCAACAGCGGGATGTTCGGCGGCGGCTGGTACGGCTACGTGGACAAGGACCTGCGCACGCTGCTCGGAGATCGCCTGCGCGATCATTACAACCTGCGCTACTGCGGAAACGGCTCCCGCTCCGCCTGCCGCGCCTCGCTGTGGGCGGCGTTCAAGGCGGCGGTGGACAGCGTGGCCGCCACCCAGGGCCCGGATCCCACCAAGTGGCGTGCCGACGCCACGGCGGAGCGGCTGAAGTTCGCGCCCGGACTGCTCTCGCAGACCATGCGCTTCACCAACCGCTCGACGTTCCAGCAGATCATCCGCTTCGGGCGCTAGGCCCGCAGCAGGGACGCCGCGGCGGCGTCGCAGACCAGCTCCACCGAACCCTCGACAAGTGATGCCGGGGCGCGCGGGTCGGGCGGGCCGTCGAAGCTCCGAGCCACGGCCTCGGCCTTGTCCTCACCGGTCACGAGGAACACCGCGCTCCGGGCGGCGTTCACCACCGGCAGGGTCAGAGTGATGCGGGGGACCAGCGGGGCCATGCCCGGCGTGTCCACACCCACCGCCCGGCGCTCGCGCTCGGCCAGAGCGTCGTCGCCGGGGAAGAGCGAGCAGGTGTGCGCGTCGGGGCCCATGCCGAGCAGGATGAAGTCGAATACCGGGAGCTCGGCGCCGAAGGCCTCCTCGAGGCGCCGCTCGTACTCATCCGCTCCCTCTTGGGGGCCCAGCTCGCCGAGCATGCGGTACGTCCGCACATCGGACACGCGGCTGAGCAGCGCCGCGTCCACCATGCGGTAGTTCGAATGCTCGTGCCCGGGCGGCACACAGCGCTCGTCGGTGAACCAGATGTCCACGTCCGACCAGTCGTCGCGCATCTCGGACAGACGCTCGAAGGCCACGCGCGGAGTGGAGCCGCCGGTGAGCACCATGTGGCCGGTCACCGAGGCCAACATCTCGGCCACGACTCCGGCCGGATCGTCGCTCACGTGGACCTCGGGGCGCACGGACCCGATCCTACGCGCCGGAGCGCGGCCGCGACAGCAGAGTGCGGTGCCCACCCTCCGCCGACGCCCGGGCTCCGCTCCTCCTCAGAATCGTGAAGCTGGTGGCCACGGCACGGGAGCGATTGCCCGCGGAGTCGCGGGCGGTCAGCACCGCGCGATAGCTCCCGGGGGCCAGGGCGTGCCCGGACAGCCTGCCGCTGAAGCGCACCCACCCGCGCCCGGCGAACTGGCCGGCACGGACGAGCCGCCCGGCGCCCAGCCAGCGGGTGCACCGCGCGTGCCTGCGCAGGGCGTGCGTGGAACGGCGGCAGCTTCCCTTCACGCGGCGGCCGGACCGAGCCCGGGACAGCACGATGGTCACGCCGGCCCGCTCCGAGAGCCGGAAGCGGAACCGAGTGCCCACCGCCACGCGCCGCGCCGCGGACCGGGGGGTGTTGCTCGAGCCGACGCGGAAGCGCCGGCTGGTGACCCCGAACTGGGATGCTCGGGGCGGCGCCGTGTCGGGCGCGGGGGCCACGGGCCGGTTACCCGGCAGCGGGGTGGCGGGGAGGGCGGGTGACACGACCGCGGGAGCCGTGAAGTCCTCGACGGGTGCCGTGTCCTGGCCGCTCAGCGCTTTGGCGTTGCTGCCCATCCCGCGCGCCGCGAACACCGACCAGATCACGTCGCTGTCGCCGTACCCGCGCGCGCTGTTGGCCGCGAGGATCGCGTCGCGGCCCTCCAGGAAGCTGGGCTCGTCGGGCGAGAGTCGCATGCCGTCGGTGATCAGCGCTCGCGCCCGGGTCACCCCGTCGGACGGGTGCTTCGCGACCAGCGTGCGCCGCAGGTCCCACAGCGTCTCCACCCAGATCTCACCGTCGGCGTGCACCTCCGGTCCGTCGATGATGTGCCCGAAGTCGCCGTAGGTGTATCCGCCCCGGCCCGCCCCGGTGGTGCCCGGGCAGGATGTGGTGTTCACGCCCACCGGGCAGTCGAAGGGCTGGGTGCGCAGGCCGGCGTCGCCCAGGTATCGACCGGCGCGGAGCTGGCCCGGCGTCGCGGTGTCGGTCTGAAGCCCGGCGGCCACCAGGTAGTCCTCGGCGTACCAGTCGCTCCAGGCCTCGCCCATCGCCCCGGGCTGCACATCGTTGAGCGCGCCGACACCGCGGTCGTCGGTGACGAGCCGCAGCGACAGGCCATGCGTGTACTCGTGGAACACGACGTAGGGATCGTCGGCCCCGTTCACGTCGTAGATGCCGGACGCTCCCGGGCAGGCCGAGGTCCAGAGGTAGGTCTCGAGCTTCCCGGGGATCCCGTCGGGGTTCACGGTCATGCCCGCGTTGTTCACGTGCGAGCAATCCGGGAACGAGCCGTTGGTCATCGACCCGTCGTCCACCTGGCCCAGCACCGGATCGACGCCCTCGAACGAGCCCGAGGCAGGGCCGAAGTCGATGCCCGGCGTGTCCCGAAGGTGGTCGTGGAAGAGGTTCACGAACCAGAAGAGCTGAGTGGCGGCCTGGTTGAGGTTCGTGTTCCAGCTGAAGCCGGCGTTGCCCTGGTCCCAGGTGCAGCCGCCGGCGGGGCAGAGCTGCCCGGCTCCCGTGGCGCGCACCGCCGGGTAGCTCCAGCTGCCCGACCCCGTGGGCGGGATCTCGTCGGCCGGAGGAGGTGTGAGCGTGTAGAGCGTGTCCTGAGCGTCCTCGTACACATGGACGTTGGGACCCGACAGCCTGTCCGTGGCGCTCAGCCACGGGTCCAGCGACACGGTCTGGTCCGTGCCTCCCAGCGTCGCGCCGGGATAGTTCCGGTGGATGATCCCGGTGGCCTCCCGCGTGAGGCTGTGGCTGCGCAGGACCGCTCCCGTGGCGGCGTCCAGCACCACGTCCCATCCCCCACCGGGGATGAGCACGCGCCACGCGAGCCTGGCAGCTCCGGGGCCGCCGAAGATGGCGAGCTCCGCGCTCGTGCCCTCGTGGAAGGTCGCCCGGCGATCAGCGCCCGACGGTCCGCTCGTGACCTCCCCGGGCGCGGGCGCGCCCACCGAGCGGGCGGTCAGCGCCGCCGCGTCGGCCGGGCCGAGGCCGGGCTCGGTGGAGCTCGGAGCCTGGTCGGGCACCGGCACGCGCGGGAGCGCCAGCAGGCGGCCGTCGGGCGTCACGGCCGCCCTCAGGCCACCGTCCACGGAGGGGATGCCCCGGTAGCTCTGGGTCCAGCTCAGGTAGGTGGTGCCCCCGGCGCTGTACCGGTCGTGCAGCTCGAGACCGCGAAGGTCCGACTCCCGCAGGCCCAGGGCCGCGGAGTGACGCCGCACGAAGCGCAGGGCCACCTTCGCAGGGGCAGCCGGGCTCCGGCCGGTGAAAAAGCCGTCCCGGCCCGCGAGCGAGCGCGTGATGGCGGGCGAGGGGTCCCTGGCGGTCACTCTCCGCGCGCTCTCCGGCGCCGGGCGCGCCCCCCCGGCCGCCCCGGCCGGGGCGGCGGGGGCGCGGGCCGAGCCGTCGAGCTCCGCGGCCCCGATCGCGGTCGCCCCGGCCACCACCGCGGCCGCGACCGCGGCCCGCACGAGATTGCGGCGCCTCATGTCGCCCCCCGGGCTCCCGCGAACTCCTCGAGCGCCGCGCGCGAGTCGGCGGACGCGGCGTAGACGTCACGGCCGGCGGTCTGCCTCACCAGCCCGGTGAGCACCCGCCCGGGTCCCAGCTCGAGGAAGCTGGTGCATCCCGCCTCCACCAGGGTATGAACGCAGTCGGTGAAGCGCACCGGGCTCGCGATCTGGCCGAGCAGGGCCTCGCGCACGCCCGCGGCGTGATCCACCGCCCGGCCGGAGTGGTTGGCCACGAGGGGCACGGCGGGGTCGCCGATCTCCATGTCCGCCAGCGCGGCGTCGAGCGCCTCTCGGACCGGGCGCATGTACTCGCTGTGGAACGCGGCGCCCACCGGGAGCCGCATCGCCCTGCCGCCCGGCTCGGCGTTCACCAGCTCCACCAGCCGGTCCACGGCCGCGGCCTCGCCCGACACCACGATCTGCTTCGGCGAGTTGATGTTGGCCAGGCCGAGCACGGCGCCCTCGGCGGCACTCGCGATCAGCTCCTCCAGGCGAGGCTCGGGCACGCCCCCCGTGGCCGCCATCGCTCCCGGGCTTCGCTCCTGCACCTCCGCCATCAGGCGACCGCGGGTGGTCACCAGCTTCATCCCGTCATCGGGGTCCAGTGCGCCGGCGGCCGCCGCGGCGGTGTACTCGCCCAGGCTGTGGCCGGCCACGTAGTCCGGGGAGAGCCCGATGTCGCGGGCCACGTGCGCGAGGGTCAGCGACACCGCGTACAGCGCAGGCTGCGCGACCTCGGTGCGTGTGAGGTCCTCCATCGGTCCTTCTGCGGTGAGCCGGCTCACATGCAGTCCCGACATTGCATCGGCCGCACCGAGCGTCACCTTCAGCAGTTGGGCGTCCGCGTGGCCGAGCTCCCCTCCCATCCCGACCCGCTGGGACCCCTGGCCCGGAAAGAGGAAGGCGAGCTTCGCCACGCCGGCTAGCGCTCGGCGCGCATACGGGCCAGCTCGCTGCCGAAGTCGAACGGCCCGGTCTCGTAGCCCTGATCTGCCCGGATCACGTGCATCACGGCGTTGATCAGCGCCAGGTGGGTGAACGCCTGGGGGAAGTTCCCGAAGTGACGGCCGGAGCGGGGGTCGATCTCCTCCGCGTAGAGCCCGAGCGGGCTCGCGTAGGACAGGAGCTTCTCGCACAGTGCGCGGCCCGTCTCGAGCTCACCGATCTCCACCAGCGCCGACACCAGCCAGAAGGAGCAGATCGTGAAGGTCCCCTCCTCGCCCTCCAGCCCGTCGTCGGTGGCGTCCACGCGGTAGCGGAGCACCAGCCCGTCCTCGGTGAGCTCGTCCGCGATGGCCAGCACGGTGGCCCGCACGCGCACGTCCTGAGGCGGGAGGAAGCGCACGAGCGGCATCAGGAGCACCGAGGCGTCCAGCGCGTCGGTGTCGTAGTGCTGGCAGAACACCCCGCGTTCGTCGACCGCCTTGTCGCAGATGTCCGCCTTGATCTCGTCGGCCGCCGATTGCCACCGCGCCGCCTTCTCCAGGTCCTCACGCAGCTCGGCCAGACGCGCTCCGCGATCTGCGGCCACCCAGCACATGAGCTTGGAGGACGTGAAGTGCTTCGGGTCCCCGCGCACCTCCCAGATGCCGCGGTCGGGCTCGCTCCAGTTGGCCAGCGCCATCTCCACCTGCTTACAGACGATCGGCCAGATCCGGTCGGGAAGGGCGTCGCGCGTCTTCGCGTGCAGGTAGATCGAGTCGAGGTAGGCGCCCCACACGTCGTGCTGGTCCTGGTTGTATGCGGCGTTGCCGATCCGCACCGGGCTGGCGCCCTCGTAGCCCGTCATGCCGTCGAGCGTGCTCTCCTCGAGCTTCGCCTCCCCCCCGATGCCGTACATGATCTGGAGCTGGCCCTCCTCGGCCTCGGCCACGTCGGCAATGAAGTAAAAGAAGTCGTTCGCCTCCCAGTCGAAGCCGAGCGTGTAGAGGCCCCAGAGCATGAAGGTCGCGTCCCGGATCCAGGTGTAGCGGTAGTCCCAGTTGCGCTCGCCGCCGGGCGTCTCGGGCAGCGAGGTCGTGGCCGCCGCCACCATCGCGCCCGTGGGAGCGTAGGAGAGCCCCTTGAGGGTGAGCGCGCTGCGCTGGAGGTAGGTGCGCCACGGGTGGTCCGGGAACTCGCCGTGATCCAGCCAGTGCTGCCAGTGGTGGGCCGTCCACACCAGCTTCTCGTAGGCCTCCGCGTAGTTGGCCGGCGCCCCGTGCTCGGACCATGAGAGGGCGGCGAACAGCGTCTGCCCCTCCTTCATCAGGGTGCGCGCCGTGGCGCGGGGACCCTCGAAGCCCATCCGCATGTCCGTGGTCAACTTCAACGACATGGCTGCGGTGCTCGCGCCATCACCGATGGCGCTCCGCTCCTCGCCTCGCGTGGCTGTGGCAGGGGTGGCGATGGCCTCGTTGTACCCGGCTCCCTCGTACTCCCAGACCGGAGGTTGGCGGCCGTAGTCGAACACGGGCTCGCAGTCCAGGCGCACCTGCACCTCGCCGTTCACGCAGCGCACCAGCCGCAGCAGCACGTGGTCCGCGTCGTAGTCGGTGGGCGAGCGGCGGTGGGTGGTGGAGCGGTCGGCCTGGTGGTGCCAGGGCCCGATCAGCAGCACGTCGCGCACGATGATCCAGCCGCCGCGGGTGCCCCAGCTCGTCTCGAGCACCATCGTGCCCGGGAGGTAGCGGCGGTCGGCGGGCACGGCCACGTCGGTGGGCCCGAGGCGAAAACCGCCCGCGTCCCGGTCCAGCAGGGCGCCGAACACCGAGGGCGAGTCGAAGCGCGGCAGGCACAGCCACTCCACGTTCCCGCTGGGGGCCACCAGGGCGCAGGTCTCGCAGTCGGAGAGAAAGCCGTACTGTGCGATCGGCGGGAAGATGCTCCCGGGCGCGGACCCGTCGGCGAGGTACTCGCTCACGGAAGCATGGCCCGGGCCGCCCTGAGCGCCGGTGCGTACGTCGGATCGCGCAACAGTGCCTGGCGGATGCCCTCGCCGAGGATCCCGCCCTCGCCGCGCGAGGCGCCCAGCACGGTCCATGTGGTCTCGTTGCCCTTGCGGTTGCGCCTGCGGGCGGTGAGGCCGCCGGGGCCGCGGTTGAGGGAGATCTCCGTGCCGGACGCGGTCTCGATGGTGACGCCCGCCAGCCCGGGCGCGTTCATCGTCGGATCGGGCTCGAGCCGCAGCTTCACGTCCTGGCGCCGGCCGTGGGCGTGCCCCACGAGGGCGTCGTGCTGGCTCATGATGTGGCCGGGCTCCCAGCCGAGACGCGACGCGAGCCATCCGAAGAAGAGGAGGCCGGTGATCACGGAGTCCGGGCGGTGTCGCACGGTCACCGAGTTGATCTTCCCCAGCTCCGGCCGCAGCGAGCGGGGATCGAAGGTGGCGGCCACGCGCTCGCGCCACGGAGTGGACCGCAGCCAGGCCAGGTCCACGATGTAGGCGCGCTCCTCGAGCTCCCGCGCGCGGGCGACGGCCGCCGCGGGATCCGGCTCCATCAACGAGTCGATCAGCACGACCTGGGCCAGCCTCAGCAGCGAGTCCACGGCCTCCGGGTGCCCGTGTGGAGACCAGACGACGGTGACCAGGTCGCTCACCACGAGCGGGTCCACGATCGTGTCCATCATCCCGAGATGCTGCTCGCCGATGTCCACCACGACCTCCTCGTGGTAGAGCGCCATCTCGCCCGGGCGGGGATCCCCCTCCACCCGCAGGGTGGCCCAGGCGTCGAGCTCCGTCCGGCCCGGCTCCACGGCGCAGAGGATGAGCCGGGAGGGGTGGTAGCGACCCACCCGCTCGAGCCGGTTGATGATCTCCCCGCGCCACTCGCGGTCCACGATCACCACCAGGTTCAGCACCCGGGCGGGGGCGCAGGCCTCACCGTCGGCATGACGGGCCTTCAGCAGCTCGGAGAGCGCCTCCGCAATCTTGGCGGGCGTGGTGTTCTGCTCGGCCCAGACGCCGCCGAGCCACGTGGGGTCGGTGTCTAGATCGTGCGCCAATGGTGCCCCGGCATCAGGATCCCGTTGGCCTCCTCCGGGCCACTCGAGCCGGCCGGGTACTTGGGCAGCGGCCCGGGCTCCTCGCTCCAGGCCTGGAGAATCGGGTCGATGATCCGCCACTGCGCGATCACCTCGTCGACACGGGTGAAGAGCGTGGCGTCGCCGCGCATGGCGTCGGTGATCAGCCGCTCGTACGCCTCGGGCGACTGGGACAGGAACGCAGTGCCGTAGAGGAACTCCATGTTCACCGGCCGGATGCGCATCCTGCTTCCCGGGATCTTCGCCCCCAGCGTGATGGACACGCCCTCGTTCGGCTGCATGGTCATGATCAGCTGGTTGGGCTGGACCCCGACCGAGCCCTGCTGGTCGAAGGCCAGGTGGGGAACGGGCTTCAGCGTCACCGCGATCTCGGTGATCTTGCGAGCCAGCCGCTTGCCGGTCCGCAGGTAGATGGGCACGCCGGCCCAGCGCCAGTTGTCCACCTCCAGGCGGATCCCCCCGAAGGTCTCGGTGGTGGAGTCCGGAGGCACGCCGGGCTCGTCCAGATAGCCGGGCACGTCCTTGCCCTCGGCCATCCCCGAGGCGTACTGGGCCCGCACCGCGATCTCCTTCACCCTGTCCACCTCGGGCGCGTGGATGGCGTGGAGCACCTTCACCTTCTCGTCGCGCACGTCGTCGGCGGAGAAGGTCACGGGCGGCTCCATGCAGAGCAGCGCCAGCAGCTGGAGCATGTGGTTCTGGACCAGGTCGCGAACCGCGCCGGACGTCTCGTAGTACCCGGCCCGAGTGCCCACGCCCAGGTCCTCCGCCGCGGTGATCTGAACGTAGTCGATGTAGTTGCGGTTCCAGATCGGCTCGAACAGCCCGTTGGCGAACCGCAGCGCCATCATGTTCTGGACCGTCTCCTTGCCCAGATAGTGGTCGATGCGGAAGACCTGCTCCTCCCGCAGGACACCCAGGTTGGCGCGGGTCAGCGCCATCGCCTCGGCCAGGTTGCGGCCGATCGGCTTCTCGATCACCACACGGACCTCGGACTCGTCGTGGCGGTTCAGGCCGTGCTCGCCGAGCTTGCCCACGATCACCGGGAAGAACGCGGGCGCGGTGGAGAGGTAGAAGACGCGGTTGAAGACGATCTCCGCGCCCTGGTCGAACTCCTCCGCGGTCTCCTTCACCTTCTCGTAGATCGAGTCCTCGTCGAAGGTGCCCGGCACGTAGCGCACGTTTTCGAGCAGCCGGTCCAGCACCTTCTCGTCCGGCGGGCGGCGGGAGAACTGCATGATCGACTCCTTGGCCATCTGCCGGTAGTCGTCATGCGGCATATCGCTGCGGGACACGCCGATCAGGGTGAAGCGCTCCGGGAGCGCGCCCTCGTGGGCCAGGTTGTAGAGCGCCGGCAGGAGCTTGCGCTTGGCCAGGTCGCCCGTGCCGCCGAAGATCACGAGCGTGGTGGGGTGGATCGGCAGCCGCTCGAGGCCCTCCACCAGCGGGTTCTGCGGCTCCTTCTGAGCCGTCTCGCTCAAGACGCCTTCTCGACCGCGTGGCCCCCGAACTGGTTCCGCAGCGCGGCGAGCACCTTGGCCGTGTAGTCGCCTCCCCCGCGGCTGGTGAAGCGCGCGAACAGAGCCGCGGTGATCACCGGCAACGGCACGTCGTGGTCGATGGCGTCCTCGATCGTCCAGCGGCCCTCACCGGAGTCGTTCACGTACCCGCGCAGCGAGGCCAGCTCGTTTCCGTCCTGCTCGAAGGCCCGGGCGGCCAGCTCGCACAGCCAGGAGCGCACCACCGAGCCCTGCATCCAGAGCTTGGCGATCTTCTCGTTGTCCAGCTCGAAGTCCGACTGGGTGAACAGCTCGAAGCCCTCGGCGTAGGCCTGCATCAGCCCGTACTCCACGCCGTTGTGGACCATCTTCACATAGTGCCCCGAGCCGGACTCCCCCATCCGGTTCCAGCCCGGGCCCCACTGGTCGTCGGGGGGCGGCGCCAGGACGTCGAGGATGGGCGCGACCCGCTGCACGGCGTCCTCGGGGCCGCCGACCATCATGCAGTAGCCCACCTCCAGGCCCCACACGCCGCCGCTCGTGCCCACGTCCACGTAGTTGATGCCGCGCGTCTGGAGCTCGGCCGCGCGTCGAACGTCGTCGGTCCACTTGGTGTTGCCGCCGTCGATGATGGTGTCGCCCGACTCCAGCAGCTCGGCGAGCTTCGACACCGTCTGCTCGGTGGGGTCGCCCGCCGGAACCATCACCCACACCGATCGCGGGGCGTCCAGGCGGTGCACCACGTCCTCGAGCGACGAGACCCCGGCGGCGCCGTGGCTCTCGGCCTCCTTCACCGCGTCCTCGCTGAAGTCGAAGGCCACCACCTGGTGGTCCGAGTCGCGGTGGATGCGATGGACCATGTTCCCGCCCATCTTCCCGAGGCCGACGAAGCCAAGCTGCATCAGAACGTCTCCTTAACTCGCTGGGTCAGGTCTCGGATCCCCTGCGCGGCATCCCCGTCCAACCGGATCTGCACGGCCGGGCGGCCGTGGTCCCTGAGGGTGAGGAGGTCGCCGATCGCCTGGGCGTGCTTGAGGTGGCGGAAACCGTACCCCGCCTCCGGAATCTCCACGTCCTCGTCGCCGTCGTGCAGGAGCTGGATGAACAGCCCGGTGGGCGGCCCGCCCTTGTGCAGCTGGCCCGTGGAGTGGAGGTAGCGCGGGCCGTATCCGAACGTGGTGGTGGCCCGGCTGGCGTCGCGGATCGCCGTGCGCAGCTCGGCCACGGCAGCGTCGATCTCCTCCGACGGTGCGAGGAAGCCGAGCACGGCCACGTAGTGCGGCGGCTCGGCCTGGCCCAGCAGCTCGGCCAGGTCCCCCGGGTCGACCTCCGGGAGCTCGCCGCCGGCGAGCAGCTTCGCCGTGTTGTCCTTGGCCTCCTGCACGTTCGGCTGGTCGAACGGGTTGATGCCGAGCGCCCATCCCGCCACGGCCGTGGCGAACTCGGCGAAGAAGAAGATCCGGCCGAGGTCGGCCGCCCCCTCCACCGACATGGTCACCGTGGGGTGGCCGGCGTCGGCCAGCGCCCGCACCTTCGCGTCCAGCTCCTCGTCGGGCTCCTCCGAGTTGCGGAGGTACGCGAACAGGCGGTCATTGGCGTAGCTCTCCGGGGCGCCCAGGGGCTCGTCGGCCACGGGCAGGATGCCCTTCGCGTGCTTGCCGGTGGATTCGGCGATCAGCTGCTCGGCCCAGAGGCCGAAGGACTCGATCGGGGGGGACACGATGAACGTGACCTTGTCCCGGCCCTGCAGCGCCAGCTCGCCCATCACGAGGCCGAGCCAGAGGCCGGAGTTCGAGCTGGTGTCGTCGAAGCTCGTGGTGCTCGCCTCGGCCACCTGGGCACGCGCGAGGAGCGCCTCCAGGTTCACGCCCGCCAGCGCGGCAGGCACCAGCCCGAAGTAGGAGAGCACCGAGTAGCGCCCGCCGATGTTCGGATCGTTCTCGAAGACCTTCCGGAATCCCAGCTCACGGGCCGTGTCCACAAGCGGGCCGCCCGGGTCGGTGACCACCGCGAAGCGGCTGCCGTCCCCCCCGCTGCGATCCAGGAAGTAGCGCATGTGGGAGAGCGTCTCGATCGTGCCGCCGGACTTCGACGAGACCACGAACAGGGTGTGCTCCAGCTCCACCGAGCGCTCCAGCGTGAGCACCGCCCCCGGGTCGGTGGAGTCGAGCACGTGCAGGCGCAGGCCGCCGGGGATGTGGCCGAACGATCGCCGGATCACCTCGGGGCCGAGGCTCGACCCGCCCATGCCCAGCAGCGCCACGTCGGTGAAGCCGTCCGCCTTCACCGAGTCCACGAACTCGTGCAGCACGTCCACGTGCTCGAGCATCTTTTCGCCGATCGTGAGCCAGCCCAGGCGGTTGCCGATCTCGGGCACACCGGGGCCGCCCCAGAGCGACTCGTCGCGGGCCCACACGCGCTTGGCCACATGCTCGTCCCGGGCCAGCTTCACGCGCTCGATGATCGCCGGCTCGAGCTCGTCCGGGATCGACGCCTCGATCGTGGGCGGGCGGCCGGTGACCGCGGCCTCGCGGGCCGACTCCACGCCGGCCACGAGCTTGTCGAAGGGCTCGAGGAACTTCTCGATCCCCTCAATCAGGAGCTTCTTCGTCACGTCGGCCATGTCGATCCCGGCCGCGGCGAGGGCCTCGAGGTCGGCCGCGGGGTCCTGGTCCGCGGTGGCCCCGGTGACCTCGAGCTGCTCGGCGCAGGCCAGCAGCGTGGGCATCGGCATCGTGTTCACCGTGTGGGGGGCCACCAGCGTCTCCACGTACTTGGTCTCGGGGTAATGCGGGTCCTTGACCCCAGTGGACGCCCACAGCGGGCGCTGCACCGGAGCGCCCGCGTCCCGGACGCGCGCGAAGCGCTCGCCCAGGAAGAGCTCCTTGAACTTCATGTAGGCGGCGCGGGCGTTGGCCACGGCGGCCAGGCCGCGCAGGTCCTCCCGGCCCAGCGCCTCCAGGCGCTTGTCCACCTCGGAGTCCACGCGCGACACGAAGAAGCTGGCCACGGAGTGCACGTCCATCGACTCGCCCGCGTCCAGCCGGCGCTCCATGCCCCGGATGTAGGCCTCCGCGATGGCGGTGTAGGACTCCACCGAGAACAGCAGCGTCACGTTCACGTTGATGCCGGCGGCGATCGACTCCTCGATGGCCGCCACGCCCTCGTCGGTGCCCGGGATCTTCACCATCAGGTTGGGGCGGTCGACGCGGGCCCAGAAGTCGCGCGCCTGCTCGACGGTGGCGCCGGTGTCGTGGGCCACCGAGGGCTCCACCTCCAGGGACACGAAGCCGTCCGCGCCTCCGGCGCCGTCCCACACGGGCCGCAGCACGTCGCAGCCCATCTGGACGTCGAGGATCGCGATCTCCTCGGCGATCGCGTGCGCGTCCAGGCCCTTCGCCGCCAGCTCCCGGATCTGCTCGTCGTAGTCGTTCGAGCCGAGGATCGCCTTCTCGAAGATCGCCGGATTCGAGGTCACTCCGCGCAGCGAGTCCTCGCGCATGAGCCGCTCCAGCTCGCCGCCGCTGATCAGGCTGCGGCGGATCTGGTCTAGCCACACGCTCGTGCCCGCGGCCGTGAGGGCCGCAAGCCGCTCGTTTACCTGTGCTTCGACGCTCATCGCTGTCCTCTCATCAAGTTCATGGTCCGGTGGTCCGGTCCGCGAGCGCCTTGCCCCGCTCCGCCACGTGCTCGGGCGTGAATCCGAAATGCTCGTAGAGGGCCGGCTGCGGCCCCGACGCGCCGAAGCCCGTCATTCCGATCGACTCGCCGTCCGGGCCCACCCAGCGATCCCAGCCGAAGGTGGCGGCCGCCTCCACCGACACCCGCGCCCGCACCGACGGCGGCAGCACGGAGTCGCGGTAGGCCTCGTTCTGCTCGCCGAAGCGGTCGTAGCAGGGCATGCTCACCACCCTCGTGGGCACGCCGCGGTCCTCCAGCAGGTCGGCGGCGCCGAGGCAGATGGACACCTCCGAGCCGGTGCCGATCAGGATCAGGGCGGGGTCAGCGTCCGCGGGGTCGCGGAGCACGTAGGCCCCACGCGAGATGGCATCCTCGGGCACTGCGCCGGGATCCAGGATGGGGAGGTTCTGGCGGCTCAGGACGAGGGCGCACGGGCCGTCCTCCTGCTCCAAGGCGAACACCCAGGCCAGCGCGGTCTCGTTGGCGTCCGCCGGGCGCACGGCGTTGATGTTCGGCGTTGCGCGCAGGTGCGCGAGCTGCTCCACCGGCTGGTGCGTGGGGCCGTCCTCGCCGAGCCCGATCGAGTCGTGGGTGAACACGTGGATCACCGGCAGGTGCATGAGCGCGGAAAGCCGGACCGCGCCATTCATGTAGTCGAGGAAGTTGAAGAATGTGGACCCGAAGGCACGCACGCCGTGCAGGTTGAGCCCGTTCACGATCGCGCCCATGCCGTGCTCGCGCACCCCGTAGTGCACGTTGCGCCCGGCGTAGTCACCCCGTTCGACCGAACCCCCGTCCTCGATGAAGGTGAGGGTCGAGGGCTCGAGGTCGGCCGAGCCGCTCACCAGGGTGGGCAGCTTGGCGGCGGCCCACTGGATCACGTCGCTCGACGCCTTTCGGGTGGCCACCGGCTTGTCCTCGGGTCTGAAGCGGGGGCGGTCGGCGGCCCACCCCTCGGGCAGGCGCCCGTCCATGAAGAGCGACAGCTCCTCGGCCAGCTCGGGGTTCTTTCCCCGGTAGGCCTCGAGGCGAGCCGTCCACTCGTCCTCGGCCTCGCGGCCGCGCTCGGCGACTCCGCGGAAGTGCTCGCGCACCTCCTCGGGCACCAGGAAGTGGGCGTCCGGATCCCAGCCGTAGACCTCCTTGGTCAGGCGCACCTCGTCCTCCCCCAGCGCCGAGCCGTGGGCCTTCTGGCTGTCCTGCTTGTTGGGCGACCCGAAGCCGATGTGCGTGCGGAGGATGATCAGCGACGGTCGCTCGGTCTCGGCCTTCGCGGCCTCCACCGCCGCCTCCACGCGCTCGAGCCCGATGTCCTCGCCCAGGTTCTGCACGTGCCAGCCGTAGGCCTCGTAGCGGGCGCCCACGTCCTCGCTGAAGGCCATCTTCGTCTCGCCCGCGAGCTGGATCTTGTTGTCGTCGTAGAAGGCCACGAGCCGGCCGAGGCCCAGGTGGCCCGCCAGCGAGCTGGCCTCCGAGGCCACCCCCTCCTGCATGTCCCCGTCACTGGCGATCGAGTACGTGTAGTGATCGATGATCTCGTGGCCGCCCCGGTTGAAGCGGGCGGCGACCATCCGCTCGGCCAGCGCGAACCCCACGGCATTCGAGATCCCCTGGCCCAGCGGGCCGGTGGTGACCTCCACCCCTGGCGCACCGTCGGCCTCGTGCTCGGGATGGCCGGGCGTGGGACTGCCGAGCTGGCGGAAGTTCTCCAGGTCCTCCAGGGAAATGCCGTATCCGCTCAGGTGGAGGGTCGAGTAGAGGAGCATCGAGGCGTGCCCGGCGGAGAGCACGAAGCGGTCCCGATCGAACCAGCCCGGATCGGCCGGGTTGTGCTTCATGACCCGCGTGTAGAGCAGGTAGGAGATCGGCGCGAGGGCCATGGGGGCGCCGGGATGACCGGAGTTCGCCTTCTGGACCGCATCCATCGAGAGCGTGCGGATGGTGTTGATGCTGAGCTCGTCGATGTCCGTCGCGGTGCTGGTCGTCATTCGGCTCCCTGGATCGATGTGGTGCCCTACGCGGCAGTATCGCGCGCCCACTCCTGAGCTGCGAGCACCCCAGCCCCCACCACTCCGGCATCCGCGCCCCCGCGGGCCAGCGAGACGGTAACGCGTCTCCAGAGGGCCGGGAGTGCGCGCGACCCGGCCTCGTCCACCGCCCGGTCCAGGTACAGCTCCGACGCGTTCGACAGGCCGCCGCCTATCACGATGTACTCGGGCTCGAACACGTTCACGTAGCCGGCGATGGCCACGCCGAGCATGCGCGCGAAGCGGTCGAACACGCGCAGGGCGTCGGCGTCGCCATGACGCGCCGCGGTCACGATCGCACGCCCGCTCACCCGGCCGCGCTCGTCCAGGGCGGCCGAGAGCCCGCTATCCGGCATGTCGCGGGCGAACTCCGTGGCGTCGCGTTCCAATGCCTGTCCGCTGCAGTAGGCCTCCAGGCATCCGCGGCCCGGGCAGTTGCCCGGGCAGGGCGGCCCCTCGGGATCCACCGTGAAGTGGCCGAGCTCCGCGCCCATGCCGTGCGCGCCGCGGAAGATCTGGCCGCCGATCACAACCCCGCCCCCAACGCCGGTGCCGAGCGTGATCATGAGTAGGACGCGCGCGGGGGGGTCGTCCACCAGCTGGGCCTCGGCCAGCGCCGCGCAGTTGGCGTCGTTGTCCACGTACACCGGCACCTTGAAGCGGCGGAACAGCTCCTCCCTGAGCGCCACCCCGGTGAGCGGGATATTCACGCTCGACTCCACGGTGCCGGTGGCGTACTCGATCTGAGAGGGCACCCCCACGCCCACCGCCACCGGCGGTCCGGTGGCCGCGATCACCTGCCGTGCCCTGGCCTCGAGACCGTCCAGCAGGGCCTCTGCGCTGTCCAGAACGGTGGGGGACTGCTCCAGGTGCTCGACGCGCCCGCCCACCACCGCCGCCACGGCCACCTTGGTGCCGCCGACGTCCACTCCGAGTACCAGGGGTTCGCTGTTCACCGGGGGATTGTGTTCCGCCGGAGCCGCGATAAGCAAGCGCGAACGGAAAATCGCGACCGGGTGGCGCTCGCAGGGCCGGGCGCGATAGGGTCGCCCAGCGGTTTTGCGGGCGGCCGGACGGGCGCCCCAGGGACGAGGAGCAGAGCGTGTTCAAGTCGATACTCGTGGGCACCGACGGGTCGCCCCGCGCGGAACGGGCGGTGGAGGAGGCCGTGGCGCTGGCCAAGAGCCAGGGCTCGCAGATCTTTCTCGTGGCCGCCTATATGGAGAAGGAGCCCTTTCGCGAGTCGATCCAGAGCAGCGCCAAGGTGGCCGTGGGACATCTTCGCGAGGCCGCCGAGCAGGTGTTGAGCCGGGCTTCCCGGAGGGCCGAGGAGGCGGGTGTGCCGGTGGAGTTCGAGGCCCGCGTGGGCGACCCCGCGGACGTCCTGCTGGACGTGGCCGCCGAGCGCGGCGTGGACCTGATCGTGATCGGCAACAGGGGCATGACAGGGGCCCGCCGCTACTGGGTCGGCAACGTGCCCAACAAGATCTCTCATCACGCCGAGTGCAGCGTGATGATCGTGCGCACCGACTGAGTGGCTGCGGTGCTCGCCCGATGACATAAGGCTGCGGTGCTCGCCCGATGACATAAGGCTGCGGTGCTCGCCCGATGACATAAGGCTGCGGTGCTCGCCCGATCAGCGATCGGGCTGCGCTCCTCGCCGGCGATCGGGCTGCGCTCCTCGCCTAAGTCGTGGCTCGGCGAGCGCAGCTTCCCTCAACTTCGTGGACGCGCCGGGCTCGGCGGCGTCCTCGTTCGACGCCGAGACGTTCGCCCGTCTCCAGCAGGTCAAGTCGGAGCGCGACCCGGACGGGATCTTCAGGGCCAACCACGAGATGGCCGTCCGGGTCTAGCCCAGCGCCCTCAGAACCCCTCGCCGGGCCACGGCACGCCCGAGTAGCGCTCGATCACCGGGCCGGGCGGGGGCGCCACCTCGCTGAACAGGTCCGTGGGCACGATCGTGCCCGGGAAGAGGCGGGCGAAGGGATCCTCGCCGAACCAGCGCGGATCACGGGCCACGGTCACGGCGCCCGCGCAGCGGCTCGAGTCCAGGGCGAAGGTGCTCACGCACACCAGGTCGGGGCCGAGCAGCGGCAGCCACCAGGCCAGGGCGTCGCTGCGGGCCTGCTGCACCGCCGGGTCGTCGAACAGCAGCGCGGCCTCCGGATCGGCCAGCGCGCACACGTGAGCGTGGGCGCCGGCCACGGCGTCGCCGGCCAGGCAGCGGGCGTCCAGACGGAGGCGGCGCCCTCCCGATCGCCGGTCGGTGCCGATCCGAGCGCCGTCGAAGAAGACATACGCGAAGCCGGCAGGGCTCATTCGGACGGCACCTCCCAGTCCGGCCGGATCTCCCGCGTGATCGCGCGCATGTCGCCCCGGAGCTCCTCCATCGTGGCCCGCCCCCAAAACCAGTAGCCGTTGTAGGCGGCGTGGATGGTCAGGTCCGGGCGGAGGGTGAACGCCGCGGGCCGATAGGGGCGGTGAACGGTGTCGGTGGTCTCCTCGAGCCCCAGCCTCGGAAGCCAGTCTCGCTGCGCGTCAGAGAGGAAGGTGAACCGCGCGCCGAGCCCGGCACGGAAGGCCGACTGCACCTCGGGTGGATCCACCGACACCACCACGATGCGCGCGTAGGCCACCTCGAACTCGGACTGGATCGCCGTGAGCTCGCGCAGGTAGCGCTGCTCCTTCGGGCACCACCAGCCCCGCGACGTGATGAGTACGAGTGGGTCCCCGGCGGCCAGCTCGGCGAGCGTTCGGGGCCGTCCGGAGTGGTCCGGGAGAGCGAGGTCCGGGAACGCCCGGCCGGAGGTGAGGTCCATGTCGACCGGTCCCTCCTGCCCCCGACCCGTTACGCAACATGGCGCGAGCGGGTACCGTCAGGCGCATGAAGGGCGGGATCGACCTCGGTGGCACCAAGGTCATGGCCGTGGTGGTGGGCCCCCGGGGCAAGGTGCTCGGCGAGGCCAAGAACGCCACCCCGCGTGAGGGCGGGCCGCCCGCTGTGGCCGAGGAGATCGCAAACACCATGCGCCAGGCGTGCGCGCAGGCCGGCGTCGATTCCGGTGAGCTCCTGGGTGTGGGCATCGGCTCCCCCGGGGCCGTGAACGCCGCGACCGGGACCGTGTCCGGCGCCGGCAACCTCCCCGACTGGGAGGGCGAGTTCCCGCTCGCCCCCACCCTGGCGCAGAGCCTGGGCTGCACCGTGGCGCTCGGCAACGACGTTCAGGTGGCCGTGGACGGCGAGTACGCCCTCGGCGCCGGTCGCAAGGTCAAGTCGATGCTCGGCGTGTGGTGGGGCACCGGCGTGGGCGGCGGGATCATCCTCGGCGGCAAGCCCTGGGTGGGCCGCGGCGCGGCCGGCGAGATCGGCCACGTGGTGGTGAAGATGGACGGTGCCCACTGCACCTGCGGCCGGCGAGGCTGCATGGAGGCCTACGCGGGACGGGGATCGATGGAGATCGAGGCGCGCCGCCGGGTGGACAAGGGCCACGAGACCGAGCTGTTCGAGATCATGGAGAAGCGGGGCCGCACGCGCCTGCAGAGCGGGGTCTGGGCGCGCGCGCTCGAGCGCGAGGATGCGCTGGCGGTGAAGCTGATCGACCGCGCGGTGGAGGCGCTCGGCGCCGGCGTGGCGTCCGTCGTGAACGTGCTCGACGTGGAGATGGTGGTGATCGGAGGCGGTCTCGGCTCGCGGCTGGGCGAGCCCTACGTGGAGCGCATCCGCGCGGCGATGATGCCCCACCTGTTCGTGGACGAGCGCCCGCCGCAGGTGGTGCCCGCCGGGCTCGGGGATCTGGGCGGGGCCATCGGCGCCACCCTGCTGATCAAGAATCGCGCGACTCACCGTCGCGCCCCGGCCGCCGCCTGAGCCCTAGCGGCGGGCGCGCCAGCCCCGGAACGCCTCAAGCAGGTCGGCGCGTAGGGACGCCGGGAGGGCCTCCTCGCGGAGGCTGCCGAGAGCCGCGGCGGTCTCACGCATCTGCACCAGGTAGTTCACGCAGTACGGGCACTCCTCGAGGTGAGCGTCGAAGCGAACCCGGTCGCGCTCTGGAAGCGTGCCCTCCAGGTAGTCGGTGATCACCTCCACGAGCTCGCGGCAGGCCATCTCCTCGAGTTCCGGCGTCGCGTCGCCCGGCGTGTTCCCGTTCAAGCTCGTGTCTCCATGCCAAGTGCCTCGGACGATGACCATCGGGGCCGCCCTCCGTTACATCTCCCGATCGCGGCGAGGCGTAACGTCGCGCCCCCAAGCGTGACTGGACCCGGACAACCGGATCCGGAGGGAAGTCCATGAGTACCGTGTCGCCCCAGGTAGAAGCCGCAGCCACCAGCTCGTCATCCACCCCGATCGCCGACTACGGGCTGCTGGCGGACTGCAACTCCGCCGCGCTGGTGAGCCGCGACGGCTCGATCGACTGGCTCTGCCTGCCCCGCTACGACAGCGACGCGGTGCTTGCCCGCATCCTCGACCCGCACGCCGGGCACTGGTCGATCCGCCCCACCGCCGGCTTCACCTCCACGCGCCGCTACCTCGACGGGACGCTCGTGGTGGAGACGATCTTCGTCACGGAGGGGGGCCGAGCCCGCCTGATCGACGCAATGGCCTTCGCCGAGGGTCAGCGCGGACACGACCTGGGTCACGACTCCCCGCATGAGCTCCTGCGCCACGTGGAGGTCCTGTCCGGCACGGTCGAGCTGGCGATGGAGCTGGCGCCCCGGCCCGAGTTCGGCCTCGTGAAGCCGCTCGTGCGCGTGGTGGAGGGCGGCGCCCGGACGTTCGGGGCGGGCAGGGTGGCCCTGTCCTCCGACGTGCCGATCGAGGCCGAGGACTCCACTCTCCGCTGCACCGTGACTCTGACCGAGGGCGAGGGCGCCGGGTTCGCCCTGCGCTGGGCGGCGCCCGAGAAGCGGACGTCCGAGGCCACCCCGGCGGACGAGGTGGCTGCGCGGATCGCGGACACCGTGGACGCATGGCGCTCCTGGGAGCGCGAGCACGACATCTACGAGGGGCCGCACCGCGACCAGGTGCGTCTCAGCTCACGTGTGCTGAAGGGGCTCACCTATCGCCCCACCGGAGCCATCGTGGCCGCACCCACCACCTCCCTGCCGGAGACCGTGGGCGGGGAGCGCAACTGGGACTACCGCTTCTCCTGGATCCGCGACTCGAGCCTCACCATCGAGGCGCTCTACATCGGCGCGTGCTCGGACGAGGCCGAGGACTTCATCTCCTTCATGACCAGCTCGGCCGGGGGGCGCGCCGGCGAGGGATCGCTCCAGATCATGTACGGGATAGGGGGCGAGCACGACCTCTCCGAGCGCGAGTTGCCGCACCTCGCCGGATGGCGGGACTCGAAGCCGGTGCGCGTGGGAAACGGCGCCTGGGGCCAGGTGCAGCTCGACGTGTACGGAGAGCTGCTCAACTCCCTGTGGCTCTACCGCGAGGAGCTCGGGGTGTTCCACCCGGAGATTCAGGCGTTCGTGGCCGACCTCGCCGATACCGCGGCCGCGCGCTGGAACGAGACCGACTCCGGCATGTGGGAGATGCGCGGCGACCCACGCCACCACCTCTCCTCCAAGGTGCTCTGCTGGACCGCTCTCGACCGGGCCGTCCGGCTCGCCCCTCAGCTGGGCGAGCACGCCAAGGTCGAGGAGTGGGAGGCAGAGCGCGACCGCATCCGGGAGGCCGTGCTCGATCGCGGCTGGAGCGAGGCCCGCGGCGCCTACGCGCAATCGTTCGACTCCGACGAGCTCGATGCCGCGCAGCTCCTCATGCCGATCCTCGGGTTCCTGCCCGCCACCGACGAGCGGATGCGCTCGACCATCGACGCGATCGCCGACGGCCTGACCGAGGACGGACTCGTCCTGCGCTACCGCAACGACGAGGGCCTCAACGCCGACGGCCTGACGGGCGAGGAGGGCACCTTCGTGATCTGCTCCTTCTGGCTCGTGTCCTGTCTGGCCAAGGCCGGGGAGATCGAGCGCGCGGAGAGGCTCTTCGACCGGCTCGCCGGGTACGCGAATGACCTCGGTCTGCTCGCCGAGGAGATCGACACCGCGAACAACGAGCTGCTGGGTAACTTCCCGCAGGCATTCAGCCACATCGGCCTGATCACGGCCGCTTGGGAGATCGACAAGGCCCGGGAGGCCACCACGTGAGCAACGACTACGACGTCATCGTCATCGGGGCAGGGCCCGCCGGCGAGCACTGCGCGTCCCACCTGGCCGACGGCGGCCTGAAGGTCGCGCTGGTGGAGAACAACCTGCTCGGTGGCGAGTGCGACTACTGGGCCTGCATGCCGTCGAAGACGCTCCTTCGGTCCGGCGAGGCGCTGCAGGCCGCGCGCGAGGCACCGGGTGCCGCCCAGGCGGTGACGGGCAGCCTCGACACCGCCGCCGCGTTCGAGTGGCGCAACTTCATGACCTCCAACTGGGACGACTCCGCCAAGGAGGCATGGCCGCGCTCGCTGGGCATCGACGTCGTGCGCGGGACGGGCTCGATCGCCGGCCCCGGCCGGGTGGCCGTGGACGACTCCGAGCTGACCTGCACCCACATCGTCCTGTCCACCGGATCCGTTCCCGTGTTCCCGCCGATTCCCGGGCTGGATCAACTGGAGGGTGTGTGGACGAACCGCGAGGTCACCTCGCTCACCGAGGTGCCGGCGCGGATGCTCGTGCTCGGAGCTGGACCCGTCGGAGTGGAGATGGCGCAGGCCGTGTCGCGCTTCGGTGCGTCGGTCGCCATCGTCGAGGGCATGGACCACCTGCTCCCGCGCGAGCCCAGGGCGCTTGGCGAGGCGCTGGGCGAGGCGCTCGCCGCCGAGGGCGTGGAGCTCCACTTCGGCCAGCACGCCTCCGCGGCGCGCCGCGACGGCGCCGACTACGTGCTCGAGTTTCCCGACGGCAAGGAGCTGCGCGGCGACAAGCTGCTCGTGGCCACGGGCCGGAGGGCACGGATGGAGGGTGCGGGCCTCGAGAACGTGGGTGTTACCACCGAGCAACAGGGCGTGCCCGTGGACGAGCGGATGAGCGTGGCCGACGGCGTGTGGGCCATCGGTGACGTGACCGGCATCTGGCCGCTCACCTACGTCGGCAAGTACCAGGGCCGGATCGCGGCGGCGAACATCCTCGGCCGGCCGCGCGTGGCCGACTACTCGGCCGTGCCGCGCGTGGTGTTCACGGATCCGCAGGCGGCATCGGTAGGCGAGGCGGAGGGCTCGGTGACGGGCACCGTTCCGATCGTGGAGGTGCCGCGCACCTCCACGTACACGCGCGCCTATGCGGAGAAGAACGGCTTCCTGACGCTCGTATCGGACGGCGAGCGCCTCACCGGTGCCCACGCCCTCGGCCCCGACGCCGGCGAGTGGATGCAGCAGGCCACGCTGGCGATCCGCGCCCGCGTGCCGCTCGAGGTCATGAACGACGTGATCCAGCCGTTCCCGGCCTTCTGCGAGGCATTCCTCTTCGCGATGGAGGACCTGATGGCGAAGGTGAGCGCCTAGCCGCGAGACGGAAGCTCGATCGCCGGGAGCCCGTCGAGGCTCTCGGCGTTGTGCTCACGCTGGTAGTCCCGGAAGCCCTCCTGGCCCTTGGTCCGGAGTCGCTTGGACGATGAGGCCTCCTGGTGGGGGCGCTGGCCCTCGTAGGACATGAGCGGCACGCCGTACCCGCACGAGTCGGCCACGCGGGTCACGTGCACGAGCACCACTGCGCGCCGCGACTCGGGCACCGGGGGCTCGTCGAAGTCGCAGCGCTCGACCAGCTCGGCGAAGCGCCCGTCCCCGGCCAGGACATGCTCCCCGCGCCCGTGGAGGCGCAGGATGCGCGGCGGCCCCTCGAAAGCGCAGAGCATCACCACGATCCGCCCGTTCTCGCGCAGGTGGGCGATCGTCTCGGCCCCGCTGCCCAGGACGTCGAGGTAGGCCACGGTGTGGTCGTCGAGGACCCTGAACGAGCCGATCGGGCCCTTCGGGGAGAGGTTCACGTGACCCTCGGCGTCGAGTGGGGCGGTGGCCACGAAGAACAGCGGCTGCTTCGCGATCCATTCGCGCTGGTGCCCGTCGATGCCCTCATAGACCCGGCCCACGAGAGCCAGGGTACCGGCCGAACTGGTCGTGGGGAGGCAACGCTCATTCGGAGGACCAGGGGGTGAGGAAGCTCCGGAAGAGCGTCAGCCCGCCGTCCACGAACAGGGTCTGCCCGGTGATGTAGGCGGCGTCGTCGCTGGCCAGGAAGGCGGTGACGCCGGCCATCTCGTCGGCCGTGCCCGCCCTGCGCATGGGGATGTGCTCCTCCACCTTGGCGCGCTTCTCCGGGTCGTCGACCCAGGCCTGGTTGATCGGGGTGATCGTGGCTCCGGGCCCACGCTGTTCACGCGGATCCCGCGCCCCGCGAACTCGAGCGCCAGCGTGCGGGGTCAGGTTCTGCATCCCCCCCTTGGACACCGAGTAGCCGAGGTAGTCCGGCTTCGGAATCAGCTGATGGACGCTCGATACGTTCACCACCGCGCCAGGCTTCTCCTCGGCCAGGAAGTGCCGGATGGCCTCTCGGGCGCACATGAAGGCCCCGCGAAGGTTCACGGCGAGCACCCTGTCGAAGTCCGCGCTGGACAGCTCGTGGCTGGGCCGGGAGATCTGGATCCCCGCGTTGTTCACGAGCACGTCGATGCCGCCGAGCGCGGCGGCCGCCTCCTCCTGGTGGCGGTCCGGTGGCGCCGGTGCTCGGCGCTCGCCCGTTGAGTCCCCGCCGCCGCGCCGCCGTTACAGCGCGGCGGGCTCGCGCGAAAGGCTCACATCGCCTCCATCGGCGCCGGCCCGGACGGAGCGGGTGGCGGGGCCAGACCCTCGGCCGCCATCGCCCGCTTCAGCAAGCTCAGCCCGGCCAGGGGGAAGATCAGCACCGACAGCAAGCCGGCCGCAATGAACGCCGAAGCCTCGGCGGCGTCCACGAGCCCCAGATCGATGCCGATGGCCGTGGCGGCCACGATGAAGGGAAGCGAGGTGGCCTGGAGCACACCCGCGACTGCCGCCCGGCGCGGTCCCACGAACCCCCGGTAGAGCAGGGCAGGCAGGCCGCGGGCGGCGAGCAGGGCGGCCAGGAACACCGGCACCATGGCCAGGTTCGAGGGGTCGTCGAGCAGCGCGTCCAGGTCGAACCTGATCCCGGAGGACACGAAGAAGACGGGGATGAAGACCCCGAAGCCGATCGCCTCGAGCTTGGTGCGGAACTCCGGGTGGGTCATCAGCCGGTCGCGATCGAGCAGTGACAGCAGGCCGCCGGCGGCGAAGGACCCCAGGATCACCTCGAGCCCCAGCCCCTCGGCCAGCGCCACGAAGCCCACCATCAGCACCAGCGCGGCCCGCACGCGGATCTGGGCGCTCGAGTCCTGGAGGTGAATCAGGTCGTCGGAGATGCGCATGGAGTGCTCGGCCCCGCGCACCACCATGAAGGCCACCAGCAGAAGGGCGACGAACGCCCCGAGCAGCACCGCCGTCGATCCCGGCCCGCCCTCGCCGGAGAACAGGAGCGACAGCAGGATCACCGCGCCGAAGTCCGCGATCGACGCGGCCCCGAGCACGAGCTGCCCGAACTCCGTGGTGAGCTCACCCACGTCCTTCAGGACCGGCACGATCACTCCGAGCGAGGTGGCGGACAGGACGATCGCCACCAGGAGCGGCGTCTGCACCAGGCCCGCGGCACTCAGCAGGAGCCCCACGGCCACCGCAATGGCGAACGAGGCGACCCATCCGAGCAGCGCCACGCGCAGCAGCCGCCCGCGCAGGCGCTCGAAGTCGATCTCGAGCCCCGCCAGGAAGAGCAGGAAGGCCAGGCCCATCAGGGAGAGCACCTGCACCGTCTGGTCCACCTCGGCCCAGCCGAACACCGACGGGCCGATCACGATCCCCGCCACGATCTCGAACACCACCGAGGGGAGCCGCAGGCGCGGCGCCAGTCCGAGCAGGAACGGCGCGAGAAACGCCACCACCACGACCAGCAGGAGTGAGCTGAACCCGGGGTCGTCCATGGCACCGTTGTCCGAGGGGCGGCGAGGACGTTACGCCGGAGGAGTCAGACGGTGGCCACGGGTCCGAGGTGCTGCTCGACCGCGGTTCGCACCCGTGCGCGCGCCCGGTGGAGGAGCACCCGCTGGTTTCCCTCGGACAGCTCCAGCACCTCGCACACCTCTGCCGAGGGCCAGCCCTCGATGTCCCGGAGCGTGATCACCGCGCGCTGGGCCGAGGGAAGGACGTCGATCGCGCCCACGATGACCTCTCGCGTCTCCCCGGCCAGCAGCCCCTCCTCGGGCGTGCGCCAGCGCGTCGGGCCGAGGGCCCAGTGCCCGGGCCAGCGGTCGTGCGAGGCCGGCAGGAAGCGGTCGGCGTCCATGGCCTCGCCGTCCTCCTCCGGTCCCGCCAGCGACGAGAACGGGACGGTGCGCCGCTCGCGCGTTCCCCGCGTGATCGCCCGGTTTGTGAGGATGCGGAAGACCCATGTCTTGAGGGACGACCGCCCTTCGAAGCTGTCGAGTCCGCTCAGGACGGCGAGCCACGTCTCCTGCACCACCTCCTCGGCCACCGCGCGGCTCGGCACGTAGGACATGGCCACGCGCAGCAGCGAGGCCCCGTGGGCGTCGATCAGCTCGGCGAAGGCGCCCTCGTCCCCGGCCCGGAGCGCGGCCACCAGCGCGGAGTCGTCCGTGGGGGGAGCGCTAGTCCCCTGCATCGACGCTCATCAGCTCGATCTGGTGGTACTTCGTGGCCGTCACGACTAAACCGGCAGGGCGGATGGGAGCCCCTCCTCTCGAGTCCGGCGCCGACTCTAACCCGTCCGTCATCCTCCGGGGACCGTCCCGGACCCCGGTCCCGTAGTCCTCCGCATGAGCTCTCGCGTCCGCCACCGCATCCTCGTCCTCGCCGCGCTCGTCGCCGGAGGTGTGGCCGCGACCACCGTGGCCCTGGCGTCGACCGGCCCGGATCCGGGACCGGATCCGGGCGAGACCGCGCCCGTGGCCACCGAGCCGGTGCCGCCGCCGCTCACCGCGCCCTCGACCGACCCCGGGCCGCTCCCGCCGGCGATCCACTGGCGGCGGTCCCGCTCCGTCGGTACCTGGGCGGGCGGGAGGCTGGTCCGGGGGGTCAGGCTCCCCGCCGCCTCGCCCGACTACCTCACCTGGGACCCGGTGCTGAACCGCAGGCCGAACCGGCAGTGGCGCCGCTTTGGATCCGACCGCCTCATCCGCGTGCTGATCCGTGTGGCCCACGAGGACCGGCTCGCGCACCCGGACGGCCCCCGCATGGAGATCGGGGACCTGAGCCGCCCTCACGGAGGGGACTTCGGTCCCCGCTTCGGCGGAATCGGCCACGCCAGCCACCAGAACGGGCTCGACGCCGACGTGTACTACCCGCGCGCCGACGGCCGCGAGCGCGTGCCCCTGAACGCGGGCCAGATAAACCGCCGGCGTTCGCAGGAGCTGGTGAGGCGCTTCCTGGCGCACGGCGCCCTCCTGATCTTCGTGGGGCCGCACACCGGGCTCACCGGCCCCCGGCGCCGGGTCCAGCCGCTCGGGAGCCACGACAACCACATGCACCTGCGGCTCCCCGCCCGCGCGGGCTTCTGGCGCCCCGTCAACTGATAGAACTGGCCCCATGGACCGCAGACTGGCTTTGAAGAACATCCGCACCGGACTGCTCGCGGGCGCGATCTCGCTGGTGGTGTTCGCCCTGGCCTGGTTGGTCGGGCTCGTCTACTGATGGCCGACGAGGTCCACCACCACAACGGCGGCGAGACGCCTCCCGCGGGTGAGGCCGTGCACCTGCCCGGGCCGTCCTACCTGCCGGTGCTCACCGCACTGGGGCTCACCCTGGGCCTCACCGGCATCGTCATCTGGTGGCCGGTGGTGGTGATCGGCGTCGCCATCACCGTCGTGGTGGTGTGGCGCTGGATCGGCCAGACGCGCGAAGACATCTCCGAGCTTCCGCTCGAGCACTAGATGGCGGACCCGGCGCGCCCGGACCCGGAGACCCAGGAGCTGCGCGCGAAGCAGGCCAAGCGCGAGACCGAGGAGCTGCGCCAGGCCGCCGAGGCCGACAGCGGCGAGGAGGCGGAGGAGCACGCCCGCCGCGCGGACAAGGCGAGCTACCTGAAGGAGAAGCTCGAGGAGCGCGCGGACGCCGAGCGGGAGCCGGGCGAGGACTAGCGGGTCGGCTGGAGGTCGTTCGGCAGCTCGCTGGTGGCGTAGGAGCCCACCCAGCAGCGGACGATGTCCCGCATCGACAGCACGCCGGTGAGCTCGCCTCCGTCCACCACCACGAGGTGGCGGAAGCCGCCGCGCACCATCGCCTCGGCCGCGCGCTCGAGGGACCACTCGGGCGAGGCGAAGGTCAGCTCGGACGACAGGTGGGAGGCCACCTCCTCGGTGTCGGGGTCCTGCCCCGACGCGATCGCCTGGAGCACGTCCCGCTCGGTGAGGATCCCCGGCCCCGGCTGCTCTGGGTCGATCACCACGGCGGCACCCACGCTGCGCTCCGCCATCAGGCAGGCCGCCGCGCGCAGCGTATGACCGGGATTGATCGTGAGCACGACCCTGGTCATCCCGTCCCGCACCTGCATTTCAGACCCCCTCAGCTCTCGTGACGATCGGCTCAAACTACCGCACCAGGCATCCAATCGCGCCGTTGCCGCGTAATCAAGGTGTGGTGAGAGAATCCACAGTCTTCAGACGCCGCGAGCTCTTTGAAGAGGCCGTGGCCGTGATCGAGCAGGAGTTCGCCGCCGAGGACCTGTCGCTGGGCACGGTCTCGAGCACGATTGCCACATCCCCACGCCAGCTCCAGCGCGCCTTTGCGGAGAGCGGAGGCACCTCGTTCCGGCGTGAGCTTCAGCGCGTGCGCATGGAGCGGGCGGCCACCCTGCTCCGGTTCGGCACCATGCCGGTGGCCCGCGTGGCGGGCGCGGTGGGGTACCGCCAGCCCGCGCAGTTCGCCAAGGCTTTCCGCCGCCACCACGGCAGGCCGCCCTCGGCGTTCCGCAATGGCGCGCAGCGACTCGCCGCGTAGCCGCCCGGCGTAATAGACTCGGCCCCCGGTGAACGAGCGGGAGCGCGACAGCGGAAACGAGCCTGTGGCGCCCGCGGAGGATCCTCAGTCCGACCCGAGGATCCAGGGCGAGCGCCACCCGTTGGGGAAGATGATCCTCATCGGCGTCGTGGCCTCGGTGATCGGGGTCATCGCCGTGCTCCAGATCGACTGGTTCCCGGTGCAGGCCTCCACCGGGGCGCACGAGATCGACACGCTCTACGACGTCCTGCTGATCGCCTCGGTCCCGATCTTCGTGCTGGTCATGTCGGTGGTCATCTATTCCGTGGTGAAGTTCCGCGCGAAGCCGGGCGACATGCGCGACGGCGCCCCGATCCACGGCAACACCCGGCTCGAGGTCATCTGGGTGACGATCCCGTTCCTGATGGTCACCGCGCTGGCCATCTACGGCTGGGTGGTGCTCGACGACCTGGAGGCGAAGCAGCCGAACGAGATGGTGGTGAAGGTCACGGGACGGCAGTTCTCCTGGTCCTTCGCCTACCCGGGCGAGAGGGTGAGGTCCACCACGCTGGTGCTGCCGAAGGATCGCCCGGTCGAGTTCCGGATCAACACCAGAGACGTCCTCCACGACTTCTGGGTCCCGGAGTTCCGGCTCAAGTCGGACGCCGTTCCCGGGCTCACCACCAAGATCCGGGTGACCCCGAACCGCCTCGGCAAGTACGAGGTGGTGTGCGCCGAGCTGTGCGGCCTCGGCCACTCCACGATGCGCCAGGACGTGCGCGTGGTGGAGCCGGCCTTGTTCGACACGTGGGTCCGGCACCAGAGGGCCACCGCTCAGGAGTCCGCCGGATGATCGAACCTGGACTGAACGGGGTCCTCGTGGGGTACCGTGCCCGGGCGATCGGACCCGAGACCGCATGACCCTGACCAAGAAGCTCACCGCTCCCGGCTGGTACCGCGCCATCCTCGGCACGGCCCTGATGTTCTGCCTGGGCACGGGCATCGTGCTCGCCGTTCGCACCGCCTACGGCTGGGACCCGCTCTGGGACTGGAACGCGATCATCACCGTGGGGGCGCTGGTGGCGGCCCCGTTCGGCTACCTGATCGGGATCGGCTGCTTCGACTACTGGTTCTACTGGGCGGCGGGCAACCCGACGCGCCCCGAGGAC
This sequence comes from Solirubrobacterales bacterium, assembly GCA_038323835.1. GTDB lineage: Bacteria > Actinomycetota > Thermoleophilia > Solirubrobacterales > Thermoleophilaceae > JACVRW01. The sequence goes on from JBBQHI010000007.1 coordinate 51,430, forward strand.
CACTCGGGCCACGGCGCCACCTCCTGGAAGGACTACTTCCGCGTCAACACCGATCACAAGGTGATCGGCATCCAGTACATCGTCACCACGTTCTTCTTCTTCGTGTGCGGCGGGCTCATGGCCATGGTGATGCGGGCCGAGCTGGCCCAGCCGGGCACCCAGTTCGTGAACCCGAACACCTTCAACGGGCTGTTCTCGGTGCACGCCTCGCTGATGATCTTCCTGTTCATCATCCCGGTCTTCGCCGGGATCGCGAACTACGTGCTCCCGCTGATGATCGGGGCCCCGGACATGGCCTTCCCGCGCCTGAACGCGCTCTCCTTCTGGATGCTGCCTATCGCGGGCGTGATGATGCTCACCAGCTTCTTCGCCGAGGGCGGCGCCTTCGCCACCGGCTGGACCGCGTACGCCCCACTCTCCACCGAGACGCCGATGGGCCAGCAGTTCTTCACCCTGGGCGTGCAGTTCGCGGGCGCCTCGTCGATCGCCACGGCGCTGAACTTCCTGGTCACGATCATCACGATGCGCGCGCCGGGCATGACCTTCTGGCGCATGCCGCTGCTGGTGTGGGCGAACTTCACCACCTCGCTGCTGGTGGTGATCGCCACACCGTTCGTCGCCGGCTCTCAGTTCTTCGTCCTGCTCGACCGCTCGCTCGGCACGCACTTCTTCGACCCATCGGCGGGAGGCGACGTGCTGATGTATCAGCACGTCTTCTGGTTCTACTCCCACCCGGCGGTCTACATCATGATGCTGCCGGGCTTCGGGATCATCAGCGAGGTCATCTCCACGAATGCCCGCAAGCCCGTCTTCGGGTACCGGATGATGGCCTTCTCGCTGGTGGCCATCGTGATCCTCGGGTTCACGGTGTGGGCCCACCACATGTTCGTCTCGGGCATGTTCCCGTGGCTGCGGGTGCCGATGATGATCACCACGATGATGATCGCGGTGCCCACCGGCATCAAGATCTTCTCGTGGCTCGCCACGCTGTGGCGAGGGGTGATCCATCTCCGAACGCCCATGCTCTTCGCGCTCGGTTTCATCACGATGTTCACCCTGGGCGGGATCAGCGGCATCATGCTCGCGGTCGTGCCCTTCGACATCCACGTGTCGGACACGTACTTCATCGTGGCCCACATCCACTACGTGCTCTTCGGTGGATCGGTGTTCACGATCTTCGCCGGGATCTACCACTGGTTCCCGAAGATGACGGGCCGGATGTACGACGAGACGCTGGGCAAGCTGCACTTCTGGCTCTCGTTCGTCTTCTTCAACGCCACCTTCGGGCCCATGCACCTCGTGGGCATCGACGGCATGCCGCGTCGCGTGGCCGACTACGCCGACAAGTACGCCACCTGGAACGCGATCATCTCGATCTCGGCGTTCCTGTTCGGGGCGTCGTTCCTGGTGTTCCTCTACAACATGGTCACCTCCTGGCGCCATGGCCCCAAGGCGCCGGCCAACCCGTGGCGAGCGCACTCGATCGAGTGGCAGGTGTCCTCCCCGCCCCCGATCTTCAACTTCGACGAGATCCCCACCGTTGTGGGCGGCCCGTATGAGTACGGCACCCCGGGCGCCGTTCACGCGGTGTTCAAGGAGAAGGCGCCCGCGGCCGCGGGCGCACCCGCCGGCGGAGGCGGGGCGCCGCCCCCGGCGGAATGAAGCGGATCCTCGTAGTGGCCAACGAGACGGTGGCCGGCCGGCCGCTGATCGACGCCGTCAAGCGCCATGCCGAGCACGGCGAGGTGGAGGTCACGGTGATCTGCCCTCAGAACCGGCCCAAGCACGGCTACGTGATCTACGAGTCCCAGGTGCGCGAGGCCACCGAGAACCGCCTGAAGATGACGCTGGCCATGCTGCGCGAGGCGGGCATCCAGGCCCACGGCGAGTTGATGGACCCCGATCCCTATGCGGCCGTGATGGACGCCCTGGGCGAGCAGGACTACGACGAGATCATCGTCTCCACCCACCCCGAGACGCGCTCGGGCTGGCTGCGCGAAGGCTTGGTGGACCGGATCAAGCGCGCGTCGCGGCGCCCGGTGGAGCACTTGGTGGTGGACCTCGACGCCGAGCGGGACGACATGAAGCGCACGCTGGTGGTGGCCAACCAGACCATGACCGGCCACGCCCTCCTCGACCTGCTCCGGAAGAAGGCCGGCGATGAGCCGCGCAGGTTCATCGTGGTGTGCCCGGACACGGCGGCCAACGGCAACGGCGAGGGCGCGAGCGAGTCGGCGCCGGAGCGCCTGGCGCACATGCTGAAGGAGCTGAACGACTCCGGGCTGGACGCCATCGGACAGGTGGTGCACCCCGATCCCTATACGGCGATCCAGAACGCGCTCCAGTTCTACGCGCCGGACGACATCGTGATCTCCACCTTCCCGGAGACCCGCTCGGGCTGGCTGCGCGGTGACCTGATCGAGCGCGTACGCGCCTCCACCGGCAAGCCCGTGGAGCACGTGGTGAGCGAGGAGCGCAGGCCGACCGATGATCGGCCGAGCACCGGAGCAGGTAGTAGCGAGGAGGTCGCCTGATGGAGTCCGCATCGGTGGCCGCGGGCCACGACGCGCACGACCACCACGGCCCGCCCGAGGCCAACAATTCCTCGCGGGTGGATGCGCAGACCCTCGGGATGCTGCTCTTCATCGTCTCGGAGATCATGCTCTTCGGAGCGTTCTTCACGGCCTACTTCTTCATCCGAGTCGTGGACGACTCCGGGTGGTTCCCCATCAACGGCACGGACCTCCCCGTCAGCGTGGCGGGCGTGAACACCGCGATCCTGATCTCCTCGAGCTTCACGATGCACTGGGCGCTCGAGGGGGCTCGCAACGAGAACCGCCGTGCGCTGAAGGTGGGCCTGCTCACCACGGCGCTGCTCGGCCTCTCGTTCCTCACGATCCAGATCAACGAGTACGTCCACCTGGGCTTCGCCCCGCACGACAACGCGCAGGGCACGATCTTCTACTGCCTGACGGGCCTGCACGGAGCCCACGTGTTCGTCGGTCTCTCGCTCCTCACGATGGCCACGGTGCGCGCCTTCAGGGGGCACTACACGGCGAAGGAGCACCGCGGAGTGGAGGTGCCGGGCATCTACTGGCACTTCGTCGACGTGATGTGGATCCTCGTGTACAGCACGCTGTACGTGCTCTGATGACTGCCCGCCGCCAGTGCTGAACCCCCTGCGCAGCGAGCGGGAGGCGTTCCGCTTCCTGCTCTACGTGGCGGTTGTCGTGGCCGTGGTGGTCGCGCTCGTGCTGCTGCTGCGCGCGCTTTGAGCGCCGACCTCGAGCTGGCGGAGCGCGCAGCGCGCACGGCCGGCGAGATGTTGCTCACCTACTTCGGGCGGCCTCCCGAGGGCCTCGAGCGCAAGTCCAGCCGCAACGATCCCGTGTCCGACGCCGACCGCGAGGCCGAGCGCGTGATCGTGGACCTGCTGGCGTCCGAGCGACCCGAAGACGGCCTGCTGGCCGAGGAGGGCTCCAGTCGTGAGGGCTCGAGCGGCCGGCGCTGGATCGTGGACCCGCTCGACGGAACCGTGAACTTCCTCTACGGGCTCCCGTGCTGGGGCGTGAGCATCGCCCTGGAGGACGACGGAGGGATGGCGGTGGGCGTCGTCCACGACCCGACCCGCGAGGAGACCTTCCGCGCCGCCCGCGGCGGGGGCGCCGAGGTGAACGGCTCCCCGCTCACGGTCCGGACCCCGCGCAACCTCGACCGGGCCCTGGTGGGCACGGGCTTCGGCTACGACCGCGAGCGCCGCGCCGCCCAGGGCGCGCTGATGGCGCGCCTGCTGCCGCTGGTCCGGGACATCCGGCGCACGGGCGCGGCGGCGCTCGACCTGTCCTGGCTGGCCGCGGGACGCCTCGACGGATACTTCGAGCACGGGCTCAACCCGTGGGACTGGGCCGCCGGGCGCCTGATCGCCGAGGAGGCGGGCGCAACCGTGGTGGAGCTGCCCGGAGACCCGGCGGGCCTGGCCGTGGCGTCGACGCCCCAGCTGGCCTCGGCGTTGGCCGAGATCGCCCGCACGCTTTAACGCGGCCGAGCGAGGAGCGGAGGTCGATCGGTGATCGGCCGAGCACCGGAGCAGGTTTACTTCGCCAGTAGGTAGTCCACGAGGGCCTTGAGCTGCTTGTCGCTCAGCTTGCCCTTGAAGCTCGGCATCACGCCCTTGCCGAAGCCGCTCACCGTGGAGGCCGTGGGGTCGGTGATGGACTCCAGCACGTACTGCTGGGCGCTCTTGCCCGGCTCGCGCTTGCCCGCGGCGGCGGCGAGCTGATCCAGGCCCGGCCCGATGTTCCCGGTGGCGCCGGCCTTCGCGAGCTGGTGGCAGCCCGCGCATCCGGCCGCGGTGAATATCTGGGCCCCGGTGGTGGCCCCGGCCAGGCCCGCCTGGGCCAGCGCGCCCGTGTCCTCACCCGGCTTACCGGTGACGAAGGCCACGTAGGCGGCCACGTCCCGGGCGTCGTGCCCCGTCACGAGGTTCCGGGGCATCACGCTGCGGCTGAGGGCGTTCTTGATCTGGTCCCGGACCACTCCCTGAACGGTCTCCCGGTTGAACCCGCTCTGCAGGGCGGCGCGAAAGGCCACGTCCAGCGACGGGCCCACCTTGCCCTGGGTGCCGGCCCGCGCCAGCTGGTGGCAGGACCCGCACTTCTGCACGAACTGGGCCTTCCCGTTGGACAGGTCCGGCTCGTCGCGGGCTCCGCACGCGGCCAGCGGCATCACGGCAAGCGCGACCCCGAGGGCAGCGAGCTTGGCCTTGTTCCGGACGAGGCTCACGGGCCGGGAACACTACCCGCTGAGGGCGCTGGAGAGGGGAGCTGTTCGAGCCGGCCCTGCGCCGCCGCGATCACCCCCTCGCCCACGCTCTCCCAGCTGTAGCGCCCGGCCGCGGCATCGGCCAGCGCAGCTCTCACCCGGCCGCGTTCGGCCGCGTCCATGGTCAGCCACCGGACCAGCTTGGCGGCGATGTCGTCCACCGAGTCCGGCCCCACCTCGAACGACAGAAGCGGACGCAGGTGCTCGGGCAGAGCCGGGGCCAGGGTGGCCGTGACCTCCGCCATGCCGGAGTGGTCGGCGGACAGCGGGAGAGCCCCGCAGGCGGCGGCCTCCGCGGCCACCATGCCGAAGGCCTCGGGGAAGGTGCTGGGCATCACCTGCGCCTCGCAGGCGGGCAGAAGGTCGGGGAGGTCGTCGTGCTCGAGCCGCCCGGTGAAGTGGATCCGATCGGCCGCCCCGGGGGCGGCCGCGCGCCACTCGTCGCCCACCCGTGCGAGGAAGGACTGGAGGTGCCGGAGGGGCCCGGGCGGGCCGCCCTCCAGCTCGCGCCCACGCGACGCCAGCTCGCCGAGCGCCTCCACGTCCGCGCGCCGGAGCGCCCCCACGAAGTCGTCCCGCAGCGCGTCGCGGTAGGTGCCGAAGCCCACCACCACGAGCCGCGCCTCGGGAACCCTGGCCACCACGAGCGGCCATGCCGCCAGCAGCAGATCCACGCCCTTCGACACGATCAGCTTGCCCACGTAGCTCACGATGCGGTCCCGAGCCGGGTCGAGCTCGCTCAGAGCATCCGCCGCACCCGCGTCGCCCCCCCAAGCCGCCGTCTCGCCGCCCCGCAGCCGCTCGGCCAGGTCGTGTAGCCCAGCCGCGGCCTCCTCCGGCGCTCGCGGCCGGAAGGTGTGCACGTCCACCCCGGGCGGACCCAGCCGCGTGCGCTCCGGGAGGCCCTCCTCGTTCATCACCTCCCACAGGCTCTCGGCGGTGTGACGTGACCCCACCAGCACCGCGCTCGCGCCGCGCAGGCCCTCGAGCGCGTAGGGCAGGAAGCGCTCGCGGTGCGGGCGCACGGTGTACTCGAGCGCGCTGCCGTGGACCTTCACCGCGTAGGGCACACGACCCTCGAGAGCCCGGGCCAGGATCACCGGCCCCATCACCAGGTGATTGGCCAGCGCCACGTCCGGGCGGGTCTCCTCCACCACCCTCCGCACCGCGTCCACGTTGGCCGCGATGTAGCGCTCCACGCCCTCGTCGTCGAGCTCGGGGTAGGGCACGGCGCGATAGCCCTCGTAGGTATCCGCCACGTACACCGGCAGGACCCCGCCGATGTCGGGCACGGTCACTCTCACGGCCTCCGGGAGCCCGAGCGGGCCGGGATCGTGCTCCTGGCAGACGAGTTCCACCCGGTGGCCCAGCCGGGCCAGCGCGCGGACGAGGCTGGCGTTGTAGATGTTGCTGCCGGTGCCGCGCAGCAGGTAGCCGTGGAAGATCAGAATTCGCATAATGGGGTGGCTGCGGTGCTCGCTTGATCGACGATCAATCTGTGCTCCTCGCCTGTGACGCTCGCTATTGTTCCGCGCCGATGCCCGGAGGCCAGAAGTACAGACTGCGCGCGCGCTCCGACCGTGAGGTCGTTCGCGAGATCAAGCCTGGTGTGCGCTATCTCGACGGGGATTCCGGCGAGGAGCTTAAGGTCGTGGCGGCGGTTCTGCCGCTCGCCCCCTCTCCGAGCGACCTGCCCTACGCCGTGGAGAACCTCCGCCTCTGCGGATGCTCGCTGGAGCAGCTGGTCCAGAAGGACCTGAACGACTGCCCGCACTGCGGCCGTCGGCTCCCCGCCTTCGAAGGCTGACCCCGCCGGCGTGTCGCGCCGGGTGCCGACAGGGAGGAGCGGAGCCCGATCGGTGATCGGGCGAGCACCGCACCATGTTTTGAGGAGCGGAGCCCGATCGGTGATCGGGCGAGCACCGCACCATGTCCTATTCCTCCTCGTACTGCTCACGCTCGCCGCGGGCTGCGGGGGCGACGACGAACAGGACAACCCACCCCCGCTTCCGGACCTGACCGTGCCCCGGGAGACGGCCCCGCCCCCGGTCACCGACACCTCGCCGCAGACGGACACCTCACCCGCGCAAACCACGCCGCCCGCCACCGTGCCCGACACCCAGACGGCGCCGGACAGCCCTCAGAACGACACCCCACCGCCCGCGGACACCCCCGCGCAGCGGTTCGAGCAGTTCTGCAACGAGAATCCGGGGGCCTGCGGCTAGGACATGGTGCGGTGCTCGCCCGATCACCGATCGGGCTCCGCTCCTACCTAGGTGGCGACCACGCCGCCCAGCGCCTCGTCGCGGGTGGCGAAGATGCTCAGTCGGCTCGTGAGGCCGGTGATCTCGAACGGCCGAAGGATGCGCTGCGTGGGGCACACGAGAATCAGGCTGCCGTGGCGCGTGCCCAGGTGTCTCACCGCGTTGAGGATCACGCTGATGCCGGTGGAGTCCATGAAGGTCACCTCGGAGAGGTCCACCACCATCACCCGCTTGCCATCCTCCACGAGATCGAGCATCCGCCTACCCAGGCGGGGCGCCGTGAGGGCATCGATCTCGCCGTGGGGCGCCACGACATGCGTGACGTCATCCACGGACTCGTCGAGAAGCCCGAAGTCGATCGCTCCCCCCACCGGGGGGAACCTATCACCCCCCGTTATGGGCGGCGAGGCCTTGGTGGCGCGCGGGCACGGGTGGGTCAGGGCGCCTGACCCGCGAGGGAAGCGGCATGGGCACGACCGGCTCGCTGCCCCGGCGACGGCCGGGCATCGCCGGGCGGGAATGGTCGCGATCGCGGCCACGGCCGATCGGCCAGCGTCCGAGCGGGAACCGGATGCCGTCCCCACCGGGGCCGTCCCGGCTCGGGCGCGGACCTGGGCCCTCGCCACCGCCGCCGTCGTCCCCCGGCGGCTCGTCGCCGTCGTCACGCAACCGGAAGAACCAAATCAGCCAGGCGACCAACAGGCCGACGTCGAAAACGCGGAACCCGACCATGAAGATCCACCCCTCGGTGGTCATCGGCGGATGCTAACGCCTGAGCCGGGCCGCGGATAGACCCTGGCGCACTTGCGCACCCTCAGTTCTTCTTGGGCTTTTCGACGGTCGGGCGCGGATCCGGGATATAGGTGGCCGTGTACAGCAGGCGGGCCCGCCTGTAGGTGCACCCGTAACGGATCACCTCGCGCAGCTCCTCCTGCTGGGAGGGCGGCGAGAGCTCGCTGTCGCTGCCGCACTTGCCCTTCAGCCGGGAGGACCGCCACCAGTTGCCGCTGCTCAGGTCCGCGGCCAGGGCGGGAAGCCACGTGGGCACGGTGAGGGCGACGATGTTCCCCTTCTTCACCCGCAGGGGCTGCTTCAGCACGAATGTTGGGCTGGAGCCGAGGTAGTCCTGGACCGCGAACACCTCCGACTGCCGCAGCAGGCGGTGGTTGAGGCGCGTCTTGCGCTTGTCTCCGCGCCGGAGCGTGGCGAGCCGCACCTCGGGCGCCCCGCCGAAGCGGGCGTTGAACGAGTCGATCTGGTTGTCGGCCAGCTTCGGGAGCGTGACTGTGAAGGCCACCAGATATCCGTCACGACCGACGATGAACGGGTCCTTCAGGTTGCCCGAGTGACCCTGGTAGCCGGTGACCTGGTAGACCGCCCGGCAGGGGTCGCCCGGGCAGGTGGACACCGCCGGCGTGGTGGAACCGGCACCCAGCTCGATCACGCGAGCGGCGGCGGCGGCGGGTAGCGCGAGCACGGCCGCCAGAATCAGGACTGGAGTTAGACAGCGTTTCATGACCGGACCTCGAACACCCGGGGTCCGCCCGAGTTGCGCATCAGCTACTTGTACCTGTAGGTGATCCGGCCGCGATCGAGGTCGTACGGCGACAGCTCGATCTTCACCCGGTCTCCGGGCAGGATGCGGATGTAGTGGCGCCGCATCTTGCCTGAAATGTGACCCAGCACGTCATGGCCGTTGTCGAGCTGGACCTTGAACATGGTGTTTGGGAGGGCCTCGACGATCTCGCCCTCCATCTCGATCTTCTCTTCTTTGGACAATTGCTCCGTTGTCTCAGATGAGACGGACGTTCACCGCCTTCGGCCCCTTGTCGCCGCTCTCTTCCTCGTACTCGACCTTCGAATTCTCGGCCAGCGACTTGAAGCCGCCGCCGTCGATGCCGGAGTAATGCACGAACAGGTCGCGGTCACCCTCATCGGGAGTGATGAATCCGTAGCCCTTTTCGTCGTTGAACCACTTGACGCTTCCGGTAGGCACCCTCTACTGCCCCTTCCTGCGTGTGCCCGCTCGGCCTGCACTGCCTGCGAATCCGAACCTCGGCACCTTGCACGTATCCATGCCGGCATTGACCGGCCCAACGGCGGGAACGCTACCAAGCCCGGGACCCGGATCTTCCCGATCCGCGACGAAGGATCAGGCGCGAAGCTCGGCGGCGACCCGGCCGAGCTCCTCCCGGGACGCCTCGCGCGGGCGTACCGGCAGCTGCATCGAATCGTCGTCGTAGCGCGGGATCACGTGGATATGGAAGTGAAACACCGTCTGCCACGCCGCGGGCTCGCAGCAGTTGAGGAGGTTCACGCCGTCGCACTTCAGCCGGTCGCGCATCGTGCGCGCGAGGCGCGCCGCCGCGGTGCCCGCGTGGTGCAGATCCTCGTCGGGCACCTCGTAGAGGTTCCGGGAGTGGTGGCGCGGGATTACCAGCGCGTGGCCACGGGTCCACGGGTTCAGGTCCATGAATGCCACCGTGTGCTCGTCCTCCTGGACGCGCTCGGCGGGCAGGTCGCCCGCCACGATCTTGCAGAAGATGCAGTCCTCGGGCACCGGTTCAGCCTAGCGAGGAGCGCAGCCCGATCGGTGATCGGGCGAGCACCGCAGCTACGAAATCTATAGCCAGCCTACGCGGCGGAAGAACACGTAGAGCGACGTGCAGATCACGGCCATCACGGCCAGCGCCATGGGGTACCCGTATTCCCATCGCAGCTCGGGCATGTGATTGAAGTTCATGCCGTAGATGCCGGCGATCAGGGTGGGCACGGCCACTATCGCGACGCCGGCGGAGATCTTTCGCACGTCCTCGTTCTGGCGCACCGTGATCTGGGTGAGGTTGGCGCCGAGCACGCTGGTGAGCAGGTCGCGGAAGCTCTCGAGCTGCTCGTGGACGCGGAGCAGATGGTCGTTCACGTCCCGGAAGTACGTCCGCACCTCGGGCGGGATGATCTTGTAGTGCCCGCGGGCCAGCCGGTCCACGGGCTCCCCGAGCGGCGCCGCGGCGCGGTAGAACTGGAGCACCTCGCGCTTGAGGCGGTAGATGCGCTCGGTACGGTCAGGACGGTCGGGGGAGAAGACCTCGTTCTCCAGCTCCTCGATGTCCTCCCCGAGACCGTCGAGGGCCGGCTGGTAGTCGTCCACCACCTTGTCCACGATGGCGTGGACCACCGCGCCCGGTCCTGCCTTCAGCATCGCGGGATTGGCCTCCAGGCGCTCCCGCACGCCGTGGAGGTCGCTCGCCAGGCCGTGCCGCACGCTGATCACGAAGTCCTCGCCCAGGAAGACCAGGATCTCGCCGAGCTCGATGATCTCGGTGGGATCCGCGTAGCGTGCCGTCTTCAGGACCAGCAGGACCATGTTGTCGAAGACCTCGATCTTGGGCCGCTGGTGGGCGTCGATCGCGTCCTCCACCGCCAGCGGGTGCAGCACGAACTCGCGGGCGAGCGACTCGAACTCCTCCGCCGAGGGCTCGACAAGGCCGATCCAGGCGAAGCTCCCGTCCTTGTGGCACGCGCTGTAGGCGTGCTCGAGGTCCACCTGCCCCTCGCGGCGCTTTCCCCCCTCGTACACCGCGCAGTCGACGATCACTTCTCGGGATTCTGCCTTAAGGACCGGGCGAGCTCGACCGCCTCGGCGCGGTTGCGGGCCTCACCGGTGAAGGCGGCCTCCTCCAGGCGCCGGAGCAGCTGCCCCAGCTCGGGGCCGGGCGCCATGCCGAGCTCCCTGGCGAGCTCGTCCCCCCGGACCGGCGGCGGGGGCGGTCCCGTCTCCCTCCAGTGGAGCGCCGCCGCCATCAGCCCGGCGGCCAGATCCAGATGGGCGGCGATCGCGGCGTCGGCGTTGCGGCCGCGAGTGGCCAGCCGGTCGGCACAGGAGAGCAGCGTCACCTCCACCTCCACCGGGCTCGTGCGGGTGAGGTAGCGGTAGACCGCCTGCCGGGAGAGCGGCCGCTCGTGCACGAGAAAGCCGAGCGCCAGGTGCGTGCGGGTGACGCCCTGGAGGAACCGGCTCAGGCGCTCGCTCGTGCGCAGCCGCCGGCACAGCTCGGCCACCATGCGCTCGCCCAGCGCGTCGTGCCCGATGAAGGTGACGCGCCCGTTGTCGAGCACGCCGCGCGTGCCCGGCTTGCCCACATCGTGCAGAAGGGCCCCGAACCGAAGCGTCTGCCCACGCGTGAGGTCGTCGGCCAAGGGCTCGGCCAGGACGGCCTTGAGCAGCGGCGCCGACTCCCCGAAGAGCTCCTCCAGCCTGCCCTCGAGCTCGATCTGGCGGGCAAGCACCTCCAGCGTGTGCCCGTACACGTCCAGGTGGTGGTACCGGCTCTGCTCCACGTCGTGGAGCTCGGCCACCTCGGGAAGCACCGCGCGCAGGAGCCCGAGCCGGTCGGCCAGCTCGAGGCCCCCCAACGCCCCCGGGGCCACGATCAGCCGGCGCAGCTCGGCGAATACGCGCTCCGGCGAGGCTTCGGGCACACGCGCCGCCGCGGTGCGTGTGAGGCGCTCGGTGTCCGCGTCGGGCGCGAACAGCAACTCGGCGGCAAAGCGGGCCAGGCGCAGCGGCCTCAGCGGGTCGGCCTCGTAGGCCTCCGGCGACACCAGGCGCAGGATCCCGTCCTCGAGGTCCCGGCGGCCGCCGTGCGGATCGGTCATCTCCCCGCCGTCGAGCGGCCGGGCCATGGCGTTGACGGTGAAGTCCCGGCGCGAGAGGTCCTCCTCGATCGTCGCGCCCTGAAGCTCCGACACGTCGTAGGTGCGGCCCGACTCGCGATCGATCGCGCGCCAGGCGCCGAAGCGCTCGGACAGCGGGAACACCGGGCCGCGGACGGCGCGGGCCACCGCGCGGGCGGCCGCCTCGGCCTCCCCCGCCACCGCCACGTCCACGTCCGTGACCGGGCGGCCGAGAAGCTCGTCGCGCACGGTCCCACCCACGATCCACGCGGATCGGCCCCGCAGTGCCTGGTTAAGCGGATCGCTCACCCGACCGGCTTCCGGCGCACCCGCGGCGACAGGCCGCAGGTGATCTCGTAGTTGATGGTCCCGAGCCGTCCCGCCACCTCCTCGGCAAGTATCCGCTCGTCCCCCTGGCGCCCGATCAGCGTCACGGCGTCGCCCACCTCCACGTCGCTGCCGCGTCCCACCTCCACGGTGATGTTGTCCATGCTCACCGTGCCCACCACCGGGCGGCGGCGGCCGCGGATCAGCACCTCGCAGTTGTTCGAGAGGCCGCGCCGCCACCCGTCCCCGTAGCCGATCGGCACCGTGGCCACCGCGGTGGCGAGCTCGGCCCGCCACGTGCGCCCGTAGCCCGCGCCGTCCCCGGGCTCGAAGTCCCGCACGGCGGCCACCCAGGACTCGAGCGCCAGCGCGGGCTCGAGACCGCGGTCGGCCGGGTCGCCCTGGAAGGGGTCGAGGCCGTAGATCGACACGCCGCAGCGCACCATGTCGAAGTGCGCCGCCCGCTCACGCAGGGTGGCTGCGCTGTTGGCGGCGTGCACCAGCAGGTCCGGTCGCTCGGCGCGTGCCTCCTCCACGAACTCGGTGAAGCGCTCGAGCTGCTCCGGGAACAGCTCGTCCCCGGGCTCGTCCGCGGTGGCGAAGTGGGTCATCAGGCCCACCGCGCCGTCCCTCACCAGCGAGCTCGCCAGGTCCACGTCCTTTGTGCCCAGGCGTCCCATACCGGTGTCGAGCTTCACGTGGATCCGGGCCCCGGCGAGCGCCCGCGCGGCGGCGGCCAGCTCGGGGGTCCAGGCCACCACGTCGGCGTCCGCCGCCACGGCCTCGCGCAGCTCGGCCGGAGTGAGGGCTCCCATCACGAGAAGGGGCGCGGCCACATGCCGGCGCCGCAGCTCGGCGGCCTCGCCGGCCGTGGCCACCGCCCGCCACGAGGCTCCGCCCCTGAGGGCGGCCTCGGCCGCGTGCACGGCCCCGTGCCCGTAGCCGTCCGCCTTGACCACCGCGCACAGCGCGGTGCCGGCTCCGATCTCCGAGCGCAGCCGGCGGCAGTTGCGCTCAACGGCCCCGGCGTCGATGCGAGCGACAGCGCGCTCGAGCTCTGTCACCGAGCGACGGCGCCCCGCACGTCCATGCGCTCCTTGACGAGGCCGGCCACGGCGAGCGACCTTAGCGGAGGGTCAGGCCCCGGGGCAGTGAGTCGATCACGTCGCCCGCCATCACGTGATCGGCCCCCAGACGGCCGGCGGCCGCGCGGGCCGCCAGGCCGTGAGCCAGCGCGCCCAGGGACGTCGCCTCGAAGGGTTCGAGCCGCTTGGCCAGCAGCGCGCCGATGAGCCCGGACAGGACGTCGCCCGTGCCCGCGGTGGCCAGCGCCGCACTGCCACCGGGGCTCACGGCCACCCGTCCTTCCGGATCGGCCACGATCGTGTCGTCCCCCTTGAGGAGCACCACGGCACCGCTCTCCTCCGCGGCCCGGCGAGCGCTGTCCAGCCGCCGGCGGTCCACCTCCTCCGGGGTCATCCCGAGCAGCCGCCCCATCTCGGCGGAGTGCGGCGTGAGAACGGTCGGCGCGTGGCGCCCGGCCAGGCTCGTGAGCACGCCCGCGTGGGCGTTCAGCCCGTCGGCGTCGATGAGCAGGGGTGCGCTCACCTCGGCGGCGGCCCGCCGTGCGAATGCCACAGCGCCGTCCGAGCGACCCAGGCCGGGGCCCAGCACCACGGCGCCGGCGCGCTCGGCCATCTCCGCCAGGTCGTCCGCCCCCGCCGCGGTGTGCCCGCCACCCTCATCGGGCAGGCCACGGGTCATCTGCTCGAGCAGGCGCAGCTCCACGACCTGCTGCGCCGAGGCGGGCACCGCCACCTGCACATAGCCGGCGCCGGCCCGCGCGGCCGACAGGGCGGCCATGGTCGGTGCACCGGTCAGGCCGGCAGCACCACCCGCCACCACCACCACTCCGGACTCGAACTTCGAGCCGCTTCGCTGCCGGTGCGGGTAGAGCGCGAGCACGCGCTCGGCGATGAGCCCCGCCCTCGCCGGTGAGGGCGCCCCCCTGGGCACGCCGATGTCCACCACCTCGACCACCCCGGCATGGGTCTTTCCCGGCTCCACCCAGAGCCCGATCTTCGACCCGTGGAAGGTGGCGGTCACCGCCGCGCGCACCGCCTCGGCCTCGACCTCACCCGTGGTGGCGTTCACCCCCGACGGCACGTCGCAGGCCACCACCGGCGCCGGCTGCGCGTTGATGGCGGCGATCGCGCCCGCCACCGGCTGGCGCGGCTCGCCCTCGAATCCGGTCCCCAGCAGCGCGTCCACCACCACGCCCGCCCCGTCGAGGGAGGCCGGATCCCAGGCCTCGGGCGGAGCGCCCGGGAGGCGTTCCAGGTTCGTGGCCGCGTCTCCGCGCAACTCTTCCGTCGGTGCGATGGAGAGCACCCGGACCGCGCGGCCGTCCTCCCGCAGCAGCCGTGCGGCCACCAGCCCGTCGCCGCCGTTGTTGCCCTTGCCCACCACCACGCAGACCGGGCCTTCGCCGGCGGCGGCCGCCGTGATCCGGGCCAGGCCCGCTCCGGCGCGCTCCATCAGGTCCAGCGATGGAACTCCCGCCCGCTCGATCGCCCACTCGTCCACGGCGCGCATCTCGCTCGCCTCGAAGAGGGGGTCCAGCCAGTCGGGAAGAGAACTCACCGCAGGAGCGCCACCGCGCCCGCGAGCGCGTGCGTGTGGGTCAGCGAGACGGAGGCCTCCACTCCGAGCTCCTCCGCGCGCGCCGCCGCGCGGCCGCTCAGCCGCACGCTCGGCGGGCCGTCACCCGACACCACCTCCACCTCGCGATAGCTCCACGCGCTCAGGCCCAGGGCCTTGGCCACCGCCTCCTTGGCGCAGAAGCGCGCGGCCAGGTGCATCGCGGGGCGACTCTTCCCGTCCGCATAGGAGAGCTCCTCCTCGGAGAAGAGACGTCCGGCCAGGCGCGGGCGGCGCTCCAGGGCCCGCTCCAGGCGCTCGACCTCGAGGAGGTCGAGACCGACCGTCACTCGACGGTGACGGTCTTCGCGAGGTTGCGCGGCTGGTCCACATTGAGACCGCGCGCCACGGCGATGTGGTACGCCAGCAGCTGAAGCGGGATCACGGCGAGGATCGGCTGGAGGAACCAGTCGGTGGCCGGAATCTCCACAACCTCCTCCACCAGGCCCCTGATGCGCTCGTTGCCCGCGGTGGCCACCGCCACCACGTGGGCGCCGCGGGCCCGGACCTCGGCGATGTTCGACATCACCTTGTCCAGCACGGGCGAGTCCGTGGCCACGCACACCACCGGAGTGGCCTCGTCCAGCAGCGCGATCGGGCCGTGCTTCATCTCGCCCGCCGCGTAGGCGTCGGTCGGGATGTACGAGATCTCCTTGAGCTTCAGCGCGCCCTCGAGGCACACCGGCAGGCCGATGTGACGTCCGAGATAGAGGAAGAAGCCGGCGTCCTTCCAGTGGTTCGCGATCCGGCGGACGGGCTCGTCCACCTGCTCGAGCAGCTCGGTGATGCGGTGCGGAAGCTCGCGGAGCTCGTGGCAGAGATTGGTGCGCACCTCGGGCTCGAGCGTTTCGCGCACCTGCGCGAGCTTCAGGGCCAGCATGTACATCACGGCCACCTGCGAGACGAAGGTCTTGGTGGCGGCCACGCCGATCTCGAGGCCGGCCCGGGTGAAGATCACGCCGTCGGCGTCGCGGGTGGCCTGGCTGCCCATCACGTTGGTCACGGCCAGCACCTTCGAACCGCGCTCGCGCGCCAGCCGCATAGCGGCCAGGGTGTCGGCGGTCTCCCCGGACTGCGAGATGCCCACCACCAGGTCATGCTCGTCAAGCACGGGGTTGCGGTATCGGAACTCGGAGGCGATGTCGATCTCCACGTGGAGGCGGCCCCAGGCCTCGATCGCGTAGCGGCCGATCAGACCCGCGTGGTAGGACGTGCCGCAGGCCACCACGATCACGCGGCGAATGTCCTTCAGCTCGTCGTCCGAGATCCCGATGTCGCCGAGGTCCACGTGATCGCCGGTGACGCGGTCGGCCACGGTCTCGGCCACGGCGTCGGGCTGCTCGTAGATCTCCTTGAGCATGAAGGTGTCATACCCGTTCTTCTCAGCCTCTTCCTCGTCCCACTCGACCTCGTCGATCGAGCGCTCCACGGTCGCGCCGTCGGCGTTGATGAAGGTGGTGCCCTCGGGGGTCACGCACACGATCTCGCCGTTCTCGACCATCATCACCCGGCGAGTCTGGGCCAGGAAGGCGGGGATCGCGGAGGCGATGAAGCCCTCGCCCTCGCCCACGCCGACCACGAGCGGGCACTCCTTGCGGGCGCCCACGAGAAGGCCCGGTTCATCGGCCGACATCGCCACGAAGGCGTAGTGGCCGCTGAGGTCGTTATAGGCCCGGCGAACCGCGTCCACCAGGTTGCCGTCAAAGTGGTGAGCCACCAGGTGCGCCACCACCTCGGCGTCCGTCTCCGAGGTGAAGGTGGCGCCGTTATCCCCGAGCGTCTCGCGGAGGTCGGTCCAGTTCTCCACGATCCCGTTGAGCACGATGTGCACGCGCTCCGAGTTGTCGGAATGCGGGTGGGCGTTGGCCTTGGTCACCCGTCCGTGGGTGGCCCAGCGCGTGTGGCCGATGCCGGTGGAGCCGCGCAGGTGGCCGTTCTTGGCCACCACCTCGTCGCGGAGGTGCTGAAGATTGCCCACGGCATGCACCGAGTCGATCGACCCGTTGGTGACCAGGGACAGCCCTGCTGAGTCGTAACCGCGGTACTCGAGACGCTGCAGTCCTTCAAGAAGCAGGTCGCGGCACTCGCGCGGTCCGACGTAACCGATGATGCCGCACACGAGACTTCGAGACTAATGCACGTCTGCTGACCCGGCCACTAACGAAACGATGCCTGCGCCGATGGTCTAGGAGCCCAGCCGACCTTCGACCAGTGACACCAGGCGATCGCAGATCTCCTGGCACTCAGCCTCATCGGGCGCCTCCACCATCACGCGCACCAGCGGCTCCGTGCCCGAAGGCCGGATGAGCACCCGCCCACGGCCCTCCAGGGCGTCCTGCTCCCGCCCCACGGCTTCCCAGATCTCGTCCGCCCCCTCCAGCGCGCCGCGGTCCCGCACGCGGACGTTCACCAGCCGCTGCGGAAGCTTCTCCATGGCGTGGCGGTCCGCCAGGTCGGAGCCGTCGAGCGCCTCGAGCGTGAGCAGGGCTGCCGCGGTGCCGTCCCCGGCGGGCACGAACCCGGTGTCGATGATGTGCCCGGACTGCTCGCCGCCGAACGACCACCCGCGGCGCAACAGCTCCTCCAGCACGTTGCGGTCGCCCACCTGGGTTGTGGCCACCTCGATGCCGGCCGCGGACATGGCCCGGTGGAAGCCGTAGTTGGTCATCACCGTCACCGCAACGCCGTCGCCGGGCAGGCGGTCCTGCCCGCGGAGGTGGAGGGCCACCAGGGCCATGATCTCGTCGCCGTCCACCACGGTCCCGTTGCGGTCCACGGCCAGCACACGGTCGCCGTCACCGTCGAACGCGAAGCCCACCTCGTGCCCGCCGGCCCGGACCCGCTCGGCCAGGTGGCTCACGTGCGTGGAGCCGCACTCGTGGTTGATGTTGCGCCCGTCCGGATCCACCGCGGTGAGCTCGATGTCGGCGCCGAGCCTGCGGAAGATCTCGGGGGCCACCCGGTGCGTGGCCCCGTTGGCGCAGTCGAGCAGGATGCGCCGGCCCGAGAGGTCCAGGTGCTCGAACCGGGACTCGAGCTCGCGAACGTAGTCCCCCGCGGCGCCGTGGAGGTCCCGGACCCGGCCGATCTCGGCCGGGGGCCGCTCGCCGCCGTCCACCAGCGCCTCGACGCGTTGCTCGCTCTCGTCCGCCAGCTTCGTGCCCTCGGGGCCGAAGAACTTGATGCCGTTGTCGGCGTAGGGGTTGTGTGAGGCCGACACCACCGCCGCCAGGTCCAGGCCGTAGCGGCGGACGAGGAGCGCGGCGCCCGGGGTGGGCAGAACCCCGCCGAGGAGCGCATGGCCCCCGGCGGCGGCCACTCCGGCGGCCAGGGCGGCCTCCAGCATCTCTCCCGACTCGCGCGTGTCGCGCACGATCAGGACCTGCGGCGTCTCCGAGGGGGAGATCGAGGTCGCGGCCGCGCCCAGCGCGGTGGCCAGCTCGGCCGTCAGGAACTCGCCCGCGACTCCGCGGACGCCGTCCGTTCCGAACAGTGCCACCGCTCTAGCGCTTGGAGAACTGCGGCCGCTTGCGGGCCTTCTTGAGCCCGGCCTTCTTGCGCTCCTTCACGCGCGGATCGCGCGTGAGGTACCCGCGGCGCTTTAGCTCGCCGCGCAGCGCGGGGTCGGCCTCCACCAGCGCGCGGGCGATCCCGTGGCGCAGTGCGACGGCCTGGGCCGCCGTGCCGCCGCCGTGGATACGGGCCACCACGTCCATACGGCCCTCGTAACCGGCGGCGTCCAGCGGCTGGCGCGCCATCCGCTGGAGGCGGACGCGCGGGAAGTATTCGTCGAGGTCGCGCTTGTTGACCTTGTACTCGCCGTCGCCCGGACGCAGGATCACGCGGGCCACCGCGCGCTTGCGCTTGCCGGTGGCGGCGTAACGGGCGTCAGCGGCCAGGTCGAGCGGGGTGTGGGCCACGGGCTCGGCCTCCGCGTCGCCGGGCTGGCCCTCGGCCTCGTCACCGCTGTCCCCGGTCTCCCCGTACTCGCTGAACTCGCTCTGCGGGCGCTGCTGTTCCTCGAGCACGAGGTCGGGCTCAAGGTGGGCCCCGGGGATCACCTCCTCCTTGGCGCCACCCTCCTTGGCGGCTCCTGGGCGGCGGGGGCGCTCGCGGGCGGCGGGCTCCTCGGGCGCGTCGGCCTCGGCCGCGGGCTCGTCCGCCTCACCGGCGGGCTCGGCGGGCTCGGCGGCAGGCTCGTCCGCCTCAGCGGCGGGCTCGTCGGCGTCGGCCGCGGGCTCCTCTGCCTCGGCGGCCGGCTCCTCAGCCTCAGCAGCCGGCTCCTCAGCCTCAGCGGCCGGCTCCTCGGCCTCAGCGGCCGGCTCCTCGGCCTCGGCCACCGGCTCCTCGACCGGGGTGTCCTCCTCGTGGGAAGTCTCCTCGTCCGGAGCGGCGCCCTCGCCCTCCTCGGCGGGCGTCTCGGGCTCCTGGGCGTCCGCGTCGGCCGCCGGGGTGTCGTTCTCCTCGGGCTCTTTGGCCGCGTCGTCGCGATCCTCGGGCGTCACGCGTTTACCTCCATCTGTTCCGGCGTCTGGGCCGCGTGCGGATGATCCGGCCCGGCGTAGACCTTGAGCTTGCGCAGCTGCGCACGGCCGAGGCGGTTGCGGGGCAGCATGCCCTTGACCGCGTGGCGGATTACCTCCTCGGGCCGGCGCTCGAGCATCTCCGCGAGCGTACGGCTGCGAAGCCCGCCCGGGTAGCCGGAGTGCCGGTAGTAGCGCTTCTGCTCACGCTTACGGCCCGTGACCGAGATCCGCTCGGCGTTCACCACGATCACGAAGTCGCCCGTGTCGCAGTGGGGCGTGTACTCGGGCTTGCGCTTGCCCCGGAGCGTGTCCGCGATCTGCGTGGCCAGCCGCCCGAGCGTCTGCCCGGTGGCATCGACCACGAGCCAGTTTCGCTCGCGGGAAGCAGGTGTCGCGACGTACGTCTTCATTGAAGCGGAGGTGTCCGCGCACGCAGAACCGGCGCCGACCGGCCGAAGTGTGGCACACGCCAGGTAGAGGCGACAGGCCGGACCCGCGGATATACTGCCGCGCCGATTCAGAGCCTGCCGAATCCCGGGGCGAAACTCAGATCGTCAGCGGGAGCGGGGGAACCATTCGGACCACCTCGAAAGAGGTGTTCGGAGGGGCGAATCGGCCGGATTGCCCCGGCCGTAGCGGCACCGTCGCGAGCCCGTCAGCTAACCCCGTAGGCCAACCGAGAGAGGCCGAGGAGTTGTCCGATAGCCGCAGTCTTGCGGGACGCGCAGCAGCAGCCGCGGGGGCCTGCGCGCTCGCGCTCGCTCCGGTGGCGGCGGCCCAGAGCGGTGGGGGCGGAGGCGGCGCGGTGTTCATCGAAAAGCCGGCGGTAACGAAGGTGAGCTGCGTACGGCGCTGCGCCTCCCGGCACCGGGCCCAGGGCGGCAGCACGATCCGGATCAGCGGGCACGACCTCGCGGGCGTCGTGAAGGTGGTGTTCCGCGGCAGCCACGGGCGCGGCGACGACACCTCGGCACAGGTCCGCCCCGGGAGCGCCTCCCGGGTCGGCGCGAAGGTCCCCGTTGGCGCCGTCACAGGGCCGGTCGCCGTTTACACCCGCGCCGTGCGCTCGGCCGACACCAAGTCCATCCCGATCCTGCCCGCCCCGCCGCCCGAGCCGAGCACGAAGCTCACCCCGGTGCCGATGCCGCTCGCGCTCGGCGCCACGGGTGCACCGTCCATCGAGACGGGCACCAGCCGCACCAAGGCGTACGTGGCCGCCAAACGGGCGGTGACCTTCTCGTTCCGGGTCTCGGGCACGGTCCCCACCGAGGTGGCCGTCGAGCTGATGCGCGCGAGCGACGGCACGGTGGTGAAGACCTGGCATCCCGCGGCGGCCTCCGGGCAGGTCGAGCGGGTGTCCTGGGACGGGCGCGTCGGCCGTTCGGGCGCCAAGCCCGGGCGCTACTCCTTCCTGCTCACCACCGAGGGTGCGAACGGCGCCCCCGTCCGGAGCGCGCAGTCGGGCAACTACGAGCGGGACGCCTTCGACCTGTACGACAACATGTTCCCCGTTCGCGGACGCCACAACTTCGGGGGTTCGAACGCGGACTTCGGGAGCGGCCGCGCCGGGCACTCCCATCAGGGCCAGGACGTGTTCGCCCGCTGCGGCACCCCACTCGTGGCGGCGAGGGGCGGGACGATCAAGTTCAAGCAGTACCACGCCGCCGCGGGCAACTACATCGTGATCGACGGCGCCGGGACGAGCCAGGACTACGTGTACATGCACCTGGCCGAGCCATCGCCGTTCTCGGCCGGCGATCGCGTGTACACCGGGCAGCGAGTGGGCTCGGTCGGTGACACGGGCAACGCCGCCGGGTGCCACCTCCACTTTGAGATGTGGAGCGGGCCCGGCTGGTACGACGGCGGCAGGCCGTTCGACCCGCTGCCTTCCCTGAAGTCCTGGGACGCCTGGTCCTAGCGCGGGACTGCGCTCAGCGCTCGAGCCGGCCGCGCTGGGTGTCACTCGCCCCCGGGCAGGCTGGGGTCCACCCGCTCGTAGACGGCCAACAGGCACACCGAGGTCAGAATCGCGATCAGGAAGCTGCCGAAGTTCGAAATCGTTCGCGTCCGCGGTGTCGAGCCACTGAGTGCGACGAAGCCGCTGATGAGCGAGCCGACGATGCCCAGGAACACTGTGAATCCGAGCCCCATGCGCTGGCGGCCGGGCTTCAAGCACCAGCGCGATGACGCCCACGAACAGCCCCCACATGGCCCATGTGACCATGCCCACGGAACGAGGCTAGCGCGGCCGCAGAGGGCGTGGACAGGCGCGCTTGTCCCACGGACTCCGGCCGTGGAGAATGCGCCGACCAGGCGGCCGTTTCCGGCGCCGCCAATCTGCGGAACCGAGCGAAAGGAGACACAGTGGCCGGCTTTTCGATCACGGCGCTGGAGGACGTCCCCGACGTGATGGGCGACTACCCGGGCGAGATGCGGATGTGCGCGAACCACATCGGCGCGGAGCAGGTGGCGTTCACCTGGCGCAGGATGCCGGCCAAGACCGGCGGCAAGGGCAGCTACGGCCATCGCCACTTCACCCAGGAGGAGATCTACTTCGTGGTCTCGGGCGAGCTCGAGTTCAAGCTCGAGGACGAAGTGATCCAGGTTCCCACCGGAACCGTGGTGCGAATCTCACCCGAGGTGGTGCGCTCCGTGTGGAACGAGGGGCCCGACGACGCCGTGCTGATCATGGTGTCCCACCGCCTGGAGGGCACGGACGGCGAGACGGAGCTGGTGCAGGACTTCTGGGCCGCTTAGATGACATCCGGGGGCTCACGCCCCCGGTCCCCCGCCGGTCATCCGCGGCCGCGCGATGACATCCGGGAGCTCACGCCCCCGCCGAGGAACGTTGACCCCCTATGGGGTGGTCAACGTTCGAGCCATCCCTCCGGCAGAAGGCAAGCCGCGGAGATCAGCGAGGGGTCCGGGGGGCGCGAGCCCCCTGGGGTGCGCCAAGCCGCGGAGATCAGCGAGGGGTCCGGGGGGCGCGAGCCCCCTGGGTGCGCCAAGCCGCGGAAATCAGCGAGGGGGTCTGGGGGGCGCGAGCCCCCTGGGTGCGCCAAGCCGCGGAGATCAGCGAGGGGGTCCGGGGGGCGCGAGCCCCCTGGGTGCGCCAAGCCGCGGGACTCAGCGAGGGGGTCCGGGGGGCGCGAGCCCCCTGGGTGGTCTCCCCCTGGGTGCTCTCCCCCTGGGTGTCACTCCCACTCAATCGTGCCCGGCGGCTTCGACGTGATGTCCAAGGTCACCCGGTTCACCGGGGCGATCTCGTTGATCATTCGCGAGGCCACCCGCTCCAGCAGGTCGTAGGGCAGGCGGGCCCAGTCCGCGGTCATGGCGTCGTCGCTGGTCACGGCCCGGATCACCACCACGTAGCCGTAGGTGCGCTCGTCGCCCTGGACGCCCACGCTGCGGAGGTCGCCGGGCAGCACGCAGAAGGACTGCCACAGCTCGCGGTAGAGGCCGGCGCTGCGGATCTCGTCCTGGAGGATTGCGTCGGCGTCCCGCAGGATCTCCAGGCGCTCCTTGGTGACCTCGCCGCCCACCACGCGGATGGCCAGGCCGGGACCGGGGAAGGGCTGGCGCCACACGAGGCGGTCCGCCATCCCGAGCTCCGCGCCGACCTGGCGGACCTCGTCCTTGAAGAGCGTGCGCAGCGGCTCGACCAGATCGAACTCGAGGTCGTCGGGCAGGCCGCCGACGTTGTGGTGCGACTTGATCGTGGCCGCGCCGTGGCCGCCGCCGGACTCGATCACGTCCGAGTAGAGGGTGCCCTGGACCAGGAACTTGGGGTTGTCGAGGCGCGCGGCCTGCTCCTCGAAGACGCGGATGAACTCCTCGCCGATGATCTTGCGCTTTGTCTCGGGGTCGGTGACCCCGGCCAGGCGGTGCAGGAAGCGCTCCTCGGCGTCGACCGCGATGAGCGGCACCTGGAACTGGTCCCGGAAGGCCGCCACCACCTGGTTGCCCTCGTTCTTGCGCATTAGCCCGTGATCGACGAAGACACAGGTGAGCTGGTCCCCTATCGCGCGGTAGGTGAGGAGCGCGGCCACCGATGAGTCCACGCCGCCGGACAGCCCGCAGATCACCTGACCGTCCCCCACCTGCTCGCGGATCCGGGCGATCTGCTCCTCCACCACGGACGCGGCGCTCCACGACATGTCGCAGCCGGCTACGTCCCGCAGGAAGGTCTCGAGGATCTGGGTGCCGTACGGGGTGTGCGCCACCTCGGGATGGAACTGGATCCCGTAGAGGCCGCGATCCGGGTCCTCCATGGCCGCCACCGGGGACTCGGTGGAGGACGCCAGCGCGGTGAAGCCGGGTGGCGGCCGGAAGACGGTGTCGCGGTGGCTCATCCAGCAGCTCTGCTCGTCCGGCACCCCGGCCAGCAGCCGGCCGTGGTCGCGAACGGTGAGCGTGGAGCGCCCGAACTCGCCCACCTCGGCCCCCTCGACGCTGCCGCCCAGGCCGAGCACCATCGCCTGCATGCCGTAACAGATGCCGAGCACGGGAATCCCGAGCTCGAGCAGCTCGGGGCGCAGGGCAGGGGCGCCGTCGGCGTACACCGAGGCGGGCCCGCCGGAGAGGATGAGCCCCTTGGGCGCGCGCCGGGTGACCTCCTCCACGGGCACGTGATGTGGCAGCAGCTCGGCGAACACCCCGCACTCGCGCACGCGCCGTGCGATCAGCTGCGAGTACTGCCCGCCGAAGTCGAGGACCAGCACCTCATCGGTGGCCGGCCGCGATCCCGCAATTTGCGTGCCTTCCCGGCTCGCCCCCGTGCCGATCACGCGCACCTCCCCCCGGGGAGGGCGGCCGACCGGGGGCTCGCGCTCACTCCCCGACGAGTGCCGGGTCGCCGACCGGGCCGCGGCCGTTGGTGTCCGGATGCGGCACCGCGGCGGACGCCGCGCCCATGCCCACGGACTGCTCGCGCTGCAGCTGCTTGCCCTCGCTCTGGAGCGCCGGAGCCACCATCACCTCGGCCTTGTGGAACGCGGGAATGTCCTCATAGCCGCAGGTGGCCATCGAGGTCCGCAGGCTGCCGATCAGGTTGAACGTGCCGTCGTTCTCGTGGGCCGGTCCCATCAGGATCTGCTCGAGCGTGCCGTTCTGCGTGGTCTTCACGCGCGCGCCGCGGGGCAGCGTGGGGTGGAACGTGGCCATGCCCCAGTGGTAGCCGCGGCCGGGCGCCTCGTAGGCGCGGGCAAGCGGCGAGCCCACCATCACGGCGTCCGCCCCGCAGGCGATCGCCTTGGAGAGGTCCCCGCCGTTGCGCATTCCACCGTCGGCGATGACCTTCACGTACTCGCCGGTCTCCAGCATGTGCTGGGAGCGGGCGGCGGCCACGTCCGCGATCGCGGTGGCCTGGGGGACTCCGATGCCGAGCACTCCACGCGTGGTGCAGGCGGCGCCGGGACCGACGCCCACGAGCACTCCCACCGCGCCGGTGCGCATCAGGTGCAGGCCGGTGGCGTAGGACGCACAGCCGCCCACGATCACCGGAATCGGCACCTCGCGGATGAACTCCTTCAGGTTCAGTGCGCCCTCGCTGCGGGTGGACACGTGCTCGGCCGAGATGACCGTGCCCTGGATCACGAGCACGTCGAGTCCGGCGTCGATGGCCGTCTCGTAGTGCTCGCGCACGCGCTGGGGGGTGAGCGAGGCGCAGGCCACCACGCCCTGGTCCTTGATCTCGCGGATGCGCTGGGCCACGAGCTCGCCCTTGACGGGCTCCGCGTAGATGCGCTGCATCTCCGCGGTGGCCAGGTCCTTGGGGAGGTCGCTGATGCGCTCGAGCTCGGCGTCCGGATCCTCGTACCGGGTCCAGATGCCCTCGAGGTTCAGGACGGCCAGGCCGCCGAGCTTCCCGATCGCGCCCGCGGTGGCCGGGGAGACGACCCCGTCCATGGCGGAGGCCAGCAGGGGCAGCTCGAAACGGTATGGCCCGAGGGTCCAGGTGATGTCGATGTCGTCGGGGTCCCGCGTACGCCTGGACGGGACGATCGCGATGTCATCGAAGCCGTATGCACGACGGCCCTTCTTACCCCGGCCGATCTCTACTTCCATTGGGCCATCCTAGGTTCGACGACGGACGAACGCTTGACGTTAGCACCGGCGCACGAACGTCAGCCGACGCGCGCCGAACCGCCTCCCGAACCCTGCCCGGAGGGCTCCATCTCCTCGACCCGGACCTCCGGCAAAAGGCGGTCGACCTCGCGCTGGTCGAGCACTCCCGCACCGAAATGCTGGGTGGACTCGGCGCCGCACGCCACGGCGAAGCGAAGGCAGTCCTCGTTCTGGCGGCCGGAGTAGCGGGCGGCCACGAAACCGGCCAGGAAGGCGTCCCCGGAACCCACGGACGACACCGGCTCGAGCGGCTCGAGCGTGGCTCGGTAGACCCGCTTCTCGGGCCCGTCGGCCAGCAGCGCGAGGCATCCGTCCGGCCGGGTCATGATCGACTCCCGCGCGCCCAGCTCCACCATCTCGGCGATACCGGCGCGGCGGTCCTCCTCGTCCGCGAACTCCCGCCCCACCAGCCCCTCGGCCTCCAGCTCGTTGGGGCTCACCAGGTCGGGGCCGCGGCGGGTGGCCATGATCAGCGGATCGCCCTCGGCGTCCAGCACCGTGGAGACCCCGAGGCGCTTCAGCTCCTCGATCAGGCGCCCGTAGAGGTCGGCGTTCACGCCGCGCGGATGGCTCCCGGCGAACACGCAGACCGCGGCGCCGCGGGCCAGGTAGAGGAGCTTCTCCACGAACTGGTCCAGCTCGCCCTCGGTGACCAGCGGGCCGTACTCGTTGATCTCCGTCTGCTCGCCGGAGGTGGGATCGATCACCGCCGTGGAGGTCCGCGACTCGTCCCGGATGCGCACGAAGTCGTTGAGGATGCCCTCGTCGCTGAGGGCCTGGGTTATCAGCGTGCCGGTGGGTCCTCCGGCCACTCCCGTGGCGATCACCGGCTGGCCCAGCGACTTGAGCGCCCGGGCCACGTTCACGCCCTTCCCGCCGGCCATGGCCGTCTGCTCGACGGAACGGTGCCGGCGGCCGAGCCGGAAGTTCGGCACCGCGAGGGTCTTGTCGATGGCTGCGTTGAGGGTGACGGTGATGATCATCGGACGAGACGCAGCCTTACCCGGACCCGCAGGACAGCGAGCGCGGCGCATAGGAGGGTCAACAGGAGGATAAGCATGGTCATCGGGAGGCCGATTGCGGACACAACCACCCGCGGCAACCCGGCTCCTGGTACGTCTCCGGACGTGAGCACCGGCACGCGGCCCACCCGCCGGCCGTCCACCAGCACGGTGACCGACCCCACACGCGACCCCGCGGCGAGCGGCCCGTCCAGGCTGTCGGGAGCGTCCACCGCCCGACGGACGCGCTCACCCTTCCGGAGCGTCACCTCGAGCCGCCGGGCGGGCACGAGCTCGGCGTCCTCGTCGCGGTGGTCCACGCCGACGCGGGCCACCGCCCGGCGCCGGTCCAGCACGCGCACGCGCGAGAAGCGGCCGAGGCCGAAGCGGAGCAGGGCCACGGTGTCCACGTCTCGCGCCGCCTCGCTCGGCTCGCCCATCACGACGCTCACCACCCGGCCGGTGCGCGCCGTGCCGGCCGCGCCCACGAGCACGTACCCCGCCTTCGTGGTGTGGCCGGTCTTCACCCCGGTGACGAAGGGGTAGGTCCCGATCAGCAGGTTGCGGTTCTCCACCACACGCGGATGGTTGCCGGACTCGAGGCGCGCCTCCGGCGTGTCCACGATCCGCGCAAAGCGGTGGTTGCGCATCAACCGGGCGGCCAGCGCGGCGAGGTCCCTCGCGGTCGAGTGGCCGCCGGGGGCGTCGAGCCCCACCGGGTTGGCGTACGAGGTCTCGTCCAGGCCGAGCTCGTGCGCGCGCTCGTTCATCGCCTCCACGAACGCGCGCTCGCTGCCGGCCACGCCCTTGGCCAGGGTGACGGCGGCGTCGTTGGCGCTTTCGAGGAGAAGCGCCTCCAGCAGGTCGCCCACGGTCATCCGCTCTCCTTGTGCCAGGTCGATGCGCGACTCGGCCGGACCGGGGTGATAGGCGGGCGCGGTGAACACGTCGCCGAGGCGCGCCCGCTCCAGGGTGAGCAGGGCCGTCATCAGCTTCGTGGTGCTGGCGATTGCACGCGGCTGGTTGGGGTTGCGGGACCAGAGCACGTGCCCGTCGCGGGCGTCGATTACGATGGCGGCGGCGCCCTCGACCCGGGGCGGGGGCGCCGCGTGTGCGGCCACGGGCGCCGCCGCCGCACAGGCCGCCAGCAGGACGGTCAGGGCCGCGAGCGTGCCGGCGCCGCGCCTCACTCGCGCAGCTTGATCTTCTGCCCTGAGAGGAGCGCCTGCGGGTCCAGCTCGGGGTTGAGCGTCTGAAGCCGCTCCACGGAAACACCCGTCTTCTCGGAGATCGAGCCCAGGGTGTCGCCGGTCTTGATGGTGTAGGTGGGGCGGGTGGCGCGGGGGGTGGTCTGCGTGGAGGACGTGTCGGTCGCGGCCCCCGATCCGCCGCTCCGGGCCGTGCCGCCGCCACCGCCTCCACCCCCGCCTCCGGATGACGCGACGATCACCAGCACCACGGCCAGCGCGAACGCCACCAGCGCGAGCGGAGCGAGAAGGCGGGCGGGGCTACTTCGGCCGTGATCGTGCATCTTGCTCCAGGACAGGCAATTCGGAGCATAGGGCCGAGTGGCGCCGGAGCGAGCGGGTCAGGCGTTCCAAGCGGCCACCCTGAGCTCCTCCGCGGCGTCGGCCGCGGCCGTCGCAGGGTCGCCGCCGCGCACCGCGTGCGCGCCCACGATCGAGCGCGATGCCGTGACCAGGCCCGCTGCCGGATGAGGGGCGAAGGCCGCGCCCAGATCCTCCACCCGCCCTCCCTGAGCGCCCACGCCGGGCAGCAGGAACACGGCCGCCGGCATCAGCTCACGCAGGCGCTCGAGCAACGCCGCCTCGGTGGCCCCCGTGACCGCGCCCACGAACGAGAGGCCGGACTCGCCGGTGTCGTCCCGTCCCAGCTCCTGGACCATGGCGGCGAGGCGCTCGTGGAGCGGCGGCTCCCCCGCATCCTGAAGCTCGGCCGCCCCGGGGTTCGAGGTGCGGACCAGGACGAAGATTCCGGCCCCGGCGTCGCGGGCCGCGCCGATCAGCGGCTCCAGGGCATCGCGCCCGAGAAGCGGGTTGGCCGTGAAGGCGTCGGCCCCCAACCCCGGCACGGGACCGAAGGGCCCGGGGGTCTCGCCCACCAGCGCCTGGGCGTATGCGGCCGCGGTGACTGGCACATCGCCGCGCTTGCCGTCGGCGATCACCAGCAGGCCGTGGTCGCGGGCGATCGCCACCGTGCGCTCGAGCGCCTCCCAGCCGGGCGCGCCGAGGCGCTCGAAGCACGCCATCTGGAGCTTCACCGCGACGCACGCCGACCCCGCCGCGACGATCGCGGCGCGGCAGTGCTCCGCGACCGCATCCGCCGTCCGGACCCGGGCCAGGTTCCCGTCCGCCTCGCCGGGCATGTCCGCCTGCGGCCAGAGCGCCGCAGGGTCGGGGTCCAGCCCGAGCACGATGCGGCTTTGACGCTCTTCGACGAGCGCCGCCAGCCGGTCGGCGAAATGGAATGGGGATGGTCCGGTGCTCGCCCGGCCAACGCCCGGGCCCCGCTCCTCCCCCGGGGATGGTCCGGTGCTCGCCCGGCCAACGCCCGGGCTGCCCTCCTCCCCTGGGTGAGCCCCCCCGTTCAACTGAGGGTCAACCCCCTGTCGAAGTGGGGGGAGGCGGAACCGGGCCCGCGCTGAGCGCGGAACCTTGCCGAGGCCCTCCTTGGCCCGGCTCCGCCCGTACGGCCCGCTCCCCGGCTCCTGCGCCGGGGATCGCGTCCGGGCGACGGTACGCGACCGTCTAGGACCCCTTTACCGCACCCTTCAGCGCCGATCCGGCACTGAAACGCGGGACCCGGCTGGCGGCGATCTGAATCCGCTCGCCAGTCTGCGGGTTCACACCCTGACGCGCGCCGCGATCGGCGACGGCGAACTTCCCGAAGCCGGTGAAGTTGATCTCCCCACCGCGCGACAGGACCTCCTTGATTGTGTCCAGAACGGCGTCAACTGCCTTGCCGGCCTCTCCCTTGCCCAATTCTGAGCGGTCAGCGACCTGGTCCACGAACTCGGCCTTAGTCACGGTCTCCTCCTTAACGGGGGCATTGAATCGCGGCGGAACGTAACAAGGTCCACGGACGACTGACGGCCCAGAGGCCGCTCAGGAACCGGAAACGGACATCTCGGCCACCAGAAGCGGGGGTGCCTTGACGCTTCCGGCCACGGGCATCCAGCGTGCCTCCGACCCCACCCGGCTGATCCCCCGGAGCATCGAGACCAGGTCGCTGGCGATGGTTATCTCCCGCACCGGGGCCCCCAGCTCGCCGTCCTCGATCAGCCGTCCCGACGCCCCGACCGAGAACGTGCCCGACACCGGATTGACCCCGGAGTGGAGCCCGGCCACGTCGGTGACAAACAGGCCGTCGCCCGCTCGCCGCAGGAGCCCGTCCAGGTCGTCCTCGCCCGGGCTGACGATCAGGTTCGACGCGCCCACCGACGGCGGGGAGCGGTACGAGGAGCGCGAGGCGTTCCCGGTCGTGGAGCGCCCGGCACGGCGCGCGCTGCGGACGTCGAACAGGAAGGTCAGGAGCCGCCCGCCCTCGATCAGCGCCGTCCGCCGAGTGGGCGACCCCTCGCCGTCGAAGGGGGAGCTGGCGGGGCCCTCGGGATCGGTCGCATCGTCCGCGAGCTGGAGTTGCGGGTCGGCCACCTTCTCGCCCTCCCGGCCCTCGAAGAGCGAGCGGCCGCGCTGGACCGCCTCGGCGGAGAGCATCCCGCCCACGATGGCCACGAAGGAGGCGGCCACGAGCGCGTCCAGCACCACCGGGCAGCGCCGGCTCTCGGGCTGGCGGGCTCCCACGAGGGCGAGCGCGCGGTCGGCCGCCTCGCCGCCCACCGCCTCGGGATCGATCTGGCTCGGGTCTCGCCCGAGCGCCACTCCCAGGCCGGTCATGAGGTCGGCGCCCTCCCCGGCGAACGCGGACACGTAGCTCCAGGCCTGGGTGGCCGAGTAGTTGCCGGAGAATCCGCGCGAGTTGGCGAGCGCCACCGCGCCCTCCACGTCCGAGTACACGGCCTGCTCCACCTGCGTCACGCCCTCGCGGGCGCGAGCCGCGCGCTCGGCGGCCAGGGCCAGGTCCACCTTCTGCTCGGTCGTCCAGCGCGCGAGCTCCGGCGAGGCCAGGCCCTCAACCGGCGTGGTCCCGAACTCATCGGGCAGGCCGGCGTACTCGTCGGGATCGGCCACCGACGCGGCCTCACGCGCCGACCTTCCGACCCCGGCCAGGCCCTGGTCCGAGAGGTCCGTGGTGTACGCGTAGCCGGCGCGCTCGCCCGCAAAGGCACGCACCCCCACGCCGCGCCCGCCGGCGTCGCTGAGGCTCTCCACCTTGCCGTCGTAGACCCGGACCTCGCGACTGCGGTCCTCGCCGGCGTAGGCCTCCGCGTCCGTGGCACCGGCGTCGAGGGCGGCCTGCACGGCCCGCCCGGCCAGACCCTCCAGATCCAGGGTCACGCCGTGCCGCCGACGGTGAGCTCGCGGATCCGCACGTGGGGCTGGCCCACCCCCGCGGGCACCGACTGGCCCGCCTTGCCGCAGTAGCCGGTGGCGATGGCGAGGTCCCCGGCCACCCCGTCGATCGCGGCGAGCGCCTGGAGCCCGTTGCCGATCAGCGTGGCCCCGCGGACCGGAGCGGTCACGCGGCCGTTCTCGATCAGGTAGCCCTCGGACACGCCGAACACGAAGTCGCCGGTGGCGGGCTCCACCTGGCCGCCGCCGAACGAGACCGCATAGAGGCCGCGGTCGATGCTCGAGATCAGGTCCTCCGGGGTGGCCTCCCCGGGCGCGAAGTAGGTGTTCGTCATACGCGGGATCGGCAGGTGGCGGAAGGACGAGCGCCGCCCGTTGCCGGTGGACTCCACCCCGTCGTGGCGGGCTCGTACGAGGTCGTAGAGGTACGAGGTCAGCCGCCCGTCCTCGATCACCGTCGTGCGGCGCGTCGGCGTGCCCTCGTCGTCGATGCCGTCGCTGCCCCACTCGTTGGCCCGCGCGCCGTCGTCGTACGCCGTGACGAAGGGCTCGGCCAGCTGCTCACCGAGCTTCCCCGCGTAGACACTCGCGCTCTTCTGGACGGCGTCGGCCTCAAGCCCGTGGCCGACGGCCTCATGGAGGAGCACGCCTCCGAAGCCGTTCCCCACCACGACCGGCAGGCGCCCGGTGGGAGCGTCCACCGCGTCCAGCAGCGCCAGCGCCCGGCGTGCGGCGCGCTCGGCCACCTGCTCGGGGTCCACCTCGATCAGCTCGTAGCCGGCGTGTCCGCCGCGCGTGTCGCTCCCGGTCTCGACCCGGTCTTCGCGGCGGCCCACCGCCTGCACGCTCAGCCGCACGCGGGTCCGGTCGTCGGTGGCGGCGACCCCGTCCGAGTTGAAGACCTCCACCCTGCGACCGGATTCGCCGTAGCCCACCCGGACCTGGGTGATCTCGCCGCCCTCCGAGCGAGCCCGCTCGTCGCACGCGCGGAGCACGGCCACCTTGCGACCCGCCTCCACGGACTCCGGCGGCACCGCCACGGGATGACCGCCCGCCCGCCGTGGCGCGGACAGGGCGGCCGGCACCTTGACCCGGCCGCGGACCGCCTGCGCCACGGACTCGGCCACCCGCTGAAGGTCGGGCTCGGCCAGGCCGTCGACGTAGCCGTAGTAGCTCGACTCGCCGTCCACCACCCGCAGGCACGCGCCCAGCTCGCGCCCGCTCTGCGGGGACTCCACGCGCCCGTCGTCCAGCGACAGCGAGAAGCCGTGGCGGTCCTCCGCGTAGAGCTCGGCCATCTCGCCCCCGCGCGCGAGCGCCCGCTCGAGCACGCGACCGGCCAGCTCGGGTGGCACCAGCGTCACGACTCCGCTTCCTCCACGAGGCGCACCATCCGCTCCGACACTGCGATAACGCTCTCGTAGCCGCGCGCGTCAGGCTGGAGCAGGCGCGCGTAGCCGGTGGAGTCGTAGAGGATCACCCGCGGCTCACGGTCGCGCTGCATCCGGCGCACGGTGTTCGCCATGCCCTCCGCGAGCCCGGCGGCACGGCCGATCGGCCCCCTGCGCTTCTCCTTCATGCCTCCTCCGGATCCAGGTTCGGCATCGGGGAGATCGGAAGCGAGTCGCCATTCGCCACCGCGCTCGTGGACGTGCGGATGGGCACCCCGGTCTCGAGCTCCGCGAGCACGGAGCGCAGGTCCATGAGCATCAGCGAGGAAAGCGCCGTGCGCCGCGCCACCACGGCCAGGATCCACTGCGGCGTGCGCGACGCGTACACGGCGCCGCCCTCCACCTGGGCCTCCACCTGCTCGGGCGGATCCACGCCGTCCGGACGGGAGGCGCGGTCGACGGCGGCGAACAGCTCCCGGGCCAGCTCGCCGAGGCCGCGTGCACGCTCCGACTCGAGCTCGCTGGACCCTGCCAGCGACCCCCCGGCGTCGAGGAGAATCGCGGCCCGGGCATCGCCTGAGAGCTCGCACAGACGGGCGGCGGTCCGCTCGGGCGTGAGCGTCCCGGGCATCTCCGGTCAGAATAGCGGCGTGCCCCTGTCCAGAATCTCCTGGCTCGTGACCGTCGGCATCTGCCTGGTGGCGGCCCTCCTACTGCTGCTCGACGGCTATTACGGCTACACGCTGATCCTGCTCGCCGTGGGTGCGGCGGCCGCGCTCAACCTCAGTTAATGGCTGCGGTGCTCGCCCGATCACATGGCTGCGGTGCTCGCCCGATCAGCGATCGGGCTGCGCGCCTCGCCGACGATCGGGCTGCGCTCCTCGCCTGGTATCGCCGGGACTCACCGCCTCCGACGGCTCGAGGTGGATCAGCACGTCGGCGCCACGCAGCCTCGCCCGGATCGCCTGCTGCAGCTCGTGGCTGATCTCGTGGGCCCTAGAGAGCGTGGTCCCATCGCGGAACTGGACGTGCAGGTCCACGTAGCGGCGGCTCCCCGCCCGGCGGGCCCGCAGCTTGTGGAAGCCCGCCACCTCCGCCGCGCCGTGCTCCTCGATCGCCTCGCGAACCGCGTCGAGCTCGTCCTGAGGCAGCGCCTCATCCACCAGCACGCGCGAGGAGCGGTTCACGATCCGCAGCCCCGAGAACACGATCGCGCCGGCCACCAGAAGGGCTGTGGCGGGATCGATGAATTGCTCCCCGGTGATCTCCAACAGAACCAGGCCCACGAGCACGCCGATTGATGTGAATGCGTCCGCCCGCAGGTGGGCGGCGTCGCCCTCGAGCGCGGGAGATTCGGTGGCCCGGGCACGCCGGTAGAGGAAGCTCGACACCCCCAGGTTGGCCACGGCGGAGAAGCCGATCACCGCGATACCCACCCCGATGTGGTCCACCTCGCTGCCCTGGGAGATGCGCCGCACCGACTCGAACACGATCACCCCCGCGCCCAGGAGGATCAGCACGCCCTCGATGGCGGCGGAGAGGTTCTCCACCTTCTCGTGGCCGTAGGGGTGGTCGGCGTCGGCGGGCTGGTCCGCCTTGCGCACCGAGTAGAAGGCGATCACCGACGCGATCAGGTCGATACTCGAGTGGGCCGCCTCGGTGAGGATGGCGATCGACCCGGTGATCGCGGCGGCGGCGAGCTTGAGGGTGATCAGCAGGGCGTTCGAGACGATCGAGACGGCCGCCGCCCGGTCCTTGCGCGGAACCCCGCCCTGCGCCTCCGGGCCCACCGCGCGCCAGGGTGCGAGCGTGCGGGGGCTCCTCCGCGAACCGCCGCCGCTCATTGCTTCCTGCGCAGGAAGGAGGCGAGCAGGCCGGGGGCGCGATCGCTCTTGCGGAGTTGCTGCGCCAGGGCCCGCGCCGCCCGCCCCCGGTGGCTGATGGCGTCCTTCTCCGACTGCGTGAGCTCGGACATGGTCCGGCCGTCGGAGTAGAGATCCGGCACGAAGGCGGGGTCGTACCCGAACCCTCCCTCGCCCCGGGGCTCCTCGATCAGCACACCCTCGCAGCGCCCGGCCACCACCTCCTCGCGCCCCCCGGGCTCGACGTAGGCGAGCGCGCACACGTAGGCCACCCTGCGGTCGTCCGCCGGAACCTCGCGCAGCAGCTTCGCGAGGTTCTCCTCGTCCGTGGCGTTCTCGCCCGCGTAGCGAGCCGAGTACACGCCCGGGGCGCCCCCGAGCGCCTCGGCCGCGATCCCCGAGTCGTCCGCGACCGCGGAGAGGCCGGTGGCCGTGGCCGCGGCACGAGCCTTAACCAGCGCGTTGGCCTCGAAGGTGGTGCCCGTCTCCGGCGGCAGCTGCACCTCCTCCGGCAGCAGCTCCAGCTCCACTCCGTCCAGCAGGCCGCGCAGCTCGCGCAGCTTGTGCTCGTTGCGGGTCGCGAGGACCACTCGCAAGGGTAGCCCCCGCGCCTAGCGAGCCGCTGCGACGGCGGCCGACTGGGCCTCGCGCAACCGCTCGATGCCCACCCCGGCGAGCGCCAGCAGGTCGTCCAGAGAGGTACGCGAGAGCGGGGTGCGCTCGGCCGTGGCCTGCACCTCCACCAGCCCGCCCTCTCCGGTCATGACCACGTTGGCGTCTACCTCCGCGCGCGAGTCCTCCGAGTAATCGAGGTCGAGGAGGGGGCGGCCGTCCACCATCCCGCACGACACGGCGGCCACCGACGTGGTGAGCGGCACCGTCTCGAGCTTCTCCTCCGCCACCAGCCGGCGCAGGGCCAGCTCCAGGGCCACGAAGCCGCCGGTGATGGCCGCGCAGCGGGTGCCGCCGTCGGCCTCCAGCACGTCGCAGTCGATCCACACCGTGCGCTCACCCAGAGCCTCGAAGTCGATGACGCCCCGCAGCGAGCGGCCGATCAGGCGCTGGATCTCGACTGTGCGGCCGTCCGGGCGGCCCTTGGACACGTCACGCCGCTTTCGCTCGCCCGTCGAGGCGGGGAGCATCCCGTACTCGGCCGTGGTCCAGCCCCGGCCGCGACCGGCCATCCAGCGCGGCACGGACTCCTCGACGCTGGCCGTGCAGATCACGCGCGTGCCCCCGGCCGAGATCAGCGCCGATCCGGTGGCCGTGCTCACGAACCCGGGCTCGATGCGGATCTCGCGCAGGTCGGCGGCCTGCCTCCCGTCGGCCCGGGTGCCGGACCCCGCCTCGGGGGCGCTCATGCGGCGGCCCTCGTTGCCGGCGCCACCTCGAGGCGCGAGACCTCGTCCAGGGGGAGCTGAAGGAAGCGCGTGCCCAGGCGGCGGAACTCCTCCACGTCGCCGGTGGCGAGGAAGCGGTACCGCCCACGGCGGCGCTCGTCGTTGGCGAGGCCGAGGTCGCTGAGGCGCTCGCCCACATCCTCGGCGATCGCCTCGCCGGAGCTGACGATGGTCACACCGCGCCCGAGCTCGCGCTGGAGCACGGGGCGAACGAGGGGGTAGTGGGTGCACCCGAGAATCACCGTGTCCACGTTCGCGGCGCGAAGCGGCCGGCACGCCGCCTCCACACACTCGACCACCCGGTTGTCCACCTCGCCTCCCTCCTGGATCAGCGGAGCCAGCTCGGCCGAGGCCACGGCGTGAAGCTCGGCGCGGGGCGCGACGGCGGCCAGGGCACGCTCGTACGCGCCGCTGGCCACCGTGGCCGGCGTGGCCAGCAGACCGACCCTCCCGGTGCGCGTGGCACGAGCGGCGAGCCGGGCCTCGGGAGTGATCACCGCCACGACCGGGACCCTCCCCCGCAGCTCGTCACGGAGCGCGGGCATGGCCGCCGAGGTGGCCGAGTTGCAGGCCACCACGAGGAGCTTCGCCCCGCGGTGCAGGAGAACGCCGGCGAGCTCGCGGGAGAACTCGAGCAGCTGCTCCGGTGCACGGTCGCCGTACGGGAAGCGGGCGGTGTCCCCGAGGTAGAGGTAGTCCTCGTGCGGGAGCGACACGAGGCACTCGTGCAGCACGGTGAGACCGCCGACGCCGGAGTCGAAGAAGGCCACGGGCAGCTCTCGGGGGTCGCGCGTCACGGGCGGGAATGGTCGCACGACGGGCGGCAGGCGCGCGGGCGCCTTCACCCGCCGCCGGGCGCGCCCCGTGCTCATCGAGGCCGCGAGTCAGAACTGAACCCTCCGGACAGCCTGCTTCATGCGGTTCAGGATCACGTCCCCGAGCTGCTGGCCCTCGTCTGTGCGGAAGCCCTTCATGGCGGCCACCACGCCGGCCATGATCAGCGCCACGAGCAGGATCAGGGCCACGTACTCCACCGTTCCCTGACCCAGCGAGCCGGGAACCGCGCGGGCGCGGTGGGAAAGACGGATGCGGCGGACGACGCGGGCGAGCGTGGCGTGCGCGAGCCCTTGAAGGCGATACATGGAACCTCCTCGAGTGAGCTGGATGCGAGGAGTCCGATGCTCCGTGGTCGCGGCGCACGGTCCAAGACCCGCGTGGGACAAGTGAGCGACGGCTCTGTGACAAGGCGGCCGCGGGCGCCCGCCGCCTATCGTTCCCACCGCCCCGCCGCCCCCCGGTTAGCGGCCGGCCCACCGAAGCGCGCCAGACCCCCTGCGATCATCACCCGCATGTGCGGGATCGGCGCCATCCTCGATCCGGCCGGGAACACGGGGGAGCGCGCGGCGGCCGGCATGGTCGAGGCCCTTCGCCACCGCGGGCCGGACGGCCAGGCCGTGCGCCGCCTCGGGGCGGCGACGCTGGCCCACACCCGCCTCGCCATCATCGACGTGGCCGGCGGCGATCAGCCGCTGGGCTCGGAGGACGGCGCGGTCACGGCGGTGGTGAATGGCGAGATCTACAACCACGCCGATCTGCGCGCCGATCTCGAGCGCCGCGGCCACCGCTTCTCCACGCGGTCCGACAGCGAGGTGGTGGTCCACGGGTACGAGGAGCACGGCCCGGACTTCGTGCGCGATCTGAACGGCATCTTCGCGTTCGCGCTGTGGGACTCCCGCGAGCGCCGCCTCGTGGCCGCGCGCGATCACTTCGGCGTGAAGCCCCTCTACTGGTGGAGCGACGGCCGCCGAGTGGCGGTGGCCTCCGAGGTCGGGGCCCTGATCGCCGCCGGGCTGGTCCGCCCGGAGGTCGACCGCGTGGCGCTCGACCACTACCTGGCCTGCCGCTTCGTGCCCGCCCCGCGCACCCTCTTCGCGGGCGTGAGCAAGCTGCCGCCCGCGTCGGTGCTCACGGCGCCCCAGGACGGACAGCCGCGTGTAACGAGCTTCCGGGAGCCACCCGGAGCGCCGCTCACGGACCGGGACGACGAGTCCCTGGCGGACGAGCTGGCCGAGCTTTTCTCGAGCGCCGTGGCGCGCCAGATGATGTCGGACGTTCCCTACGGGGCGTTTCTCTCCGCCGGCGTGGACTCGGCCGCCGTGGTGTCCGCCATGGCGCGCTCCGCCCCGGAGCCGCCCACCACCTTCACGATCGGCTTCCCCGGCCACGGCGACCTGCTCGACGAGCGCCGCCTGGCCGCCGAGAGCGCGCGGCTGATCGGCACCGACCACCACGACACGGCGATGGAGGAGGACGACTTCCTGGCCGAGCTGGCGCGCTGCGTCCCGCGCCTGGAGGAGCCGTGCGGCATCCCCTCCGCCCCGGCGTTGCTCCAGCTGTCGCGCTTCGGCGCCGCCCGGGTGAAGGTGGTGCTGGCCGGCCAGGGGGCGGACGAGCCCCACGGTGGCTACGGCCGCCACCGGGCTGCCGCCGTGCTGGGCGGCATGCGCCACCTCCCCCCTGCGCTCGCCGCTCCCGCGGCCGCCCTGGCACGGGCGGTGCCGCGTGCGGCCAACGCCCGCCGGGTGGCCCATCTCCTGGGTGGGCACGGAGACGTGGAGCGCCTGCTGCGGCTGGTGGAGGTCAGCGACCGCGAGGTGCGCACCGCGCTCGCCCCCGGGACCGGCGGCGAGGCGGAGGCCGAGCGCGTGGCGCGGGCGTCCGAGGTGCTCGCCGACGTGCCCGGCCGGGGCCTGCTCGAACAGGCGCTCTACCTCGACGCCCGCATGTTCCTCCCCGACGGGATCCTGATCTGCAACGACAAGATGTCGATGGCCAGCGGCCTCGAGCTGCGCGTCCCGTTCCTCGACCGTGACCTGATGCGCTTCGTGGATCGAATCCCGGCCCGCCGGCGCGTGAGCCCTCGCGAGGGCAAGCGCCTCCACCGCCGGGCGATGTCGCGGCTCCTACCGCCGGAGATCGTGTCGCGCCCCAAGCACGGCTTCTCCACCCCCTACGACGACTGGCTGCGCGCCTCGCTCGGCGAGGAGGTGAGTCGCCGCTACGCCCCCGGGTCGGAGCTCGGCGGGCTGGTCACCCCGGCCGCGGTGGATCGCCTCGTGGACGAGCACCGCCGTGGGCGGGCCGACCACAAGGCGATCCTGTACTGCCTGCTCGAGCTCTCGGAGTGGCACCGGGCCTTCGTCGAGGCCGGCGATCCGGTGGCCGCGTGAAGGAACGGTCCGGTGCTCGCCCGATCACCGATCGGGCTCCGCTCCTCCCCAGGGCGTCGCCCAAGCGGATCCTCTACGTGCACAGCCGCAAGGCGAGCTTCGTGGCCATCGACCGGGCGATCCTGGCCGAGGAATACGAGATCGAGGACCTCTACCAGCCCGGCCGCCTGCCCCCGCTCGCCAAGGTGGTTCGCGGCGTCATTCGGGCGGATCTCGTCTTCGGGTGGTTCGCCTCGTGGCACACGTTCCTCCCCGTGACCCTCGCGTGGCTGATGCGCAAGCCCTCGGTGATGATCATCGGCGGCTTCGACACGGCCAACATGCCCGAGATCGGCTACGGCTACCAGCAGGGCGGCTTCCGGCGCTGGGCCAGCCGCTGGATCATGAGACGGGCCACGGCGCTCGTGACCAACTCCGAGTACAGCCGCTCGGAGATCGCGCGCAACACCCCGATCCCGCCCGACCGCGTGACCGTCGTCCACCACGGGGTGCCGGATCCGTTCGGAGAGCTCCCCCCGGGGTCGAAGGAGCCGCTGGCGCTGACCGTGGGACACCTGGTCCGCTCCACGCTCGAGCAGAAGGGGCACCGGCCGTTCGTGGCCGCCGCCTCGCGCCTGCCCGATGTGCACTTCGCGTTCGTGGGCCGCTGGCACGACGACGCCATCGACGAGCTCCGTGCGCTGGCCGGCAAGAACGTGGAGTTCGCGGGCTGGGTGTCGGACGAGGAGCTTCAGGACCTGTACCGCCGGGCGTCCGTCTACGTTCAGGCGTCGCAGCACGAGGGCTTCGGCCTGGCGGTGGCCGAGGCCATGCTGGCGGGCTGCGTGCCTGTCGTGATGAACGTGACCGCGATGCCGGAGGTGGTGGGCGACGCGGGCGTGCTGATCGAGTCGCCGGACGCCGACTCGGTGGCGGCGGGCGTGCGCCGCGGGCTCGACCTCGGGCCGGAGGCCGGCGCTCGCGCGCGACAGCGGATTCTCACGGAGTTTCCGATGTCCGGGCGCCGCGACGGGCTGCTCGCGGTAATCGGTCGGACGCTGAACGTATAGTCGCCGACGCGGTGCGCCGCCCGCGCCGCAGCCGATGGCCAACTCTCAGCCGACCACACCCAGCGCCGCCCCGGCGC
The DNA here is from genome assembly GCA_038323835.1 of Solirubrobacterales bacterium. Lineage (GTDB taxonomy): Bacteria > Actinomycetota > Thermoleophilia > Solirubrobacterales > Thermoleophilaceae > JACVRW01. Next base: position 91,371 of record JBBQHI010000007.1, read on the forward strand.
CCGGGGCTCCCGAGTCCATGCTGCTGGACCTCGGAGCGCTCGTCTACGAGCTGCACCGCCGCGGCCGGCGCGCCCCCGAGCTACTGCAGGGCAAGGCGGCCGCGCTCGACGGGGTGCAGGACGACCTGCCCGACGTAGGGGGTCCGGCCCGAGCCTGCCCCGAGTGCAAGGCCGAGGCGGCATCCGACCAGCTCATCTGCCTCGACTGCGGGCACCGGCTCGCGCTCCGGGAATCACCGTCGCGGCTCCCGCGCCTGTCATTGATCGCGATCGCGGTGGTGGTGGCGCTCGCGGGCGCCGTGGCCTTCGGGTTCGCGCTCTCCGAGCTCACGAGCGACGACAGCTCGGGCACCGCCACCGCGTCGCAGACGGCCGTGGCCAAGCACGCGGCGTCGCCCGCACCCACGGGCGGCGTGGCCGCCAGTGCCGAGTCCAGCGACGGCCCCGTGGCGCTGGCCGCGTGGCCGGCCACTGCGACCGGGTACACCGTGGTGCTCGTCACCTCCAGCGACGAGGCCGGAGCACGCCGGGTGGCGTGGGACGCCGCCCGGTCGGGGCTCGAGGCGGGCCTGCTGCGATCCGACGACTACCGCGACCTCGGCCAGGGTCTCTGGCTCGTGGTGGCCGGGCGCTACCCGCAATCGGGCGGCGCCGAGCGCGAGGCGGCTCGGCTGGGCGGGCGCTACAAGGGCGCCTACGTGCAGCAGGTCACGCCCTCGGGCTGACTCAGAGCGGCCACCAGCGGCCGAGCGTGTCGGCCGCGCGCGCAGCGATCTCGTCGCGCGGGTGCTCTCCGGGCTCGCCGCCCTCGGCCAGTGCCTCCATCGTGGCCACCGTGGATCCGACAAGTGCGTCCAGGTCGTACCCGCCCTCCAGCACCGCCCCCACCGGCACGCCGAGGCTGAGCACCTGTCGGGTGAGCTCGGCGTAGGACGACGTGTCGAGACTGCACCCGCCCACCGGGTCGTCGCGGTGCGCGTCGAACCCCGCAGAGATGAGCACCAGGTCCGGGGCGAACTCTCGCCCCGCAGGCAGCACCACGTGATCCAGCAGCGAGAAGAACACCTCCTCGCCGGTCCCGGCGGGAACGGGCAGGTTCAGCGAGTAGCCCTCGCCCTCGCCCGAGCCGACGTCGGTGAGCGCGCCGGTGCCGGGATAGTACGGGTACTGGTGGATGCTCGCGAAGAGAACGTCGCGGGACGCGTGGAACACGGCGTTCGTCCCGTTGCCGTGGTGCACGTCCCAGTCCACGATCAGAACCCGCTCGGCCCCGAGCGCGGCAATGGCGTGGCGGGCGGCCACGGCCACGTTCGAGAACAGGCAGAAGCCCATCGCCCGGCGGGCCTCGGCGTGATGGCCGGGCGGCCGCAGGGCGGCGAAGCCGACCCGCTCGCCGCCGCTCAGGAGCGACTCCGCCAGAGCGCACGCGCCACCCGCCGCGTGGAGCGCGGCGTCCCATGAGCCGAGGCTGACTGGGGTGTCGAGGTCGAACGCACCACCCCGGGAGCTGAGCTCGCGCACGGCCTCCACGTGCTGGAGCGGATGCACCCGCAGCAGCTGTTCGACCTCCGCGGCCGGCGCCTCCCGCGGCTCGAAGCCCACCCAGTCCCGCTCCGACAGCGCGCGCTCCACGGCGGCGATGCGCTCCGGGCGCTCGGGGTGGCCGAACCCGGTGTCGTGCTCGAGCGAGGAGGGGTGGCGAAAGAGGACCGGCACGCGCGCAGGTACCGTACCTGCGCCCAGTGAGCGCCCCGTCCGAAACGCCCCTGAGGGCCGACGTCGCCGTGGTCGGCGCCGGCGCCGCAGGCCTGTTCACGGCCCTCGTGGCCGCGGATCAGGGCGCCCAGGTGGTGCTGGTGAGCCGCTCTCCGCTCGCGCAGACCGCGAGCTTCTGGGCGCAGGGCGGGATCGCCGCCGCGCTGGGCGACGACGACTCGCCCGATCTGCACCTGGCCGACACAATGGCGGCCGGGCGCAAAGCCGCGCGGGAAAGTGCCGCGCGCGTGCTCTGCATGGAGTCGCCCGCGCGAGTGCGCGAGCTCGAGGCCCTGGGGGTCACCTTCGACGCTGACCGCCACGGCAACCTCGCGCTCGGGCTCGAGGGCGGGCACTCGGTCCGCCGGATCGTGCACGCCGGCGGGGCGGCCACGGGGCGGCGCATCACCCGCGAGCTGTCGGCGAGGGCGGCCACCGACGACCGCATCCACGTGCTCGAGCCGGCGGCCGCCGTGGCGCTCTGGACGCTCGACGGTCGCTGCATCGGGCTCCTGGCCCGGCGGCGCGACGGCGTCGCGCTTCCCGTGCTCACGCGCGCTACGGTCCTGGCCACCGGAGGCATGGCCGCGCTCTGGGAACGCACCACCAACCCGCCGGGTGCCGTGGGGGCCGGCCTCGGCCTGGCCGAGGCTGCCGGCGCCCGGCTCGCCGACCTCGAGTTCATGCAGTTCCACCCCACCGCCCTGCGAATGGGAGGCACCCGCGAGGGATTTCTCATCACGGAGGCGGTCCGCGGCGAGGGGGCCACCCTGCTGGGCGCCGGCGGCGAGCGCTTCGTGGACGAACTGGCGCCGCGCGACGAGGTGGCGCTGGCCATCGAGATGGAGCTGACCCGGAGCGGAGAGCGTGCCGTGAGCCTCGACCTGCGCGAGGTGGACCTCGGGCGCTTCCCAAACATCGCCGCCACGCTGGCCGAGATCGGCATCGACCCCCGGCGCGACCTGGTGCCGGTGGCGCCGGCCGCGCACTACACGATGGGTGGCGTGGCCACCGACCACGACGGCGGCTCCACGCTGCCCGGCCTGCACGCCGTGGGCGAGAGTGCCTGCAACGGTCTCCACGGGGCGAATCGGCTGGCCTCGAACTCCCTGGCGGAGTGCTTCGTGTTCGGGAGGCGCGCCGCGCTCTCGGCCTGCGCGGGGCCCTCGCCCCCGCGGGACCCGGGCCCGGCGCCGGAGTACGGGCCGCCCCCGCTTCCGCCGGACTCGACCCGCGCGGCGCTGTGGCGGCACGCCGGGCTGCGGCGCGACGCCGAGGGCCTGGCCGAGCTGGCCCGGGACCCGTTCCCCCTGGCCCGGCTGATCGCGGCATGCTGCCTCGCCCGCGAGGAGAGCCGCGGGGCGCAGCAGCGCACCGACCACCCCTCCACCGACCCGGGGCTGGACCTGATGCATACCCTCGTGGGAGGCGGCGCCGAACCGAGCGCCGAGCGCTGGGAATGACGAGCGAGACCGAACTGAACGAGCTCTTCGTTGGGGCCATGTCCTCGCTGGCGTCGGGGGTGGCCGTGATCACCACACGCCGCCCGGATGGGGATCCGTGCGGCCTGGCCGCCACCTCGGTCGCGTCCTACAGCGTGCACCCGCCCTCGCTCATGGCCTCAATCGCCCACTCATCGCGCTGCCACGCGGCGCTCGCGGCGTGCGAGCGCTTCGGAGTACACATCCTGCGGGCGGACGAGGCCGCGATCGCCCGCGTGTTCGCCAGCACGGGCGAGGACAAGTTCGGCCGGCTCGACTGGCGCTGGGACCAGGAGGTGCCGGAGCTGTCGGGCGCGCTGGCGTACCTGCGATGCCGGCGAGCCGAGACCTTCACGCGCTACGACCACTCGATCCTCATCGGTGACATCGAGCACGTCCGGTTGGAGGAGGGCGAGCCGCTTCTCTACGCCAACCGGCGGATGGACTGGCTGCTGCGCCTCGAGACCGAGTAGGCGCTGGGCCGCTCCCACTGCGCCCTTGTCGGGTGACGACCCAATTCGGGTGGTGGGGTCCCCCCGGTTGGGGAACTGGCCAAAGTTCGACCACTCTGCATCGTTTCGTGCTTGCGAACCCGTTAATTGCGGCTTAATCTGATGTTCGGCCGCGCATTAACCGCAACGGTTTCAATCCTAGAAGTTGCGGAGGGAAATGGATTCCCAGGCGCGGTGCTATCAGGGGTAAGGGAGGGCCCATGTATCAGTTCAGTCGCTCGATCTATCGGGAACTGGCCTCATCCGTAGTCCCGTGCAAGGGCGAGGATCCGGCCGCGACCCGTCACCGATTCCTTCGCTCCTGTGAGACGTCCATGGAGAGGCTGGCGCTCGACCGCCATTACTTCGCCCGGCCCGTCCACACGCTCTTCGCGGACGTGCGCCACTTCTTCCCGATCGCGGAGCAGATGAGGGTCTACAGGCTCGTGGAGAAGCACGTGAGCCTGGCCACGGAGTACGTGGACAGCCAGCTCCGCACCGGAGTGACGTTCGACGGCAGCCCGGCGTGTTGCCACGCCAGCACCCGTCGCGGCACGCCCTGCCAGCGGGTGCCGCTGCCCGGCAGCAAGTACTGCCCGTCCCACAAGCATCTCGACGAAGACCTCGAGATCGCCGCGGCCTAGCGGCCGATAGCCGCCGCCGGGCCCGCCCCCACGGCGTCCCGGCGGCGCTTCCGCGTAGCGTGCCGCCCGTGATCCTCGGGGTGGACGTGGGCGGCACATTCACGGACGCGGCGCTCCTGGCCGAGGACCGGCTGGTCATCGCGAAGGCTCCGACCACGCCCGCGGACCAGTCGGAGGGCGTGATGGATGCGGTGGGCGAGGCTCTGAACCGCGCGGGTGCCCGCCCCGGCGACGTGAAGCGACTCGTTCACGGGATGACCGTGGCCACAAACGCGCTGCTCGAGGGTCGGGTCGCGCCCACGGCGCTGCTCGTCACGGAGGGCTTCACCGACATCGAGGAGCTCGGCCGCCAGGCGCGGGCCGAGCTCTACCGGCTGTGCGCGGCGCGTCCGCCGCCGCTGGTGCCCGTCGAGCTGCGGGTGCCGGTGCCCGAGCGCACGGGCCCGGGCGGGGTGCTGAGGGAGCTGGACGAGGCGGAGCTGCGCCGGCGCCTCGAGGGCCTGGAGTTCGAGGCCGCGGCCGTGTGCCTGCTGTGGGGGTTCCGCCACCCCGGCCACGAGCGGCGCGCCGCGGAGCTGGTGGAGGAGTCCCGGCCCGGGGTGCACGTATCCACCTCGCACGAGACCGCCGGCGTGTTCCGCGAGTACGAGCGCTGCGCCACCACGGTCGTGGACGCGGCCCTGTCCCCGCTGATGAGCGGCTACCTCGAGCGCCTGATCGGCCGTTGCCGGGACGAGGGGCTGCCCGCCCCCGAGGTGATGCTCTCGAGCGGCGGCGCGGCCGACGCGGCCACCGCGGCACGCCACGCCGCCTGGACCGTGCTCTCGGGCCCGGCGGGCGGCGCCGTGGGCGCGGCCCGCGTGGGCGCCCGGGTGGGCGCGGGCGACGCCGTGGGCCTCGACATGGGCGGCACGTCCTGCGACGTGTCCGTGGCCATCGGGGGCGGGGCCGCGGTGGGCACGGGCCGTGAGGTGGGCGGCCGCGCGCTGGCGCTTCCCATGGTGGACGTGCACACCGTGGGCGCGGGCGGCGGATCGATCGCCTGGCGGGACGCCGGGGGCGTGCTGCGGGTGGGACCCCGCTCGGCGGGCGCCGACCCCGGTCCCGCTTGCTACGGCCGCGGCGGTGACTCCCCCACGGTCACGGATGCGAACCTGATGCTCGGCAGGCTCGCGGCGGAGTCGCCGCTGTCCGGCGGCGTGCGCCTGGACCGCGCCGCGGCGGAGCGGGCGCTGTCCGCCCTGGGCACGGAGCTCGGCCTGTCGGCCACGGATACCGCCGAGGGCGTGGTGCGGGTGGCCGCCGCGGAGATGGCGGCGGCCGTGCGCGTCGTGACCGTGGAGCGCGGGATCGACCCGCGCGACCTCGCGCTGGTGGCCTTCGGGGGAGCCGGCCCGTTGCACGCGGCGGAGATCGCGGAGGAGCTGGAGATGCGCCGTGTGGTGGTGCCGAGCGCGAGCGGTGTGCTCTCGGCGCTCGGGCTGGTGCTCTCGGAGCCGCGCCGTGACGTGGTGGAGAGCGTCCTGCTCGCGGGCTCCGAGCTCACGGACGCGAGCGTACGTGCGGCGGTGGAGCGGCTGGGCAACGAGGCCGCGAGCCGGCTCGGCGATCCCGCGGCGGAGCTGCGGGTGACCCACGACCTCCGCTACGCCGGCCAGGCGTTCGAGCTCCCGGTGGATGCCCCGCCCGGGGCCGGCGTGGATCACCTGCGGAGCGAGTTCGAGCGCGCCCACGAGAGCCGCTACGGGCACACCGCGCCGGACGCGGACCTCGAGCTGGTCACGATCCGGGTCACGGCCGCGGCTCCAGGAGCGGATGTCCCGCGGGCGGAGGTGGCACCCGCGGAGGATCGGGGCGCGCGCCCGGTGGTGTTCCGCGGCGAGGCGGTGGAGGCCCGGGTGCTGAGCCCGGGCACCGCGGAGCTGGACGGCCCGGCCGTGATCGAGCTGGAGGGCGCGACGCTGGTGGTGCCTCCCGGCTGGAGCGCCGTGGCGGGACCCGAGGCAGTGCTGCTGGAGGCCCGCGGGTGAGCCTCGGCCCGGTCACGCTCCAGGTGATGCTCGGTGCGCTGCGCGCGGCCTGCGAGGAGATGGGCGCCGTGCTGGTGCGCTCGGCGCACTCGGCCAACATCAAGGAGCGCCGCGACGCCTCCACCGCCCTCTTCGACGCCGAGGGCGAGATGGTCATGCAGGCCGAGCACATCCCCGTGCACCTCGGAGCCATGCCCTCGGCGGTGGCCGCGATCCTCGGCGAGAGCCACGAGCCCGGGTTGGCCTGGGTGCTGAACGACCCCTACCGCGGCGGCACCCACCTCCCCGACATCACGGTGATCCTGCCGCTCTTCCACGGCCCCGAGCTGATCGCCTTCGCCGCCAGTCGTGCGCACCACGCCGACGTGGGCGCGCCCGAGCCGGGCAGCATGCCCGCGGACTCGCGCACCCTGGAGGACGAGGGAGTGGTGATTCCGCCCACACCGCTCACCGCCGAGGTTCTGCACGACCTCGCCGGGCTCATGCGCAACCCGCGCCAGCGCGAGGCCGACCTCCGGGCCCAGCTCGCCGCGGGGCGTGCCGGGGGCGAGCGCGTGGCCGCGATGGTGGAGCGCTACGGGCTCGACACGCTGCGGGCCGGCATCGCGGAGACCCAGGACTACGCGGAGCGGCGCACCCGGGCGCGGATCACCGAGCTCGAGGACGGGCCCCGCGAGGCCCGTGACGTGCTCGAGGCCGCGGACGGCGACCTGGAGCTTCGGCTGCGGGCCACCGTGGACGGCGACGAGCTGACACTCGACTTCGAGGGCACGGCCGCCCAGCACGACGGCAACCTCAACTGCCCGCTGGCCGTGACGCTCTCCGCGAGCTACTTCGCCCTGCGGGTGCTCACCGACCCCGACGTCCCCCCCTGCTCGGGGGCATACCGTCCGCTCACCGTCATCGCGCCCGAGGGCTCGCTGCTGAACGCGCGCCCGCCGGCGGCCGTTGCGGCGGGCAACGTGGAGACCTCGTCGCGCGTGGCGGATCTGGTGCTGGTCGCGTTCGGCCACGCGCTCGGCCAGGGCACCATGAACAACCTCACACTGGGCAACCGGGAGTTCACCTACTACGAGACGCTGGGCGGGGGCCAGGGCGCCTGCCCCGACGCGGATGGCCCGAGCGGTGTGCACGTAGCCATGTCCAACACGCTGAACACGCCCGTGGAGGCGCTCGAGCTGGAGTTCCCGCTGCGCGCCGTGGAGTACTCCCTGCGCCGGGACTCCGGCGGGGAAGGCGCGCATCGCGGCGGGGACGGCGTGAACCGCGAGCTGGAGGCGCTCGCTCCCATGCGCTACTCGCTGATCACCGAGCGCCGCCGTCATGCTCCACCGGGCGCCGAGGGCGGCGAACCGGGCGCGCCGGGTAGGAACCTCCTCAACGGCGAGGAGCTGCCGTCGAAGTGCTCGGGCGAGCTGCGCCCGGGTGACCGCATGCGAATCGAGACCCCCGGAGGTGGAGGACATGGAAAAACAGGCGGCTGACCGGCAGGCGGGCGGCGGCGAGCGGGTGGCCTTCCTCGGCCTCGGCATCATGGGCGAGCCCATGGCGGCCAACCTCGCCCGGGCGGGCTTCGACCTCTCTGTGTGGACCCGAACGGGCGAGAAGGCGGAGCGCTTCGCGGCCGAGCACGGCGCTCGTGCCGCAGCGTCCCCGGCGGAGGCCGCCGAGGGCGCCACCGCGGCGGTGACGATGGTGGTGGACGCGCCCGAGGTCGAGCAGGTGCTGCTGGGCGACGACGGGGCCGCTCCGGCGCTCGCCGACGGCGCGCTGTGCGTGGACATGTCCACCATCGCCCCCACCGCTGCGCTGCGGATCGGGTCCCGGCTGGCCGAGCGCGGCCTGGCCTTCGTGGACGCGCCGGTCACCGGGTCGCGGCCCCGCGCCGAGGACGGCAGCCTCACGATCATGGTCGGGGCCGAGGACGGGGCGTTCGCCCGGGCCCAACCGCTGTTCGAGGCCATGGGCGGGCTGGTGGTGCACGTCGGGCCCCCCGGTCACGGGGCGATGACCAAGGTGATCGCCAACACCGTGACCGCGATCAATGCCGCGGCGCTGGCCGAGGCGCTCCACATGGTGGGGGCGGCGGGCGTGAACGCCGACCGGTTCCTGGAGGTGGCCGGCGCGGGCTCCAGCGCCTCCACGATGCTCGACCTCAAGGCCCGGCCGATGCTCGAGCAGAACTTCGATCCGCTCTTCAAACTCGATCACATGCTTAAGGACGTGCGTCATTGCCTGGCCGAGGCCCGGGCTCTCGGGGTGGAGTTGCGTCTCGCCGAGGTGGCGGAGAGGATGTACGAGGAGGCGGCCGGAAACGGGCTCGGAGAGCGGGATTTCGCCGCCGTGGCCACCGTCACGAGGTAGCCTGGTCGGGCACTTTCGAACGCGCGGATCTTGAAACTGAGGCCGCATTTCGCAACAATGTCGATCCGCGCTTCCCGCTCTTCGGGCCGCAGAAGTTCACCGGCGCGGATTCGAGAACACCTCCCCTCTTATGCCAGTTGCAATCAAGGAATGGGCAGTAACCGTGCGCGCTCTCGCCGAGGGTGAGCAGCTGCTCACCCTTCGAAAGGGCGGCATCCGGGAGGAGAACAAGCACTTCGAGATCGAGCACGACCGCTTTTTCCTCTACCCCACCTTCGATCACCAGAGGAACGACCTCGTACGCCAGTCGCACGTTCCCGAGCTCGACCGCGCCCTCGAGGAGGGCGTGTGGCCGGAGCGGGAGCCTCCGGCGGAGGCGCTGGTGCAGGACGGCGGCATCGCGCAGCCCGACCGGGTTCGCATCCGGGCGTGGGCCGAGGTGTCGGCCAGCTACCTGATCACCGACCCGCGGGCGATCGACGCGCTCTCGCCCTATTACATCTGGACCCCCGACTACGCGGAGAAGAGGCTGGCCTGGAAGCGCCTCCACCCGCTGCACGTGATCGTCCTGCGCACCTACCGGATTCCGCGTCCGGTCACGGTCAAGGTCCGGCCCGAGTACCACGGCTGCCGCTCCTGGATCGACCTCTATCGCGAGCTCCCCTTCGAGGGCACGCCCGTTCTCTCCGACGACGAGTTCGAGCGCGCGGCCGCGGAGATCGAGGCAATCGCCTCGGACGCTGTTCCCGTCCTGGCTTAGCCCCCGTGAAGGCATGGTCCGGTGCTCGCCCGGCCGGCGCCCGGGCTGCGCTCCTCCCTCGCATGGTCCGGTGCTCGCCCGGCCGGCGCCCGGGCTGCGCTCCTCCCTCCGTGTAAGAGTCCTCGGCGTGGCCTGGGTGGAGAGTCATTCCCTGTCGTTCTCCGCCCGCCACGAGTCGGAGGACGCCGAGGCGGCGGCCGCGACACTCGATGACCTGGAGCGGTTCCGAGAGAGCGTGGGCGAGCTCTTCGAGACCACCCCCTACGAGATAGCGGTGGTGATCCACGCGCGCCCGCTGGCCCTGGCCCTGGCCCATCCCTGGCTGCCGCTCGCCCGTCTGGTGGCCGCCCCGGCGAGCCGGCGCTACTTCGCGGGCTGGTTCGCCGAGCACGAGATACACGTGCTGGCCCCGGCCGCGCTCGAGCGCCGGGCGTCGGCGGTGCCCGGATCGCGCGAGGCGCTGCTGCTCACGCCCCGGCACGAGTACTCCCACCTCGT
>JBBQHI010000008.1:0-95432 GCA_038323835.1 Solirubrobacterales bacterium
CGATTGTCCGCGTGCGCGCCGCCGTTCAGGACGTTCATCATCGGCACGGGAAGCACGTGCGCCGCCTCGCCGCCGAGGTAGCGCCACAGAGGCAGACCGGCCTCGGCGGCGGCCGCCTTGGCCGCGGCCAGCGACACGCCCAGAATCGCGTTGGCCCCGAGGCGCCCCTTGTTCGGGGTGCCGTCGAGGTCGATCATCGCTCGGTCGAGACCGGCTTGGTCGGCGGCGTCGAGGCCGCGGGCGACGCCGGCCAGCTCGCCGTTCACGTTGTCCACGGCCCTGGAGACGCCCTTGCCGCCCCACGACGAGCCGCCGTCGCGCAGCTCCACGGCCTCGAACTCGCCGGTGGACGCGCCCGACGGCACGGCGGCGCGTCCCGAGGCCCCGGAGGCGAGGAGCACGTCCACCTCCACCGTCGGGTTCCCCCGGCTGTCCAGGATCTGCCTCGCATGGACCGTCTCGATCTTGCTCAACCGTTCTCCTCCACCTGTTCGCGGTATCTGTCTGCCGCCGCCCGCAGGCTGAGCTCAGGGTCCACCCCGGCCTCCACCGCTTCGCGTACCGCGGCCAGGAGCCGGTCCCCGGGATCGTCCCCGGGACCGCTCCACTCGTGCCCGGCGGAACTCGCCCGCTTCAGCACCTTCTTCGCATAGATCGTGGACGGAAGCGTCTCGGGCAGGTGTCCGAACACCTCGCCGCCCTGCTCCTGCTCGCGCTTGATCTCCTGCCAGTTGTGCACCACGTCCCCGGCGGTCTCGGCCGTGCGCTCCCCGAAGACGTGGGGGTGGCGGCGGATCAGCTTCTCGCGGCAGTGATCGGCCACGGCCCCCAGGTCGCCCTTGCCGCGCTCCTCGAGGAGCAGCGCGAGGAAGTAGACCTGGAAGAGCACGTCACCGAGCTCGTCGAGCATCCGCTCGTCATCTCCGAGCCGGGCCGCGTCGGCCAGCTCGTAGGCCTCCTCCACGGTGTGCGGGACGATCGAGCGCTCGTCCTGCTCGCGGTCCCACGGGCACTCCCTGCGAAGCAGGCGAGTGATCTCGTCGAGCCGCGCGAGCGCGACCGCCGGTCCGCCCTCGTCCTGCGTCAGCGCCCCACCCCTACGGGCTGGTGGGCTGCTGCGGAGTCTGCGGAGTGGGCGTCTGCGGGGTCTGCGGGGTCTGCGGAGTGCCCTGCTGGACCTGCGGGGTGCCGGTCTGCGGGGTCGCGCCCTGGGGAGCCCCGCCCGAGGCGGCGCCCGTGTTGGTCTGGTCCTTCGGGCCGTTCTTGCACTCGGCGACCTTGTAGTCGTCGGCGCAGGAGGTGTCCGCCCGGTAGCTCTCGCGGAAGTCCTTGATGAAGCCGTCCAGGGCCTTCTGCTGGCGCTGGGACCGCAGCAGGTTCTTGATGGTCTCCGAGGCCTGCGCCTGGGACTGCTGCGACGCCGGGGTGATCTTGTTGACCTTGAAGACGTACCAGCCGAACTGGGTCTTGACCGGACCCGCGACTGTGCCCTTCTTGGCCGCGAACACCGCGGTGTCCAGGGCCTTCTCCTGCTGGCCCTTGGCTACGGCCGGAAGCTTTCCGCCCTGTGCCTTCGAGGCCTCGTCGATCGAGTACTGCTTGGCCACCGCCGCGAAGTCCTGGCCGCTCGAAAGGGCGGCCTTTGCCTGGTTGGCCTTCTCCTCGGACTTCGTCAGGACGATCAGCAGGTCGCGCCGCTCCGGCTGCGCGAACCGCTTCGTGTTCTTGTCGTAGTACGACTTGACGTCGTCGTCGGAGACCTTGCTGGCGTCCTTTGTGACCTTCTGCGTGAGCTTCTGCTGCAGCTGGTCGAGCTTGACCCGGAAGAGGATGTCCTCCTCGTTCATGCCCGAGGTCTTGAGGAACGCCTGGTAGGCCTTGTCCGTGGGGAACGAAGCCTTCTTCTGGTCGGCGAAGGAGCTCTTGACCTCGGCGTCGGACACCTTGATGCCCTGCTTGTCGGCCTCCTGCTGGACCCATGCCGACTGGATCAGGAACTGCATGACCTCGCGCTTGAGCGTGTCGTACTCCTGCTGACACTGCTTCTTCAGGCTCGCCGCGGTGGGCTTCGCCTGGCCCTTGGCCACCGGCGTCTTTTGCTTGGCCGCAACGCACGCGGTGAAGTCGGGCGGGTCGGGCACGGCGGTCTGTCCGGTCTGCGCCTGTCCGCTGGCCGCGGTCTTGAGCCACTTGTCGAAGTCCTGCTGGCTGATCGTCTTGTCCCCGACCTTGGCGACGGCGCCACTGGGCACGTCGTTTCCGCATCCGGTGAACGCGACGAGGCCGAGACCGACCAGCGCGATGCTGAACATGGACCTGAGGGGGGCGTGATTCATCGAGAGCATGTCTAAGCAGTGTTGGTAAAGATGCGCTAAGCCGGTAAGCGCACGCCGGGGAGGAAGGGTCAGAGCCCGGCGCGGGCGCGAAGGGTAGCAATGCTGGTCGTCGCGTCCGCAGGTACGAGTCTAAGCCTCCGGCTCCGGCTCCGGCCGAGTGGCCACTTCGAGGATGGCCTCGGCCGCGCTCACCACGGCCGGGAAGCGCTCCGCGGCGTCCTCGGGCACGCGCACCCGCACCGTGCTGCGGCCGGATTCGTACACCGCCTCGGGGATCCGCTCCCGCAATGCCCGGGCTCCTGCGGAGTCCAGCTCGATCGGGGCCACCGCCATCCGCCCGCCCCTGAAGTCCACCGTCCGCGCGCCGGCGCGGCCGAGCTTGATGCGGGCGTCCTGGAGCCTGATCAGGTTGTCGAGCGGCTCGGGCACCGGGCCGAAGCGGTCCTCGAGCTCCTCGCGCAGGAGGATCAGGTCGGCCACCTCGCGGGCGCCCGCCACCCGCCGGTGGAGCTCGATCTTGGCCGCCTCGTAGGGCACGTAGTCACCGGGCACGTAGGCGTCCACCGGCACGTCCATGCGCACGGGCTCGGCGGCCTCCTCGGCGGAATCCGCCGCCAGCAGCCGCACCGCCTCGTCGAGCATCCCCATGTAGAGCTCGAACCCGATCGCGGCCACGTGGCCCGACTGGTCCGCCCCGAGGAGATTGCCCGCGCCACGGATCTCGAGGTCCCGCATCGCGATCTTGAATCCCGACCCGAGCTCGGTGTAGTCCGAGAGCGTGGACAGCCGCGCCGCGGCGTCCTCTGAGAGCACGGCCGACGACGGGTAGAGGAGGTAGGCGTAGGCCCGCTCGCGCGAACGCCCGACGCGCCCGCGGATCTGGTAGAGCTGCGCCAGCCCGAGCTCGTCCGCGCGTTCCACGATCAGGGTGTTCGCACTCGCGATGTCGAGCCCGGACTCCACGATGGTGGTGCACACCAGCACGTTCGCGCCACCGCGAAGGAAGTCGAGCATCACCTTTTCGAGGTCGCCGTCTGCCATCTGTCCGTGGGCCACGGCCACACGTGCGCTCGGCACCATCGCGCGGACGCGCTCGGCGGTCTCGTCGATCGAGCTCACGCGATTGTGGATGAAGAACGCCTGCCCCTTGCGCTCCACCTCGCGCTCGATGGCGCGGCGCACCAGCTCCTCGTCGTAGTCGCCGACGTAGGTGCGCACCGGCCTCCGGCCCTCCGGCGGAGTCTCGATCACGGAGATGTCGCGCAGCCCGGCGAGCGACATCTGGAGCGTCCGCGGGATCGGCGTGGCCGACAGCGAGAGCACGTCCACCCGCAGCCGCAGCTGGCGCAGCAGCTCCTTCTGCTTCACGCCGAACCGCTGTTCCTCGTCCACGATCAGCAGGCCGAGGTCCTTCGGGCGCACGTCACGCGAGAGCAGCCGGTGGGTCCCGATCATCACGTCGACGCTCCCGGCGGAGAAGTCGCTGAGCGCGGTGCGCACCTCCGCGGAGGAGCGGAAGCGCGAGGCCACCTCGATCCTGATCGGGTAGTCCCGCATGCGCTCGGAGAAGGTGCCGAAGTGCTGCTGGGCCAGCACCGTCGTGGGCACGAGGAACATCACCTGCTTGCCGTCCTCCACCGCCTTGAAGGCGGCCCGCAGGGCCACCTCGGTCTTGCCGTAGCCCACGTCCCCGCAGATCAGGCGATCCATGGGCCGCGCCTCCTCCATGTCGGCGCGCACCGCCTCGATCGCGTCCATCTGATCCGGGGTCTCGCGGTAGGGGAAACGCTCCTCGAACTCCGTCAGCCACTCGCCGTCGCTCGCGAAGGCGTGTCCGGCGCGGCGCCTTCGCTCCGCGTACAGGTTGATCAGCTCGCCGGCCAGGGCCTCGGCCGCGCGCCGGGCCTTGAGCTTCATCTGCTCCCACTGCTTGCCGCCCAGCTTGGAGAGCGGCGGGTCCCCGGCGTCCGCGCCCACGTAGCGGCTGATCTTGTGGAGCTGGTCGCTGGGGACGAAGACGCGATCGCCGTCCCGGTACTCGAGCTCCAGGTAGTCGCGGGTGATCCCCGCCACCGTCTTGGTCTCGAAGCCCACGAACATGGCGATCCCGTGGTCCTCGTGCACCACGGGCGAGCCCGCCCGCAGCTCGGTGAAGGAGGCGATGGCCGCGCTGCCCGCCGTGCGCGGCCCGGCCTGGCGGCCCTCCGAGCGCCGGTTGCGCAGGAGGCGGTGCTCGGGGAGCACCGCCAGCTTCATGCCCGGGGCGAGGAACCCCTCGCGCAGGCCGGCGTGGGCGAAGGTCACTCCCGGCTGGCCGGACGCGGGCTTGCCGTCGAGGAAGTCCGCGTGGACCCGGGCGAGGTTGTAGCGGGCGCGCTCGGCCTCGCCCCGACGCGCCCAGGCCACGAACGTGCGGTAGCCGGAGCGCACGAGCTTCTCCAGCTCGGGCTCCGCCTCCTTGAGCGAGCGGGCGGCCGTGTCCGCGCTCTGGGCGCGGAACTCGTGCGGCTGGTCCTGCGACATGCTCGACAGGCGCAGCTCCGCGCGCTCGGTCAGCGCGGCGTCGAGACGGTCGGGCGGCACGTAGAGGTGGTGCGCGTCGTCGTCGTGGAAGCTGGCGGTGACGTCATCCCAGTAGTCGCGCAGCGACGGAGCCAGCTCCTCCTCCGCGGCCACCGCGATCAGAGCGTCGGCCGGCACCAGGTCGAGCATCTCGCGGAAGCGGTCCACCGGCAGCACGTCGGCCACGTCGGGTCGTTCGGACTCGTCGGAGGCGGCCGCAATCTCGGCCAGCTCGCGATGCTCGGGCGCGAGCTCGGCGGCCGGCGCGATCTCCACCCGCTCGGCCTCCTCCAGCGAGCGCTGGGTGAAGGTCGAGAACCATGTGAGCCGCTCCACCTCCACGTCGAAGAGCTCGCAGCGCACCGCCCGCTCCTCGGTGGCCGGGTACACGTCCAGGATGTCCCCGCGAACGGCGAACTGGCCGCGGTTCTCCACCTGATCTACACGCTCGTAGCCGCACGCCACGAGCTGGTCGGCCGCCTCGTCGAGGTCCAGCAGCCCGCCCTTCTCGATCTCGAAGCCGTGCGGGCGAAGATCGGGGTCGGGCACCTTCTCGGCGAGCGCCACGGCGGAGGTGACCAGCACGGCCGCGCCCCCGCCCAGCAGGGCGTCGAGGGCGGCGATGCGCAGGCCGACCAGGTGGGGTGGCGGCGCGAGATGCGACTCGTAGCGGACCCCCCGGGCGGGGTAGAAGCGGACCTGGCGCGGCGCCAGATAGGTGCGTAGGTCGGCGGTGAGGTCACGGGCGGCGCGATCGTCGCCGGCCACCACCATCGCCGGGCGCTCGGGGTGGAGGTCGATCAGGGACGCGAGCAGGTACGGGCGCAGGCTCGACGACACGAACACGCGCTGCGGCTCCTGCCGCGCGGCCTCTGAGAGTGCGGTGACCTCCGGGGTCTCTTGTGCGTATGTGAGGAGGGAGCGGAGCATGCGGCGCGGCCGCCCGGCGGTGCCGCGCGGCTCGTCCCTCGATTGTAGGCGCCGGGCTGCCTAGGAGATCAGGCGCTCCAGCTCGTCGGCGGAGCTCTCCACGAGGGCGCGCACCTCGTCCGGAGGCTCGCGAAAACGGCCAAGGACCCAGGCCGAGACGATCTCGGGATCGGTGCTGTCCGGGCGCCCCACGCCCACCCGGATGCGGTGAAAATCCGGGCTGCCGAGCCCCTGCTTGAGTGACTTGAGGCCGTTGTGGCCGGCCAGCCCGCCGCCGAGACGGGCCTCGATGCGGCCGAACGGCAGGTCGATCTCGTCGTGGATGGCCACCACCCGGTCGAGGTCCACGCCGAGCGCCCCCCGGGCGGGGCCGGCGGAGTTGCCCGAGTCGTTCATGTGCGTCTGAGGGAGAAGCACCGCGACCCGCGGACCGCCGGGCCCCGTGCGGCCGTCGGTGTAGAGACCGGCGTAGCGAGAGCGGGCCTTCGGGAGGCCCCAGCGCTGCGCGGCCAGGTTCGCCACCTCGAAGCCGATGTTGTGGCGGGTCCGGGCGTAGCGGTCACCCGGGTTGCCGAGGCCGACGATCAGCCAGTCGACCCTGCCGCCACCTTCACCGCCATCGCCGGAGCGGCGGCGGAAGAGACTCAGGACTCCCCGTCCTCCGAGGAGCCGCCGCCACCATCGTCGCCGCCACCATCGTCGCCGCCGGCCACCTCGCCCTCCGCGGCCTCGCCCTCCTCGCCCACGAGCTCGGTCTCCTCCTCGATCTCGTCGGCCTCCTCGACCTCGGTGGGGACGACGACCGTGGCCACGATCGTCTCCTCGAGGTCATCGAGGAACTCGACGCCCTCGGGCGGGGTGAGCTCGGAGAGGTGCATCGTCGCGGCGATCTCCATGCCGGACACGTCGACGGTGATGTAGTCGGGAAGGGCGGTGGGCAGCGCCTCGATCTGGAGCTGGTGCGCGACCTGCTCCATCACGCCGCCCTCCTTGACGCCCGGCGCCTCCTCGGCGCCCTCGATGTGAACGGCCACGGGCGCCTGGATCTTCTCGTCCAGCCGGACCTCGAGAAGGTCTATGTGCATCACGTCGCCGCGCACGGGGTGCAGCTGCTGGTCCTTGACGATCACGGGCCGGGTCTTGGTCCCGCCGATCTCGAGGTCGATGAGGGCGGACCCGTCCACCAGCACCTTGCGCAGAACGCGCGCGTCCACCTTGAAGGAAACGCAGTCGCCGCCGGTCCCGCCGTAGACGATGCCCGGCACCTGGCCGGTCCTGCGCAGCCTGCGCACGGCACGGCTGCCGTGCTCGGGCCGCTCGTCGACGCTGAGCGTGGGTCGTTTTGAGTCCGCCATCCGGCGCGCCAGTGTAGCGGGGGCCGGTTGTCGTACCTATCCTCACCCTGGCGTGACCGAGCCTGACGACAGACCCATTCCCACCGGCCGCGTGAGGCGCACGGCGGAGGTGGGAACGGTCCTCGGCTCCCAGGGAGCCCGCTACGCCGGCACC
Source organism: Solirubrobacterales bacterium (assembly GCA_038323835.1). Lineage (GTDB taxonomy): Bacteria > Actinomycetota > Thermoleophilia > Solirubrobacterales > Thermoleophilaceae > JACVRW01. Next base: position 7,338 of record JBBQHI010000008.1, read on the forward strand.
CGGGCGGCCAACCTCGCACGCTCCCCGGATGCCCGCGCCGAGGCGCTCGAGCGCCGCCACCTCGAGGCGGCCGAGCGGATGGTCCAGACGCTCGGCCGGATGAAGGGGGCGGCGATGAAGATCGGCCAGCTCGCGTCCTTCATCGACACCGAGTTCCTCCCCCCGGAGTACCGCGAGCTGTACCAGGAGCAGCTGGCCTCGCTGCGCACATCGGCGCCGCCGATGCCGTGGAAGAAGGTGGAGCGGGTCCTGCGCTCCGAATGGGAAGAGCCGGTCGACGAGCTGTTCGAGAGCTTCGACCGGGAGGCGTCGGCGGCCGCGTCCATCGGCCAGGTGCACCGGGCCGTGCTGCACGACGGGCGCGCCGTGGCGGTGAAGGTTCAGTACCCGGGCGTGGCCGAGGCGATCCGGGCCGACATGCAGAACGCCGGGATGCTCATGCGGATGGCGAAGGCGCTGGCTCCCGGCCTGGACGCCAAGGCGGCGGCCGACGAGCTGAAGGAACGGGTGCTGGAGGAGCTCGACTACGAGCTCGAGGCCCAGAACCAGCGCGCGTTCGCACGGGCCTACCGGGACCATCCCTTTATCTACGTGCCCGACGTGGTGACCCGGTTGTCCACCGAGAGGGTGCTCGTGTCCGAGTGGGTGGACGGAGTGGGCTTCGACGAGGTCCTGGCCCGGCCGGCCGAGGAGCGCAACCGCTTCGGGGAGATCGTCTACCGGTTCTGCTTCGGATCGATCTACCACCTCCAGCACTTCAACGCCGATGCCCATCCGGGGAACTACCTGCTGATGGACGACGGGCGCGTGGCCTTCATCGACTTCGGGATGACCAAGCAGCTCGACCGCAGCCAGATCGACCTGGAGGTGGCCGCGCTCGAGGCGATCTTCTCCGAGGATCCGGAGCAGCTTCGGGTGGCGCTCCACGACCTCGGCTTCCTGCGCGACCCGCGCAAGGTGGACGCCGAGGAGCTGATGCACCACGTCCGCGTGATCGGCGGCTGGTACATGGAGGACCGCGAGGTGACCGTGGACTCGTTCCGCGTGATGGAGGCGATCTCGGCCGTCTCCGACCCCCGCTCCGACTTCTACCGGCTGGTCCGCCGCGAGAACCTGCCCGCGAACGAGCTGATGGGCCGGCGGATGGAGACCGGGGTGCTGGCCGTGCTGGCCCAGCTCCGGGCCACGCGCAACTGGTACCGCATCGGCCGCGAGTGGTGGTTCGGCGACCCGCCCGCCACCGAGCTCGGGCGGCAGGAGTGGGCGTACTTCGAGGGCCGGGGCGAGCGGCCGCGGGGCCGGGTCTCGCCGGGCTGAGCGGCCGCTAGAAGAGCTGGTTCTCGCCGGCGAAGATCTCGGACACCGAGTCGTCCAGGAAGATCCGCCGGATCGAGTCGGTGAGGATGTCCGCGCAGGTGAGCTGGCGGACCAGGCCCGGTGCGGCGCCGCTGCGCAGTGGCACGGTGTCGGTGACCACGATTCCCTCGAGCGGGGAGTTTTGGAGCGTCTCGAACGCGTTGCCGGCGAACAGGCCGTGGGTGGCCACCGCGTAAACGCTTTCCGCGCCCTCATCGCGCACCGTCCGAGCGGCGGCGGCAAGCGTGCCGCCGGTGCCGATGATGTCGTCGACGATCACCGCGGTCTTGCCCTTCACGTCACCGATCACACGCCCGATCTCGGCCACGCCCTGGGCCGGGCGCTCCTTCTCCATCAGGGCGTACGGCGCGCCGATCTTGCGCGCGAAGTTCCGCACCAGCTTCACCCGGCCGGCGTCGGGGGCGATGATGGCCAGGTCCTCGCCGCCGAGGTGGTCCTGCACGTACTGGCTGAGGATCGGCATCGCGGTCATGTGGTCGACCGTCTTCGAGAAGAAGCCCTGCACCTGACCGGCGTGGAGGTCCATCGTGACCAGGCGGTCGATGCCCGCCACCTCAAGCAGCTCGGCCACCAGCCGTGCGGAGATGGGCTCGCGCGGCGCCGACTTCTTGTCCTGTCGCGAGTACCCGTACCACGGGCAGACGGCGATGATCCGGTGGGCCGACGCGTGCTTGGCCGCGTGGACCATCAGCAGCAGCTCCATGAGCGAGTCGTTGGCGGTGAGCCCCGCGCCCTCGTGCCCGGCGATCGACTGGACGATGAAGAGATCCGCGCCACGGATGGACTCCCCGTAGCGGCAGTACACCTCGCCGTCCGGGAAGGTCTTGAGCCCGGCGTCCACCGGGGAGACGTTCAGCCTGCTGGTGATCCTCGCCCCCAGCTCCTGGCTCGCCCGGCCGGCGGCGACCATCAGCCGCTTCTCGTAGCCCGCGATGATGCTCGTCGGGGGTGCCGGGGCTGTGGCGGTGTCCAGGGGCTTGCTCACTTCGGCTCGTCCTTGTCTTCCATGCGGTCCGCGTACGAGTCGACGTTTCTCTGTTTGGCCCGGGCAATCCCCAGCGCTCCGTCGGGAACGTCTCCCGTGATCACCGAGCCGGCCCCAGTGTACGCGCGGTCGCCGACGTCGACGGGAGCCACCAGCGAGGTGTGGATCCCGGTCTTGACGCCCGAGCCGACCCGCGTCCGGTGCTTGCGGCGGCCGTCGTAGTTGGCGGTGATCGTGCTCGCCCCGAGGTTGCTGCCGTCGCCCACGTCGGCGTCCCCGATATACGACAGGTGGGGCACCTTGGCTCCCGCGCCGACGTCGGAATTCTTGACCTCGACGAAGGTCCCGACCTTCGCCCCCTCCCGCAGGAGGGTGCCCGGACGCAGGTAGGCGAACGGGCCGACGCTGGCGTTCGCGCCCACCTCGGCGCTCACCAAAACGGAGTGGACAACCTGTGCTCCATCGCCTACGCGGGAGTCCGTGATGGTCGTGTGCGGGCCGATCGCCGCACCCGCGCCCACGCTCGTCCCGCCCACCAGGCCCACGCCCGGCCCGATGATGGTGTCCTCGCCGATCGTGACGCCGGCCTCGACGCGCGTGGTCTGCGGCTGGAGGAAGGTGACTCCCTCGCGGGCGTGGCGCTCGAGGATCCGCATCTGGGCCACCACCTCGGCCCGCATCAGGTCCGCGCGGTCGTTCACGCCGATGGCACCGCCGGAGTCATGGGTCAGGTGCGTGGCCACGCGCTCGCCGCGGTCGCGCATGACCTGGATCGCCCCGGTGAGATAGCGCTCGCCGCCCTGGGCGGCGACGACGTCGAGCGATGACACCAGCGCCACGGGGTCGAACGCGTAGGTGCCGAGGTTGATCTCGCGGATGGCGAGCTCGTCCGCGGGCACGCCGTCCGGGTTCTTGGTCTCCACGATGCGAGCCACCGAGCCATCGCCGTCGCGGACGATGCGCCCGTAGCCGGCGGGGTCGAGGTCCTCGGTGGTAAGCACGGTGGCGGTGGCGCTCTCGTCGTGGTGTGAGCGCAGCAGGCCCGTGAGGTGCTCGGCCGACACGAGCGGATGATCGCCGGACAGGATCACCACGGCGCCGGTGCCGCCCTCGAGGTGAGACCTCGCGGCGAGCACGGCCGCGCCGGTGCCCTCGCCGTCCGTCTGCTCGGCCAGGTCCACGCCCTCGGGCAGCCCCTCGGCCACGCCGTCGCCCGGGCGGACGACGCAGACGATGCGCCGCGCTCCGGCCTCACGACCGGCGTCGACCACCCAATGGAGCATGGGCTTTCCGCACACCCGATGGAGCACCTTGGGGATGTCCGAACGCATGCGCGTCCCCCGTCCGGCGGCCATGATGAGGACCGTAAAGGGCTCCGCCATGAGTTCCTGAGCGTACCGTCGATAGCCGCTATCAGGGTCGAGACCAGCTGGGGAGGGAGGAATCGAACCCACCATTCTCTGGACCAAAACCAGATGTCTTGCCATTAGACGACTCCCCACCGGCGGCCGGGGCGAAGGTATCACCGGGTCGGCCGATCCCGGGCGAGACGAGGCCGGCCTAGCGGTCCTTCTGCTCCAGCGGCACCCGGCCCGCCTCGGTGCCCTTCTCGTGGGCGGGACCGCCGGGGGCGTGGATGCCGAGCACCCTCATCGCCTTGAGGCCGAGGGAGAGGCGCTCGCGCCCGTCCGTGGACGACACGTCGAGACCCGACAGCTCGCGCACCCGCTCGAGCCGGTAGCGGATGGTGTGACGGTGCGTGAACAGCCGCTCGGCCGTGCGGGCCACGTTGCCGTCCGCGTCGAGGAAGCTCTCCAGCGTCAGCACGAGATCGGTCTCGTACTGCTCGTCGTAGTCCACGAGCGGAGCCACCGTCTCCTCGAAGAAGCCCTGGAGCTCGCTGGGGTCCTCGCTCATCGCCGGGAGCAGCAGCCGGTAGGCGCCGGTCTCCTCGAACGACAGCTCCTGGAGGCCTCGGGCCTCGGCCACGTTCGCGGCCAGCAGGGCCTCGGTGCCGGCGCGGTGCAGGTCGGACGGGTCCGTGGCATGGCGGCTGACCGCCACCGTGAGCGTGTGCCCGGGGAGGCCGGTCTCCATCTCGCGATGGACGGCGGCCGCGATCCGCCGGGCCGCGGTCACGTCGGAGCCGGGGGCCAGGATCACAAGCTCGCGGCCGCCGGCGCCGTGTTCGCCCCCACTGCCCGCCCGGCCGTGACGGGCCGACCAGCTGGGCGCGGCCAGCGCCGCCAGCGCCGTGCGCTCCACGGCACGCGCGCCGCGCTCGGCCACCGTGAGCACCCGCGCCCGCCAGTCGCCCTCCTCGGTGCGCTGCGGCCGAGCGCGCACCACGAGGACGCTCCCGCCCTGCGAGAGGTCGCACCCGAGCTCAGAGGAGCGCGCGGTGATGGCGCTCGCGTCGGTAACGTTCCGGCACAGCAGGTCGTTCACGAAGTCAGCCACGGCGGCCTCGCTGGCACGCTCCGGGGCCTTCGCACGGTCCAGCTCGAGCGCGATCAGGTTGGCCACGATCCGCAGCAGCGCGGGCGGCGGGTCGATTCCCCGAGATCGGTACCGGACCTGGCCCACCACGGACTCGGCCACGGTCAGATCCAACCGCTGGGTGTCTCCCTCCCCCTCCATCACCGCGCGCTCGTCCTCAGGCGAGGCGCACGCCACGGCCAGAACGCTGCTCGAGGAGTCGAGCACGATCACGCTCGCCCCGAGCGCGTTCCCGGCGGCACGCGCGACGCTCGGCAGGCCGGTTCCGGCCTCCACCGCCTCGGAGACCTCGTCTAGCGCATCCAGGAACGAACGCGGCTCGGGCGCGGGCCCGCCGGTCGCACGCACCGGATTGTGCGAAACCGACATAGCTCGATCGTATCGCCGGTTTCTGGGCTTGGACGGTCGATACCGCCCAGGTCAATCACGCGTAGCGGTCGTAGCTCCAGACGATCGCGAGGCCGATCACGGTGCCGGTGCCCATCAGCGTTCCGAGGATGAAGAGGGTGAGGAAGCCGGCGGCCGCCTTCTCCCACACCCGCCCGTAACAGCGCAGCGCCGGCATCAGAATCAGGCCGACGTAGCAGGAGACGGTGAGACCGCCCGCGAGGGCGAGGGTGATCTCGGTGGTGGACAGGCTGTTCATCGAGGGGTCGCCCGGGACGGCTCGGCGGGCTCGCCGTCATTGTTGCGGACGTGCGCGACGACGAGGGCGATCGTGGCGAGGAGGCCGAACACCGCCGCTCCCAGAGCCCAGCCGCCGACGACGTCCGACCAGTAGTGCGCGCGCAGATAGACCCTGGTCAGCCCGATGACCACGGCCAGGACGATCGAGGACGTGACGATCGCGGCCTGTCCGGCGAAGCCCCGGCTGCGGGTGAGCACCACCGCCACGGCCACCCAGACGGTGGCGTAGGCGGCGTGCCCGCTCGGCCATGCGGACTCCGCCGTCCCCACCAGCGGACCGGCGGGGCGCGGCCGGTCGACCACATCCTTGGCCAGGTCCACCCCTACGTAGACGATCGCCGTGCCCAGCAACAGCACTGCCAGCTCCACCAGTCGCCGCTGAGAGATGAGCACGATCGCCGCGACCGCCACCAGCACCGCGACCGTTCCAAACGAGCCGAGGTCCGAGATCACCTTCGCCGCGTTCACCGCCCACTCGGCGCGAAGGTGGCGGCCGAGGTTGAGGAAGTCCTGGTCGAGGGGCGTGAGTGCGGTGGAGCCCGACACGATCTGCGCGTAGAACACGAACACGTAGGCACCCGTCCCGCCGACCGCCGCCGCGGTGGTGAGCTCCAGTCCGAGGCCGCCCGGAGTGAGTCGGTCCCAGAGGAAGCGCACCTCGGGCCGGAGGAAGCGGACGAGCGGCCGCACCAGGCCGCGGTGGACCGGGCGGCCGATCACGAAGAGCGGCCGTATCGCGGGATGGCGCTCATGTGCGAGCAGCCACTCGCGGATCGCCTCGCGCCGCCGGTAGGCCACCACCAGTCCGACGATCACCGAGACGGTGATGCCGAAGCCGAACACGGCCTGCCCGGCCACGCTGACGACCTTGTCGAAGGAGCGCCAGAAGATGTACCCGAGTACGCAATAGAGGGTGGCCCAGAGCCCGGCGCCGACGATGCTGAACGGGATGAAGCGCCTGTAGGGAAGGCCCGAGGAGCCAGCGACGAACGGGGCGAGCGCGCGGACCAGGCCAATGAAGCGGCCGATCAGGATCGTCTTGCCCCCATGGCGCTCGAAGTACCCCTCCACCTGGGTCAGGCGATCGCCTGTGATCTTCACCTTGGGGCCGTGCTTCTCCAGGAACCTGCGGCCCAGGCGCCGGCCGATGAAGAAGCTCGCCGTGTCGCCGAGCACCGCGCAGACCCACACCAGCCCGATCAGCGGCACCAGGTCGATCTCGCCCTGGCCGGCGATCACACCGCCCGCAATCACCACGGTCTCGCCTGGAGCCACCAGGCCCACGAACGCGCCGGTCTCGAGGAAGGCCATCGCACCCACGAGCGCGTAGGTCCAGGGGCCGAGCGCCTTCGCGATCTTGACGATCAGCTCCTTGGGGTCGGGCAGGGCGGACAGCGCCCCGCTCGCGTACACCCCCAGCGCGAGCGCCAGCAGGATCAGGCCGGCCCGGCGTTCGAACTCGAGCCGGCGCCAGCGCCACACGAGGTAGCCGCCGATCGCTGCGGCCAGCACAGCCCCCACGATGTGGCTGGCGGACACGGCCGAGACTGTAGGGCGTCAGGTCTGGCGCAGCCTGGTGGCCAGCGCGCCACCGACCCGTGCCGCGGCGCGGCGGGCCTCGGTCTCGCCCTCGAAGAGGCCGAAGCAGGTCGGCCCCGACCCGCTCACCCCGGCGCCGAGCGCCCCGGCGGCGCGCAGGGCGTCCAGCGGGCCGCGCAGCTCCGGGCGGAGCGAGAGCGCGGCCTTGCCAAGGTCGTTGTCCACGGCCGCGGCCAGGACCGGCGGCGCGCTCGCGGCCAGGCGGCGGAGCGGCTCGGGGTCGAGGTGCTCGCGCCAGGCGTGCAGGCGATCGAGCTCCGCATACACCTCACCGGCCCGGAGACCCTGCTTCTGCGGGACCAGCACAACGGCGAGCGCGGGGAGGTCCAGCGGCTCGATCAGCTCACCCGTGCCCGTCACGAGCGCGTGTTGCGGCTCCACCTGGCTGGGCACGTCGGAGCCCAGGGCGGACCCGATCAAGCGAAGCACGGCGGCGTCGAGGGGCGCGCGGGCGATCGAGTTCGCGGCCCGCAGCGCGGCGGCGGCGTCGGCGCTACCGCCACCGAGGCCGGCGGCCACGGGGATCCTCTTCTCGATGCGCACCTCGAGCGGTGGAAGGTCTCCCCCGAGGCGGTCGCGGAGCAGCGTGAGCGCACGGGCGGCGAGGTTCTCGCCCACCACACCTGGGCAGATCACCGCGTCGGCAGCGTCCGCGGGCAGCTCCCGAACCTCGAGCTCGTCGGCCAGCTCGAGCGAGGCGAAGATCGACGCAAGCGGGTGCAGGCCCTCGTGCGGCGGCCCCACGTGCAGCACCAGGTTCAGCTTCGCGTAGGCGCGCTCCGCGATCACTTGCGGCAGGCTAGAGGGCCGCCAGGAGCGCAGCACCGGAGCGATTCGATCAGCGGGGCGCGAGGGTGCCCGCCAGCTCCGGGCCGAGCTCCGCCGCGAGGCTCGTCCACTGATCGGGCCCGAGACGCTCGGCGCGAGCGTCCGCGGGCATACCGATCGCCTCCAGAGCGGAGCGGGCCGCGTCGCGCAGCTCGGAGGTGCCGCCGGGCGCGAGTGCCAGCGATCCCGCCAGCGCCTTGCGCCGGTGCGCGAACCCGGCGTGCACCAGGTTGCGAACGGTGTCGGGGGGCGCGGCGGCGCGGCGGCGGAGGACGACGAGCACGGAGTCCACGTGCGGCGCCGGGTGGAACACGGTGCGGGGCACACGCCGGAGCACTCGCACTTCGCACGAGAGCTGGGCCAGCGCCGAGGAGGCGCCATAGGCACGACCACCGGGCGTGGCCGCCAGGCGCTCTCCCACCTCCCGCTGGACCATGGCCACCCAGAGCGTGGCGGCGGGCAACCGGGCGATCGACTCCAGCAGCACCGTGGCCGCCACCCCGTATGGCAGGTTGGCCACCACCTTCGTGGGAGCCGGATCGAGCGACGCGAGATCGAGCTTCACCGCGTCGGCCAGGTGAAGCGTGGTGTTCGGGAACGGGTCGAGCGCGTCTCGGAGCGCGGGCTCGAGCGAGGCGTCGATCTCCACCACGTGCAGGTGTCCGACCCTCCGGGCCAGGTGCTCCGAGAGCACGCCCAAGCCGCCGCCCACCTCGAGCACCACGTCGCTCGGCGACAGCTCGGCGGCACGCTCGATCACACCGAGCAGGTTGTCGTCGATCAGGAAGTTCTGACCCAGCTCACGGTTGGGCCGGATCTCGAACTGGCGCAGGCGGCGCAGGCTCGCCTGGCGCGGCCCGCTCACCAGCCGAACACCCGCGCGGCGTTCGCCTCCACGGTTCTCTCGAGCGCCTCGTAGGACACGCCCCGCAACTCGGCCAGGAAGCGCGCCGTGTGGGTCACGTTCGCGGGCTCGTTCGGCCTCCCCCGGCGCGGGACCGGAGCCAGGAACGGCGAATCGGTCTCCACCAGCAACAGCTCGTCGGGCAGGTCGCGGGCCACGGCCTGGAGGTCGGTGGCGTTCCGGTAGGTCACGTTCCCGGCAAAGGAGCACAGGTAGCCCCTCTCGACGCACTCGTCGAACCAGTCCGGCGCCGAGAAGCAGTGCAGGATCACCGCCGGGAGCCCGTCCGCGTGCTCGCGCAGCGTGGCGAAGGTGGCCTCCTCCGCCGCCCGGGTGTGGATGGCCACCGGCATGGCGAGACGCGTGGCCAGCTCGAGCTGGGCGACGAAGGCCCGGAGCTGGTCCCCGCGCGGGGCGTGGTCGCGGTAGTGGTCCAGACCCGTCTCGCCGATGGCGAGCGCCTCGGGATCTCGCGCCGCCTCCTCGATCCGCTCCAGGTCGGCGTGGCCGAAGCCCGTGGTCTCATGGGGATGGCGCCCCACGATGGCCGACACGCCCGGGTGCTCACGGGCGGCGCCGAGGGCGCGGGCGATCGAGGCGTCGTCCATTCCGACCGTGGCCAGACGCGTGACTCCCGCGGCGCCCGCCCGCTCCACCAGCTCCGAGTCGGGCGGCTTGCAGTGGTCCAGGTGGCAGTGGGTGTCGACCACGGCGGCCGGCCCGTCAGGCGGCCGAGACCTCGGGCGCCTCGACCCGCGGGAAGAGTTGCCCCAGCTCGCCCGTATGCGCGCCGCCGGGCAGCGCGCCGTATCGCGCCGTGTCGAGCGAGGGGTCCTCGCGCCCGAGGGCGGCGAGCAGCCGCTCGGCGGAGCCGGGCACGAAAGGCAGCAGCAGCACCGACACCACCCGCAGCCCCTCGGCCAGCGAATAGAGCACCTGGTCGAGCCGGCCGGACTCGCCCTCGTCCTTCGAGAGCTTCCACGGCTCCTCGTCCTGCACGTAGCGGTTCAGCCGCTTCACGCGCTGCCAGATCTCGTCGAGCGCGAGGCTGGGCTCGACGCGGTCGAGCAGGTCCCTGACGGTCTCCACGAGGCCGTCGAACTCAGGCGCCAGCGCCGCGTCGGGCTCGGCCTCCGGCACCACCCCGTCGCGGTAGCGGGTGATCATCGCCAGCGTGCGGCTGGCCAGGTTGCCGTACTCGTTGGCGAGCTCGGTGTTGTAACGCTTCTCGAATCCCTCGGTGGAGACCTCGCCGTCCTGACCGAAGCGCACCTCGCGGAGCGCGTAGTAGCGCAGCGCGTCGGCGCCGTAGAGCTCGGCCACCCGGAACGGCTCGATCACGTTCCCGAGTGACTTGGACATCTTGTGCTCGCCGAGCAGGAGGTATCCGTGAATGGCCACCTGGCGCGGGACCTCGATCCCGGCAGCCATGAGCAGCGCGGGCCAGATGATGGCGTGGAACTTGAGGATGTCCTTGCCGATCAGGTGCACATCGGCCGGCCAGAAGCGATCGGTGAGGTCCTCCCCCTCGCGTGCGTACGAGAGCGCCGTGTAGTAGTTGAGGAGCGCATCGATCCAGACGTAGATCACCTGTGAGTGATCCCACGGCACCGGCACCCCCCACTTCAGGCGCGAGCGGCTGAGCGAGAGGTCGGTGAGGCCGCTCTGGATAAAGGACAGGGCCTCGTTGTAGCGGACGTCCGGCACCACGAAGTCAGGCCTGTCGCGGTAGAGCTGCTCGAGCGGCTCCTGAAAGGTGGAGAGCCGGAAGAACCAGTTGTCCTCGTGCTCGCGCTCCAGCACGATCAGGTGGATCGGGCACCTGTTCCCGTCCACCAGCTCCGACTCGGTCTTGAAGTCGGCGCAGCGCGGGCAGTACCAGCCCTCGTAGGTGCCCTCGTACACGTGACCGTTGTCGTGGATGCGCTGGACCACCTCGGCCACCTTGTCCAGGTGCTCCTGATCGGTCGTGCGGATGAAGAAGTCGTTGGTGGCGTTGAGCGTGGCCGCCAGCTCGCGGAAGCGGACGGCGTTGCGATCGCCGAGCTCACGCGGTGTGATGCCCTCGCGCTCGGCCGCCTGGGCCACCGGCTCACCGTGCTCGTCGGTGCCCGTCAGAAAGAAGACGTCCTCGCCGCGCTGGCGCATGTGGCGTGAGAGAACGTCGGCGGCGATCGTGGTGTACGCGTGGCCGAGATGCGGCTCACCGTTCACGTAATAGATCGGCGTGGTGACGTAGTAGGGCACGAAGAACGATGCTACTCGCGGGTCTCCGGCGGCCGCCGGGGGAGCGCCGCCGGCCTTCGCGCCCGCGGGCGGTGAGGAGCGCGAGCGAGGCGCCGAGCGCCCCGGCGCATGCCGCCAGCCAGCCGATATCAGGGCTCTGGTGAGTGCCGCCAGGAGCGATCGCGGGCGAACCCGCCCGTGGTGCGGACCGGCCCCGCGGGTGGGGCGCCGAGCCGAGGCCGGGATGGGCCTGCAAGGCGTGCGGGGCACTCGCGTGGCCCGGATGTGGCGCCGCGTCCGCTGCCGGAGTGGGCGCCGGCATACGCGCCGGGTCGTGCCGGGCCAGAGGGATCGGGACGGGCACCGGTCCCAGCCGGGGAGCGTGGCGCGGTTCCGGCCGCCGCAGCGGTTCCGGCCGGCGCACCGGCTCCGGCCGGCGCAGACGGACGGCCGGGATGGTGCCCGGCAGACGCGGGGCGAGCGCGGGCCGGAGGGCCAACGGGGCGGGGACGGGCACGGGCCGAGGCGCACGTGGCGCAGGGCTGCCCGGCGGTGGCAACAAGGCCCGGGGATCGTGATAGCCGTGTGAGGTGCCCGCGTCACGGACGCCGAAGTGGAGGTGGGGCCGCACGGCCGAGCGCCGGCCGGTGGTGCCCACGAATCCGATCCGGGCGCCCATGGCCACCCTCTGCCCACCCCTCACCGCGAGCGCCGACAGGTGTAGGTACGAGAGGTCGAGACGCCCGTCCTCGGTTCTGACGCTGACCGTGAGTCCCGAGGATCCCGCCATGCCGGCGAAGCGGACCAGGCCCGCGGCCGCGGCGACCACCGGGGCCCCCACCGCCCCCGCGATGTCGACCCCCCGATGCTGCCCCGCCGCGTAGGGGTCATCGCCGTTGAGATAGGGCGTGATGACCTCACCGCGCAACGGCCAGGTCCACGCGCCCAGCGCGGGCGACGTGGACGCCAGCGAGGCGAGGAGGGCAAGAGCCGCCGTGGCGAGGAGTCGTCGGGCCATGACGACGAACGTAGACCGGCGACGGGCGGGGGCGACGGGGGTGAGGCCGTGTGGTGCGCGTTCTTTACAGAGGCGCGCGTGTTCGGTGCAGAGGCGTCACGCGCGACCTACTCCGTCAGGCGCCGATAAAGGGCGTTCGCGCTCCCGCCGGTCAGGTCCGCCACCACCGCCGCGGCGCGACGTGGCTTCGCCCCGGCGTCCACCAGCTCGCGAAGCGCCGCCAGGCCGGCCGAGTCACGGTCGCCGGTGGCCGCCGCGGGGGCGATCACCAGCACCACCTCGCCCTTCGGGGGCGACGACTCGTAGCGGGCGGCCAGCTCGGATGCGGTCCCGCGCACCACCTCCTCGTGCACCTTGGTGAGCTCGCGGCACACCGCCACCTCGCGCTCCGGCTCGAGCTCGGCCAGCACCGCCAGGGTGCCCGGCACCCGGCGCGGGGACTCGAAGGCCACCAGCGTGCCGCCGGGCTCGCCCAGCACCTTCCGCAGCTCGCCCTTCTTGCGCGGGAGAAATCCCTGGAAGCGCCACTCGGCCGCAGGCAGCCCCGACGCCACCAGGGCGGTGATCGCCGCCGAGGGACCGGGGAGCACCTCAACCGGCAGTCCGGCGCCCACGCATCCGCGGACAAGCAGGAAACCCGGGTCGGAGACCAGCGGCATTCCCGCATCGGACACGAGCGCGACCGTGTCGCCGGCACGCATGCGCTCGATCAGCTCCGCCGAGCGCGCTCGCTCGTTGTGCTCGTGGTAGGACACGAGCCGCGCGCTCACCCCGTAGCGGTCGAGCAGCACGCGCGTGCGCCGGGTGTCCTCACAGGCCACGACGTCGGCCTCGCGCAGCGCCGCGAGCACCCGCAGAGTCACGTCCTCGAGGTTGCCGATCGGGGTCGGGCAGACCACGAGGCGCCCGCTCATGCCCCCTCCTCGAACGCCAGCAGGGCCGCGCCGAGCATCCCCGACTCGGCCCCGAAGTGCGCGCTCACGATCTGGACCGCCGCCCTGACCGGCGGCAGCGCACGCTCCGCCACCACCTGGCGCGCGGGGGCGAGGAGCAACTCCCCTGCCGCCACCGCGCCGCCACCGATCACGATGATCTCGGGGTTGAGGGCGTTGACCAGGCTGACGAGGCCGAAGCCGAGCCGGCGACCCACCTCGGCGAGCGCCGCCCGGGCGGCCGGGTCGCCGTCGTGGGCCAGCTCAGTGGCGAGCGCGCCCGTTATCTCCGCCCCCGACGCGAGGCGCCGGCCGAGTGCGGATTCAGGATCGGCGTGCGCGGCCCGCACGGCCTCGCGGCCGATCGCGCTCCCCGAGGCGAGCACCTCCATGCAACCGCGGCCTGGACAGGCCCCCTGGCAGTCGGGCCCGTCGTAGTCCACCACGATGTGACCGAGCTCCGCGCCGAACCCCTGGGCGCCGCGATAGATCTCGCCGTCGAGCAGCAGGCCGCCGCCGATGCCCGTGCCGAGCAGGACCATGGCCGCGTGCCGGTGCCCTCTCACCGCCCCCGCGCGGAACTCGGCCAGCAGCGCCACGTTCGCGTCGTTGTCCACGTACACCGGGATACCGAGGCGCTCGCTCATCATGTCCCTGAAGCGAACGCCCTCGAGCGGGAGGTGGGTGGACCACGCGGCCACGCCGGTGTCGCGCTCGACCAGCGCCGGGATCCCGAACCCCACGGCCGACACGTCCGGGGCCGCGTTGCGGATCTCCTCGGCGGCCTCGACGATGATGTCGAGGGTCTCCTGCAGGTCGGCGCCCCGCCAGGTCCGGTGCACCCGGTGGCGGACCACGAGATCCTCGTCGACCACGCCTCCGAGGAGCTTCGTTCCCCCGGCATCGACGCCGATCACCCGGGTCGGCGGCATGGCCGGACGATATACAGAGGTGCGTGAGCGACCAGACACCGCGCCCTCCGGAGCCCGGGCCGCCCGAATACAACGTCTACCGCTCCCGCCGAGGGCCCTCCGGGCGCCTGGGCGGGGGAGGGGACCTCGACGCACTGCGAAAGCGCCTGTCGCGCTTCCGCAACCGCGAGCCGCGCCAGGCCGGAGAGCGGCGCGGAATCACCCCGGGACGCGTGTTCAAGTGGCTCGCGGTGGCCGTGGTGAGCTGGCTGCTCCTCTCGCTGGTCCTGTTCCTGGTGAGCGCACAGACCCAGGAGGGCGTGTCCGGCAGCGCCCAGCGCGCGCTCTCGAATCAGGGGAGCCTGCTGTCGGGGACGAACATCCTCGTGCTCGGGTCCGATGCGCGAACGGGCAAGTCGATCGACGAGTCCCAGCAGGGGCCCTCCCGCGCCGACACGATCATGCTCGTCCACGCCGCCTTCGGGAGCGTGCGCAAGCTCTCCATCCCGCGCGACTCGTTCGCCGAGATCCCGGGTCACACGGGCCAGAAGATCAACGCGGCCTACGCGCTGGGCGGCCCGGCACTCATGATCCGGACGGTCGAGGGCTTCATGGGCCACGGGATCCAGGTGAGCCACCTGATCGAGGTTGACTTCAAGAACTTTCCGGAGCTGATCGACTCGCTCGGCGGGATCGACGTGAACGTGAAGCACAGGATCTGCTCGCCGCCGTTCGACAACTTCTGGAAGGGCCTCACGTTCCGCCGCGGCGAGCGACACCTGAACGGCGAGCGCGCCCTCGGCTACGCACGTGTACGCAAGAACAGCTGCGCCCCCAACGAGACCGACCTGGACCGCGCCCGGCGCCAGCAGGAGGTGCTGTCCGCGATGAAGGGAAGCGTGACCTCCCCCGGCACCTTCTTCCGGCTGCCCCTGGTGAGCTGGCGCGCTCCGCGGGCCATCCGCACCGACATGAAGGGCCCCTCTCTGATGGCGCTCTTCGCGGACCTCGCCACCGGCAGCAGCGACGAGACCATGGTGCTCGAGCCCTCCTGTCTCTCGTGCGGGCCGGGCGGAAGTCTGGTCGTTTCGGACGGGGCGAAGCAGGACGCCGCTCGCAAGCTTGTTGACGGTTGATAGCACCCCCCGGGCGGGCGTCTGCCACAGTCCCGTCCGAGGGTTCACCCGAGGTCCCGTCCTGAGGAGAGAGATGTCCCGCCCCGTCCGTGTCGTGCTGCTCTGCGTGCTTGCCCTGTTCGTGGCCGCGCCCGCTGAGGCCAAGGTCCCGAAGGCACCGAAGGGTCTCGCGCTCTATCAGCCGCCCAAGAAGCTCGGCGGCTATACGCACGGCGACCTCATCTGGGGCCGCAAGGTGAAGAGCCCTCTGGAGGAGGGGTCCCGCGCGTGGGTGGTGCTCTACCGCTCCACGTCGGTGAAAGGAAAGGCGGTCGGGGAATCGGGGACCGTGATCCTCCCGAAGGGCAAGCCGCCCAAGGGCGGTTGGCCGCTGATCAGCTGGGCCCACGGGACATCGGGGATCGCGGACGTCTGCGCCCCCTCACGTGACCCGTCGGGTCCGTACACCGGATACGTGGCGCCGCAGGAGAACTACTGGCTGAAGCAGGGCTACGCCCTCGCCAGCACCGATTACGAGGGCCTCGGCACGCCCGGCGTGCACCCCTATCTGGTGGGTCGCTCCGCGGGCCGCAGCGTGCTGGACATCGCGCGCGCCAGCCGCGAGGTGGATTCCCGCATCGGGCGCAAGCTCGTGATCTCCGGCCACTCGCAGGGCGGACACGCCGCACTGTTCGCGGCCGCGCTGGCGCCCAAGTGGACGCCGGAGCTGAAGTTCCGCGGCGTGGCGGCGTTCGCGCCGGCCTCGCACCTCGACGTGCTGGCCGACGCCCTTCCCGGGTTCACCACCCCGAGTGGGGGGCTCTCGGCACTGGCCGGCATGGTCGTGACCGGGCTGGCGGCCGCCTATCCCCAGCTGGACCCGCAGAAGATCGTGTCCGACGAGGCACTCGCGTTCCTCCCCCAGACGAAGACCAAGTGCCTAGGGGACCTCGGAATGGCCGACTCCCTTGGCGGCCTCCCCGGGTCGCACCTGACGCGCCCCGGCGCCGACCTGAGCCTGCTGCACAAGCTCCTGGTGGCCAATAACCCGAACCTGAAGATCAAGGCGCCGGTGCTGATCCTTCAGGGCGAGGCCGACACGACGGTTTATCCGTTCCTCACCAACCGGCTGGACACGGAGCTGAGGGCCCGCGGGGACAAGGTGACCTACGTCAAGTACCCGGGCGCGAGTCACGTGAGCGTGGTGGCCGCGGGTGACGCACGCATGCGGGCCTTCCTCAAGGCCCGTTTCCGCTAGTCCGAGCCGGAGCCGGACTTCGACGGAGAAGAGGACGAGGAGGACGAAGACGAGGACCCGGACTCCTTCTTGGTGTCCGGGGACTTCGCCTTCTCGGAGCCAGAGTCCGATGAGGACGACGAGTCCGAGTCGGACGAGGTGGCCCCGGCCTTCTTCTTCTTTCCGTAGTCCGTGTTGTAGAAGCCCGACCCCTTGAAGTGGACCGCAACGGGGTGGAACACCCGCTGCACGGGTGCTCCGCAGACCTCGCAGGTCTCGATCGGATCGTCGACCATGCGCTGCACCACCTCGAAGGTGTGCCCTTTTGAGCAGCGGTACTCGTAGATGGGCATGACACCCGAGTATATGAGCGGCCCGGGGCGCATTGCCGCTCCAAACCGCCGCGCCCCGGCCTTGTAACCGCCCATCTCCCGCCGGTCCGAAATTGCCGACCTCCTCCCCCGCCGCTACCCTGCCGAGCCGTGACGGAAGCGGTGACCATGGACAAGATCGTTGCCCTGTGCAAGCGCCGGGGGCTGATCTTCCCCGCCTCCGAGATCTACGGCGGGATCGCCAACACCTACGACTACGGGCACTACGGCGTCCTGCTGAAGAACAACGTCGCGGGCGCCTGGTGGAAAGCGATGATCCAAGAGCGCGACGACATCGTCGCCCTCGACTCGGCGATCATCCAGCACCCACGGGCCTGGGAGGCCTCGGGGCACCTCGCGGGGTTCACCGACCCGCTGGTGGACTGCCGCACCTGCAAGCGCCGCTTCCGTGCCGACCACCTCGAGGAGGTGCGCAATGGCACCGCCGAGCACGAGGGCGTCCGCTGCGGCAAGGCTCCATCGAAGCTGCCGGGCGACCATCCCGACTGCGACCTCACCGACGCTCGCGAGTTCAACCTCATGTTCGAGACCTCGATCGGGCCGGTGAAGGACGCCGGCGCGACCGTGTACCTGCGCCCCGAGACCGCGCAGGGCATCTTCCTCGCCTTCAAGACCACGCTCGGCTTCGCGCGCAAGAAGCCGCCGTTCGGAATCGCTCAGATCGGCAAGTCGTTCCGCAACGAGATCACCCCCGGAAACTTCATCTTCCGGACGCTCGAGTTCGAGCAGATGGAGATGGAGTTCTTCGTGCCCCCGTCCGAGGCCGAGAAGTGGCATCAGCACTGGATGGAGCAGCGCATGGCCTGGTACGTGTCGCTGGGCGTGGACCCCGAGCGGCTGCGCCTCCGAGCGCACGACGCGGACGAGCTTTCGCACTACAGCGCGGCCACAAGCGACATCGAGTACCTCTACCCGATCGGCTGGTCCGAGCTCGAGGGCATCGCGAACCGCGGCGACTTCGACCTCACCCAGCACGCCGAGCACTCGGGCCAGAAGCTCGAGTACGTGGACACCGCGAGCGGCGACCGCTACGTCCCGCACGTGATCGAGCCCGCGGCGGGCCTCGGCCGCACGGTGCTCACGCTCCTGTGCG
The DNA here is from genome assembly GCA_038323835.1 of Solirubrobacterales bacterium. Classification (GTDB taxonomy): domain Bacteria; phylum Actinomycetota; class Thermoleophilia; order Solirubrobacterales; family Thermoleophilaceae; genus JACVRW01. The sequence continues at coordinate 25,141 of JBBQHI010000008.1, forward strand.
ATGCCTACGACGAGGACGAGATCGGTGGCGAGCAGCGCACCGTCCTGCGGCTGATGCCGAAGATGGCGCCGATCAAGGTGGCCGTGCTGCCCCTCGTGAACAAGGAGGGTCAGCCGGAGCGGGCGCGGGAGATCTACGAGGAGCTGCGCGAGCTGATGCCGGCCGAGTTCGACACCGGTGGCTCGATCGGGAAGCGCTACCGCCGCCAGGACGAGATCGGCACCCCCTGGGGCGTGACCGTGGATCATCAGACCATGGACGACGGCACCGTGACGGTGCGCAACCGCGACACGCTCGAGCAGGTGCGCATCGCGGCAAGCGATCTGGCCTCAGAGCTCCAGCGCCGCCTGGCCGCGCCCTGGACCTCGCCCAAGCTTCAGGGCTGAGCGAACGTGCAGCCCCTGGTGGAACACCGGCTGCGGCTGGCCGGGTACGAGACTCGCGCTCTCGAGCTGGAGGGCGACGGGCCGCCGCTGCTGCTGTTCCACGGCTGGGCCGACAGCGCGGACACCTGGCGCCTGGTGCTGGACGTGCTCGCTCGCGCCGAGCGCCGCGCGCTCGCCGTGGACCTCCCCGGGTTCGGCACCGCGGACCCTCTGGCCGACGGTGCAGTGCTGCCCCAGCTGGACCACTTCGTGTCGGCCGCGCTCGCCGAGGCCGCGCCCGAGGGCGGCGCGGTGCTGGTGGGCAACTCGCTCGGCGCCTGCGCCGCGCTACGGGCCGCCGAGCGCAGCGGATCCGAGCTCGGCGGCGTGGTGGCCATCGCCCCCGCGGGGCTGGACATGGCCGGCTGGTTCGGCATCGTCGAGCGCGACGCGGTGGTGCGCTCGCTCCTGGCCTCGCCGCTGCCCGTGCCCGGTCCGGTGGTCAGGCGCGCGGTGGGCGAGGCCTACCGGCGCCTTGCCTTCCGCCGGTCGGGCGCGGTGGACCCGCGGGTGATCTCCACCTTCGCGAGCCATCTCGGTACCAAGGCCGCCGCGGGACGCATCCTGGGCACCGGGCGTCGCCTGCTTCCCGAGCTTCGCCATCCCTTCCAGCTCGACCGCATCGACTGCCCGGTGCTCCTCGTGTGGGGCGAGCACGACGTGATGGTGGCCCGCACCGGCGCGGAGCTGGTGCTGGCCGCGGTGCCCGAAGCCAGGCTCGAGTCGATCGAGGACTGCGGGCACTGTCCCCAGATCGAGCGCCCGGACCGGGTGGCCGAGCTGGTGATGGGCTTCCCGGAGACCGTCCGGCGAGCGGCGTGAGCTCAGTCCCGGGCGCCGAGCAGGCGCCGCGCGGTGCGCACGCCGAGCTCGAAGGCGGGACCGCGGTCCCACTCGGGATCCGAGATCACCTGGATCCCGAAGCCGTCACCGAGTGAGAAGAGGATCGACGCCACCGCCTCGGCATCGCCCTCGAGCGTGATCACGCCCGCGCTCTCCTTGCGCCGCAGCTCCTCGCCCAGGTTCGCGCGCCAGGTGCGGTAGAGCTCCGCCATCTCGAGCCTGATCTCCTCGCTGTGGCGCGACGCGCTCAGCATCTCGTAGACCACCGAGCGGTTGGCGCGCTCGTCCTCGATGAACTCCTCGAGCCCGGCCACCAGCGCGGCCACGATCTCGTCCACGTCGGCGGCGGCGGAGAGCCGCTCGCTCAGCGCGTCGTTGCGGACCTCGCAGTCCTGGCGGACCACCTCGACCAGCAGGCGCTCCTTCGAGCCGAAGTAGTAGTGCAGCAGGCCGCGGGAAACCCCGGCCTCGCGCGCGACATGGTCGAACGTGGAGCCGGCGGCACCGCGGCGGCCGATGCTCGAGCGCATGGCCGCGATGATCCGCTGAGCCTTGTCCCCCTCGAGCCTGCGCGGTGTGTCGAGCGAGGCCTCCACCGGCGCGAGTCTAGCTGGCTGGCCAGCCACGATGAAGCGCCGGACGGGGCGCGTTCGGGCAAAAAGAGAGGGCGCACAGGGCGCCCTCTCTCACGCTTGAATCGATACCTGCCGCGTTAGGTGGTGCCGACAGGCTGGCTCGAAGGTGCGCTGGCGTTCGGAGCCGCGTCCGGCGTGGTGGTCGCCGTGTACTCGAACTCCTCCTCGGCCCCGAACAAAGCGTCCAGAACCTTCTTGCGCAGACCCTCGCTGAGGGCCAGCGCAAGCGCCCCGCCGACGATGCCGACGATGAGCAGGCGTCCGCGACGTCCGCGCTTGCGCTTCTTTTTGCCGCGCAGGCCGTCTGCCGCCTCACGCAGCGCTACCGAGGCCTCGCGCAACTCGCGCTGGACCTTCTTGTCTTCCAGGGCCTTGGTCGGACCCTTGCCGTTTATGCGCCCGTAGGCACGTTTGGCGGACTCGTACGCCGTGCGCAGGTTCGCACGCAGCTCTTCGTCCTCCACGAGCCGCTGCACATAGGCGTTAGAGCGGACCGCCTGACCGGCCGCCACGGCACCGGCCCCGGCCTTTGCAGCCTTTTTTCTTGATGCCATCTCTCTCCTAGGATCCGCTTGCCACCGAACACCATACCCGTCGTCGGCCCACCGCAACAGCGCAAGCTGCGCAATTTTCAATGCGAGGCCGCACGGCGCCTCCCGCGCGGCCGCTCGAGTGCGGCATCCAGGACCTCGCCCGCGTTGTCCACCAGGACGAACTTCATCCGTTTGCGCAGGTGCGCGGGAACGTCGTCGATGTCCGCCTCGTTGCGGCGCGGGATGATCAGCCGGTTGATGTCGTTGCGCTGTGCGGCGAGCGCCTTCTCCTTGAGGCCGCCGATCGGGAGCACCTGGCCGGTGAGGGTGATCTCGCCGGTCATCGCGGTGTCCGATCGCACGGGCCGGCCCGTGAGCTGGGACGCGATCGCCGTGGCCATCGTGATGCCCGCGCTCGGGCCGTCCTTGGGAATGGCACCGGCGGGGACGTGGAGGTGCAGGTCGTGGGTGCGGAACCAGTCGGCAGGGATGTCCCCGTTCAGGTCGTCCACCGATGTCTTGATGTACGACAGGGCGGCGGCCGCGGACTCCTTCATCACATCGCCCAGCTGCCCGGTGATCTGGAGACTTCCGTCGCCGGGGAACGCGGTGGCCTCCACGTAGAGCACGTCGCCGCCGAAGGGCGTCCAGGCAAGCCCAGTGGCCACGCCGGCCTGGTCGGTGCGCCGCACGGTGTCCGGCTGGAAGCGCGGCTTGCCCAGGAGCTCCGTGACCGTGGCCGGGCGGATGGTGCGCTTGGACTTGCGCGTGCCCTCCGCGAACTCGCGGGCGACCTTGCGGCACACCGATCCGATCTCTCGCTCCAGGCTGCGTACGCCGGCCTCGCGCGTGTAGCCCTCGATGATGGCGTCCACGGCGGCATCGGTGAACTCGATCTTGGAGCGGCCCACGCCGTTGCGCTCCATCTGCCGGGGGACCAGGTAGCGCTTGGCGATCTCGCGCTTCTCCTCGTGCGTGTAGCCCGAGAGCTCGATCAGCTCCATGCGGTCGCGGAGCGGCGGCGGGATCGGCTCGAGCTGGTTCGCCGTGCAGATGAAGAAGACGTGCGAGAGGTCAAACGGCAGGTCCAGGTAGTGGTCCCGGAAGCCGGTGTTCTGCTCGGGGTCGAGCACCTCGAGCATCGCGCTCGCCGGATCGCCCCGGTAGTCCGTGCCCATCTTGTCGATCTCGTCGATCATCAGCACGGGGTTGTGGGTGCCCGCGTCGCGCATCGCCCGGATGATCGTGCCGGGCATCGCGCCTATGTAGGTGCGCCTGTGCCCGCGGATCTCGGACTCGTCGCGCACGCCGCCCACCGAGATGCGCTCGAACGAGCGCCCCATGGTGGTGGCGATCGACTTCCCGAGCGAGGTCTTCCCCACCCCCGGCGGACCCACGAAGCAGAGGATCGAGGAGCGGGCGTCCGGCTTCAGCTTGCGGACCGCCAGGAACTCGAGGATGCGGTCCTTCACCGACTCCATGTCGTAGTGGTCGCGGTCAAGCCCCTTGCGGGCCTGCGACAGGTCGAGCGTGTCCTCGCTCTCCTTGGACCAGGGCAGTGTGGCCAGCCACTCGATGTAGGTGCGGATCATCCCGTGCTCCATCGACTGCGGCGGGAGCCGCTCGAAGCGCTGGAGCTCGCGCTCCGCCTGCGCCATCGCGTACTCGGGCAGGCCCGCCTGCTCGATCTGCTCGCGCAGGTCGGCGGCCTCGGCCGCCCCCTCGTCCACCTCGCCGAGCTCTTCCTGAATGGCCTTCATCTGCTGGCGGAGCCAGTACTCGCGCTGGCCCTTGTCCATCTCCGACTGGACCTGTGACTGGATGCGGGTCCCGATCTCCACCAGCTCGAGCTCGCGGGCGAGGACCTCGGAAAGCAACCGCAGCCGCCGCGTCACGTCGCGCTCCTCCAGGAGGCGCTGCTTCTCCTCGGTCTTGATCCGGAGCGAGCCGGCGATCATGTGGGAGAGATCCGAGGGGTCGTCGATGTTCGCGACCGCCAGCTCCAGCTCCTCGGGGAGGTACGGCACCTCCTCCACGATCCGGGTGAACGTGGCCTGCACGTTGCGGTGGAGCGCCTCGAGCTCGGGGGTGGGCTTGACGATGTCCGGCGCCTCCACCACTCGGGCCACGAGGTATGGCGAGGTGCCCACGAACTCCTCGAGCTCCACGCGCTGCGCGCCGTGCACCAGGATGCGCAGCGTCCCGTCCGGCATCTTCATCATCCGGGACACCACTCCCGCGACCCCCACGCGGTAGAGGCCGTCCGGATCCGGCTCCTCGTCGTCCGGGTTCCTGCTCGCCACCATCACGAGCATCCGGTTGCTGCCGAGCACGTCGTTCACGAGCCGAACCGAGCGCTCCTGGCCCACAGCCAGCGGCGTGAGGGTGTCCGGGAAGGGCACGCTGTCCCGCAGGGGCAGGACGGGCAGGATCTCGGGCAGCGCTGAGTCGACGATCGCCGGCTCGGCGTCGCCATCTACTGACGGGATGTGGATGCTCACTCGGGCTCGCCCTCTTCAATCGGAACCCGGCGCGCTGTCCGGTCCGGTCGGGCGAGTGGGATCTCCACCTCGAGGATCCCGTCCTCATAGCTGGCGCGTGCTTCTTGGGCCACCACCTCGGCACCGAGCTCCACGAGCCGGCGGAAGGGGCCGTTCTCCACCTCGATCTGCTGGTACAGCCGCCCGGAAGCGTCGGCGGGCTTGCGCTCGCCCGCGATCAGGAGCTGCCGACCGCGTATCTCGAGCGCCACGTGCTGGATCTCCACGCCGGCGAGGTCCGCGCTGACCACGGCCCGAGGGGGGTCGTCCACGTAGTAGACGTCCACCGAGGGCGAGAAGCCCCCACCCCTCCCGGTCTGACGTTCGAACACGTCGCCGAACAGCTGGTCGATCTCACGTCGCATGCGTTCGAAGTTTGCAAACAGGTCGCGGGAGGGGCCCACGCGACGAGAATAGCCCCGAAGGGGTTTCAGGGGCTCAGCGCAGGGAGGAGCGGAGCCCGATCGGTGATCGGGCGAGCACCGGACCATGTTTTCAGCGCAGGGAGGAGCGGAGCCCGATCGGTGATCGGGCGAGCACCGGACCATGTTTTCAGCGCAGCGAGGCGGGCCGGGCGGCGGGAACGTGGCCCGGGTCGGGCGCGCGCACGACGCGATTGCGGCCGCGTCGCTTCGCCTCGTACAGAGCTCGGTCCGCGGCGAGCAGCACGTCGTCGGCACCGGTGCCACGGCCCACCGCCAGCCCGACGGAGATCGTGAGCGGCATGGTCTCGGCGCGCGCTCCCGACTCGATCCGCCTCCTGAGCTTCTTGGCCGCGCGCTCGGCCCCGGAGGGCTCGGTGTGGCTCATCAGGAGGGCGAACTCCTCGCCCCCCACCCGCGCGAACACATCGGTGTCGCGAATGGTCTCGATCACCAGTGCGCACACGCGCTTGAGGGCGCGATCGCCCGCGGCGTGGCCAAAGCGGTCGTTCACCTGCTTGAAGTGGTCGATGTCGAGCACGGCCAGCGCGTATCGAGCCTTCGGAGCGCCTTCTTTAGCGCTCAGACCTCGTACGTCCGGCCCTCCTCGGCCACGTCCACGGGGCCCCCAAAGGTGCCCTCGGCCTCGGAGCGGGCCCACTCGGGGTCGAGCTCGTCGGAGATGTGCACGAGCACGAGCCGCCGAGCACCCGCCTCACGGGCGTGCTGTCCGGCCTCTGCGGGGGTGAGGTGCCCGCGCTCGCCCTCGCGCTCCGGCCGCGGCAGCGTGGCCTCCATCAGGATCAGTGCGGCGTTCTTCGCGAAGTCCGTGAGCTGCTCCGTCGGGCGCGAGTCGGCCCCGTACACCAGCACTCCCTCGCCCCTGGTGGAGGTGAGGCACATGGCGTAGGTCTCGGTGTAGTGCGGCACCGCCTGGAAGGTGACCCCGACCGAGCCGATCCGCAGCTCGCCCGCCGGGTCGTACTCGGTGAGCCGGAAGGCGCTCTCGATCAGGTCTTCGCGGCCCCAGCACCCCACCAGGCGGCGGAAGGTGTCCCGCGCGCCCGGGGGCGCATGCAGCTCGGGCCGCGCCGGGGTGTCTGTTCCGGGCCAGTCCATGATCGGCACGGGCTGCTGGCGCGGGGCGTAGGCGAGCGCGTAGGAATACGGGACCAGGTCGAGGAAGTGGTCGGCGTGCAGGTGCGAGAGCACCACCGCGTCGACGTCCACGTAGTCCACGCGCTCGCGCAGCTTCCCGAAGACACCGTTCCCGCAGTCAAGGAGCAGCGTGGTGTCACCGTCCTCCACGAGATACCCCGAACATGCGCCGCCTGCGTCCTGCCAGGCCGGCGACTTGCCGAGCACGGTGAGCCGCATGTGGCGACTCTAAGGCCTGTGCGAGAAGCTCGCCCGGGTTCAGACGTTCGGCTGAGGAAACGCGTACGCGGTGGTGACCCGTTCCGTCCGGAAGACGAAGGCGAGCTGGCGTGCCGGACGCAGGCCGCGGTCCGCGGGGCGGAACGTGGTGCAGGCCTTGTCGAGGTCGAGCGCGCAGAGCTGGTTCTGAAGAAAGAAGCAGTCCTCGCAGGTGTCGGGCTTGGGCTTCGGCACGGGCCGGGGATGGTGCAGCAATCGCCCCCCCATCTCCAGTCCCGGTTCCGCAAATGACGCGCTTTTCTGGCGCCCGCAATTTCCAGGGTGTTCGGGTCTGGGCCCGCTCCTTGCGGGTTTCAGTGTCGTCTCCCGAGGCCGCCGGCTCGTATCCGAAAGGATGTGAGCGGATGGAACTCGTAACCGGAGCGACGGGCTATGTGGGGTCCCGGCTGCTGCGCCGCCTGTCGGCCGACGGGCGGCCGGCCCGCGCCCTGGCGCGCCGGCCCGGGCGGGTGGAGGAGCTCACGGGTGTGCAGGCCGTGCGCGGCGACCTTCTCAGCGAGGACAGTCTCGAGGCCGCGCTCGAGGGCTGCCACACCGCCTACTACCTCGTGCACTCCATGGAGGCCGCGGGCGCGAGCGGCCCCCCCGGCGACTTCGCGAGCCGTGACCGCCGCGCGGCGGAGACCTTCGCGTCCGCGGCCGCCGCCACCACCGGCCTGGAACGCATCGTCTACCTGGGGGGGATCGCGCCGGCTGGGGCGGAGTCGCCCCACCTTGCGTCGCGGCTCGAGGTGGAGAACCTCCTGCTGGAGGCGGTGCCCGGATCCACCGCCCTGCGGGCGTCGATCGTGATCGGTGCGGGGTCGTCGTCCTTCCGGCTCCTCGTCCGCCTGGTCGAGCGCCTCCGGGTGATGCCCCTGCCGCGCTGGCGCACCAACCGCACGCAGCCGATCGACGAGCGCGACGTGATCGAGTACCTGGCGCGCACCCCGTCCGTGCCCGTCGCCGCGGGGCGCTCCCTGGACATCTGCGGCCCCGACAGGGTGACCTTCGCCGAGCTCGTGGACGAGATCGCGGCCGGGATGGGGGTCGGGCGGATGGCGGTGGGACTGCCGACCACGATGACCCCTCCCGCGAGTGCGGTGGTGGCCGCGGTGACCGGTCAGCCGCTCGAGCTCGTACGTCCCCTGATGGAGAGCCTCGAGTCGGACGTCCTGCCCCGCGATGCCCACGAGGCGGCCGCGATCTACGGCCTCCGGCCCCGGTCCTTCGCACGGGCGATCGACCATGCGCTGGCCGAGTGGGAAACGCGCGAGCCGCTGGGGGCCCGGTGAGAGTCGAGCGCACCGTGGAGGTGGCCGCTCCGCCCGAGCGCCTCTACGACGTGGTGATGGATCCCTCACGCCTGAAGGACTGGGTCACGATCCACGACCACCTTGTGGGCGAGGCGCCGGCACGGCTGCGCAAGGGCTCCAAGCTCACCCAGTGCCTGAAGCTCGCCGGGCGCCCGTTCAAGGTGCGCTGGACGGTGGCGGAGAACGAGCCCTGCGACCGCGTGGTGTGGGAGGGCCGTGGACCCGTGGGCTCCCACGCGAAGGTGGTCTACGGCTTCGAGAGAAACGGGGAGGGCACGAGGTTCTCCTACCGCAACGAGTACGACCTTCCCGGAGGGCCGCTCGGTCGCCTCGCCGGCCGCACCGTCGCCCGGGCCACCGCTCGCGAGGTGGATGGTTCCCTGCAGAAGCTCAAGTCCCTTGTCGAGTAACTGGCAGTCCGCTAGTTTTTCCGTTAATGGCAGATTTCCTTGATGAGAAGCGCACTGAGATCGATGCCCGGCTTCGGGAGCTGAAGCCGCTCGTCGAGGAGTACGGACGTCTGGAGAAGGCCGCCGCCGCCCTCGCGGGTGTGGGCACCAACGGCGCTCCCACCCGGCGGCGCCGGCGGGGCTCCGGAGGATCCGGATCCGGTCGCGGCCGCCCCAGGGGCAGCGGCGCCCGCTCCAAGCAGGCGCTCGAGCTGGTGCGCGCCAGGCCCGGGATCACCATCTCCGAGCTGGCGGACACGATGGGCATCAAGGCGAATTACCTCTACCGGGTGATGCCGTCGCTTGCCTCGGAGGGCAAGGTCACCAAGCGCGGCAAGGGCTGGCATTCGGGCTGACCCTCGCCGCGGTAACCCCGGCCCGGGTTTCTTAACCTTTATTAGTTAACCCCGCCTGACCAATTGCCGTTTGTGGGAGGGTGGGTCACTCGGGGTCGGCTAATCGGACCATCCCCGGGGTGAGCGGCAGGTCAGACCAGTCCGAGTTCCCGCACCGCGTCGCGCTCCTCGATGAGCTCGTCCACGGTGGCGCGCACGCGCGCCTGCGAGAAATCGTTGAGGTCGAGTCCCTGGACGACCTCGTACACGCCCCCGGAGCAGGTGACGGGGAAGGAGGAGATGATTCCCTCCTCCACGCCGTACGAGCCGTCGGAGGGAATGGCCATCGATACCCAGTCGCCCTCGGCGGTGCCGAGAGTCCAGTCGCGCACATGGTCGATGGCCGCGTTGGCCGCCGACGCGGCACTCGACGCACCGCGAGCCTCGATGATGGCCGCCCCGCGCTTCTGCACCGTCGGGATGAAGTCGGTCTCGAGCCAGTTCTGGTCGTTCACGGTCTCGGCCGCGTTCTCGCCCCGGACCTTCGCGTGGAAGATGTCGGGGTACTGGGTGGCGGAGTGGTTGCCCCAGATGGTCATGTTCGAGATGTCGGCCACCGCCGCGCCCGACTTCCGCGCCAGCTGAGCGATCGCCCGGTTGTGGTCCAGGCGGGTCATGGCGGTGAAGCGCTCGGCCGGCACATCCGGGGCGTTCGACTGGGCGATCAGAGCATTCGTGTTCGCCGGGTTGCCCACCACGAGCACCCGCACCGAATCGTCGGCATGGGCGTTGATGGCCCCCCCCTGGGGCTTGAAGATCCCACCGTTGGCCTCCAGCAGGTCGCCCCGCTCCATGCCCTTCGAGCGTGGGCGCGCGCCCACGAGAAGACCCACCTGCGTGCCGTCGAAGGCCTGGTTGGGGTCGTCGAACATGTCGATCCCGGCGAGCAGCGGGAAGGCGCAGTCGTCGAGCTCCATGGCCACGCCGTTCACGGCGTCCATGGCCTGCGGGATCTCGAGCAGCCGGAGCTGCACCGGGGTGTCCGGGCCGAGCATCTGGCCGCTCGCGATTCGGAACAGCAGGCTGTACCCGATCGCGCCTGCGGCGCCGGTAACGGTCACCTTCACTGGACTGGAAGCGTTCACTGCATCTCCTCTATGACTGCGTCTGCGAATTCACTGGTACCCACCGCGGTGGGGTCGTCGCGCGAGGCCTTCAGGTCGTAGGTCACCTTCTCGCCCTTGCGGATCACCTCGGCCACGGCCCGCTCCATGCGGTCCGCCGCCTCCGTCTCGTTCACGTGGCGAAGCAGCAGCACTCCCGACAGCAGCAGGGCGGTGGGATTGACCCTGTTCTGACCCTTGTACTTGGGGGCCGAGCCGTGCGTGGCCTCGAAAATGGCACCGGTGGTGCCGATGTTGGCGCCCGGCGCGAGGCCGAGCCCGCCGATCATGCCGGCCGCGAGGTCGGACACGATGTCCCCGTAGAGATTCGGCAGCACGATCACGTCGTACTCCTCCGGGCGGGAGACGAGTTGGTTGCACAGGTTGTCGATGATCCGATCCTCGAACTCGATGTCCGGGTGGCGCTCGGCCACCTGGCGCGCGACCTCGAGGAATAGCCCGTCGGAGAACTTCATGATGTTGGCCTTGTGCGCCGCGGTGACCTTGCTGCGCCCGTTCTCCTCCGCGTACCTGAATGCGGACTCCACGATCCGGTCCGAGCCGAACACGGAGATCGGCTTGATCGAGATGCCCGAGTCCTCCCGCGTTGGTGAGTCCAGCTCCTCGGCCAGGAACTTCTGCAGGCGCTTCACCTCGTCCGAGCCGCGCTCGAACTCGATGCCCGCGTAGAGGTCCTCGGTGTTCTCGCGCACGATCACGATGTCGGTCTCGGGGAATCGGGTCCGCACACCCTCGAAGGCCTTGCAGGGCCGGACGCAAGAGTAGAGGTCGAATTCTTTGCGCAGGGCGACGTTGATCGACCGGAACCCGGATCCCACCGGCGTGGTGGTGGGGCCCTTGATGGCCAGGCCGGTGTCGCGGATCGAGTCCAGAGTGCGGTCCGGGAGCGGATTGCCCTCGGACTCGTAGACGTCGATCCCGGCGTCCTGGGGGTCCCACTCGAACTCGGCCCCGGTGGCCTCGAGCACTCGCCTGGTGGCTTCGGCGATCTCGGGGCCGGTGCCGTCACCCGGGATGAAGGTCACACGGTGAGCCAACTGTCTCCTCTCGGTTCCATGAGCGGAGCATTATGAGCAGGCGGGGTCATTGGACGACCGCCTGCTGCGGCTCGGCAGGGCCGGTTCCCGGGCGCGGGCCCGGGACGATGAGGTCGCTGGAACGGACGAGCAGGAGGGCGGCCACGGCCCCCGCGAAGGCCACCAGCGCCGCGATGATGAAGAGATCGTTGATGCCGTCGATGAAGGCACGGTTGGCGGCCGTGGCCACCACGTCGCGGGCACCGGCGGGCACGTTCTGGATGGCCTGCTGAGCGCCGCCGCCCACCACGGCCTCGCTGAGGCGGTCCACCTGGCCCGGACTGACGGGTGAGCCGGCCAGCGCGGTGTGGAGGCCGTCCGAGACCCGGGTCTGGAAGATCGCCCCAAGGGCCGCGATGCCGGTGGCGATCCCCACCTGCCGGAAGGTGTTGTTGATCCCCGCCGCGGTGCCGCTCAGGCGCTGCTCCACCACGCTCACCGCGGTGAAGCTGAGCGGGGCGTTCACAAAGCCCACGCCCGTGCCCGCGATGAGGAACCCGAGCAGCAGCGTGGTCCACTCCGACGAGGGTGAGATTCCACCCATGAGGAGTAGCCCTATCCCCACCAGGCTGAGGCCTCCGAAAAGGAGGAGTCGGATCGGCACCTTGTCGGTGAGGCGCCCGGCCAAGGGCGCGGCGAAGAACGAGACCACCGATACGGGGAGGAAGCGCAGGCCGGCCTGGAGCGGTGAGTAGTTCAGGACGTTCTGGATGTAGAGGGTGAGGTACAGGAACATCGAGAACATCGAGGCCGAGATCGAGAAGGCCACGATCTGAGCGCCCGTGAAGGCGGGTTTGCGGAAAAGCGAGAGGTCGAGCATGGGGTCCTTGCCGTGGCGCTCGGCCACGATGAACGCGACCATGAGGACGAGGGCGGCTACGAGCAGGCCCACGATCGTGGTGCTGCCCCACCCCTCGTCGTTGCCGCGAATCAGCGCGAACACCAGGCAGAAGAGCGCGCCGCTGAAGCTCACCACTCCGGCCCAGTCAACGCGGGCCACCGAGTCCGGGCGGAACTCGTGGAGGCGCATGGAGGCGGTGATGGCGGTGAGCGCCCCGATGGGCACGTTCACGAAGAAGATCCACTCCCATCCCAGGCTCTCGGTGAGAGCGCCGCCGACGAGCGGGCCCACGGCCACGGCGGCGCCGATGGTGGCCCCCCAGATCCCGAAGGCCGAGCCGCGTTCCCGGCCCTCGAACTCCTGAGCCAGCAGTGCCGGCGCGCAGGCGAACATCACGGCGCCGCCCACCCCCTGGAAACCGCGGGCGAGGTTCAGCGGGGTGGGAGACCCGGCCAGGCCGCAGAGCAGCGAGGCGACGGTGAAGAGGACGAGGCCGATGATGAAGACGCGCTTGCGGCCGAACAGATCGGCCAGCGACCCGGCGGTGAGGAGCACCGAGGCGAGCATCAGCGAGTAGGCGTCCACCACCCACTGGAGGTCGGTGAAGCTGGCGTTCAGGTCACGCTGGATGTCCGGCAGCGCGACGTTCACCACCGTGATGTCGAGGAGCAGCATGAACGTGGCCAGGCAGACGGTGAGGAGTGTCCAGCGCTTCGTCGAGTTCATGGCCGGTGAGAGTACGCACGTCTCGGTACGTGACGTCTGCGACCATCCCCATCGCGGTGTTCGGAGGCGGATCGATCCAGCTGGCCCGGGTGTTCGGCATTCGCGTGGGCGTGGACGTGAGCTGGTTCTTCGTCCTCTTCCTGATCATCTGGCAGCTCTCCGGCTACTACGGCGACCTCTTCCCCGGGCAGGACGGCAAGGCGTTCGGCCTGGCAGTGGCCAGCGCCCTGCTCTTCTTCCTCTCGATCCTGCTCCACGAGTTCGGGCACGCGTTCGTGGCCGTGCGCAACGGAATCGGGATCTCGGGCATCGACCTCTGGATGTTCGGCGGCGTGGCGAAGATGGAGCGGGACACGGACTCGGCCGGGGTCGAGTTCCGGGTGGCGATCGCCGGCCCGCTGGTCACGCTCGCGATCGCGCTGGTGTGCTTCGGCCTGGGCACCGCCATATCGGGCGCGGACACCACCATCGCGGGATCGCGCTTCGAGACCCGCGGCATGAGCGCGGCCACGGCGGTGCTCGGCTACCTGCTGTCGATCAACGTGCTGGTGCTGCTCTTCAACCTGATCCCGGGCTTCCCGCTGGACGGAGGCCGGATCGCACGGGCGATCGCCTGGTGGAAGACCGGGGACCGCAACCGGGCCACGCGCTTCGCGGCCCGCCTGGGACGCGGGATCGCCTTCGTGATGATCGGCCTGGGCGTGCTCCTCTTCCTCCGCAGCGACGCCATCACCGGCCTGTGGCTGGGATTCATCGGCCTCTTCCTCTCCCAGGCGGCGCGCTCCGCCGAGGTCCAGGCGGCCTTCGCCGGCCGGATCGAGGGGCTCGTGGTGGCCGACGTGATGGACGCGGAGCCGGTGGCGATCCCCGAGACGCTCACCCTCGACCGCGCGGAGGACGAGTACTTCCTGCGCTACGGATGGCCGTGGTTCCCGGTGGTGGACGCCACGGGACGCCTGGTGGGCGTGGTGTCGAAGGAGGCGGTGGACAGCGTGGCCGCCCAGGTGCGCGCCTCGCGGCCCGTGGCCTCGGTGATGGCCCGTGACGACGGCGAGAGCGGCCTGCGGGTGGGCACCCAGGAGTCCCTGGAGACCCTCCTGGGCCGAGAGGGCCTGGGCCGGCTGGGCGCGATCCTGGCCGTGGACGGCGACGGCGTGCTGCGCGGCATCGTCACCGTGGACCGCGTGCGCCGGGCGTTGCGCCCGGCTTAGGGCCTCGGCGTCGAGGGGTTTGGCGCTTTCTGCATGACATGCGTGCATTAGGAACCAAACCCCTAGTGAGCGAGCAAGCGCAGCATCGTCTCCGCGACCCACCCGGGATCCGTCCCGAGCTGACTCCAGGTGAACCGGACCACCCGGTAGCCCGCCAGCAGTAGGTCGGAGTCCCTCCTGCGGTCGCGATGGAAGGCGGAGCGGGTCCCATGGGCCGCGTAGCCATCGATCTCAGCCACGAGCCTGGCAGCGCGCCAGAGAAAGTCGACCTCGTGGCCCTCGAGCCTTGCGTTCACCTCCGGCGCCGGCAGCCCGAACCGCCCGCAGAGGGCGAGGAACACCTCCTCGGCCTCCGAGCGGGTCATCGTGCTTCCGGCTCGATGGAGGCGGAGCACATCGGCGACCACCCCGCTCCCCCGGCGCCCGGGCATCGGGCGGAGGCCGGTGAAGTCGAGGCGGCGGTACTCCGCCGCGTCGATCGCCCGCTCGACGGCGCGTCGCGAGACGACGTCGGCCAGATCGGCGAGCGTGCGGCCCGGGGTGGTCACCAAAATCCCGTGGAGAGCAGTGCAATCGGCATCCGGCAGGAGGCTCCGGTGCGCCCGGATGCCGGCGAGCTTCCGCCCGTTCGCCCCCACAACCGTCATCTCCACGAATGAGGTTGCCTCGCCGATTCCCCAGATCTCGGCCGCCGTGCGATGGCTCGCGGCCGCGCCCTCCCCGCCCGCCAGAACGGCCGCCAGGATGGTGCCATGGCGGGTGAGCACCCGGTGGCCCACGGCGAAAACCCCGGAGTGGACCCGGTGCAGCCGACCGACGCGGATCCGCTCGGCGATGGCCCCTCGACCGAGGCCGCCGGCCTCCAATTGCCGCCTGGTCACGACCCCGTGCTGGCTCTCCGCGAGGCGCACCAACGCCAGATCCGAAGGGGGTTTGGCTCCCAATGCACGCATGCCATGCAAAAGGCGCCACACCCCCGCTCCCACCCCCCACCAAGTGGCCGGGTGGCCGCCCGCGTCCGTACGTTCCATAGAATCGCGCCCCGCACCCCTCGCAGATGCCTCAGCACGACGTCCTAGTGATCGGAGCCGGCCTCGCCGGCCAACGCGCAGCCCTCGCCGCAGCGGAAGGGGGCGCTTCTGTTGCCATCATTTCCAAGGTTCACCCCGTCCGCTCGCATTCCAATGCGGCTCAGGGCGGGATCAACGCGGCGCTCGACCCGCAGGACACCTGGGAGTCCCATGCCTTCGACACCGTCAAGGGCTCCGACTACCTCGGCGACCAGGACGCCATCGAGATCATGTGCCGCGAGGCCCCCGAGGAGCTGCTCGAGCTCGAGCACTGGGGGGTGACCTTCCACCGCAACGAGGAGGGTCGTCTCGGCAAGCGCGCCTTCGGAGGCGCCAGCGCGGCCCGCACCTACTACGTGGCCGATATCACCGGCCAGGCCATTCTCCACGTGCTCTACGAGCAGCTGATGAAGCACGAGGAGGTGTACCGCTACGAGGAGTGGTTCACCACCGCGCTGGTGCAGGACGACGACGGCCGGATCGCGGGCGCCGTGACCCGGAACATCCGGGACGGCGCCCTGGAGCTCTTCTCGGCCCGCGCCGTGATCCTGGCCACCGGCGGCAACGGCCAGATCTGCGACCCCACCACCAACGCCCTCATCTGCACCGGGGACGGCATAGCCATGGCCTACCGGGTCGGCGCGCCGCTGATGGACATGGAGATGATCCAGTACCACCCCACGACGCTCGCGGGGTTGGGACTCCTCATCACCGAGGGTGCCCGCGGGGAGGGCGCCCAGCTCTACAACGCCCAGGGGGAGCGCTTCATGGAGAAGTACGCCCCCAACAAGATGGAGCTGGCCTCGCGCGACGTGGTCTCCCGGGCCGAGCAGACCGAGATCAACGAGGGACGGGGCTTCCCCGACGGCACGGTGGCGCTGGACGTGACCGTGGTCCCGCGCAAGCGCATCCACGAGGCCCTCCGCGAGATCGTGAATGTGGGGCGTGACTTCGCCGGCGTGGACATCACCAAGGAGCCCATCCACATCAAGCCGGGCAACCACTACGTGATGGGCGGCGTTCGCACCGACATCCACGGCCAGACCTCGATCCCGGGCCTCTACGCCGCCGGCGAGTGCGCCTGCGTCTCGGTGCACGGCGGCAACCGCCTGGGCGCGAACTCGCTGCTGGACACCCTCGTCTTCGGCCGCCGCTCCGGGGCCCATGCCGCCCACGCCATCAAGGGCCTTCCCTCCCCCCACCCGTCGCGCGAGTCGCTGCTTCGCGAGCAGGAGATGATCCAGGAGATCATCAGCCGAGACCGCACCGGCCGCCGCGTGTCGGAGATCAAGGCCGAGCTGGGCGCGACGATGGACAAGTACGTGGCCGTCTTCCGTGACAAGGACGGCCTGAACACTGCGCTCGAGATCGTCCGTAGGCTCAAGGAGGAGGCGCAGACCGTGGCCGTGGACGACAGGGGGTCCGTGTTCAACCAGGATGTCCTCGGGGCACTGGAGCTCCAGTTCATGCTCGACAACGCCGAGGCCGTGGTGGTCTCCGCGATCGAGCGCAAGGAGAGCCGTGGTGCCCAGTTCCGAACCGACTTCCCGAGCCGCAACGACGAGGAGTGGCTCAAGCACATCAACCTCACACGCAACGGAGGGGCCGACCCCGAGGTGTCCTACTCCGAGGTCACGATGACCCGCTGGGAGCCCGAGGAGCGGAAGTACTGACGTGGCCGATTACAAGCTGAAACTCAGACGCTTCGACCCCGAGTCCGGCAACGCCGCCTACTGGGCCGACTTCGACGTGGAGCTGCCGCCCGAGCGCTCGGTGCTCGACGGCATCCTCCAAGTCAAGGACCGCGAGGACGCCTCCATCGGCATCCGCTGTTCCTGCCGGGCCGCCATCTGTGGGTCCTGCGGCGTGCGCATCAACGGCAAGTCGGCGCTCGCCTGCAACACCCGGATCGGTGACGCAGCGGAGCGGGGCCGCGACGGCGTCATCACCGTCGAGCCCATGGGCAACATGCCCGTGATCAAGGATCTGATCACGGACATGGAGGCGGTGCACTGGAAGAAGATCCGGCGCGTCGTGCCGTGGCTGCTCCCCAAGGAAGAGGCTCCCGAGGGCCGCGAGTACATCGTGCCCGCCGAGGCCATGCTCGACGTGACCCAGGCGATGGCCTGCATCCAGTGCGGAGCCTGCGTGTCCGCCTGCCTGTCGATGGAGGTGGACCCCGAGTTCATCGGCCCGGCCGCGCTGGCCAAGGCCTATCGCTTCGTAGGCGACCCCCGCGACGGCGCCCACGAGGAGCGCCTGGCCGACCTGGCCGCCGACGAGCACGGGATGTACGACTGCACCCACTGCTTCGCCTGCATCGAGGTGTGCCCCAAGGAAGTGGCCCCGATGAGCCAGATCATGCGGCTCCGGCGGAAGGCCACGGGCGACTACGGGATCAAGGACGACAACAACGGCTACGGCCACGAGAAGGCGTTCGTCGGGCTGATCGAGAAGTACGGCACCCTCCACGAGGCCCAGCTGCTTCCGCGCTCGTTCGGCCAGGGCAGCCTCATTCGAGGCCAGACCGAGCCCAAGGCCGTGAAGCAGTTGGTGGAGAGCCTTCCCACCGGCGTGCGCGGTCTGAGGACCGGCAAGATCACGCCCAGGAAGGCGCTGCTGCACCCGAAGCTGCCCGACCAGAAGCAGGTCCGGCGCATCTTCAAGGAGATTCATTCGCACGACGAGCGCCTCGAGCTCAACCTCTACATCGTGGGCGAGAACCCCGCTGACGAGGAAGGCGCGACGGCTGAAGGGAGTCAGGAATCGTGAAGCTCGCGTACTGGCCCGGTTGCGTCTCGCGCGGCTTCACCCCCGAGCTGCACGGCTCGGTGGCGAAGGTCGCGCCGCTGCTGGACCTCGACCTGGTGGAGCTCGACCGGGCCGCCTGCTGCGGCGCAGGCGTGGTGGCCGAGCACAACCAGGAGCTCGTGGACGCGCTAAACGCGCGCACCTTCGCCATGGCCCAGGCCGTGGAGGGCGCGGCGGGCATGATGAACATCTGCTCCACCTGCCAGGGCGCGCAGTCCGAGTGCCAGGAGCGCCTCGACGCCAGCCCGGAGTACCGGGCCGAGGTGAACTCGCACCTGAAGCCCGAGTCGCTTTCCTACGAGCGCCAGGGCGACTGGTGGAACAAGAACTTCCTCTGGATCCTGGTGGAGGAGATCGGGCTCGACGCCCTGCGGGACAAGGTCAAGCGGCCGCTCGACGGCCTGCGCATCGCCCCCTTCTACGGGTGCTACATCGTGCGCCCGACCAAGCGCCTCGGCTTCGACCAGCACCCGGAGCGTGACCAGTACATCGAGCAGGTGATCGAGGCGATCGGCGGCGAGGCCGTGGACTACGCGGGCGCTCGCAAGTGCTGCGGCTTCCCCGTGATCACGATGAACCGCACCACCTCGCTGCGCCAGGCCGGCCGCCATCTGGCCGACGCGATCGACGCCGGCGCGGACTGCCTGGTCACCCCCTGCCCGCTCTGCCACCTGAACCTGGACATGCAGCAGCCGGCCGCGGCGAGCTACGTGGAGCGCGATCTCGACATTCCCGTGCTGCACCTGCCGCAGATGGTGGGCCTGGCGCTCGGCCTCGAGCCGAAGGAGCTGGGGATGGGCAAGCACGTGGTGTCCACGCGTGACGTGCAGCGCAAGATCGCTCAGCTGGCCGCGGCCTAGGCGCGCGGCTCCTGACTGGACGAAAAGCGGCTTGAATCAGCGTCGCGCGCGCATCCCGTCCCTACACTGCTGACCGATGCCCTCGGTGGTATCGACCCGGTTCGAGGATCTCGTCGCGCTCGCTCTGAGAGTGCTGATCACCGAAGATCCGAACTTGGATCTGGTGGCTTATGACGTGCCCGTCGACGACCTCGTTGAGGCTCTCGAGCGCCACAAGCCCTCCGTGGCCGTTCTCGACCACGGAGCCCTGGAATCGCCCAGTCAGGTGTTCGCGCTCCGCCGGGCCTACTCGGGCACGAGCCTCGTGGTGCTGGCCAACAGCCCGTCGCCCGCGGACTGCAACCGGATGCTCTCGCTCGGAGCCAGCGCCTGCCTGTCCAAGGAGACCGAGGCCCGCGACGTGATCAGCGCGATCCACCTCGCCGCCCGCGGGATGTATGTCCTGCCCGAGGCCTCACCCACCGATGGCGAGGGAAAGGTCCGCATCCACGGCCTCGACCAGCTCACCCCACGCGAGGGCGAGGTGCTCGAGCAGCTCCAGGAGGGAGCCACGAACGCGCAGATCGCCGACAACCTGGCCATCGGCGTGGAGACCGTGCGCACCCACGCGCGGAAGATCTACCGCAAGCTGGGAATCGCCTCGAGGCGGGAGCTGGCCCGCCTGGAGAGCAAGGGCCTCGTATCCCTTAAGTAGGACATGCTCCGGTGCTCGCTCAGGCCGCTGGGGCCGCGCGCAGCAGATTCCGCACCCGCAGCAGCTCGGCCAGCTGCACGGCGTTCGTGGCCGCCCCCTTGCGGAGGTTGTCGCCCACGATCCAGAGGTTCAGGCAGCGCTCGTGTGACGGGTCCTCGCGGATGCGGCCGACGAGCACGTCGTCGCGCCCGGCGGCGTCGAGCGCCAGTGGGTAGAGGCCGTGACCAGGGTCGTCCACGACGGTCACACCGGGGGCGGCGGCCAGCAGGTCGCGGCAGTCGGCCGCCGACAGCGGCTCGCGGGTCTGCACGTTCGCGGAGACCGAATGGCCGGTGTACACGGGCACGCGTGCACAGGTGGCCGAGATCGGCAGGTCCTCGCGGTCGAGGATCTTGCGCGTCTCGCGCATCACCTTGCGCTCCTCGGTCGTGTAGTCGTCGCCCTCGAGGAAGTGCTCGACCTGGGGCACCACGTTGAACGCGATCTGGTGGGGATAGACGCTGGGCGGGGGAATGTCCTTCGCCTCGATGGTGGCCCGGGCCTGGTCGTGGAGCTCCTCCACCGCCCGCTGGCCCGTGCCCGACACCGCCTGGTAGGTGGAGGCCACCACCCGCTCGAGGCCGGCGGCGTCGAGTATTGGCTTCAGCGCGACCACCGTCTGCATCGTGGTGCAGTTCGGGTTGGCCACGATCCCGCGGTGGCCGTCGAGGGCGTGGGCGTTCACCTCGGCCACCACCAGCGGCACGTCGTCGTACATGCGCCAGAAGGACGAGTTGTCCACCACCACGGCTCCGGCATCGGCGAAGCTCCTGCCCCACTCCTCGCTGATCGTTGATCCGGCGGAGAACAGCGCCAGGTCGAAGCCTTGGATCGCCTCCTCGGAGAGCGCCACCACCTCGAGGTCGCGGTCTCCGTAGTCGATGCGGCGTCCGGCCGAGCGCTCGGAGGCGAAGGGCACGATCTCCGTAGCGGGGAAGCTGCGCTCCCGCATGACTCCCAGGATCGTGGAGCCCACCGCGCCGGTGGCGCCCACCACGGCGACCCTCACGGCCGGGCCTCCTCACGGATCTTGGGCCGGTGCACGCCGGCCACGTCCTCGGGATGCACCGACTCGCGTCCGAGGTCGAACGCCGTGTGCAGGCCCACCACCGCGGTCTCCACGTCCTCCTCGCGCACCACGCACGAGATCTTGATGGGCGAGGTGGAGATCATCTCGATGTTCACGCCGGCGTCCCCCAGGACGGTGAGCGCCTGCGCGGCCACGCCGGGATGGCTCTTCATCCCGGCGCCCACCAGCGAGACCTTGCCCATGTGGGCGTCAGACTGGATCGAGCCGAGCCCCAGCTCCGCCTGGAGCGGGTGGAGCGCCTCCTCGGCGGCGAGCAGGTCGTCGCGCGGGACGGTGACCGACATGTCGGCCCGCGCGTCGTCGGACACGGGCTCGTTCTGGATGATCATGTCCACGTTCACGCTCGCCTCCGCGAGCGCGGTGAGCACCCGGCCGGCGATGCCGGGTCGGTCGGGCAGCCCCTTGAGGGTGATGCGCGCCTCCGCGGTGGAGTGCGTCACGGCTGTGACGAGCGGTCGTTCCATGGTCTTCTCCTCGTCCTGGACCACGGTACCGGGTCCGTCATCGAAGCTCGATCGGCAGTGGATCGTGACCCCGTGGTTGCGCGCGTACTCCACCGAGCGCAGCTGCAGCACACCCGCGCCCGAGGCCGACATCTCCAGCATCTCCTCGAAGGTGACCACCGGGAGCTTGCGCGCTCCGGGCACGATGCGCGGGTCGGCGCTGAACACCCCGGCCACGTCGGTGAAGATCTCGCACACCTCGGCCCCCAGCGCCGCGGCCAGCGCCACCGCGGTGGTGTCCGAGCCGCCGCGTCCCAGCGTGGTCACGTCCAGCGACTCCTGGGCCACACCCTGGAAACCCGCCACCAGCACGATCCGCCCGGCGTCGAGAGCCTCGCTGATGCGGTGCGCCTTGACCTCCAGGATCCGCGCCCGCGTGTGCGAGGTGTCGGTGACGATGCCGGCCTGGGATCCCGTCAGCGAGATCGCCTCGTGGCCCAAATCGTTGATCACCATCGCGGCCAGCGCGCAGGAGACCCGCTCCCCGGTGGACAGCAGCATGTCCATCTCCCGCGGATGCGGGCGGTCCGAGACCTCGTGGGCCATGGCCACCAGCTCGTCGGTGTGCTTGCCGCGCGCGGAGAGCACCGCCACCACACGGCTGCCCGCATCGGCGGCCTGGACGATCCGGCGCGCGGCATTGCGGATGCGCTCGGAATCGGCCACGGACGTGCCGCCGAACTTCATCACCACAGTTTCGGTTCCGCTCAACGGCATGCCGGACAAAGATAGTGCGGTCGCCCGCGCGACCCGGGGGGCCCGGCACCACCCCATTGCTTTGTCTAGCCTCGGCTCGTGATCCTGCGACGCCGCCTGCTCACCGCCGTGCTGGTGATCGTCGCGGCTGCTTCGGCCGTGGCCGGCGCCGTGGTGGGCGCGGACGAGACCGCCAAGCGAGAGCGGCCGGAGCGCGTGGCCAAGCGATCGTTCCTGGCCACGGTCGTGCCCGCGCCCGCCCCCGGCCAGGGCCCGGCCCGGAAGAGCCGCTCCGGTGCGCCCCCCGGCCCACACGAGCTGATTCCCGGGCTTTCCGTGGAGCGCAAGGTGGCGCAGCTCTTCCTGGTCGGGTTCCGGGGCACGGACCTGAACGCGGAGATCTTCCAGCGCCTGCGCCGCCTGGACCTGGGTGGGGTGGTGATCGGGCGGGACAACTACACGACCCCCGACGCGCTCGGCCAGATGGCGGGCGAGGCGCGCGTGATCGCGGCCGACGCGGGGCACGTGCGCCCGTTCGTGATGGCCAGCCAGCCCGGGGGCGCGCTGAACTCCTTCCCCGACCTGCCCCCGGCGAGCGCCCCCGCCGCGCTGCGATCGGCCGCCGAGGCGGGCACCCAGGCGGCCGAGTCCGCGCACGCCCTGTCCGAGCTCGGTGTGAACGGGGTGCTCGGCCCCATCCTGGACGTCGGGGTGGAGGGCGGGTCGGCGCTCGGCGATGCCACCTACTCGGATGTCCCCGCCGAGGTGTCGGCTTTCGCGGACGCGACTCTGCGGGCCTACAGCGACGCCGGGGTGTTCGCCGCCGCGGCGCACTTCCCGGGCCTGGGCTCCGCGGATCAGGCCACCGAGGACGGGCCCGCCACCGTGGGGCTCGGACTGTCCGAGCTGCGCCGTCGCGACCTCCTCCCGTTCCGGGCCGCGGTGGAGGACGGCGTGCCCGGGCTGGTCCTGAGTCACGCCCTCTATCCGATGAACGACTTCACCGCCCCGGGCTCTCTCTCCAGGGAGGTGGACACCAGCCTGCTGCGCGGCGAGCTCGGATTCCAGGGCATGGCCATCACGGACGACCTGGCCGAGCCCGCCGTGGGCGTGGCGGCCACCGTTCCCCAGGCCGCCGTGGAGGCCATACGGTCAGGGGCGGACATGCTGTACGTGTCCGGGCGGCTCGGCGACCAGCAGGCGGCCTACGCGAAGGTGCTCGCCGCCGTCCGCAGCGGTCGCATCTCGCGCTCGCGCCTGGATGAGGCGGTGGGGAGGATTCTGGCCGCGAAGGAGACCCTCAAGCTCCTCGGCTAGCCCGCAGAGGCGGGTGCCAGCTCCACCCGGTTGTCGTTGAACACCGGCGCGTGCCCCTCGACGGTGAGCTCCTGCGACGTGGTGGCCTGGCTGCTTCTGGCGCCCGCGTAGTCGCCGTTCCACCAGCCCATCGGCGCAACCACCACCCCCGGGCGCGCGTCCTCCGACACACGCGCCGCGCACGAGAACTCGCCGCGGTCGTTGTGCACCCGCACCTGGGCGCCGTCCTCGATTCCACGGGCGCGGGCGTCATCCGGGTGGATCACCACCTCGGGGTGGGGCTGGGCCGAGTGCTGGCGCTTCTGGTTGGCGAACGTCGAGTTGAGGAAGAGATGCGTCTTGGGAGTGATGAGCGCCAGCGGGTAGCGCTCGGCGAGGGCGGCGTCCGCCACCTCGCCGGAGGGCTCGTGGCGGGCGGTGAGCGTGGCCCGCCTGCTCATCGTGCCGAAGCCACCCTCGGCGTGAGGGGTGGGACCCTGGCCCAGATCAACCTTCACCCAGCCGCGCTCACGCAGCTCGCCCTCCCGGCCCGCGAGCGCGGAGTTCGCGAGCATCGCGGCCACCATCTCCTCGTCGCTCTCCCGGAAGCAGGGATCGGTGAGGCCGAGCCGCGCCGCGAGCCTCCGGAAGGCCTCGGTGTTGGCCACGGCCTCGCCCTGGGGGGCGATCGCCGGCTCGTTCCAGGTCATGTAGTGGTGGCCCCAGGAGAACACGACGTCGAGGTGCTCCAGAGCGGTGGTGGCGGGGAGCACCACGTCGGCGTGCCGGGCGGTGTCGGTCATGAACTGCTCGAGCACGACGGTGAACAGGTCCTCGCGTTCGAGCCCGGCCAGCACGCGGCTCTGGTCGGGGGCGATGGAGGCTGGATTCGAGTTCCAGCACACCACGGCCTTCACCGGTGGGTCCAGCTCAGGGTCGGTGAGCGCGCGCCCGAGCTGGGACATGTTGATCGTGCGCACCGGGTGTGGGCGCAGGTCCTCGCGCTCCAGGGGGTGGGAGCTCACCGCGGCCGCGGTGGCCATTGGGATGTAGGAGCACCCGCCGCCGCGCTCGCGCCAGGCGCCGGTGAGCAGCGGCAGCGACGCGATGGTGGAGTAGGCCGCCGGGGCGCCGAGGTGGCGCTGGGCGCCCACCCCCAGCCGCAGGAGCGACGGGCCGTCGGTGGCGAAGGCCCGGCCCACGTGGGCGATGGTGTCCGCGGGGACGCCGCAGATCTCCGAGCAACGCTCCACCGGGTGCTCCGCCAGCACGGAGAGCAGCTCGTCGTACCCGTCCGTGTACTCGCGGCACCAGGTCTCGTCCTCGAGGCCGGCGTCCACCACGGCGCGCATCATCCCGATGGCGAGGGCGGCGTCGGTGCCGGGCAGCGGGCGGAGGTGCTCGTCGGCCACGCGTGCGGTGCGGCTGCGGAACGGGTCCACCACCACAAGCCGCGCTCCGGCCCGGCGGGCCTCCAGGCACTTGAGCCACAGATGCGGCGCGGTGGACATCGGGTTCCAGCCCCACACGAGCAGGTGGCGGGCGTGTGGCCACTCCTCCGGATCCACCTCGGGTGACACGCCATGCGTCGTGCTCGTGCCCACCATGCCCGCGGTGGCGCAGATGGTCCGCTCGAGCGCCGACGCCCCGAGGGCGTTCATCACCCGCGCGCTCATGGTGTTCCCCTGGATCAGGCCCTGGGTCCCCGCGTAGCTGTAGGGCAGGATGGCCTCGCCGCCGTGCTCGTCGCGGACGCGCAGCAGCTCGGCGGCCACCCGGTCGAGCGCCTCGTCCCAGGAGACCCGGCGGAAGCTGCCCTCGCCCCTCTTCCCCTCGCGGACGAGCGGGTGGAGGATCCGGTCCGGCGAGTACACGCGGTCGAGGTAGTTCGACACCTTGCCGCAGAGGAAGCCCGCGGTGATCGGTTGCTCGGCGTCCCCGCCCAGGGCCACGGCCCGGCCCTCCCCGTCCACGGTGACCGCCATGGCGCAGGTGTCGGGGCAGTCGTGCGGACAGGCGGCATGCACGGTGCGCGAGCTCACCGGCGCATCGTCGCGCGATGGACCCGCCGGCGCAAGCTCGCCCGTCTAGGAGGCGCGCACGTGGTCGAGCGCGTGCGGATGGGCGTCCAGCCACTCCGCCAGCGTCGCGGGCGGATGCCCCCCCAGGAGCTCCATGTCCTCGCTCACCGCGGCCCCCCCGGCGGCCACATGGGTGTACGAGGTGACCCACCCCTCCACCTCCCAGTCCGGCGCCCCGTAGTGCGCCCGGGCGGCGTAGGCCTCCTCGACGGTCTCGTCGTGAAAGGAGATCGCCTTGCCGGTGGCCTGGCTCAGCCGCTCGGCGATCTCGGTGAAGCTCAGCGCCTCTCGACCGGTGAGATCGTAGGTGCGGCCCTCGTGTCCCTCCTCGGTGAGCACGGCCACCGCGGCGTCGGCGATGTCGTCGCGGAGTACCGCGGCCACCCGCCCGTCGCCGGCCGGCCCCGCGATCACGCCCTCTTCGGAGACCATTCGGGGCAAGAAGTCCATGTACATGTTCATCCGCAGGAACGTGAAGGGCACCCCGCTCGCCCGCACCCGCTGCTCGGTGGCCCAGTGGTGGCGGACGAGCGTGAATGTCGCGTCCGGGGCGGCGCCGACGAAGGACAGCTAGACAATCCGCTCGGTCCCGGCGGCCACCGCGGCGTCCACGGCGGTCATGTGCTGCTCGACCCGGTCTGCGGACTCGGCTGCCGGGATCAGGAAGCCGTGTCGGCGCCGACGATATCGGGAGCTCGCAGGGGGTCGCGGACCACCAGGCGCTGCATCACTCCGTGCTCGGCCAGCTTCCAGGCCACCCGGCTGCCCACCTCGCCGGTCGCGCCGGTGACCGCGATCACAGGGCCTGGCGCCCCCGGAACGCCCGACCCAGGGTGATCTCGTCCGCGTACTCGAGGTCGGACCCCACCGGGAGGCCGCTGGCCAGTCGGGTCACGGCGACCTCCGGCGCTCGCTCGCGCAGCGAGTCGGACAGGTAGAGGGCGGTGGCCTCGCCGGTGGTGGTCGCGTTCGTGGCGATCACCACCTCGCGGATGCCGTTGCCGGCGGCCCTCTCGAGCAGCTCGGTCACGTGGAGGTGCTCGGGATCCACCCCGTCGATCGGCGAGAGGGCGCCTCCGAGCACGTGGTAGCGACCGTGGAACTCGCCCGAGCGCTCGATCGGGATCACATCGCTGGGCTGCTCCACCACGCACAGGGTGGCCGTCTCGCGACGCTCGTCCTGGCAGATGCGGCAGGTGGCCTCGGTGGCGAGGTTGAAACAGATCTCGCACTGCCCGACCGTCTCCTTGACCTCGCGGATGGCCGCCGCAAGGTCCAGGGCCTCGTCGTCGGAGACGCTCAGGACGTGGAAGGTGAGCCGCTGAGCGATGCGCTGGCCAATGCCCGGCAGGCGGGCAAACTCGGCGATCAGGCGATTGACGGGCGCCGCGAACACCCGGGTGAATCTAGAGCCTGGACAGGTCGGGCCTAGAGCCCGGGCAGGCCGAGACCGCCAAGGCCTCCGGCCAGGCCGCCGGTGGCGGCGCCCATCTTGCTGGCGGCCAGCTCCTGCGCTGAGCGGAGCCCCTCGTTCACCGCGGCCTGGACCATGTCCTGGAGCAGCTCCACGTCCTCAGGATCCACGGCCTCGGGATCGATCACGAGCTCCTTCAGCTCGAGGTCCCCCGACACCTTGACCTTGACCATGCCGCCGCCGGCACTGGCCTCCACCACCTCGTTCTTCAGCTGCTGCTGCGCCTTGGCCATCTCGGCCTGCATCTGCTGGACCTGCTTCATCATCTGGTTCATGTTCGGCTGTCCGGGCATCACTGCTCCTCGTCTTCGAATAGCTCTTCGGCGGCGAACTCTGCCCGCAGGCGGTTGATCAGCTCGGACTCGTCGAGCGTGACCGGCGCATCCTCTCCGCCCTCCCGCAGCGCGTACACGATCGCGAACGAGCCCCCGGTGAGCCCGCGCACCACGCGCTGGACCAGGTCGCGGCCCTGCTCGGCCTTCTTCTTCACGAAGGCCGCATCCGCGGGGAAGGCGATGGTCAGGCGCTCGCCCTCGAGCGCCACCGGTAGGGCCGCGCCCAGTGCTGCTCCCAGCATCCCGTTCTCCTCGGCCACGGTCTGGGCCACGGCGGGCCAGAGGGCCAGCACTTGGTCGAGCTCCAGCGCCGTGACGGGCTCGGTCGCTGTCTCCACGGCCACCGCGGTGGCCGTTCCTCCGCCGCCGGAGCCGTGGCTCACCACCGCGGAGGCCTCGCGGGCGGGCGGAGGCGAGGCCGGGCGCTCCGCGTCGGGAGGCGGAGGCGAGGGCTCTGCCGGAGGTGGCGAGGGCGCCGCCGCGGCGGGCGCCGGGCTTCCCGACTCAAGGCGCTCGATCCGTGCGATCAGCGCCTGTACCGAGAGGTCGGCCTGTGGCTGGGTGGCCTTCAGCAGTGCCATCTCGAGCTGGATGCGCGGCTCGGAGCCGTCCTTCACCGCGGCGAGGGCGCCGGCGAGGAAGTCGATGGTCCGGAGGATCTCGCCCTGGGCAATCCGCTCGGCCTGCGAGGACAGGCGCTCCGTGTGCCCGGATGTGACGGAGAAGGAGTCCGGCACCTCGCCGAGCGTCTGGACGACGAACAGGTGGCGCAGGTGCGCGGACAGGTCGCGCATGAACTGGGTGAAGTCACGACCGGAGTCCGAGAGGCGCTTGACCGCCAGCAACGCCCGCTTGGGGTCGCGCTCGGCCACAGCCTCGGCCGCCTCGAGCACCAGCTCGGCGTCGGCCACGCCCAGAATGTCGAGCACGTCCTCGAGTCGCACCTCGCGGCCGCCGTAGGTCACGAGCTGCTCGAGCGTGCCCAGGGCATCGCGGAAGCTGCCGGTGGCGGCGCGAGCGAGCATCCCCACGGCGGCGTCGGGCAGCTGGATGTCCTCCTGGCCCGCGACGCGCTCGAGCACGCTCGCGATCTGCTCCAGGGAGGGGCGGCGGAAGTCGAAGCGGTGGCAGCGGTCCACGATCGTGGCCGGCACCTTGTGCGCCTCCGTGGTGGCGAGCACGAAGACGACGTGGGATGGCGGCTCCTCCAGCGTCTTCAGGAAGGCGTTCCAGGCCGCGGCGGAGAGCATGTGGGCCTCGTCCAGGATGTAGACGCGCTTGTGGCCTCCCATCGGAGACTGGGCCACGTTCTCCCGCAGCTCGCGGATGTCGTCCACGGAGTTGTTCGAGGCCGCGTCCATCTCCACGACGTCGATCGAGGTGCCGGAGAGGATCGCCTTCGCCCCCTCGGTCTCGGGATCGAATCGGGCACTCGGGCCCCCCTCGGCGTTGAGCGCGCAGGCCAGCAGCTTGGCCATCGAGGTCTTGCCGGTGCCGCGCGATCCGACGAACAGGTACGCGTGATGGACCTTGTCCAGCTCGATCGCGTTTCGGAGCGTTCGGACGATGTGCTCCTGGCCGACCACGTCCTCGAAGCTGCGCGGGCGGTGGCGGCGGTAGAGCGAGAGCACGGCGTTCCATGCTAGCCGGGCCACGGATGTCGTCCCGAATGCCCTCGGTTCGCACCCGGCCACGCCGGCTGCTCCCGCAAAAGCCCCTTGAGTGTGAAGACGGTCGCGGTTAGCCTGCTTCACTCGCGCGGTGCCCTCTGGCTGGCCGTGCGCCCACTTACCGGAGGTGGCAGTGATCGATCGGCTCTCGCGGCGCGACTTCGTCCATGGTGCAGGAGGACTCTCGGCGGCTGTGCTGCTGGCGCCTCAGGCCATGGCCGCCCCGGGCAAGAAGCGCAAGCCGAGCCTGCGCGGAGGGAAGTTCGCGGAGGGGGTGGCCGCGGGCGATCCGGGTCCGCGGGCCATAACCCTGTGGACAAGGCTCGCCGACGTGGAGGGCACGGGCACCGTGGAGGTCCAGGTGGCCCGGGACCACGGCTTCCGCAAGGTCGTGGCTCGCGACCTGATCAAGACGACCGACGCGAGCGCTCACTACGCGAAGGCGCGCGTGGCCGGGCTGAAGCCGTACGAGGACTACTACTACCGATTCGCCACCCGCGACCATGAGAGCCCTGTCGGGCGCTTCCGCACCGCGCTCCCGCCGGACTCGCACCAGCCCGTGCGCTTCGCCTTCTGGTCCTGTCAGGACTACACGAACGGGTACTTCAACGCGCACGCGCTGATGGCCAAGGAGGAGCTCGACTTCGTGGTCTGCCTCGGGGACTACATCTACGCCGAGGACTACTACCCGATCGGCCCGTTGGGCGGGGTGCGCGATGACCCGGTCGGAAACGCGGAGACGCTCGACCAGTACCGGGCCAAGTACGCCGCCTACCGCACCGATGCGAACCTCCGCAAGGTCCACTCCCGCTTCGCGATGATCAACATCTGGGACGACCACGAGGTGCAGGACAACTACGCCGGCGGCGCGGGCCCCACCGGCGGCCTGGACCCGTCTCTTCACTACACGGACGCGAGGAAGGCGGCGGGCTATCAGGCCTACTTCGAGAGCCTGCCCACCTACGGCGCGAAGAAGGGCAGTCAGCGCATCTACCGGGCGGCGCGCTTCGGAAAGAACGTGGACCTGGTGCTGCTCGACTCGCGCACCTACCGGGACGACCAGCCCTGCGGCGATCCGGTGGTGGGTCCCGCCTGCCCGGAGCTCACGGAGCCGCGGAAGTTCCTCGGCCGCAGCCAGATGAAGTTCGTGAAGAAGCGCCTGTCGTCCTCGACCGCCTCGTGGAAGGTCGTGGCCAACCAGCTGATGATCATGCGGACCTACTTCCCCGGGGGCTCGATCATCAACTTCGACTCCTGGATGGGCTACCCGACCGAGCGCCACGAGCTGATCGGGCACATCAAGAGCAAGAAGATCAAGGACGTGGTGTTCATCACCGGCGACATCCACACCTTCGTGGCCGGAGATGTTCGCCTGAACGACACCGACAAGAAGGCCATCGCCACCGAGTTCGTGGGCGGATCGGTGTCGGCTCCCGGGCTGGGCGAGGGCGGCGGCGGGGTGCTCCCCGGAGCCGATCCGTTCAACCCCAAGACCCCCGAGGGGATCATCAACGCGCTGAAGCAGGTGAACCCCTGGGTCAAGAGCGGGGAGTTCGACCACCACGGGTACGGGCTCGCCGTGGCCTCGAAGCACGAATTCCGCTGCACGCTGAAGCGCGTGGAACAGGTCAAAAGGCCGGGCAGCAAGTTCCTGCCGACGGGTGAGTTCCACTACCGCGTGAAGCGCGGGCACCCCAGCATCCTGTGAGGGAGCCCGGGGCGCCGGTTCCAGAAAAATGGACCGTGCACCCGTCGTCGAAGTTCGTTCCCGGGCGTGCCCGCCGCACATCGGCTCCGGCCAGGCTGGTCCGCGGCGCACGGACGGTATCGCTTAAGGCTGCTTCCTCCCGGATCTGACCTGGTTCACGAGCGTCCGCCACGCGGGACCCGGCCATCGACGCCTCTGTCCGGCGTACTGACCCCGAGGACAGAACCCCTTAGACGGGGATTCAGCCCCACTAGAGCGGATTGTGGGTAACAGGGCACCGCTACCTCCCCGCCTAGCACGGTCCGGCGCGAAGGCTAGACGATCGCCAGCCGCGAGGCGCGGCGCCGAGGGTCCGATTACCCCCGTACGGACTATGCGCACCGCGATTCGCGCGCCGATACTGTGATCCAGACCGTCACCGTGTACGTTCTCTCCGCGTCCGCAGCACGCATGAGCGCCCCACCATGCCCGACCGCCTGAAGATCCAGACCGACGCAGCTCCCGCCGCCATCGGCCCCTACAGCCAGGCGATCAGGACCGGGGATCTCCTCTTCTGCTCGGGGCAGATCCCTCTCGACCCGGCCAGCGGCGAGATCGTCAAGGACGACGTGGTGGGACAGGCCCGGCGCTGCCTCGAGAACCTCGTGGCCGTGTGCGAGGCGGCGGGCACGACGTTGTCGAACGCCGTGCGCGTGACCGTCTACCTGGCCGAGATGTCCGACTTCGAGCGCGTGAACGAGGTGTACGCCGAGTTCTTCGAGGGCGACGCGCCGGCGCGCGTGGCCGTCCAGGCGGCCGGTCTTCCCCGGGGCGCCGACATCGAGATTGACGCGATCGTCGCCCTCTAGGGACGAGCGCAGGCACCGGACCCTGCTGAGAACCCTCCCGAAAATCGGGGCTAGACTCACCCCCCTCCCGGGCGCGTAGCTCAGCGGGAGAGCGCTCGCCTCACACGCGAGAGGTCGCTGGTTCGAACCCAGCCGCGCCCATTTCGAGAGAGGCCTTCGACGGTGTTCGAACCGGTTGCTTCCCTGCCTGCCCGGGACGCCGCTTTGCGCCGAATCCGATAACGCGACGGGTAGGGCGGGCGCCATCCCTTTTGACGGCTCTCTCACACGCTCCGGCGCCAAGTGCGCGCTGCCGGCGTGCGCTCAGGACGCGAAGTAAGAGCGAGGGCACCAGCCGGGCGGACGATTGCCGGCGGTCGGGGCGAAGGAAGGACAAACCAACGGGCACTCATCTGGCGCTCATTCATCGTTCCTACCCTCGTCTCGTGGGGTCGCACTGGGCGGACCCGGACCGGGGAGTTGAGATGAAGGCATCGCCGTTGCAGCTGGCCTGCAGTCTGATCAGCGCGTCGCTGGTCGTGACCTTGCTCGCGGCCTGTGGCAGATCGAAGGGCGTTACTCGCACGTTTGACCGGACGACCTTCAAGGCGGCGAACTTCGTCGATCCGAGGGCTGGCACCAACGAGTGGTTCCCTATGAAGCCCGGGACCCAATGGGTCCGTGAGGGCACCACCTTGATCGGCAACCGCAAGGTGCCTCACGAGGTGATCACCACGGTGACGGACGTGATTCGAGTGATCCACGGCGTGCCGGCGGTGCTCGTGCACGACTACTCGGTCGGGGCCGGACAGGTAGTTCAACAGTCGCTCGACTACTTCGCGCTCGACAAAGAGGGCCGTGTCTGGAATGTGGGCGCCACCACGGAGCAGTACGAAGCGGGACGCTTCGTCGCCGTGGACGAAGCGTGGATTAGCGGCAAGGAGGGCGCCGTGGCGGGCGTCCTGATGCCGGCGAACCCCACCGCCCACACACCGGCGTGGCTCATTGCACGGCCGCCGGGCGAAGACGGGGACGCAGCCGAGTTCCTGAGGACGCAGAAGAAGGAGTGCGTCCCCTTCAGCTGCTTCCGGGACGTGTTAGTGACCCGCGAGGGCAAGCGGACGAGTCTGGACAACGAGTTCAAGTACTTCGCACGCGGGGTCGGGCAGATTCGTAACGAACCTCGCGGCCTCAGCCGCCATGACGACATAGAGCGGCTCATCAACGTCACGAAGCTCAGCCCGGCGGGCCTCGTCGAGGCCAGCGCTGCGGCGCTGCGGATCGATAGGCGGGCGGCCGGGGCAAAGCCGAAGCTCTTCGCCGGTGCGAGGGCGACCCGGAGGCCATGATGCCGGCCCCGGATGTATCCAGCCCGAACGTCGCCGGCCCGTTGGTGAGCCTGCGAGGCGTGTCGAAGGCGTACCGCAGCCCGTACGAGACGACGCCCGTGTTCCAGGACCTGGATCTCGACCTCCATCGAGGCGAGATCACCTGCCTCGTGGGCCCGTCGGGTTGTGGCAAGTCCACCATCATCTCGTTGATCTCGGGGTTGATGGTGCCCGACGCCGGAAGCGTGGTGTTCGACGGCTGTGACATCGCGGGCCTATCGGACAAGGGAGCGCGCTCTCCTACGGGCCAGGAGGATCGGAATCGTCCTGCAGTCGGGAAACCTCGTGCCGTTCCTGACCGCGGCCGAGAACATCGCCATGGCAACCCGGCTGGTGGGGAGGAAGGCCCCGCCAGAGGAAGTGACCGCTCTCCTCGAGCAGGTCGGCCTTGCCGACCGGGCCGACAACCTGCCACGTCGCCTGTCGGGTGGCGAGGCGCAGCGGGTGGCGTTGGCGGTGGCCCTGGCCGGCGAGCCTGAGCTGCTGCTGGCTGACGAGGCTGTCGGTCAGCTCGACTCCGGAACGGCCCGGCTCGTGATGGACACCTTCTTGGATGCCAGTCGCGAGCGAGGACTCGCTGTGCTCCTGGTCACGCACAGCGACGAGATCGCGGCTCTGGGATCGCGGATCGTTCGCTTGAGCGACGGACGGCTGGAGATGGCGGCATGAACGTCACTGCTGGCTCCGATCAGGTCGCCACAGCCGCGCGGTCCACATCCGGGGCACGGATCGCTGCGACGAATCTCGGTATGGAGTACGCCACCCCCACGGGTCGCGTGCGTGCCCTGGATGACGTGACGCTGACCGTCGAGCCCGGGCGGAGCCTGGCGATCGTCGGGCCGAGCGGATGTGGAAAGTCGACGCTGCTCGGCGTTCTGGCCGGGCTCGAGCTGCCGACCGCGGGTGAGGTGCGCGTCGGGGATCACGTGCTCTCGGCTATGCCCGACCACGACCGCGCCGCGCTGCGCCGACGCTCCTTCGGGTTCGTCTTCCAGGCGGACAACCTGCAGCCGTTCCTCACCGTGTCTGAGAACGTGGGCCTGCAGGCGGTGCTGGCCGGCCTCGCCGACGAGCCCGCGGATCGGCAGGCCCTGCTGGACGCGCTCGGCGTCGGCGCTTTGGGGCACCGCTTTCCCGATCAGCTGTCCGGTGGCCAGCGTCAGCGGGTGGCCGTGGCGCGAGCGCTCGTGCACCACCCGAGCGTGGTCCTGGCGGACGAGCCCACGGGATCCCTCGACGCTGCCAGCTCCGACAGGGTCGTCGAATTGCTCCTGCGCCTGCACAAGGCGAACGGCACGACGCTGGTGATCGTCACCCACGACCGGGCAGTCGCAAACCGGATGGAAGTGGTCTTCGAGATGCGTGATGGCCGCAGAGCCGACAGGACCGAGGTGACGTCGTGACGCTCGCCGGTTACGTATTGCGCGACCTGCTCCGTAACCCGCGGCGAACGCTCGCCTCTCTGGTGGGCGTCTTCGTCGGGGTCGGGCTCTTCTCTGCGGTGCTGTTCTTCATCGACGGCTCAGGGGCGTCGATGACCAAGCGGGCGGTCGCACCGCTGCCGCTCGACATGCAGCGCGTCCTGACGGCGCCGATCGGTGGCGGCATCCGCCTCGAGAGGAGGGTGGGCGACCACGCTCTCAAGGCTGGTGGGGCGACGCTCGTCACCCTGTCCGTCGTCAACGAAGGCGTCGCGCCGGCGCACGAGGTCGTCATCCGCGACCGACCCAGCGCTCCGCGGGCGTACGCCCCCGGCTCGACCAGGCTCGACGGCAAGCCGGTCAAGGACGCCGGCGGCGACATCCCGTCTTGGGAGGGCCGCGCCACTACGGGCCTGAACATCGGAACCCTCGCGCCGGGCTCGGCCCGGAAGATCACCTACCGAGTGGCTGCAAAGCGCGGCGCCCGATCCACCGCGGATCTGCCGGTAAAGGCCACGATCTCGAGCCGCGAGGCCGTCACCCCTATCCGTGCGAACGCCCCGCGGGCGACACCGCTCGCAGCGCTTGCGCCACAGGTCCGTCGGATCCCGGGTGTTGACGCCGCCGACCCGTTGGTGTTCGTGGACCTGCCGGCCGGCTCCATCTCCGCAGGCGGAGCCAATGTTCCAGGCCCGGTGAAGCTCTTTGCCTTCGACAAGGCCTACCAAGCCCACTATCCCGGCATCAAGATGCTGTCAGGCAGCATCCGACCTGGTGGTGCGGTCCTCAGCGCGGAGGCCGCCAGCGCTCTGAAGGTCAGCGAGGGAAGCACCGTCAACCTCAAGCTTCCGGGCCGCACCGCACCTCTACCTCTCGAGGTGAGCGGCGTCACAGATCTGTCCGGCGCCAAGCCCCTGTTCGAGAGCCGACAGTCGAGCAACCTCGAGAAGTTCCGCTACGTGCCCTACAGCATCGTCGTTGATCCCCACACCTACCGGTCAGAGGTCACGCCCGCCTTCGAGGCGGCCGCAGCCGCCCGCAAGTCCAAGGTCGCCAGCCTCCCGCTCGAGGAGCTCGACATCTCGGTCGATCGCTCGAAGCTGAACTCCGACCCGGCCACCGCTGTCGCACAAACGCGACGGATCGCAGACGCGGTCCAGTTCGTGGGCACGGGGGACTACCTGCTCGACAACATCTCGAACACCCTTCAGGTCGCCAAGGGCGACGCCGCGGTCGCCAAGCGGATGTTCGTCTTCCTCGGGCTGCCGGGCGCGCTCCTCGCGGCCATCCTCACCGCCTACGCGGGAACCCTGCT
This sequence comes from Solirubrobacterales bacterium, assembly GCA_038323835.1. GTDB lineage: Bacteria > Actinomycetota > Thermoleophilia > Solirubrobacterales > Thermoleophilaceae > JACVRW01. Next base: position 60,371 of record JBBQHI010000008.1, read on the forward strand.
CGCGGAGGCCCAGCGTCGTGAGAACGCCCTGCTCCGCGTCCGGGGAGCCAATCAACGGCACCTTCTTTTCCTCCTGGCGCTGCGCACGATCGCCATCGCCGGGATTGGAGCGCTGCTCGGCACGGCGCTGGGGTTCGCCTCGGTGCTCGTGTTGCTCGGGAGATCGGTGCTCTTCGAGGCGTCGACGGGCGCGCTGATCCAATCCGCGCTGATCGGGGTCTTGGGCGGCATGCTCGTCACCGCAGTGGCTCTGTTCATGCCGGGCCGGCGCCTCATCACGCAGGAGATCAAGCAGGAGCTCGCCGTGATCTCGCGTCGCGCCATCCCGCGTTGGCGACGTCTCCACCTGGACCTCGTGGCGCTCGTCGGGGCTGGTGTGGCGCAGGTGGTCGCTCTGCGGCTAGGAGCGTTCGACGTGCCCGCGGGGTCGGTCTACTCAGGACAATCGGTGACGCTGCCTTTGCACTTGCTGGTCGCACCGATCGTCGCGTGGCTGGCGGGCACGCTGTTCATCGCCCGAGTCCTTCAGGACGTCACCGCACGCGTAGCCTCCACCCGGGAGTCGCCTCGCTTCAGGCGCCTACTGCCCGGTGTGCTGTGGCGCAGCATCACCCGCAGGCTCGGGCCGATGGCCGGCGGTGTCGTGACCGTCGGGCTCGTGGTCGCCCTGAGCGCCACGCTCGCGTCGTTCACCACCGTGTACGACCACGCGAAGGTCGTCGACGCGCGGTTCCTGGTCGGCTCCGACATCCGGCTGACCCCGAACCCCTCCAGCGGAAAGCCGCATCCCATCAGCCTCGCGGCGGACCTTCGCGGCGACGGCGTCCGCGGAGCGACCGCGGTGGTCTACTCGGACCAGAACTCCGTGCTCACGAGCGCCTTCAACGAGGACGTGGCAAGCCTCGCGGCGATCGAACCCAGCGCCTTTGGCAAGCTCGCCGCCCTGGAGGACTCCTCATTCGTCGGAAAGTCCGCGAACGAGATGATGTCGGCCCTCAAGGGCCATCCCGACGGGATCCTCGTCAACACCGCGCTCGCTGACGGACTGAAGCTCAAGGTCGGTGACAAAGCGACGGTCCTGCTTGCTCGCGGCACCAACCAACAAACGCGCCGGCACACCCGAGTACTGGGCCTGTTCACGCGGTTTCCCGGAGCGCCGAAGGGAACGGACATCGTCGCGAACCTTGGCCACTACCAAGCCGAGACAACCCGGACGCAGGCCGACTACTACCTCGTGTCGGCCGCCGACCGCAGCGGGCCTGGCGTGAGCCACACCGTGCACTCGCTGTCAGCGCGCCCGGGGTTCGGCCGTCGCTTCGAGGTCCAGACAGCGGGAGCGACCTTCGACAGGGACCAATCGAGCTTGACGGGGCTCAACGTTCGAGGCCTCTTGCAGCTCGACTCGTTCTTCACGTTCATCATGGCCGCGACCGCCACCGCGATGTTCGTGTTCGGATTGCTCATGCAACGCCGCCGCGAGTATGTGACGCTCCGCGCCCAAGGGCTCAAGAGCGGGGAGATCCGCCGGCTCGTCCTGACCGAGTCCAGCATCGCCGCGGTGCTCGGCGCCGCGCTCGGGCTTCTCGTCGGCATTGGCATGGCATCGCAGTTCGTTCTCGTCCTGCGACCGATCTTCACCCTTCCGCCACCGCTGGAGGTCCCGGCGTTCGAGCTGGCGGTCCTGACCGCGCTCGTGCTCGGCGCCACCGCGCTCTCATCGGCCGTGGCCGCCGTGCTGATCGGTCGCCTCAAGCCCACGGAGCTGCTGCGAGACGAGTGAGAGCTCGCAGGTCCCGTCCGTCGGTCTTGGCCATGATCATCCGCGGGGGGACGTGGTGGGTGCCGAGGTGCGTCGCCACTGACTGGCGCAGCCGAGCGGCGGGCGAGACGCCTCCCCAAAGAGAAGCAGTAACACGAATGCACGCAGGTCCTCGCGACTGCTCGCGGCGCAAAGCGGAAGCGGCGGACGCGGCAGTCGGTCCCCTGTCGGTATTCACAGATGAAGTCGAGCGCTCTAGGACGACCTGTCTTCCCGGAAGCTGGTCTAGTGGCGACTGCTCCCGTGATCGCTCGAGTGCCAGCCGCTTCCGTGGTCGTCCGAGTGCCAGCCGCTCCGGTGATGGCCCGAGTGCCAGGAGTCGCAGAGGCCGTCGGGCACGCTTGTCCGGCACAGGTTGTCGTCGAACACGTTCCCGTTGCCCGAGCCGTCCCAGAAGATGTCCGGTTGGTTGCCGAGGATGACGTTGCGCTTCACCACGTTGCCGGACGGCGGGTTGGCGCCCGGTATGCCGATGTCGGCCACGACTACTCCGCCCGCGAAGTCCACGCCACCCGATGGCGTGTTGTCACGGATGTAGTTGCCGTAGATCCTGTTGTCGGACGCGCCGGCGATCGCTATCCCGATGCCCGAGCTCGCGTCCGTTTGCTCCTCCGCGTTGGCGGGGCAGAACCGGCTGTTGTCGTTGATCCTGTTCGCGGTGAAGCGCCAGTCGGCGGCGACGTTGCCGCCGGTGTTGAGCACGATCGCGCCCATGCAGTTGCCGTGCGCGCGGTTGCCCACCACGTCCCCGTGCGCCGCGTCACGGAAAAAGAAGCCGAACTGCTCGTTGTCGGAAGCATCGTTGCCGGCGACGAGCACATCGGCGTTCGGAGAGTCACCCACGTAGATCCCCGCCTCGGCACTGCCGCTCGCCCTGTTGCCGACGATCTTGCCGCCGCTCGAGGAGAAACGGACGATCCCGTACTCCTCGTTGTCGGTGGTGACGTTCCTCGAAACGACCGGGTTGTCGGCCCCGAAGAAGAAGATCCCGCTGCCCGGGAAGCCCGCGACGTCGAAGCCGCTGATCGTCACGTTCCTGACCGGGTCAGTCACCACAGGAAAGCCCTCGGGGTCGGGGAAGGAGACGGCTCCGACCACGCAGATGCCTTCAGTCGCCGAGGGGTCGCTCGCAGGGTCCCCGAACGAGCAGGCGTTGCGCGGCGGTGTCGTCGTCGGCGGGACCAGCTTCGCGCCGCGGCTCAGCAGCGTGATGCCGTCCTTCGTGATCGCCACGTTCTCCGCGTAGGTGCCGCGCTTGACGTAGATCGTCGCTCCGGGAGGTGCCGCATCGACGGCGGCCTGGATCGACTCGCCGGGCTTGACCACGATGCCGCGCCCATGCGCGCCGGCAGGCACCGCGAAGGCGAGAAGCACCCCCAGGACGGCCGTAGACGTAGCGACTACACGCACAACGCTGCGATTCATGGGGCGGTTCCTCCCTGCTCGTGACTCGGCGAGACCGGCGCTCGCCACGCTAACTCCCTCAACCCGCCCTGGCAAGGCGCAGTGGCTTCCGCTGTCGCGTGAAAGCAGCAGTCCCATCCTTCGCGCTCCAAGCCATCTGGGCTATCCAGCCACGCGGTAGCGCCCCCGGCCAACTCGCTCGAAGCGCCGCGCATGGCCAACCGATTTCCTCGCAAGACAGTTCTTGACCGAGGAGTGGGATACGGGCTGGTCCAGCAAACCTTTGAGTGCTCGTGAATATCCAGCGCGCCCGCTGCACTCCGAACGGGCGGGGCAGGGCAAACATCGCCAAGAGTTGAACTTCTCCGAATCCTCGCCTACGGGTCGCGGGCTGGACCGACGTTCCCAGGGGCCCATAGAAGGAGGCCCGTAAATGCCAGTCGTCATGGTGAACGAGATGGAGGGCGACAATCTCCCCGATGGATGCCAACTCCACATCGCGGGCCGTACAAGAACGAGTACCGCACCGGTGACGAATTTGCCGCGGAGGTGTCGAACCAGACGATGCACGGCGTGATGCATCTGGCCTGGGTCGATCAGGGCAGGGGCCGGTACCAGGGGCGGATGGCCGTGTACGTCAAGCCACGCGGTCCGCTTGGAACGGGATATATGGCGCTGATCAGGCCGTTCCGGCACTGGATCGTCTATCCCGCGCTCATGCGGCAGATGGAGCGCGAATGGAAAGCCCCCGTTCCCCGGTAGGCCTTGCGCCGCGGACCACCGGCGGCGAGACTCGGCTCCCGCTGGGCTCACTCGACGAGGAGGCTGCCATGCCGACGGTGATCGCGTACCACGAGATCGAGGACAAGGAGAAGTGGCTCGCGTCACCCAAGCGCGATGAGTTCTTCGGTCCACTCGGCGTCACCATCCGCACCTTCCTCGACCCCCAGAACCCGAACCGCGCGGCGGTGCTCGCCGAGGTTCCGGACATGGACGCCTTCCAGGCCGCGATGCAGTCTCAGGAAGCCGCCGACGCCATGGCGAACGACGGCGTTCGCGCCGAGACCATGGTCGTGCTCGTCGAGGCGTAGCGCTCAGACCACGGACACGCGCGCGATGGTGGTGAGCGACTGGTAGTAGACGTCGCGGTTGAAGCCGGGCGCGGGGAAGAGGAAGCCCTGGCTCGGCGACGGCACGTCCACGCGGGCCCTGTCCGCTCCCGTGTCGAGGTCGAGCACCACGAGCTGATCGCAACCGGTGCGCAGGGAGGCCCGGCGCGCGGCCGCGGACTGGGCCAGCATCTGTAGGGGCGGGCGCAGGGTGCGCCGCACGAGCGGCCGGCGCAGGATCGGGTTGTCCTTCCAGTCCTGAACCACCAGCTCGCGCGTGTCCGGATAGAGGATGAGGTGGCCGGCGTGGGCGAAGCCGTCGCGACGCCAGCGCGGCTCGAGCTCGTCGCCCACCAGCCGCCAGGCGCGCAGCACGGCGTTGCCCGCGTCGTAGGCGATCACGACGCCGCTGGCCGGATCCCATGCGGGCGGGTTCGACTCGGTGCCGAAGGGCAGCCCGCTGATCTCCACCGATCGCACCGCCTGGTCGTCGTCGCGCCGCGCCCACCAGAGCCGTACCGGGTCGGCCGCGTCGCCCGTGCCCAGCATCGTGCGGTCCACGCTGTTGCGCCCATTGTCCATCCAGAGGACGTGCTCGTCGGTGATCACCGGATCCCACCCGTAGCTGCGCCCGGGCGCCGGACCGTAGGAGGGCCGCCACTCATCGTCGATCGTGAGCCGCCCGGCGTCGCGGTCGAGCCGCAGCCGGTACACGACAGTGGTGCCCACGGCGATCACGCTCTCGCCGTCGCTCGCCAGGCGCGCTATCGACGGCTCGGGGAGCCGCAGCGGCGGGGCCACCGGCAACAGGGTCACGGGGTCGAGCACCGAGAACGTCGAGGGCTCGAGGCCCGCCGGGGCGTCGCAGTCCTTTGTGACCAGCTCTCCGCCGTCGAGGACCATGAAGGAGTTGTGAGGACGGGGGACCGGCAGCCGGTGGGAGGCCAGGACGTCGAGGCCGGGAGTGAGCCGGTGGATCCAGCGGCCGAACACCATGTGCACGTCGCCGTTGGCGTGCGCGGCCATGCCGCCGGGCCAGTACGTGCCTCCCGGGAGCCTGGGGGTGGACGCCGTGACCTCGAGCGACTCCGGGTCGAGCCGCTCCACCCAGGCCTCGACCGGTGTGTCGAGCGGCCGGCGGAAGGGCATGTCGTGGCGTAGCGCGTACAACTCCCCCGGCTCACGCCGCAGGAGCACGTCGGTGCCGAACGCGTCGGCCGAGGCTGTGACCTCGAGGCGCTCGCCGGGCCGAATACCGAGGCCCGGCACGCCGTCGGCGCAGCAACGGCGCAGCGGGCCGCCGTCCTCACACGTCCACGGCCGCGGCCAGTAGGCGCCGGCCATCAGCGCGAGCGGGGAGTGTGCGGTGCCATCGGCCGAGCGATCATACACGCGAGCGGACACCGTGTGACACGCGGTGTTACGTGCCCCAGCGCCGGGCTGGTACGGTGCGCCTGCGCCCATGCGAACCGTCTCCATCCTGCTCGCCGCCGGCATCGCGCTGGCATTGGCGGGCGCGGCCCTTGCCAGCCCGAAGTTCTCGGCGACCTTCCACATGGCCTACCTGACCGAGAAGCCGGGCGCCCCGACGGGCCAGGCCCCGCTGATGACCTGGAGCGACCCGGGTGCGCCGAGCGACGTGCCCAAGCCGATCAAGAGGATCGACATGAAGTTCCACCCGGGCACCAGCTTCGACACCTCGGCGCTCACGAGATGTCATGCCTCGGATGACGAGATCAAGCTCAAGGGAGGCTCGGCGTGTCCCGCGAGTAGCCGACTCGGCAGCGGCCACACCAAGGCGCTCTTCCCCTCCGGGTCTGGGTTCACCACCGACGTGACGCTCTACAACGCGCGCGGCGAGATCATCGTCGTCGTCACCCTCCAGGGAAACGTCATCACCGAGTTCCGCGACCTGGTGAAGGGACGCACGATCTCCATCCGGCCCGTCCTCCCCGGCGGCGTGTCCCTGACCCGGCTCAGCCTGCGGATCGGCCGCCACTCCAGGGGTCACGGCGCGAAGCAGAGGACCTACATGCGGGCTCCGGCGTCATGCCCGAAGAGCCGAAGGTGGACCACCAGGGCGAAGTTCATCTACCTCGACGGATCCACGGAGAGCTTCCGCAGCAGCACGCGCTGCCGCGCCGCTGCCTGAGCTAGCGGGCCACCGCGCGCCGGAGCAGCACGCCGCACACCACGGCCACGATGATGGCAATCAGCGGAATGCCGAAGCCCACCACGCCGAAGATGGCGAGTAGGAACGTGACCACCGCGACCGCTCCCGCCGTACCGCCTGTGACCACCAGCTGAAAGGCACGTCGCTCGCGTCCCCGGCGCGAGGGGGGACCGCCCGAGCCTCTGGTCAGATCGCTCATGACAGGGACCCTACTCACCGCCCCACCGCCCGGCCGTCCAGCCGGGCCCAGGCGACCTGAGAACATCACGCGCTTGCCGACCACGCCCCGCGCCCGCGCTCCCCGCATGACGGCGGAGCTTCGCTCCGAGGAGCGGGTCACACCGCTGGAGCTCTTCTTCGACCTCGTGTTCGTGCTGGCCCTCACCCAGTGCACTGCCCTGATGGCGAAGGAACCCACCTGGAGCGGCCTGGCGAAGGCGCTCCTGATCCTGGGGATGCTGTGGTGGGCCTGGGTGGGCTACGCCTGGCTCACCAGCGTGGTGAACCCCGAGGAGGGCACGGTCCGGGTCACGATCTTCGCCGCGATGGCTGCGTTCCTGGTCGTGTCGCTGTGCATCGAGGACGCCTTCGGGTATCTCGGCCTCCTGTTCGCCGGCGCCTACGGCGTGGTGAGAACCGGCCAGATCGTCTTGTTCACCGTGGCCAGCCGCGACGACCCGGAGCTGCGACGGTCGGTGAACGGGCTGGCGGTGAGCACCGCGATCGCCGTGGCCCTGCTCGTGGGCGCCTACTTCACCGACGGCGCGGTGCAGGGAGCGCTGTGGGTGACCGCGCTGGCCTTCGACCTGGGCGGCCCATTCTTCTTCGGGGTGGAGGGCTGGAAGCTCGTGCCCGGCCACTTCGCGGAGCGCCACGGGCTGATCGTGATCATCGCCCTGGGCGAGTCGATAGTGGCGATCGGAGTCGGGGCCCAGGGCACGACCGTGGACGGCGTGGTGGCCGCCGCCGTGCTCGGCGTGGCCGTGACCGCCGCCCTCTGGTGGCTGTACTTCGACGTGGTGGCCATGGTGGCCGAGCGCCGGCTCTCGAACGCCGACGAGGGCCGTGAGCGGAACGCCATCGCGCGCGACTCCTACTCCTACCTCCACCTGCCCATGGTGGCCGGGATCGTGCTGCTGGCGCTTGGACTCAAGCAGACCCTCCACCACGTCGAGGACCCGCTGAAGCTGGTGCCCGCGGTGGCGATGATGGGCGGCACGGCCATGTACCTGCTGGCGCACGTGGCCTTCAGGTTGCGCAACGTGCACCGGCTGAGCAAGGAGCGCCTGGTATGCGCTATCGCTCTGCTGGCATTGATCCCGGTGGCGCTCGAGATCCCGGCGCTGGCATCGCTCGCTTTGGTGAGCGCCCTGCTGTCGGCGCTGATCGCGTACGAGAAGCCGCGCTTCGCAGAGCTTCGCGACCGCATGCGCAAGCAGGTCGAGGGCGACGCCAGGCCCGCCTAGGAGGGTCTGGCGAAAGTCGCTAGCCCGCTCGCCCGAGGACGAGCCGTGCCGCTTCCGGAGTAGCCACCGCCCCGTCGTCTGCGGGATACTGGGTGGGCCATGTCGTCCGAGAACGTTACCGTGATGCACCGGATCGCCGGAGCGTATGACCGCAAGGACTGGCAGGCCGTGCTGGCCGACCTCGATCCTGAAGTGGAGATAGACGACTCCGATATCCCCGAGTCAACGGGGGCGGACTCCTTTCTCGCGTGGATCGCCCGCTGGGACGAGGTCTGGGAGAGCTGGCATGCAGAGGACGTTGAGATTCGCGAAGGTGATGACGAGCAGGTAATCGCCCTGTTCAAGATGGTGGCTAAGGGCAAGGGAAGCGGCATCGAAGTCACTCGCCCCGATGCCCTGGTTGCGTCGTTTCGCGGTGGCAAGGCCGTAAAGCTGGGGTACTACAGCGACCAGATCCAGGCTCTCAAAGCCGTGGGGCTGGCGGAGTAGGCCCGGCGAGTTTCGCAAGACCAGCTAGGCGTGCTCGCGGCTGGGTGCTTCCGGCTCGCGCGCCGGGGCGACGCCGTCGAGCTTGGGCTCCCGGCCCGGAGGCTGAGCCGGAGCGGGAACGTCGTCCCTCTCGGGAATCGGCAGCGCCACGGTGCTCCCGCCCTCGAGCGTCATCTCCTCGTTCCAGTGGAGGATGCGCATGCGCTCCTTGCCCGAGAGTGAGTACTCCGCCTCGCCGTGGCTCACCTCGACCCGCAGCAGCCGGCCGCGGATCTGCATGGCGAAGCGCAGGCGATCGAGGCCCTCGGGAAGCCGGGGCCGGAATGAGAGCCGGTTGTAGAAGTCACGCAGCCCCCCGAACCCGGCCACGATGGCGATCACCGCCCCCGCGAGCGAGGCCATGTGCAGCCCGTCCGCGGTGTTGTGGGCGAGGTCGTACACGTCCATGTGCGCGGCCTCGAGCAGGTAGTCCCGCGCCAGCGTCATGTGCCCGACCTCCGCGGCCATGACCGCCTGCGTGGAGGCCGACAGCGAGGAGTCGCGGACGGTGAGCTGCTCGTAGTAGTCGAAGTTCTCCCGCTTCTGCTCGGCGGTGAAGGCGTCGCCCCGCCAGTGCATCGCCAGGACCAGGTCGGCCTGCTTCACCACCTGGCGGCGGTAGAGCTCGAAGTACGGGTAGTTGAGGAGCAGCGGGTAATGCTCGGATGGGGTTTTCGCAAAGTTCCACGGCTCGTGCTCGAGGAAGTCCTGGTCCTGGGGATGCAGCCCGCGCTCCTCGTCGAAGGGCACGAACATCGCGTCCGCCGCCCGTTGCCACTCGTCCACCTCGTCCTCGGTGACCCCGAGGCGCTCCGCCGCCCCCGGCTGGCGCTTGACCGACTCGACGGCCGCCCGCAGGTTCATCTGCGCCATGAGGTTCGTGTAGACGTTGTTGTCCACCAGCGCCGAGTACTCGTCCGGACCGGTCACGCCATCGATCCTGAAGTCGCCGCGCTCGTCGTGGTACCCCAGGCTGGCCCAGAGGCGTGCGCTCTCCACGAGCAGCTCACAGCCCGCACGCTCCTCGAACTGGTCGTCGCCGGTCACGCCCAGGTAGCGGTGTACGGCCGATGCCACCGCGGCGTTCACGTGGAAGGCCGCGGTGCCCGCCGGCCAGTAGCCCGAGCACTCCTCGCCGCGAATGGTGCGCCAGGGCATTGCCGCTCCGCGGAGCCCGAGCTGCTGCGCGCGGTCCCGCGCGGAGTCGAGGGTGGAGTGACGCCACTCGAGCGCATGGCGCACGGTGTCCGGCGCGGTGAAGGTGAGCACCGGGAGCACGAAGCTCTCGGTGTCCCAGAAGGCGTGGCCGTCGTATCCGCTGCCGGTGAGGCCCTTAGCCGGGATGGCGCGGCCCTCGTTGCGGCTGCTGGCCTGGAACAGGTGGAAGAGCGCGAAACGAAGCGACTGCTGGAGCTCGTCGTCCCCCTCCACCTCCACATCGGCCCGCGACCAGTAGCGGTCGAGCGCCTCGCGCTGTGCCTCGGCCAGCCCCTCGAACTTCTCGGCCAGCCCACTCTCCAGGCTGGCGTCCACCTGGTCCCGCAGCCAGTCGATGCTCTGCTGGGAGGACCAGTGGTAGGCGATGAACTTGATCAGCGTGAGCGGGCGGCCGGGCTCGAGCTCGGCCGACAGGGTGACCCGTCCGAGGTCGGGCTCCGACTGCGTGAGCGTGGCCACCTCGCCCTCGTGCTTGAGCACGTGAGCCATGCCCGACACCACCCCGAGCTTGGAGCGCCCGGTCTCGTGGCCGAGCACCACCCGCATCCCGTGGTCCACCGACAGCCGGGAGCGCAGGGCGCCCGTCAGGGCCCGCCCACGGCGGGGATCGGCCCCCTCCTGCGCATTGGCGCGGTTGGCCTGGAGGTTCGACTGGATGGCGATCCTGATCGGCTGGTCCACCGCCTCCACCTCGTAGTGGATGGCCGCGAGGCTGCGCAGGGAGAGCGACACCAGGCGCTTCGTGGTGAGCTTCACCTCGTGGCCCGACGCCGCGCGCCAGTGGAGCTTGCGCTCGAGCAGGCCGCTGCGGAAGTCCAGGCGACGCTCGTGCTGGAGCACCTCGCCGCGGTGCACGTCCAGCGGCTCGTCCTCCACCTGAAGCCGGATGACCTTGCCGTCGGTCACGTTCACCACCGACTGGCCGTCCTCCGCGAAGCCGTATCCCCGCTCCCCGTACTCGAGCGGGAAGGACTCGTAGAAGCCGTTCAGGTAGGTGCCGCTCAGGCCGGCCGGCTCGCCCTCGTCGAGGTTCCCGCGCAGGCCGATGTGGCCGTTCGAGAGCGCGAACAGCGACTCGGTCTGGGCCAGCCGGTCGAGGTCCACGCCCTCCTCCACGAAGGCCCAGGGGTCGACCGGATGACGGTCGCGGATGCTCATCCGAGCAGCTCCGCCAGGTCCTCGACCACCACGTCGGCGCCGTGCTTCTTCAGCTCTTCCGGGCGGCCCCGGCGGTCCACGCCCACCGTGAGCCCGAAGCCGCCCGCGTGCCCGGCCTGGACTCCTGCCAGCGCATCCTCGTAGACCACTGCGTCCTTGGGGTCCACGCCGAGCAGCTCGGCCGCGCGCAGGAACGAGTCCGGCGCGGGCTTGCCGCGCAGGTTCTCGCGCGCGAGAACCACTCCGTCCACGCGCTCGTCGAAGAGGTCGCTCATCCCGGCGGCCTCGAGGATCTGCTCGGTGTTCGCGCTGGACGACACCACGGCCGTCTTCTGCCCGGCGTCGCGCACCGCCTCCACGAAGCGCCGCGAGCCCTCGTACACGTCCACGCCGTTCTTCGTGATCAGCTGCTGCACGAGGTCGTTCTTGCGGTTGCCGAGCCCGCGGACGGTCTCCGACGCGGGCGGATCGGCCGGCTCGCCCTCGGGGACCGTGATGCCCCGGGAGGCGAGGAAGTCGCGGACGCCGTCCTGGCGCGGCTTGCCGTCCACGTAGTCCTCGTAGTCGCGCTGCTCGAAGGGCGGCTGTCCATGCCTGGAGAGGTAGTCATCGAACATCTCCTTCCACGCGCGCGCGTGAACGGAGGCGGTGTCGGTGAGGACCCCGTCCATGTCGAAAAGCGACGCCTTCATGTTCCCGGGCAGCCGAAGCACCGGGGAAACATGGCAGACGGTGCCGCCGTTCCCGCCGGATACCTGCCCGTGCGGGTGGGGCCGCGCCGCGAGAGGGGCCCTACGATCGGAGCATGTGCGCTGTGAGCGCAGGGGAGGAAGCACGCCTGGAGGGCGGACTGGCGGGAACGGTGCAGGTCATGCGCCCGACCCTGTGCGACCTCTGCGGGATCTCGCAGGCCGAGACCCTCTTCGAGACCGCCGAGCGGCGATTCGGGATGCTCGGCCGCTTCGAGGTGATGCGCTGCCGCAGGTGTGCGCTGGTGCGCACGAGCCCGCGCCCGGACGACCTCGGCGCCTACTACCCGAGCGGCAGCTACTACAGCTACGCGGCGCCCGGGGTGCCGACTCCGGCGGGCCGGGAGCGCATCCGGCGCGCCTACTCGGGAGGCGGCCGCCTGCGGCGCCTCCTCGACGACCGCCTCACCCAGGGGCTCCCGCCGGGCCCGCCCGGACGCATCCTCGACGTGGGCTGCGGCTCCGGCGCGTTCCTGCTCGGGCTCCGGGAGGCGGGCTGGGAGACGCACGGGATCGAGATCGACACGCAGGCGGTGGCCGCGGCGCGCGCCGCCGGGCTGCACGACGTGCGCGCGGGCGAGCTCACCACCGCGGGCTACCCCGCCGGTCACTTCGACGCCCTGCGCTTCTGGCATTCGCTCGAGCACGTGGGCTCGCCTCGGGCCCAGCTTGCCGAGGCCCGGCGCGTGCTGCGGCCCGGGGGGACCCTGACACTGGGCGTGCCCAACTTCGCCTCGGCGCTCTCGCGCCGTGCGCGCGGCCACTGGTTTTACCTGGACGTGCCCCGCCATCTTTGGCACTTCGAGCCCACCACACTGCGGCGGGTGGCCGAGGCCTCCGGGTTCGAGGTCGCGCGAATGGACGTGTGCTCGACCGGAGACGCCCTGCTGGGCACGATCGACTACCTCCGCGGTCGCGGCGAGCGGCTGCTCGGGAACCGGCGGGCGTGGTACGCGGCCCTCCCGGCGGCAGCGCTGATGGACCTGCTCGGCCGGGGCGATGCGCTCTGGCTCGAAGCCCACCGCGCCTAGCGAGGAGCGGAGCCCGATCGGTGATCGGGCGAGCACCGCAGCCATGTCATCGAGCGGAGCACCGGAGCACGTTCTAGCTATCGTCGCTCACTCGTGAGCGCGACCACCGACGTGCCGAACGCCCGGAAGGTTCTCGTGCTTGCCGCGGGCGGAACCATCTCCATGAAGGGCGATCTGGAGACCGGCAACGACAACGGCGCGGTGCCCGCCCTCGACGGCGAGGGCCTCGTGGACGCCGTGGCGGGGCTCACCGCGTTCCACGGGATCGAGGGCCGCACGGTGGTGAACAAGCCCTCGGCCCACCTCACCATGGACGACCAGCTGGCCATCTGCCGCCAGGCGCGCGACGCCGCGCGACGCGGCACCGGGGTCGTGGTCACCCACGGCACCGACACGCTCGAAGAGACGGCGATGCTGTGCGACATCCTGCACGACGCCGAGGCGCCGATCGTCTTCACCGGCGCGATCCGGCCCGCCTCCGCGCCGGGCGCCGACGGCCCCGCCAACCTCGTGGACGCTGTGAGCGTGGCCGCCAGCCGCGAGGCCGCCGGCGCGGGCGTGCTCGTGTGCTTCGGAGGCGAGATCCATCACGCCCGCGGCGTGCGTAAGACGGACACCGTCTCACTGGTGGCCTTCTCGTCTCCCCAGACCGGGCTGCTCGGGCGGGTCACCGAGGGCCATCCGATCATGTGGTCGCGCATGCCGCGCAACCCGCCGCTCGATCCTCCGAACCTGAACAAGAGCGTGCTCATCGTGCCCACGGCGGCCGGGGACGACGGCGCGCTCGCCCGGGCGGCGCTGTCCACCAAGCCCGACGGCGCCGTGATCGGCACGCTCGGCTCCGGGCACCTCTCTCCCCCCGTGCTCGATCTCTGGGGCCAGGCGGCCGAGACGATCCCGGTGGTGGCCTACTGCCGGCCCGAGCGCGGCGTGATCCTCATGGCCACCTACGGCTACGCCGGCTCCGAACGAGACCTGCGTGGCACGCGTATCATTCCCGCCGGCTTCCTTTCCCCCCAGGCGGCGCGCATGAAGCTGCTGGCGGCGCTGGCCTCAGGCCTGTCGATCGACGAGATCCGCTGGGCCTTCCGCCAGGACGACGGCTGATCCCCCTCACCGGGCCAGGGCTCCGACGACCTCCTGCCACCACGAGCGCTCGTCCAGCGAGGGATCGGCGCTGAGGCGGCGGCGGGCGTAGCGCTGGATCTGCGCTGCGGCGCCTATGGCGAGCGACGGCCCTGCGATCGCATAGCGGCCGTCGTCCAGCAGCACCAGGGAGCCGGGCTGGTCACGCCGCGTGCGGAGGTGCCGGATCACGCGGCATTTCTCGATCTCCTCGGGATGGCCGGGATCACCGTCGGGCTCAACCCACGGGCGCGTGGAGAAGATCACCGACCCGCTCCGCACGTGCGGACGCCGCACCGCCTCGGGCTCGAACGGACCGTGCTGCCACCGCTCCATGAGCGCCGGGAAGTGGCGGGCCACCTCCTTGCGGAGCAGCACGTGGAGCCGGTCGCCGGCCTCGATCTGGGTGGACCCGCGCGGTGGGATCGCCTCGCCTCGCCGGACGATCACGTTCAGGAGCGCATCCCGCGGTAGCCCGAGGTCGCGTACGAAGTGGCCCACCACGGCGTCGCCGGGCGCCACCGGGAACTCCACCACCTCGGCCCCGAGCCGGCGGATCGTTCCGCTCTCGGCCAGCGGCCGCGGCAGCGCCGGCTCGTCGGTGGTGAGGCCGAGCGCCCTGGCCAGGGGCTCGAAGGTCGAGCCCTGGAGAAGGGTGGAGACCACCACCGCGAAGAACGCGATGTTGAAGAACTCGCGGCTGTGCGGCACGCCCTCGATCACCGGGAAGGTGGCCAGCACCACGGGCACGCCGCCGCGCAGGCCCGCCCAGCCCAGGGCGAAGCGCTCCGCCGCGGAGAAGTGGTCGAAGGCCGTGGCCACCGCCGCCGCCAGCGGGCGGGCCACCACCACGAGCACGAGGGCGAGGATGGTGCCTTCGAACCACACGTCGCCGAGCTGGCTGGGGAAGACGAGCAGGCCCAGCGTCAGGAACAGGGCGATCTGCGCCACCCACGCGAGCCCCTGGTGGAAGACGGTGATCGTGTTGCGCGCCGGGATCTGAGCGCTCCCCAGCACCAGCCCCGCAAGGTAGATCGCGAGAAAGCCGGAGCCGTGCAGGCTGTCGGCCGCCCCGAAGGCCAGGGCACCGGCGGCCATCGAAGCCACCGGGTAGAGGCCGCCGGTGGCGAACGCCATGCGGCGCATGGCCCACGCCGCGGCGAAGCCCACGCCCAGCCCGACCACCACGCCGATCGAGATCTGCTGCACGAACAGCCCCACCATGTCGAGGAGCCCATACCCCGGCTCCTTGATCCAGTGGATGAAGCCGAGCACGAGCAGGATCGCGATCGGGTCGTTGAATCCGGCCTCCGCCTCCAGGGTGCGGGCCAGCCGGCGCCGGAGCGTGGAGGTGCGCAGCAGCGAGAAGATGGCCGCACCGTCGGTGGCCGCCAGAATGGCTCCGAGCAGCAGCCCCTCGAGGGTCGACAGGTCGAAGAGCCAGATCGCCGAGATTGCGGTGATCACCGCGGTGCCGATGGTGGCCACCAGGGCAAGCATGAGTCCGGGCCGCAGGACGGGCCGGATCTCGGAGAAGCCGGCCATCAGCCCGCCCTCGAACAGGATGGCCGCCAGGGCGATGATTCCCACCCTGCGGGCGAGCTCGTAGTCGTCGAGCTTGATCCACCCGGTGCCGTCCGAGCCGATGATCATCCCGAGCCCGAGGAACAGAAGGAGGCCGGGCACGCGGAGGCGCCCGGCAAGCAGGGCCGCGGCCAGCGCGGTGGCCAGGAGCGCGCCTGCGACGAGGATGAGCTGGCCGTCGCTCATCTGTCGCCCGGGCTCACGTCCACGCGTCCTGAGCTTTGCAGGATCCCGGACCGGGCGCTTCCGTGCTTGCTTGCACGGGTTCGAGCGCTCTTAGCGGGATTCAACTTGACCACCCCCTTCTCGACCGCCCCGGGAGGAGGATGCTCCGCAGCAGGCATGGGAGTCTTCGGTATCTATCGCGAACGTCTGGTGGCCGGCCTGGCCGCAGGTCAGACCCTGGACGAGCTCGACCGGGAGCTGCTCGTACCCGCGCCGCTTGATGAGGACCAGAAGGCCGCTCTCTGGCTGGTCGGCTTCTCGCTTATCGACCTGCGACGCACCGTCGCCTGAGGGCACAGCTTCGCGTCGGGCGGCAGGGCCGCCCGGGTCCCCGGGGAATGATTCCCGCAGGTGACCTTTCCGACGATCGAGTTCGCCACGTTCTTCGTGGTCGTGTTCGTGCTGTCCTGGCTCCTCATGCCGCATCCGCGGCTGTGGCGCCCGTTCATTCTCGCCGTCTCCTACTTCTTCTACGGATGGATCGATCCGCGCTGGGTCCTGCTCCTCGTGGGGTCCACGCTCGTGAACACGTTCGCCGCGCAGGTGATCGCACGCTCGCCCTCCGAGCGGATGCGCAGACGTGCGCTGTGGGGGGCGATCGGGTTCGACCTCGGCCTGCTGGGCACGTTCAAGTACCTCGGGTTCTTCGTGAGCTCGACGGACGACGCGCTGGACGGCATCGGGCTGGGCTCACCGCTGCCGCTGCTTCAGGTGGTGTTGCCCATCGGCATCTCCTTCTTCACCTTCCAGGCGATCTCGTACGTGGTGGACGTGCACCGGGGCGAGACCCGGGCAGCATCGCTTGGAGACGTGGCCATCCTCCAGGGCTTCTTCCCCCACCTCGTGGCCGGGCCGATCGTGCGCGCCAACGAGCTGCTCCCGCAGCTCCGCACGCCCCGGGATCCACGCGCCGTGCTGGCCGGGCCCGGCCTGTTCCTGATCGCCGCGGGGCTGATCAAGAAGACGGTGGTGGCCGACGAGCTGGCTCGCCGCATCGTCGATCCGGTGTTCAACGATCCGGCCGCCCACTCTGGGGCCGAGGCCTTGCTCGCCATCTACGGCTTCGCCGCGCAGATCTACTGCGACTTCTCCGGCTACACGGACATGGCCATCGGGCTCGCGCTCCTGCTCGGGTTCGTACTGCCCCAGAACTTCGACCGCCCCTACCTGGCCACGAGCCTGTGGGAGTTCTGGCGCCGCTGGCACATGACGCTGTCGCGCTGGCTGCGCGACTACCTCTACATCCCGCTGGGAGGGAACCGCGGCGGCCCCCGCCGCACCTACCGCAACCTGATGCTCACGATGCTGCTCGGCGGCCTCTGGCACGGGGCGGCCTGGACGTTCCTGGTCTGGGGCGGCATTCACGGCACGGCTCTCAGCGCCGAGCGCTGGGTGCGCGAGCGTTTCGGGACTCCGCGCGTGCCGGCGTGGCTCGCCTGGCTCGTGACCTTCCACGTCGTGTGCCTCGCGTGGGTCTTCTTCCGTGCGCCCGACCTGAGCATCGCCTTCGAGGTCCTGGGCAGGCTCGGGGCCGGAGGCCCGTCGCCACTCGTGACGCTCCCGGTGGTGTTCCTGACCGTGGCCGCGATCGCGGTCCAGGGCGTGCCGCCCGGCTGGTGGCGCGATGCCGAGGCCTGGGTCGTAGCCCGGCCCGCCGTGGCCCAGGGCGTGGCGCTCGGACTGCTCGTGGTGGCGGCCGATGCGGCCGTCGGCCAGCAGGGCGTGGCCCCCTTCATCTACTACCGGTTCTGAGCCATGTACCCGACCGGAGACCAGCGCGATCTGCGAATGCCCGCCGGACGGGTGCTCGTGGTGGTGGTCGTGGCGCTGGTCGTGGCCGCCCTCCTCAACTCGGAGGCGATCGTTCGGGCCGGCGAGGGGATGGGGAACGGCCCCACGCGAGACGCGGTGCTGTGGGCGGGCCGGCCTCTCGACGACGCGGCCGGCGCGGTGGGGCTCCACCTCCCGCGGAAGGGACTCGACCTCGCGTTCGGCCAGGAGCCGAAAACCCTGTCGGGCACTGAGCTCGAGCGGGGCTCGACCGCCATCCTGCGCCGGCACCCCAGGCGTGCCCAGCAGTTCCCCCAGCCCACCCGTGCCGATCCGTTGCACGTGCTCGTGACCGGCGACTCCCAGGCCGAGTTCGTCGGCCAGCGCATGCTGGACGCGGCCCCCGACGGGCTCCTCAACGTGGACGTGGTGGCCCGCAACGGCACGGGCCTCACGCGGCCGGAGTTCTTCAACTGGGAGGTGAACGCCAAGCAGGAGATCGCCGACCGCCGGCCCGACGCGGTGGTGATGGTGATGGGCGCCAACGACGGGTTCAACGTGGTGGTGGACGGCAGCGCGTACGGCCCCTTCACCCCGGAATGGGAGACCGAGTACGCGCGTCGCACCGCAGTGGTCATGCGCGAGCTGGGCAGCCGCGGCCGCAGGCCCGTGTACTGGGCGCCGCCGCCCACCGCGCGCAACGAGGAGTTCAACCGCATCTACCGCGTGCAGAACTTCGCGGTATCGCGCGCGGCCGAGGCGGTGCCGGGTGCGCGGTACGTGGACTTCTACGACGGCATCGGGAACGGCCGCTACCGGAACGTAACGAAGATCGACGGTCGCGAGGTGGTGTCCCGCCAGCCCGACGGGGTTCACTTCACACGCGACGGAGCGCTGACACCGGCGCGGCTGGTGGTGGAGTCGATGGCCCGGGACTACCCGGTGCTGGCGCCGTAGCGAAGGCTCAGTTCACCGACGGATCGCCCGGCATTGTGGCCAGCAACGAGTACTCGCCGCCCTTGCGCCGGAGCGCCTCGGACCAGATGTCGCCGTCGGTGAAGGGATCCTCCACCTCGGCCGGCTCCACGATCCACGCGCCCTCGCCCAGCTCGTCGTCGAGCTGCCCCGCGGACCAGCCGGCGTAGCCGGCGTACACCCGCAGGCGCTGAAGCGTGAGCGTCGGGCGGCCCGGGTCGAGGGTGCCCAGCGAGCCCACCAGGCGCGTCCCTGCCTCCTCGGGATCGTCGAAGTCGCCCAGAGCCACAACCGATCCCGGAGCCACGGGACCGCCCACGTAGACCAGCTCCTCCGCATCCGGAAGCGAGGCCAGGGCTGGCACCGCGTCGGCCACGCTGGTCTCGGAGCGGTGGTTGAGCACCACTCCCATCGCCCCCTCCTCGGAGTGGTCGAGCACGAGGATCACCGCGCGCCGGAAGTAGTCGAACAGCGACGGTGCCGCGATCAGGAGCTTTCCGCGCATGCTGTCCACAACTCGATTCTTACCCACCCACCCGGGATGCAGACCCACCGACGTTGGCTGTACCGTGCCCGCGCATGGAACAGAAGCTTGACGTGGGCACCATCTTCGAGCGCATCTTCGCGGTCTACAGGGACCAGTTCTCGCTGCTCGTGCCGGCGGCGCTCGTGGTGTTCGTTCCCGTGGCGATCCTGAACGGGACCCTCCGCGAGAGCGGCGGGTTCTTCCTGGCCATCGCGGCGATCATCGTCGGCGCGATCGCCACCTACTGGTTCTAGGGCATGGTCGTGGAGGCGGCGCACGACATCCTCGACGGGAAGCGCGACCACACGGTCGGCTCGCTCCTGTCAGCAGTCACGCCGGTGATCGGGCCGCTGCTCGTCGCCGGCTTCCTGGGCGGGCTCGCCACCGGCATCGGCTTCGTGCTGCTGATCGTCCCGGGTCTGTTCCTGCTCACGATCTGGGCTCTGATCGCCCCGGTCATCGTGATCGAGCGAACCGACGCGATGTCGTCCTTCGGGCGCAGCCGGGCGCTGGTCAAGGGCCACGGGTGGCAGGTGCTGGCCGTGCTCATCGTGCTGCTCCTGCTGAAGCTCGTGCTGAGCGCGGTGGTGGCGGCGATCCTCATCGCGATCGCCGACTCGGTGGTGAGCTACGTGGCGGCCGACCTGATCACCAACGTGCTCATCGCCCCGCTCTCGGCCCTGGCCGCGGCCATCCTCTACTTCGAGCTGAGACGACTCCACGGCGAGACGCCGCTTCCCGCCACCGCCACCTACTCCCCGTCCGATACGGCCCCCGGCCCCGAGGCCGCTGTGCCTCCGGCGCCTGAAAAGCCTTAACGACGGATACTCGGCGGGTGCGCGTTCTCGCGGCCGTCCATAACGATGACGCGGGCCCGGGTGTCTTCGGCCAGGTCGCGCGGGAGGCGGGACACGAGCTCGTGGAGTGGCGCCCCGACGGAGGTGCGCCACCCGATCTGTCCGGGGTGGGCGCGGCCATGGTGTTCGGCGGCGCCATGAACGTGGACGAGGAGGAAAGGCTCCCGTGGCTGCGCGGCGAGAAGGACCTGCTCCGCGACCTGCTGTCCCGGGGTGTCCCGGTCGTCGGGCTCTGCCTCGGCGCGCAGCTCCTGGCCGAGGCCGCGGGCGCCACCCCGCGCCGCGCCTCGGAGCCGGAGATCGGCTGGAAGCCGGTGGAGCTGACTCCGGACGGCCGCCATGACCCGCTGCTGGCCGGGATCCCCGACCGGCTGGACGTGTTCGAGTGGCACAGCTACGAGGCGCCGCTGCCCGAGGGCGCCGTGCCACTTGCCCGCAGCCCGGTGTGCCTTCAGGCCTACCGCCTGAACGGCTCGCCCGCCTGGGGACTCCAGTTCCATGCCGAGGTAACGGAGCAGGACCTGAACCGCTGGTTCGACGCGTGGAGCACCGACGAGGACGCCGTGCGCAGCGGGCTCGACCCCGAGGCCCTGCGGACCGAGAGCAGCCGCCGCATCGAGGCCTGGAACGAGGTCGGGCGGGGCATCGCCAGGCGCTTCCTCGCCGAGGCTGCCCGGGCCTAGCGAGGAGCGGAGCCCGATCGGTGATCGGGCGAGCACCGCAGCCATGTCATCGGGCGGAGCACCGGAGCACGTTCTTATTCGTTCGGGGTCACGTACGCGCTGGAGATCCCGCCGTCCACCATGAAGGTCTGAGCGGTCACGTAGGAGGAATCGCCGGAGGCCAGGAACAGCGCGGCGCTGGCGATCTCGTGCGGGTCGGCGAAGCGCCCCATCGGCACGTGCACCAGCCGTCGCGCCGCCTGCTCCGGATCGGTGGAGTACAGCTCCTCGAGCAGCGGGGTGTTCACCGGGCCCGGACAGAGGGCGTTCACCCGCACGCCGCGGCGGGCGAACTCCACGCCCAGCTCCCGGGACAGCGCCAGCACGCCGCCCTTCGACGCCGTGTAGGAGATCTGCGACGTGGCCGCCCCGATCACGGCCACGAACGAGGCCGTGTTGATCACCGAGCCGCCCCCGCCCTCCAGGAGGTGGGGGATGCCGTGTTGGCAGCAGAGGAACACCGACTTCAGGTTCACGTCCTGCACGCGCTGCCAGGCCTCGAGCGTCGTGTCGAGCACGGACACGTCGTCGGGCGGCGAGATGCCCGCGTTGTTGAAGAGCACGTCGATGCGCCCGAATTCCTCGCGCGCTCGCGTGTACATGCCCTCCACCTGCTGCGGGTCGGTCACGTCGGCTTGGAGCGCGAGATCCCCGCTGGACCCGGCCTGCAGGTCCACGCCCACCACCCGGGCGCCCTCGCGCTGGAAGAGCTCGGCGCTCGCGGCGCCGATGCCGCCTGCGGCCCCCGTGATCACGCACACCTTTCCCTCGAGCCGCCCCATCCTCACTCCGTTGCGTAGTAGACGTTCTTCAGCTCGGTGTAGTGCTCCAGCGCGTCCGGCCCGAGCTCCCGCCCCACGCCGGATTGCTTGAAGCCCCCGAACGGCGTGGCCACCCGCACCGAGGTGTTCGAGTTGATCGAGATCACCCCGGTCTCCAGCGCCCGCGCCACGCGCAGGGCGCGGGCGCCGTCCCGCGTCCACACCGAGCCTGAGAGCCCGTACACCGTGTCGTTGGCCAGGCGCACGGCCTCCTCCTCGCCCTCGAACGGGATGACGCACGCCACCGGTCCGAAGATCTCCTCGCGCGCTGGCCGGTCGTCGTTCGCCACCGGGCAGAGCACGGTGGGCGCGAACCAGTACCCGGGTCCGACCGGAGCCGAGCCCCGGATGGCCACCGGAGCCCCGTCCGGCACATAGGACGACACGGTCCGCAGCTGGTCCTCGGAGATCAGCGGCCCCATCTGCGTGGACTCGTCGAGCGGATCGCCCACGGAGATCGACCCGACGGCGCTCTCGAGATGGCCCATGAAATCGTCGAGCACCGAGCGCTCCACCAGGATGCGCGACCGCGCGCAGCAGTCCTGGCCCGCGTTGCCGAACACCGCCGGCGACGCGGCGTGGGCCGCCGCCTCCACGTCGGCGTCAGCGAACACCACGTTGGCCGACTTGCCGCCGAGCTCGAGCGTCACCCGCTTGATCGTGCCCGCGGCGCCCTCGGCGATCCGCCGCCCCACCTCGGTGGAACCGGTGAACGCCACCTTCGCCACGTGCTCATGCTCCACGAGCCGTTGCCCGCACACCGACCCCGGCCCGGCCACCACGTTCACCACGCCCTCCGGGAGTCCCGCCTCGAGTGCGATCCGGGCCAGCTCGATCGACGTGAGCGGGGTGAGCTCGGCCGGCTTCAGCACCACCGTGTTCCCCGCCGCCAGCGCCGGGGCCACCTTCCAGGCCGCGATCGTCAGGGGGAAGTTCCACGGCGTGATGAGCCCCACCACGCCGAGCGGCTCCCGGAAGGTCATGTCCACACCGCCCGCCACCGGGATGGTCTTCCCGGTCAGCCGCTCGGGACCGGCGGCGTAGTAGCGGAAGGTGTCCACCACCATGCCCATCTCGCCGCGGGCGTCCCCGATCGGCTTGCCCGCGTTGCGCGCCTCGAGGCGGGCCAGCTGCTCGCGCCGGGAGTCCAGCTCGTCGGCGAGCCGGTGGAGAATCCGGGCGCGGTCGGCAGGCGCCACGGCACGCCAGCTGGGAAAGGCGCCGCGTGCCGTCTCCACCGCGGCATCGACGTCGTCCGCCCCCGCCCGCGGCACCTCGGCCATCACCTCGGCCGTGGCCGGCTCGATAACGCGGATCATCCGGCTGCCGTCTTCTTCCTCGACCGCGCGCGCTCGACCAGCGATCCGATCACCCTGCTGCGCTGGTCCTCCTCGGGGTGCCACAGCACGCCCAGCACAAAGTCGCGGCCGGGCAGCTCCACAGCCTCCACCAGGTCGTCCTCTGCCGAGCGCCCGCTCACCACCAGGCCCTCCCCCAGCTCGGCGAGGCCCTGGTGGTGGTGTGACTTCACGCCCGTGGTCTCACCGCCCACCGCGCCGGCCGCCAGCGACCCGGGCTCCAGCCGCACCTCGTGGTCCGAGAACACGCCCGACACCTCGCGGTGGCGCTCATGGCCGAGGGCGTCCGGGAGATGCTGGTCGATCGTGCCGCCCAGCGCGACGTTCAGCATCTGCACGCCACGGCAGATGCCGAGCAGCGGAATGTCACGCTCGAGAGCCCGGTGCGCCAGCGCCAGCTCGAAGCGATCGCGCTCCGGCCAGGTCCCGTTGGTCTCGGGGTGGGGCCTGGCCCCGTAGGTCGCGGGGTCCACATCCGCCCCTCCGGCGAGCACGAGCCCGTCCAGCAGACCCAGCGTCTCGTCGGGCGACTCGGCGGACTCGTCGTCGGGGGGCAGCACGACGGCCAGCCCGCCGGCGGCCTGAACGGCCTTTGAGTACACGCGCGGGGAGATGTTGCACAGCACCTCCCAGGCCCGCCACCGCACCAGCTCCATCGCACTGCAGATGCCGATGACCGGACGGCTCACAGGCGCTCGAAGCCGCGGAACTTCTCCCAGTCGGTGATGGCCTTCTCGAAGGCGTCGAGCTCCACCCGGGCGTGGTTCACGTAGTGGTCCACCACCTCCTGCCCGAAGGCGTCGCGGGCCAGCTCCGACCCGGCGAACAGGTCGCGCGCGGCGTAGAGGGTGTGGGGCACGCGCTCCTTGTCCGACTCGTAGGCGTTGCCCTCCATCGCCGGCTCCAGCGGCAGCTCTTCATCGATCCCGCGAAGCCCTGCGGCGATCATGGCGGCCAGCGCCAGATACGGGTTCACGTCGGCGCCGGGCAGCCGGTTCTCCACCCGCAGGCCCTCGCCGTGCCCCACCACGCGCATGGAGCAGGTGCGGTTGTCGCGGCCCCAGGCCACCGCGGTCGGGGCGAACGAGCCCTCCACGAAGCGCTTGTAGGAGTTCACCTGGGGGGCGAACAGGAGCGTGAGCTCGGAGAGCGCCGCGAGCTGGCCGGCCACGAAGTGGTCGAAGGTCTGCTGCTGCTCGGCGAACACGCTGCCACTTCCGTCCGCCTTCTGGAGCGAGCAGTGGATGTGACACGAGTTGCCCTCGTGCTCGTTCAGCTTGGCCATGAACGTGAGCGCATACCCCTCCTGCGCTGCGATCTCCTTGGCCCCCGTCTTGTAGAGCGCGTGATCGTCGGCCGTCTTCAGCGCCTCGTCGTAGCGGAAGTTGATCTCGTGCTGGCCGAAGTTGCACTCGCCCTTCGAGTTCTCTACCTTCATCCCGGCGCCCTTCATCGAGTTCCGGATGCGGCGGATGAACGGCTCCACGCGCGCGGTGCCCACCAGCGAGTAGTCCACGTTGTAGAGGTTCACCGGCTCGAGGTCCCGGTAGCTCTTGCGCCACGCGTCCTCGTAGGTGTCGTTGAAGAGCATGAACTCGAGCTCCGTGCCCGCGGCCGCGCTCCATCCCCGCTCGGCGAGGCGGCCCAGCTGACGGCGGAGGATCTGCCGCGGCGAGGCCGCCACGTCCGTCCCGTCGTGCCACTGGAGATCGGCCATCACCATGACCGTTCCCTCGTGCCACGGCACGGGCCTCAGCGTGTCCACGTCGGGCTTCATCACGAAGTCGCCGTAGCCCCGGGACCAGCTCGACATCTCGTACCCGGACACCGTCTCCATGTCCACGTCCACGGCGAGGAGGTAGTTGCAGCCCTCGGCGTCGTTCTCGGCCACCTCCTCCAGGAAGTGGTCGGCGGTGAGCCGCTTTCCCTGCAGGCGGCCCTCCATGTCGGCGATCGCGAGCAGCACCGTGTCCACGGTGCCGCCCTCGACCGCCCTGCGAAGCTCCTGGATGGTCACGCGCCTGAAACTAGCCGGGCTCGTCGGGCGCGATCACGCGCCCGGTCTCGTCGGTGGTGATCTGGCGGACCGGGCCCTCGAACGAGTTGCGGGCCGAGATCAGCCACCACAGTCCGACCGCGAGGATCACGACCGCGACCGTGACCGGCGCGTAGTTCAGGAACTTGAGGTCGAACTCGTCATTCCAGGGCACTCCCGCTGGTGCTTGCGGGAGGCTGAAGATGATCACGCAGATGATCACCCAGATCACCGCTGCGGGGTTGACCCACTTGTACTTCTTGCCGAGGGTCCAGGGCCCCGGCTGCCAGGAGTCGCCCTGGCGCCAGCGGAGGTACACGGGAATCACGTACGCGATGTAGAGACCTATGACGGTGATCGAAACCACGGCCGTGAAGGCGTAGGTGAAGTTGTTCTCGTCGCCCTTGAGCGCGGGTAGCGTCACCAGGAACGACAGGAAGGCCATGAACACCACCGCGTATGCGGGCACGCGATGGTGGTTGAGGCGTGTCCAGATGCGGTGCCCGGGCACGGCCCGGTCGCGCGAGAAGGCGTAACACATGCGTGAGGCACTGGTCAGCCCGGCCATGCCGCAGAAGAGCTGGCCGATCACGGCGATCATGATCACCATCTTCGCCGCCCATGGATCGAGCGCGCTGCCGAAGATCGCGGTGGAGGCCCCGAGCCCGAAGCCGTTACCCGGATCGTTGATGAACTTGGTGTCGGTGGCCGCGAAGGTGATGGCCAGGAGCACGAACCAGCCGATCACCCCGGACCAGAAAACGGAGCGCCATACGCCCTTGGCGGCACCGATCGCCGCGCCCTTGGTCTCCTCGCTGATGTGGGCCGAGGCGTCGTAGCCGGTCTGGGTGTACATCGTCAGCAGGAAGCCCAGCGGAAGAACGTAGAACCAGAAGAAACCACCGCCGATGCTCGAGTCGCTGAAACCGGTGTTGTTGATGCGCTGCGTGAAGACGAAGTCGAGGCTCTGGTGCTTGTCGGGCACGATGATCAGAATGCCGATGATCACGGCCACGCCGAGCACGTGCCAGCCAACGGAAATGTTGTTGAAGAGGGCCACCAGCGGCGAGGAGAAGATGTTCACGACTGCGTGCAGCGTGAGGATGCCGACGAAGAGCACGAAGGTCTCGGAGAGGATGTGCTCGGTGTCGCCGAAGTTCATGACGCCCAGGTCCAGCTTGTAGAGACCGAAGAGCACGTTCATGAACTGGGCGCACGCGTAATCGACCGAGGCCACCACGCCCACCAGCCCGATGAGGTTGAACCAGCCGGTGAACCAGCCCCAGGTCTTGCCCCCGAGCTCGGACGCCCACCAGTAGATGCCACCGGCGGTGGGGTAGCGCGACACCAGCTCGGACATCGAGAATGCCACGAGCAGGATCAGCCCGCAGATGATCGGCCAGCCCCAGCTGATGGCGATCGGCCCGCCGCTGTTCCAGGCCACGAAGTAGCTGGTGAAACACCCGGCGAGTACCGAGATGATCGTGAAGGAGATGGCGAAGTTGGAGAAACTGCTCCACCCGCGCTGGAGGGACTGCGTATAGCCGAGCTCCGCGAGTCGCTTCTCGTCCTCGCCAGCCAGGTCTGCTTCGGGGGCTCCGGTGGACATCGAGTCGCTTTCTCCCTTCATCGGGAGGCCGGTGATCCGGCGCTCCGGCGAGAATGGTTTGGTGGACCGACCTATTCGATGCGCGCGACCCTAAGCAACCGGAACCTGTGGTGTCAACCATCGGCGCCCTTGTCGATAGCGCGTCGCCGTGCCTGACGTCCAGGTTGCCGTGGTCGGTGCGGGGGTGGTCGGATGCGCCACCGCCCTCGAGCTGCGCCGGCGCGGCGCGTCCGTGGCCCTGCTCGAGGCGGAGGCGGCGCCGGGCCTGGCGGCCAGCGGCACCAACTCCGGGATCCTCCACACCGGCTTCGACTCCACGCCCGGCGAGCTCGAGACCGAGCTCATCCTGAGGTCGGCCAGGATCCGCGACGGGGTGACCGACGGTCTCGCGATTCCCGTTCTGCGCTGCGGCGCCGTCCTGCGTCCCGAGAACGCGGAGGGGCGAGCCACGGCCGTGCGCCTGGCGGAGCGCGCGGAGCGCAACGGCGTCCACGCGCGTGTGAGCGACGACGGCTCGCTCGCGGTGCCGGGCGAGTCCGTGACCGATCCTGTGGCCTACACGCTCGCTCTCGCGTCGGCCGCGGTCCGGCTGGGCGTGCATATATGGACGCGCTGGCGCGTGGACGGAATCCGGGCGGTGGAGGAGGGCCTCGAGCTGCACGAGCCCGGCGGCGCCCGGCTCCGCTGCCGCGTGGCCGTGAACTGCGCCGGGCTTCGCGCTGACGAGGTGGCCGCTCTCGCCGGCGACCACTCGTTCGAGATCTACCCTCGCAAGGGCGAGTTCCTCGTCTTCGATCCCCGGGACGGGGAGCCCCTGACCGCGATCCTGCTCCCCGTTCCGACCGAGAGGACCAAGGGGGTGCTCGTCTTCCCCACTCTCGACGGCAAGGTGGTGGCGGGCCCGACGGCGATCGACCAGGAGGACAAGGACGACTGGTCGGTGCGCGAGGCGGCGACCGGCGAGGTCCTCGGTGCGGCAGCAAGGATGCACCCGCCGCTGGAGGGCGCGGAGCCGGTGGCCACCTACGCCGGCCTGCGTCCCGCGGGTCGCGGGGTGAACTACGTGATCGGGGTGTCCCGGCAGTGTGGGCGGCTCGTGAACGTGGCCGCGATCAGATCTACCGGACTCACCGCGTCGCTGGGGATCGCCGAGAGCGTGTCTGTCGTGGTGCGCGACCTGGGGATCGAGCTCGGCGAGCTGGGGGAGCTCCCCGCGCCCGAGCCGCCCGGCGCGCTCACCGCGGACGGGCCCTGGTGGCGGCGATCCGCCGAGTACCGAGGGTCATGAGCCGGCCGCTGCTGCTCGGCATCGACGAGGGCACCTCGGCCGTGAAGGCGGTCGTGTATGACGTGGACCTCACGCCCGTGGCCGAGGCGCGCCGGGACAAGGCTCTCGACCACCCCCGTCCCGGGTGGGTCGAGCAGGACCCGCACGCGGTGCTCGTGGCCGTGGTGGACGCGGTGGCCGAGGTGCTCCGCGACCTCGACGGCGAGGTGGTGGCGTGCGGACTCGACCACCAGGGCGAATCGGTGCTCGCATGGGAGGCGGAGGGGGCCGAGCCGCTCACGCCGATCGTGACCTGGCAGGACAAGCGCTCACAGGAGGCCCTCGACCGGATCGAGGCGGACGGGCGAGCGGACGAGGTGCGGGGGCGAAGCGGGCTCCCCCTCGACCCCTACTTCTCGGCCGGCAAGCTCGCCTGGCTGCTGGAGCACGAGCCGGCCGTGGCCTCGGCGCTCGACGCCGGGACGCTCCGGCTCGGCACCGTGGACGCGTGGCTGTGCGACGTGCTCGGGGCCGGGTTCGCCACCGACGCGTCCACCGCGTCGCGTACGCAGCTTTCCGTGCCCGGAGCGGCCGACTGGGACGACGCGCTGCTCGCGGCGTTCGGGGTGCCCCGCGCCGCGCTCCCGCCGATCCGCGACAGCGCCGGCCGGCTCGGCACGCTCCGCCACCCCGACTGGGCGGGCGAGCTCCCGCTGTGCGCCCAGGTGGTGGACCAGCAGGCCGCCCTCGCGGGTGCGGGTTGCGTGAGCCCCGGACGCGTGAAGGCCACCTACGGCACCGGAGTGTTCGTCCTCGCGCACGCGGGAGACTCACGCCCGGACCCAGCGCCCGGCGGGCTCATCCCTACGGTGGCGTGGAGGATCGGCGGCCGGGTTCAGTACGCCCTCGATGGCGGAGTGTTCACGGCGGGCGCATTGCTGGAATGGCTGAGCCGCGACCTGGGTCTCGCCGCCGGCCCGCCCGAGCTTGCCGCCCTGGCGTCCGAGGTGAAGGACAGCGATGGCGTCCGGATGTTGCCCTCGCTCGCGGGACTCGGCGCTCCGTGGTGGCGACCGGAGGCGAGGGCGGTGATCGCCGGCCTCTCGGGACGCACCCGTCCAGGGCACCTGGCCCGGGCGGCTCTCGAGGGGATCGCATGGCGGGTGGCCGACATCGTGGCCGCCGTGTCCGAGCACGCGAAGCCGGAGGCGTTGCGCGTGGATGGAGGGCTCAGTCGCAACGACCTCCTGCTCCAACTGCAAGCCGATTGCACGGGCTTGCCCATCGAGCGGGGGATAATCGATGCGACCGCGGCGGGCGCCGCCGCCCTGGCCGCCGTGGGCGCCGGCGTGTGGGATGGCACTCGGGAGATCGGCGAGCGCGTGCCCACGGGCGCGCGAACCGCACCCGTAACGGACGATGGCGAGCGGCGGCGTGAACACGACGCCTGGCGGGCGTTCGTGGAGGCTGCGGCGGGCCTCCAGAGGCTGTAACCGGGGGGCTATCGTGGCCCCTCGGGGTCATTCCGCCGGCGCCGCAGCGTCCTTTGGCGCGGTCTGTGCATCAGGGTCGGCTTGCGGGGGCTCCACTGGTGTAACCCTCAGTCCCCATGCGGTCTGGAGGGCGACGAAGCGGGTGTAACCACGCCCGCCCCTCGGGTGTCGATCGCGGACTTTCTGGGCCCTCCGAGCATGGGCGGGGCATAGCCCGGAGGTATGTGCGAGCGGCCGGCCGGCTCGACCCCGAGATTGGCGGCCGCGGGAGGGCTTGCTCACCCAGAAAGGTTCGGGTCCGAACCTTTCTTGCGCCCTCGATAGCCCGATGGCGGCGGCGGGATCTTCCGGTTCACGCAGGGCACATGGTTCATTCATCCCGTGGACCAAGAATGAAGAAACCTCGTGTTTGCCCTTGAAACTGGAGCGGCTCCCGTGGAAACTCCTGTACCCGCGCGCAGACGTTGGCCGCCCCAACATGCGCACGGCACGCTCAACCCGGGTATAGGGCCCGGAGCGAGAACAACCGACGTGTCGCCTACAGCACTCTCCAGCCAGCCTCCGGCCGGGACGGCCTCCCACCCGTCCCGCCCCTCCGGCCTCCAGGCCTTCCTCGCCGTGCTCGCGCTGGCACTCGTCGCCCTCCTCGCTCCCTCCTCGGCTCTCGCGCTCCCCGGCGTGGATGCGCCCGCACTGCCGGTTGACACCGGCGCCGTGGTCCCGACGGTTGACACCTCGTTGCCACCAGAGGTTCCCGACCTGGCCGGCGTCCTGCCCGACGCCCCTACGAAGCCGGCCGCCGCGGGCCCCGCGGAGCCCGCAACTCCGGCCACCCCTGCGGAGCCCGCTGCCCCGGAGCCTGCAGACCCCGCCACTCCCGCAGACCCCGCCACTCCCGCAGACCCCGCCACCCCCGCAGACCCCGCCACCCCCGCAGACCCCACGGCGTCCTCCTCGGATCCGGTTGTAGACGCCCCGTCTACCAACGCCGGAACACCCTCCCCGCCGGCCGCCGATGACCCCCCGGCTTCCCCTCTTCCTGACCTCGGCGGCACGCTGCCCGATGTCCCGGCGCCTGACCTCCCTGACGTGGGCGGCTCGCTCCCCGATGTCCCAGCGCCTGACCTCCCCGATGTGAGCGGCACCATCCCGGACGAGACCCTCCCGGACACTCCGGCACCCGACCTCCCCGACGTGGGCGGAACGGTTCCCGACGTGCCCGTGGTGGACCTCCCCGACACGGGCGGCACCCTCCCCGACACGGGCGGCACCCTCCCCGACACGGGCGGCACCCTCCCCGACACGGGCGGCACCCTCCCCGACACGGGCGGCACCCTCCCCGACACGGGCGGCACCCTCCCCGACGTCGGCGGCACCCTCCCCGACGTCGGCGGCACCCTCCCCGACGTCGGCGGCACCCTCCCCGCCCTCCCCGACCTCGGCGGTGTAACCACCCCCCTCCCGGACACTGGCGGCGTCATCCCCGCCCTCCCCGACCTCGGCGGGGTAACCCCAGCTCTCCCCGAGGTGGTCCCCATCCTGCCCGACGTTTTGCCGCTGCCGCCGGAGGTAGCGCCCGCCCTCCCCGACGTCACGGAGGTGCCGCCCCTCACCAACACGCTGCCGACGATCCCCGAGATCTTGCCCGCTGTCCCGACCGTGCCGCAGATCCTCGATCCTGTCGTTCCGCAAATCCTCGATCGAGCCCCTGCCGAGCCGGGGCCGACCGTCCCGGACGTTCTTCCCCAGCTTCCGGTGATTCCGGATGTGATCGCACCGGTCACTGACGCGGTCGACGCGGTAACACCGGTCACGGTCGTGCCGCCGGCCGGCCCGACTCATCTCCCGGACGGCCCGACCCATCAGGGCCCCGCGCTCGCGCCGATCCCGCCGGCATTCCTGCCGATCGGGTCGGTGCCGTCGTCGCCGCTCGGCAGCACCGGGCTGTCCTGGTCCCTCTTCGGCGGGCTCCTCGGAAGCGAGGCCGGCGGACCGGGCAGCACCGGCCTGGGCGTCCTTCAGCTCCTGGGCCCGTCGGGCACCGCCCTGTTCACCACGGGCAACGCCGCGCTCCTCGCCTTCACCGCGCCCGGGCACTCGGCGTTCGGCGCCACCGCCCCCTCCCGCAACCGGTCGGCACCCGCCGCGCCGCCCTCGCACCCCGCGCCCGCGCCCGACCGGCGCGCTCCCACCCAGGCTCCGGGTGGCGCCTCCGCCGTCGGGGCCTCCGCCTCGGCGGGCTTCTTCTCCGGAACACTCTTCGCCACGCTCGTGCTTCTCGGCCTCGCCGCCCTGAGCACCAGCGTGTTGGCGATGGCCTCGGCCCGTTTGCGGCCGCAGGCCTATATCGCCCTCCTCGAGCGCCCCGGCTAGCCCACTCGGCTCAGCCAATCGCCAGTCGCCCCTGCGCGGCCGGTGGTCTCAACGCTCGAGAAGGAGTCCTTGATGTACTCGAAAACTCGATCCCTACCTGCGTGCAGCAGGCTGGTGGGATTGCTCATAGGGGTGGCGCTCATGCTGAGCCTTCCTCAGGCTGCGCTCGCGGCCGGGCAGTCCGGCGGCGCCACGCCGCTGGCCCGCGGGCAGGGATATGCGAGCGCCGACGGCGCTTCGCAGGTAAAGGCGCTTCAGCGTCGCCTGCAGACGCTAGGTGAGCAGCCGGGGCCTCTGGACGGGCTCTTCGGCCCCATCACCGAAGGTGCGGTGCGAAACCTCCAGGCGCGCTCCGGCTTGGCCGCGGACGGGATCGTGGGACCGGCCACGCGCACGGCCCTTCGCAAGGCCCAGCCGCGTCCCGTGCGAAGGGGCGCCGGACTCGGCGTACCCGGCGGGTCGGCCCAGGTTCGCGGGCTTCAGAGCCGGCTGCACACGGCCGGCGAGTCCGTGGGGCCGATCGACGGTGTTTATGGGCCGAAGACCGAGGCGGCTGTCCGGAGTCTGCAGGCCAGACGAGGGCTCTCTGTGGACGGGGTGGCGGGACCCCGGACCTACGCGGTTCTCGACCGGAAGGGAACGACGAGCACACCGCCCGTCAGCCTGAAGGAAGACAAGAAGAAGACCAAGGCGGGCGGTGCCGGCAGGACGACCGCCCAGCCACAGGCAAGCGCACCGGTGGCGAGGCCGGCGGCGCACACCGAGTCGGCAGGCAAGGACAGCTCCCGGGGCGTGCCCTGGTGGCTGATCGCCACCGGCGTCGTGCTGATCGGCGCTCTCGTCGCGTTCCTGGCGAAGCGTGGCCTGCCCCGGAGAAGGCCGGATCGCAGTGTGATCCCGCTGGGCCGGGGACTCGAGTTGGAGGGAACGAGCAGCGACCCGTCAATCGGAAGCTTCCGCGGCACCGCGTACGCCGTGGACATGCCGGCGGTGGCGGATCCACGCCGGCGTGCGGAGGCGAGTCGCTTCTTCGTGCTCGACCCGAGGCGAAAGCTGCCGTTCTGGGTCGACTACTCGGACGTGGACACCCCGCTTCCGCCTGCGCTTCAGGCCCATCCGGGCCCGATCGCCGGCGGGCCCGAGCTGGCCCCTGGCACCAAGGTGCTCGGGTACGTGACGGTGCCGAAGGCGGTGCCCGAGCGCCAGGCCAAGCTCTACGACCAGCTGGCTCAGATCGAGGGGTTGTGCAAGCGACGCCGCTTCGAGCTCGTCGGCGTGGTGCGCGACGTGGAGCCGAACGGCGGCGATGTGCTCGAACGCCCGGGGGTGCGGTATGCCTTCGAGCAGTTCCGCGCCCACCGCGCGAGCGCGCTCGTGGTGTCGGACGTACGGCGCCTGAGCGTCTCGCGGCCACAGCTCGACGCCCTGCTGGCCGGCCTGACCGCGGAGAAGGTGGCACTCGTGGCGCTCGAGCCCGAGCTCGACACCTCCACCGAGGAGGGCCGTGAGGTGCTGCGCCAGCTCGAGATCGTCCGTGCCGAGCGGACCAAGCTGGCGGAGGCGGAGCCGAGCAAGAAGCGGAAGCCCGCCGCCCAGCGGACGAAGGCGGGGTCCGGCCGCACCACAAACGGCGCCGGGCCGGAGGCCGACGCCCTCAAGGAGCACATCGTGTCGATGCGCGATCGGGGGGAGTCCCTCAAGTCGATTGCCGAGGCCCTCAACGACGAGGGCGGCCCCCCGCCCCGCGGCGGGCCGAGGTGGCGACCCTCGAATGTGCGGGCGTCCCTGGGCAATGGGGCCGAGGAGGACCCGGGCAACGTCGTGCGGCTGAACCCGCCGGCTTCCGAGCCCGGCGAGGGCGGCAACGACGCCGGCCCCAACCAGCGTGCCGGGGGAGGCAGCCGCCGCCGGTGACTCCCCGGGCCACCCACCGAGCCGTGAGCAGCGCCGCGCGGCGGCCGGTGGGTGGCCCCTGGCCGCTCACATCACCTCACCTCTCAGGAGGAGACCAAGCTACCCGCAGGACGGGCAGCGCCAGCGCCCCGGGCAACGCGGACAGGGACGTCCACGGATGCCCGGGGCGTCGGCGCACTATCTGGGTCGGACCCGGCTAGCCGGGGTCGCGCATCAGGCCGGCGAGGATGTGCTCGGTGCCGGCCAGGTGCTCGCGCATCAGGCGAACGGCCCGGCCGGTGTCGTGGCGCCGCAGCATCGCGACGATCCGCCGGTGCTGGGCGTTCGAGCGGGCCAGCACCTCGCGGGGATGCGCGATCCGGGCGATCAGGTCGCTCATGTGCCCCTGAACCTCGGTCATGGCGACCACGAGGCGCGGTGAGCGGGCCGCCTCCGCGAGGCCGATGTGAAAACGCACGTCGGCGCGTCGATAGTCCTCGAAGGGCGCCTCGCCGGCCATGCTCTCCGTGAGCTCCTCCAAGCGGGTCAGGTCGGCCTCCCCCGCGCGCTCGGCGGCCAGCACCGTCGCGCCGGTCTCCACGGCCACCCGGTAATCCAGCAGCTCACGGGCCGCGTCCCCGAGGGCGCCCTCCTCGTCGCTCAGGACGAGCGGCGGCTCGTCGGCGACGAAGGTTCCGCCGGCGCGGCCGCGCAGGGCCACCAAATGGCCACTCTGCACCAGCGTGTTGAGCGCATGCCGGAGCGTCGAGCGCGATATGCGCAGCTGCTCGGCCAGCTCGCGCTCGGCTGGGAGGCGACTGCCGGCAGGGAGCAGGCCGAGCCTGATGGCCGTGCCCAGGCGCTCCACCGTCTCCTCGAACGTAGTAGGCGGCTGCACCGGCTTGAACACGGCCTCGAGGGCCGCGCTCCGCACGGGAACTGTTCCACTCTCCACCCGGCAAAGGTACACCCGGAAGCCCTTTCCCGGACCCGGTGTCGGTAGATTCCCGCCCGTGGACATGCGCCAGGAGAAGGTGGTGGTCGAGACCGACCGCTATCGCGTGGAGGGGCGGCTCACCCTCCCCCGGGAGGGCTACCGAAGCCGGTTGTCCGATTACGTGAACCGGCGCGACCACGACTTCTTCACCATCGTCGACGCGGAGCTGCGAGCGCTGGACGGCTCCGGGCGGGACTGGAACGCACCGGTCCTGATGCTGGCGCGGAGCCAGATCCGCCTGATCGTCCCGCTCGAAGAAGACTCCTAGGCTCCCCCATTCGGCTCCCGGCCACAGCCGCAGGGCTCGCCGCCACGGCGGTCCTGGTCGTGTCCTGTGGAGGCGGCGGGGACGAGGACTCCGGCACGGCGGCCAAGCCTCCCGCCCGGCCCCACCTGAAGACCGCCTGCGAGCGGGTGCCCACCCCGTTGGTGGCGCGAGTGGCCGGGGTGCGGCCGGCGGTGCTTCACCGCAGGCAGAAGGGTGCCGCCGACGAGGTGGCGGCGTGCGAGTGGCGCGGCGGTCCCGTGGTGCTGGTACGCGTAAGCGTCGACTCGGCGGCCCAGGCCCGGCGGCGCTTCGCGAACCAGCAGGTGGAGCAGCAGCAGTTCTACGCCGGGGACCCGGAGCTGAAGCCCCGACTGGTCAAGGGCGTGGGCGAGGACGCGTTCGCCGCACCGGGAGCGTGGTGGACTCGCGGCTACCGGACACTCGAGGCCTATGCGGACGACCGCCTGCTGCGGATCGGTGTGACCGTGCGGGGGTTCTCCGACGCGGAC
>JBBQHI010000009.1:0-90528 GCA_038323835.1 Solirubrobacterales bacterium
CTCCGGCATCCGCTTCGTCGTGCCCCGCGCGCTGCGCAAGACCGGCGCCCGCACCGCCGCCTGACCCCTCAGCAGCGCGAGGGAGGAGCGGAGCCCGATCGGCGGCGAGGAGCGCAGCCCGATCGGTGATCGGGCGAGCACCGCAGCCCTATGTGATCGGGCGAGCACCGGACCACGTACTCACCAGCCCTGGTGCAGGGTGTCCGAGTAGAGGCCTCGCCCGGTGAGCAGCATCCGGGCGGTGCGCAGCAGGATGCGGAGATCGAGGAGCGGCGAGCGGTGCTCCACGTACCACACGTCCAGCTCGATCCGCTCGGGCCAGGGCAGCGACGCGCGCCCGTTCACCTGGGCCCAGCCGGTGATTCCCGGCTTCACCTCGAGCCGCCGGCGCTGGCGGTCGGTGTAGGCATCCACCTGGGCCTGAACCGTGGGGCGCGGCCCCACGATCGCCATCTCGCCGCGCAGGACGT
Organism: Solirubrobacterales bacterium; assembly: GCA_038323835.1. Taxonomy (GTDB): domain Bacteria; phylum Actinomycetota; class Thermoleophilia; order Solirubrobacterales; family Thermoleophilaceae; genus JACVRW01. Next base: position 471 of record JBBQHI010000009.1, read on the forward strand.
TCACCAGGTTCGGCAGCTCGTCGAGCGAGAAGCGGCGCAGCACCCGGCCGCTGCGCGTGATGCGGGAGTCGCCTTCCAGCACCCAGATCCCCGCGCCCATCGTCTCGGCCCCGGCGACCATCGTGCGCAGCTTCCAGAGCTCGAAGGGCGCGCCCCCGAGGCCCACCCTCCGCTGGCGGTACACCACCGGCCCGCCGCTCTCCAGCCGGATCAGGATGGCGGCCACCAGCAGCACCGGCGTGGCCAGAGCGAGGAGCACTGCGGCCAGCACCAGGTCCAGGGCCCGGCTCACGGCGCATTACCGTTGCGGCGGCGGCGCATGCGAATCCTCTACCTCCATCAGTTCTTCATCACGCGCGCGGGCGTGGGTGGCACGCGCTCCTACGAGTTCGCCCGGCGGTTCGTCGAGCGCGGCCACGCGGTGCGGATGGTAACCGCGGCCCCGGGCCGCAGGGACGTGGATGGCATTGACGTGGTGGGCGCGCGCGGCGGCTACTCGGACTATGTGAGCGCCACGCACACCTCGTACCCGCGGCGGATGCTGGCCTTCGCGCGCTTCGCCGTCGGGGCGTCGCGGGAGGCCCTGCGCGGCCCGAGGCCGGATGTGGTGTACGCCACCTCGCCGCCGCTCACGATCGCACTGCCCGCGCTGCTGGCGGCGGCCCGGCACCGCGCGCCGCTGGTGTTCGAGGTCCGCGACCTGTGGCCGGAGGCGCCGATCCAGATGGGCGCGCTCCGCAACCCGCTGGCCCGGCGCCTGGCCCGGGCGCTGGAGCGCTTTGTGTATCGCCGCAGCGCGCGTGTGATCGCGCTCTCGCCCGGGATCCGCGACGGCGTGATCGCCGCCGGGGTGTCCCCGGATCGCGTGTCGCTGGTGCCGAACGCGTCGGACCTGGAGCTCTTCTCCCCCGCACTCGACCGCGCGGCCGAGCGGCGCCGCCTCGGCCTCGGGAACGGCTTCGTGTGCAGCTACTTCGGCACCATGGGCGAGGCCAACGACCTCTCTCAGGTGGTGCGCGCCGCCCCGATGGCGGATGACGTGACCTTCGTCCTGCTGGGCGACGGCAAGCACCGGGAGGGCCTCCGGGCAGAGGCCGAGCGCCTGGGCGCGGCCAACGTCGTGTTCCTCGACCCCGCCCCGGACAAGGCCGCCGTGGCGCGCCTGGCCGCGGCGTCGGACGCCTGCCTCACGATCTTCAAGGACGTGCCCGTCCTGGCCACCAACTCGCCCAACAAGCTCTTCGACACCTTCGCCGCGGGCCGTGCCGCGATCGTGAACCAGCCCGGCTGGATGCAGCGGCTGGTGGAGGAGAACCAGGCCGGAGTGTTCGTCCGGCCCGGGGATCCCGCGGACCTTGCGGAGAAGGTGAGCTGGTTGCGCGATCACCCCGCGGAGGTGGAGCGCTACGGGCGCAACGCCCGGCTGCTCGCCGAGCGCGAGTTCGGCCGGGACGAGCTGGCCGGCCGGGCGCTCGAGATCCTCCGCGAAGCCGCCTCGTGACCCTCCTCTCCTACTGCGTGGTGAACACGAACGGCCGTGAGCACCTGATGGCCTGCCTCGACGCGATCGCGCGCCACCACCCGGCCGGGATGGAGCACGAGGTGCTCGTGCTCGACAACGCGTCGGACGACGGCTCGGCCGAGGCCGTCCGCGCGCTCGGCGGGCACGTGCGTCTGATCGCGCTGGAGCAGAGGGAGGGCAAGGCGGCCGCCGACACGCGCCTGCTGCGCGAGGCCGAGGGGCGCTACTCCCTGCTCCTGAACGAGGACTCCGAGGTGCAGGACGGATGCGCCCAGGCGCTGGTGGAGGCGCTCGAGGCCGACCCATGTGCGGCGGTGGCCGGGGCTCGGCTCCTGACCGGCGAGGGCACACCGTCGGCGTGTGCCTGGCGCCTGCCCGACGCGGGCTGGGCGCTGGCCGCCGCGGTGTTCCTCCACCGCCCCTACGCGGTGCAGAGCCGAGGGGCGGCCCTGCGGCCGGTGGGCTGGATCCAGTCGAGCGCGATGCTGGTGCGGAGCGAGGCCGCGGAGGGCGTGGGCTGGCTCGACCCGGGGTTCTTCGTGTACTCCGACGAGACCGACTTCTGCAAGCGCCTCCACGACGCCGGCTGGCGCATCCTCTTCGCCCCCGGGGCCCGGGCGATCCACCACGACCAGCTCTCTAGCGACGCCGCGGCCATGAGCCGGCGGATCGTGGAGTTCCACCGCGGGCGCGACCGCTACCTGCGCCGGCACGTCTCTCCCCTCACGCGGCTGCTCTGGAAGGTGTGCTGGACCTGGGCCTACCTGGTCCGGGCGGCCGCGGCCTCGGTGCTCCCGGGCCACGATCCGGCGCGCTACCTGCTGCACGCCCGGCAGCAGCTGCGGCCGGGGCGGGGCGAGGGATTGCGCGAGGCCGCCGAGGCCCGCAACCGCGCTCAGGAGCGCCCCGTGGCGGGCGCCGGCGCCCACTGAGCGCTACGCGGGCGGCGGTCCTTCTACGCTGTCCGCGCGGATGGAGCACGCGGACCTCGCCCAACTCGCAGCGGTCTGCGGCGCCCTCGGCTCCGCACTCGCGCTCCTGGCACGCTCACGGGTGGCCCTCCTGGCCGGTCTCGGGACCCTCACCGCGGCTGAGGCTGGCCTGGCCGCGTCGCTGGGAAGCGATGGCCTCGACAAGCTGACCAGCGCCGCCGGGGCCGCGGCCGCGGTGGCCGGTCTCGTGGTGGTGGGCGTCGCGGCCGGGTTCCTCGCCCGCAGGCCGGCGCTGGTGCCCGTGTTGGTGCTTCTGGCCGCCCCCTTCCGGCCACCGCTCGCCTTCGACAGCGCCAACCGCTTCTTCGTCTCCGTGGCCACCGACGGGCGGCTGGGCCGGCTCCTCCCGCTGTACTTCGTGCTCGCCGCCGCGGGCGGAGCCCTGGCGTGGCGCGCGCTGCGGGGCGAGGTGCGGCCGCTCCCGCGCTCCCTGGCCCTCCCGGCCGCGTGCTTCTTCGCGTTCGCCATGCTCTCCCTCCTCTGGGCCGACGACGTGGAGGCGGGTGCAAACCTGCTCGTGTTCTTCACGCTTCCCTTCGCCGCGCTCCTGGCGATCGTGGCCCGGGCCGAGTACCCCGACTGGGCGCCGCGGGCGCTGGCGCTGACGGGCATCGGGCTGGCCTCCCTGTTCGCCGCCGTGGGCATCTGGCAGGCCATCACCCACGACCTCTTCTTCTACGCGCCCAACCTCGCCGTGTCCAACGCGAACACGGACTTCTTCCGGGTCACGTCGCTGTTCGGCGACCCGAGCCTCTACGGCCGGCACGTGATCCTGGGCGTGGGCCTGGTGCTCGTGCTGCTGGCCACGGGACGGTCGCGCCCCTGGCCGCTGATCGGCGCCCTGGTGCTGATGTGGGTCGGCCTGGTGTTCTCCTACTCCCAGTCGAGCATGGTTGCGCTGATGCTGGTCACGCTGGCGCTGGCGCTGGTCACCGGCGATCGTCGAGTGCGACGGGCGGTGGGCGGGCTGGCCGTGGCCGCCGCGCTCGTGGCGCTCGCCTTCGCCGCGGTGAAGGTCGCGGACGGCGAGTCGGTGAACCGGGTCACGAGCGACCGCACCGACCGCGTGCAGGACGCGGCCCGCGTGGTGAAGGAGCAGCCGATTCACGGGGTGGGCATCGGCGGCCAGGCTCGGGCGAGCCGGCGGCTCGCGAACAGCGACCGGCCCACGGCCAACTTCGTGTCCCACACCACACCACTCACCGTGGCCGCCGAGCTGGGCGTGGTGGGCCTGGCCCTCTACACCTGGCTGCTGGCTGGCGGGGTGCGGGTGATCCTCGGCGTGTACCGCAGGGACGAGCCGCTCGGGCTGGCCCTGGGAGCGTCGTTCCTCGCCCTGTTCGTGCACGCCCTCTTTTACAGCGGCTTCCTCGAGGACCCGCTCACGTGGCTGGTGCTCGCCGTGGCCGCGGGATGGTCGCTGCGGCCCGATCCGGCGGAGGCCGACCCCCGGGTCCGCGCGCGCCGTCGCGCGGAGGCGCGGCAGGCCGCGTGAGCGCGTCCGCTGAATCCAGGGGCGAGCGGCTCGGCCGGATGGAGGCGCTGGCGCTGCTGGCTCTGCTCCTGGCCATCGTGACGGTGACGCTTCCCGAGCTGGGCTCGGACCCCTGGCACTTCCGGCCGGGCACCGTGCACCCGTCCGGCCCGCTGGCCCCGCTCGTGCGTGCCGCCGGGGAGGAGTGGGACGTGGGCATCGCCCGTGCGGCCGCCTTCATGGCCGCGCTCCTCTGCGGTGCGGCCGCGCTCACCCTGCTGCGCGACCGGACCTGGCCGCGCTGTGCCGGGGTGGGGATCGTGCTCGCGGTGGCCGTGCTGCTCTCTGCGCCGTCGGTGCTGCTCCAGCTCGGCCTTCGCGATTCGACCGAGCCCTGGTTCTTCACCAATGACTCGACCTACCAGATCGAGGTGGGCGGAGACCTGGTGCTGCACGGCCACAACCCCTACGGGCACGACTACCGCCGGTCCGGCCTCGAGCGCTTCTACACGCGCGACGGGACCGCCTCCGAGCGGGTTCGCAACCGTGAGGTGGCGCTCAGGCACTTCGCCTACTTCCCGGGCGCCCTGCTCACCGCGGCGCCGTGGCGGCTGCTGCCGGAGCCGCTCGACGACTATCGCCTGCTGGTGCTGCTCGCCACCCTGGCCACCCTCGGCGCCGCCCTGGCGTTCCGGGCGCCGCTCGTGTGGCGGCTGGCGATCGGCGCCGTGCTGGTGTGCAACCCGGTGGCCATCCGCTCGGCCTGGTTCGGCCAGAACGACGCCCCCAGCCTCCTGCTGCTGGTGCTCGCCTTCGCGCTCGTCACCCGGCGCCGTCTCGGGTGGGCGGCGGCCAGCCTGGCGGGAGCGGTGCTGCTCAAGCAGTTCTCGCTCGTTGCGCTGCCATTCCTCGCTCTGATGATGGTCCGCGGCGGAGCCGGGCGGGCCGAGCTCAAGCGCGCCGCGGCGGTGTTCGGCGGCGTGGTGGCAGTGGGCATCCTGCCCTTCCTGGTGGCAGATCCCGGCGCGTTCTACGCCGACACAATCCGCTACGGGGCCGGCACCTACCGGATCGTGGGCTACGGCCTATCGGCGATCCTCATCCGGATCGGGATCCTGGACGACCGTGACGGCTCGTACCCGTTCGTGCTCGTGGCGCTGCTGACCTGGGTGCCGCTGACCGTTTGGCTACTGCTCGTGCAGCGCCGCTCGGAGGAGCTGTGGATCGGGGCCCTCGGCTTCACCGTGTCGATCCTGTGGCTGATGTTCATCGCCCGGACCTTCAACAACTACTACCTCGAGTGGCCGATGACGGGGGCGGCTATCGCCGTTCTGATCGCTGTCGCCTCGCCTTGGTGCGAGCCTGCTTCCGCTTCCGCGCCGCGCTCTTCTCCTCGAACGCGAACTGCTGGGCCCGACCCGTGACGTACACGCGGTCCGGGTCGGCCACCACGGGGTTCGCGTACTTGCCCCCGGGGAAGCGCCAGACCTCCCTGCCATTCGACGCCCGCACCGCGTAGGTGCCGTCGGGCCCGCGCTTCACCGACCGCTGGGCCGCCGAGCCGCAGCTCGAGCAGGTGGCGTAGTACACGAGGCCGGCCATCACGGTGGGGGCGGAGTGCACGGCGGCCGGCGTGTCGATCTGCCAGTCGGTGTCGCCGGTGGCCGCGTCCAGCGCGTAGAGCTTGCCGTCGTAGGTGCCTACGAACACCCGGCGCTTCCACACCGCGGCCCCGCCGTAGATGTATGAGCCCAGCGGACGGGCCCAGAGCAACTTCCCACTGCGAGCGCCGTACACGTACATGGTGCCGTCGGTGTTGCCGATGTAGACCCGCCCGTAGGCCACCGTGGGGGTGGCGTAGAAGAACTCGCGCGAGCCGCCGAACTTGGAGGCGGACTGGGCGCTCCAGCGGAGCTTCCCGGTGCGGGAGTTGAGTGCGTAGAGCGTGCCGCCGTCGGAGGCGATGTACACCGTGCGCTTCCAGTACGCGGCGCCGGTGTTCACCTGCTCGTCGGCCTGGAAGCTCCAGACGCGCTTCCCGGTGTCCGCGTTCACGGCGTACACGTTGTGGTCCCACGACCCGAAGTAGAGCCGCCCGCCGCGGAGCAACGGCGACGACTCGATCGGGGCGCCGCCGAACTTCCACAGCGTCCGGCCGGTGGCCGCGTTCCAGGCGATCAGGAAGCCGCTGGCCCCCGGGCGGCCCTGCGGACAGGGCACGTAGTCCATGTAGGCCTGGTACACGACGTTCTGCCCGATCGTCGGCGACGACGCCGCGCAGCGCTTCGTGCTCTTCCGCCAGCGCACCCGGCCGTTCTTGGCGTTCAGCGCGAAGAAAAGACCCTTCTGCTGGGCCAGGTACACGTGGCCGTATCCCACCGTGGGTGGGAACTCGAGAGTGTCGTGGGCATCGATCGACCAGACGCGGCGGTAGGGCGGACGGTGATCGTAGGGAGAGATGTGCGAGCGCATCACGTCGTAGCCGTACGTGGGCCACGGGCGGGGGTTGTCCTTCTTGGGCGGAGGCGTCGGCTCGGGCGTGGCGTCGGGCACGAACTCCTCGGAAGCGGAGCCGCGTTTCTCGGTGGGCTGGTTCTCGTGGTGGACGTACACCCCGATCGCGGCCGCAAGCGCGAGCACGACAAGGGCGACGCCGGCCAGCAGGCGACGCCTTCTGCGCATCGCGCCGAAGGATGGCAAAGGGCTCAGCCGGTCTCGTTACGGGTGTGACACCAGGGACCAGATGCGCTTCGTGACGTCCTGGACCTCGGTGCTGAGGCGGGACTCGTTCAGGTCGCTCGTCCACTGGGGGGTGCCGGTGCGGAGGACCAGGCCGTCCCCGCGGCGGAAGGCCACGAGAGCGGGCTGGTCGGGGTCCCGGCCCGCCGCCACCACCGTGCTGGTGCCCGCCGGGAGCGCCAGCGAGCGCTCGAAGACCGTGAAGTCCCCGATCAGGGAGCTGAGGCCGTCGAAGAGGCCGAGCTCGTCCTGGGAGACGCTCAGGGGCGCGGGGCCGGTGCGCACGAGGCCGGTCCGCTCGCCGAACACGTTCCGCGGGGCGGGCGGCGAGGGATCGGCCAGGGTCTCTCCGCTGAGGCGGACACTGCGGCGCAGTGCGTCGGCGCCGAAGGACACGAGGCGACCGCCGCCGTCCACGTAGTCGCGCAGGCGCCCCTCGAGGGAGACGGGAAGCCACACCGCGCTGCCGGCCATCGCCACCCCGGGGGCGTTGCCGAGGGCCGGTCCCTCGCCGCGGGCCAGGGAGAGGTCGGTGGTCAGGTCGTAGGGCAGCCGGGCGCGATCGAGGAAGCGCAGGAGCGGCGAGGCCTCGCGGACGAGCCCGGCCGGGAGCGCCCCGCCGGCGAACTCACGGTCCAGCCGGACCCGGCGCGCGGACGGGAAGGTGTCGGTGAAGCCGTCCAGGTCGTCGTCCACCGGATTCAGCGCCTGCCAGGTGAGCACCGGGAGCACCACCAGCGGCCGTGCGCGCCGGGCGGCCCTACGCCCTCCGGGCAGGCCGGCCACCGCCACTGGCCATACGGCCCGGCGATCTCCCGCCCGGACCCGTACGACGTAGACGCCGGTGTGGGCGTCGCGGGGGATCCGCACTCGGAAGCGGCCGGCGATGCGCTCGCCCCGCTTCACCGGCCTGGGCTCGCCGAGCCGGGAGAGAGCGAACTCGAACGAGCGATCGAACGGACCCACCTCGAGCCGGGCGAGACCGCCTGCGGGAATCACCGACAACGGGCCGCGAAGGGTGAGTGGCCGGACAGAGACGCCGGTGCCGGCCCGGGCGGTGCGAGCGGTGGGTATGGGCGCCGGAGCGGTGGCCTCATTCCCGGCGTGGTCGCGCACCCGGACGGTCAAGGCGTAGTTCCCGGGCGCGGCGGGGCGCCGGTCGCGCAGGCGGCCGTCCCAGACGCCGGAGCGGCCCTTTCCGCGGAAGCGGAGCACCACGCGCGGTGGGCCGTCGCCGGTACGGAACACGCGAAACTCCGGCGCCTGGTTCGGCGGCCCGGCATAGCGCAGCTCCACCCGCGGGTGCTGGCCGGGCTCACCGGGAGCGATCACGCCCGGGGTGGCGGCGGCGAGCCGGACGCGTGGAGGCCGGGTGTCCACGGTGATCTCCTTGAACGAATCGATCACCCTGTCCTCGTCACGGCGCACCACGCGCATCCGGTACACCCCGTCGGGCACCCGGTGGCCCGCGTCGTCTCGCCCGTTCCACCAGAATCGGTGCTTGATCGAGCGTTTCGTGGATCCGGCGAGCTCGCGATCGTCCACGAGCCTGCGCACCTCGTTGCCCTCGGAGTCCATCACGGAGAATCGGATCTTGGCCCGTTCCGTGAGGTCGAAGCCCAGCCGCATCCGGTCGCGCACGCCGTCGCCGTTGGGCGAGAAACGCATCGGCTGCGCGGCAAAGCGAACCACGAGCGGGAACTCGCTCTTCAGCTGTTGCGTGACGAGGAAGGCGGCAATCGTCGCCAGCACGAGCAGGGCGAACACCGCCCTGACCAGGGGCCGGGTCATGGCGCGGGAAACCTAGAGGACAGAATGTGGGCCATGCGGGTTCAGATCATCGACCCCTCGGGCGACGTTGCCCCCTACGACCACGCGCTGGCCTCCGCGCTGGCCGGCCGCGGCGTGGGCGTGGAACTCGTCACGTCGCGGTTCGTCCACGGCCCCGCGGCCGTCCCGCGGGGGTACTCGGTGCGGCACGACTACTACCGGCTGGCCACGCGCCTGGCCCCGGATGCGCCTCGGATTCGGCGGGCGCTGAAGCTGGCCGAGCACGTGCCGGACACGCTACGGGCGCGCTCCCGCGACGGGGCCGCGGACGTGCGCCATCACCAGTGGTTCCCGCTGCCGCGGCTGGACTCGCTGCTGCTCGGCCCGGCCCGCCCGCGCGTCCTCACCCTGCACAACATCCTGCGTGCGGAGCGCCTCGAGCGGCGCCTGCTCGACCGAATGGACGCCGTGGTGGTGCACACGCGCAGGGGAGCGGAGGAGCTCGCCGGGCGCGGCGGGGTGGCGGAGGAGCGGATCAGGGTGATCCCGCATGGGGCCTTCGAGCACCTGACCCACCAGCCGGGAGAGCTGCCGCTTCCGCCCGGCCTCGCCGCCGTGGAGGGACCCGTCGTGCTGTGCTTCGGCGTCGTGAGGCCATACAAGGGAGTGGACGTGCTGCTCGAGGCCTTCCGCGACGTGGCGGCGGAGCTGTGGGTGGTGGGCCGCCCGCTGGGCGAGTCGATGGAGCGATTGCGGCGACTCGCGCCCCCCGGGCGCGTCCGGTTCGTGTCCCGCTACGTGAGCGACCTCGAGCTGCCCGCCTTCTTCCGCCGGGCCGACCTGCTCGTGCTCCCCCACCGGAGGGTGGACGTGTCCGGCGTGCTCTTCGCTGGACTGGCCTTCGGCAAGCCGATCGTGCTCTCCGAGGTGGGCGGTTTCCGAGACGTGGTGGAGCCCTACAGCGCGGGCCGTCTCGTGCCGCCCGAGGATCCCGAGGCGCTCGCAGCCGCCATCAGCGAGTTGCTGGCCGCCCCCGCGGCCCGGGCCGCGCTGGGCGAGCGGGCTCGCGCGGCCGCCGCCGGGCCCTACTCCTGGGACCGCATCGCGGGTCAGACGCTCGACCTATACAGGGATCTCCTCGCATGAGGGTGGTTTTTATGGCCAAGAGCAAGCGCTCGTCCGCGCGTGCGCTGGCGTGGCTCGTGGAGCGCGGTTGCGAGGTACCGGCGGTGGTGGCCTCGGAGCCCGACCCATGGACCGTGCCGGAGCAGCGCGTGGATCTGGTGGCGCGGGACCAGGGGCTCGACCTGGTGTCCGAGGCCGAGCTCTACCGGCGGGCGGAGTCCGGAGCGCTCGGCGACCTGGACCTGGTGGTGTCCTTCCTGTTCTGGAACCGGATCAGGGAGCCGCTGATCTCCCTGGGGCGCCTGGGCTGTCTCAACTTCCACCCCGCGCCGCTGCCCGACTTCCGGGGACTCGGGGGCTACAACGTCGCCATCCTCGAGGCGCTGCCCGAGTGGGGCGTGTCCTGCCACTTCGTGGACGAGCGCTTCGACACCGGGGACCTGGTGGACGTGGAGCGCTTCCCCATGGACCCGGAGGCCGAGACGGCCTTCTCCCTTGACCTGAAGAGCCAGGAGCGGCTGCTGGCGCAGTTCCAGCGCGTCCTGGGCGGTGCGCTGGCGGGTGAGGAGCTGCCGCGGGCGCCACAGGGCGGGGGGCGCTACGTGAGCCGCGAGGACCTGGAGGCCCTCAGGCGCGTGAATCCGGGCGACGACCTGGAGCGAAAGCTGCGTGCGTTCTGGTACCCGCCCTGGCCGGGGGCCGTGGTGGAGGTGGCGGGCCGGGAACTGACCCTCGTGGACGACGTCCTGCTCAGCGAGCTGGCCGCGACCTACCGGAGCGCCGGGCAGATTCCCTGACCGGCCGGCGGAGCACTCGGGCGCGAGTACCCTTTTTTCCATGAGCGCCGTGCCCTGCGCCTCCTGTGGAGTCGAGAATCCCGCCGACGCTCGCTTCTGCATGGGCTGCGGGTCCGCGCTGGCGCGCAACTGCCCCTCCTGCGGCACGCCGGCGCCCGTCGAGGCCCGCTTCTGCATGAGCTGCGGCAACGCCCTGGACGGCGCGGCTGCGCCCGCGGCCGCGCCGGCGGCCTCCGCGGAGCCCGAGAAGCCGCCGGAGGAGCGACGCCAGGTCACCGTGCTGTTCGCCGACCTGTCGGGCTACACGGCGGTGGCCGAGCGCATGGACCCAGAGACGGTGAAGACCCTGGTGGACCGGGCCCTGATGCGGCTGGGCGCCGAGGTGGCGCGCTACGGCGGCACGGTGGACAAGTACATCGGGGACAACGTGATGGCTCTCTTCGGCGCCCCGCTGGCCCACGAGGACGACACCGAGCGCGCGGTCCGCGCGGGACTCGGCATGCAGGCGGCCATGGCGGAGGTGAATGCCGGGCTCCCCGCGGGCGTGCGCTTCGACCTGCGCGTCGGCATCAACACCGGTGAGGTGCTGGCCGGAGCCGTGGGCGAGAGCTACACGGTGACCGGCGACACCGTGAACGTGGCCTCGCGGCTGCAGAGCGCTGCCCGCCCCGGGAGCGTGACCGTTGGCCAGCGCACCATGCGCGCCACCAGCAACGTCGTGGAGTACGAGGCCCTCGAGCCGCTCCACCTCAAGGGCAAGGCCGACCCCGTGGTGGCCTGGGAGGCGGTGCGAGTCGCGGCCGTTCACGCCGCGCGACGCCCGGCCCCCGCGCAGGAGACAATGCTGGTGGGCCGCGACGCCGAGATCGCCACGTTGGAGACCCTCTACGAGCGAGTGGTGCGCGAGGGGGCGCCGCATCTTGTGACGCTGGTGGGTGAGGCGGGCGTGGGCAAGTCGCGCCTCCTGCGCGAGTTCGAGCAGCGCGTGTGCGCACATCCCTCGAACCCCGCTTTCCGCACCGGGCGCTGCCTGCCCTACGGGGCGGGCATCGTCTTCTGGGCGCTGGGCGAGGTGCTGCGCGCGGAGTGCGGGATCGTGGACACCGACGCCGCCGACGCGGCCTGGCGCAAGCTCTCCGCGTACGTGGCCGGCCTCTTCGGGGACGAAACCAAGCCGCTGGGCGAGCCCGGCGAGCGCGAGGCCGCGCTGATCGGGCGCCTGCTCGGCATCGAGGTCCCACCCGAGCTGGTGCCCTCCGAGGAGAACCCCGAGCGGCTGCGCGAGGCCTTCTTCTCCGCCCTGCGCTCCGGCATCGAGGCGCGCGCAAGGCGCCAGCCGCTCGTGATCGCGTTCGAGGACATCCACTGGGCCGACGACGGGATGCTCGACGCCATCGAGCACCTCGCGCAGTGGGTGCGGGCGCCGCTGATCCTGGTCTGCCTGACCCGCGACGAGCTGCTCGACCGGCGTCCCGGATGGGGCGGCGGCCGGCGCGCCGCGACGCAGCTGCTGCTGGACCCGCTGGCCGCGGAGGACACGCGGGCGCTGGTGTCCTCGCTGCTTCCCGACAGCGACGAGATGGTCCTGCGCGTGGTGGAGCGCTCGGGGGGCAATCCGCTCTTCGCGGAGGAGATGGCGCGGCGGATCGCCGAGGACGGGAGCGTCGGCGGCGGCGACCTGCCTGACACCGTGCAGGCCGTGCTGGCCGCGCGCCTGGATGCGCTGGAGCCGTTCGAGCGGCGCGTGGTGCAGCAGGCCGCCGTGGTGGGGCGCACCTTCTGGGAGGCCTCGCTGATCCCGCTCGCCCAGGCCGAGGGCCGCGAGCTGGGGCGCACGCTCACCACGCTCCAGGAGAAGGACATCCTGGCGCCCGGGGCCGAGGGCCGGCTGGCGGGCGAGCGCGAGCTTTCCTTCAAGCACGTGCTGATTCGCGACGTGGCCTACGGGACGCTCACCAAGGCGGTGCGCTCGCGGAAGCACTTCGAGGTCGGTGCCTTCATCGAGGAGCGCGCGGGAGACCGCACCGACGAGGTGGTGGCCCTGCTCGCTGAGCACTACGGCCGGGCCGCGTCGCTCGGCCGCGAGAGCGCCCTGGCGGAGGACGAGCTGAGTCCCATGCGCGAGCGGGCGGTGCGCTTCCTCGAGGAGGCGGGCGACGCCGGCGCCCTCCTCTACTCCAACCGCGAGGCGGCGGCCCACTACCGCCATGCTCGCCAGGTGGGGGCGGACGGAGAGCGGGCCACCGTGGTTCGCGTGGGCGAGAAGCTCGGCGACGTGTCCCTGCGCCTGGGGCGGGTGGACGAGGCCATCGAGGTGTGGCAGGACTGTCTCGACTGGCACCGCGGGCAGGAGGACCTCGACCGCGTGGCCGACCTCCACCGCAAGATAGGCGCCGCGCTGTCCCACAAGGGCGAGCGCAAGGCGGCGATCGAGCACTACCAGCGCGGCATCAACCTGCTGAAGGACGGGCCTCCGCGACTGGAGCTGGTGCGCCTGTACGAGGAGGCCGCGTGGCTCTACCTCCACACCGGGGACAACATGCTGGCCATCTACGCCTCCGAGAAGGCGCTGCGGCTGGCCGAGAAGCTCGGCGAGACCCGCGCCGCCAGCCGCGCGCACGGGATCTTCGGCCGGGTGTTCGGGCGCATCGGCGACACCGCCAAGGCCCGCGAGAACCTGGAGCGAGCCGTGGAGCTGGCGCGCGGCTCCGACGACGGCGAGACCATCATCGCCCTCTGCGCCTACGGGCGGCACCTGGAGATCTCCGAGGCGGACGCTCCCGGTGCGCGCGGCGCGTACGACGAGGCGCTGGCGCTGGCGGAGCAGGTGGGCATGCTGCCCGCGCAGGTGGAGCTGCACGCCTGGATCGCCCAGCTGTCGGCCTACTGCGCGGACTGGGAGAGCGTGGAGCGCTCCACCGAGGCCAGCGCCGACCTCGCCGAGCGCGAGGGGCTCGTGGGCAAGCTGTCCCTCCCCTACGCCCTGCGCGGCCTGCTGCGCTGGCGCGAGGGCAGGCTGGACGAGGCGGCCGTGCTCTTCCAGCGCGCGCACGAGATGGCGGAGCAGGTGGGCTGGTCGGAGATCTCGTTCCAGGCCCTGTTCGGGCTGGCGCTGGCGCTGCGCGACTCCGGCGACTACACGAGCGCCACGGACACGCTGGACCGGGCCATCGACCTCTGCGAGCGCGCCGGGCTCCTGGCCCAGTCGATCCACGCCACCGCGGCCCGCGCGGTGGTGCTCGCCCTGGCCCAGCGACCCGAGGCCGCCCGGGAGGCCGCGCGCGAGGCGGCTCAGCTGGCCGAGCGGATGCACTACCCGATCGGCCGCGCGGCGGCCCTGGAGGCCCGCGGCCTCTCAGACGAGGACCCGGCCGAGGCCGAACGGCTGCTGGCCGACGCCGCCGCCGCCTGGCAGGAGCTCGACCGCCCGCTGGAGTCCGCCCGCTGCCGCCTGCTGGCCGGACAGCGCCTGGTGGCCTCGAACCCCGAGCGGGCACGCGAGCTGCTGGAGAAGGCCGCCGCGGAGACCGAGGAGCTCGGCGTGCCGCACCTGGCCCAGCGGGCCAGAGCGTTGGTCCCTGCCGCCTAGGCCCGGGCGAGCACCGCAGCCATGCCCAGGCGAGGAGCGCAGCTGATCGGTGATCAGGCGAGCACCGCAGCCATGCCTTTATCGGGTTAAATCGGACCCGGCGATGACCACGATGCTCGCGTCACCCGCGAGCGCCTGCGTGTCCGGATCGATCGCCTCACGCTGCGAGATCTTCAGCTTCCGGCCGACCGCGGCGGCCTCGCGCTCGTGGCCCTTGGCGTAGAGGACCACGGACTCGGCGCGCTGCTGCTGCTGGTCCGAGGTGTTGGCCACGGTCCCCAGGTCGAAGCCCGCGTTCTCCACCTGGTCTCCGATGTTGGCGGCCAGGCCCGGCACAAGAGTCCCGTTGAGCACGGCCACGGTCACGGTGGACGGGTTCACCGGCGGGGCCTTGGCCTTCGTGTTCCCGCCGCCGCCATCGCCATCGGCGCCGGGCGCGCGGGCCGCGTCGCCGCTGCTTCCCGAGCCGCTGTCGCCACTCGTGAGCTGTGAGATCCCGAAGGCCGCGCCTCCGCCCACCACCAGCACGCCCGCCGCGATCAGGGCGGCCAGGCGCGGGCCGGAGAGCGATGGACGGTCCGAGGCCGACGACGCCAGCCCGGGCGGCCGGCCGGGCGGCGGGAGGATCCGGGTCTCGCTCCCTGGGGGGACGCGGGGCGGCGGTGCGGAGCGCTCGGGGAGCCGCGGAGAGGACGACGGCGGCGGCGGGGTCACGGGTGTGCGGCTCTGCGCGGCAGGGGTGGCCGCCCCCGAGTTGGCGGGCGGTGGGGACTGGATGGCGGCCGCGGTGGCGGCGGCGATCGGCGGCACCGCGTCGGACTCCTCGGTCGAGTCGCGGTTGGTCTCCGGGGCGGGCGCCGGCTGCGCGCGGGCCTGAGCGCCGGCGGCCTGGGCTGCCGGCGTGGCCGCCACGGGACGGCCCTCAGCTACTCCGGCCGCCACTGGAACGGCCTCGGCGGGCACCGCGGTCTCGTCGCTCTCTCGCTCGGCGGGACCCTCGCCCGTGTCCGCGTCGTCGCTCCCGGCCTTCTCCGCCTGCGGGGACTGCTGCCCCTGGCCCGCGGGCGTGGCGGGTCCGGGACCGGCCGATGCGGTGGCGGTGGCCGGTCGCGCTCCGGCCGCGGAGGCCAGGGCGGGCAGGCCGGCGGGGACCCCCGGCACAGGCGGGGGGGCGGGAGCGGGCTGGCCCTGCGCGGGCTCGGATTGGCCGGGCACCGGTGCCGGCTGTCCGGGGACGGGGACCGCCTGGCCGGGCGTGCCCGGCTTCGGCTGGGGTTGAGCCACTACGCGCTGGGCCACGGACGCCGGGACGGGATGACCCGCCTCGGCGCGCTCCGGCGCTCGCCCGGCCCACTCACGCAAACGCCTGACGTCACGCGCCTGGGAGAAGTAGAGGACGGACAGCACCGCCAAGCCCACGACGGCAGCGAGCCCGGCGTAGGAGCCGATCTGCTCGATGATGTGCATGGAGGAGCCAGGAACCTTAGTAGTCGCCTGGGCGGGATCGACCCCAGGGTCCCGGCGTCAGAGGGCTTCGGACCCGCCGGCCACCAGGCCCCGCTCGGCCGACAGCTCGGCCACCGCACCGGCCAGGCCGGCGGTGTCGCCGCTGTAGACCAGCTCCTCGATGCGGGCGAAGGCCGTCTCCACCCACTCGGGGTCCATCGCGGGGCTCACGGCGCACACGATCTTCTCCGCCGGGGTGGGCTGGGGGCGCTCCCCGGGGTTGAACAGCTCCTCGTGGATCTTCTCGCCCGGGCGCCGGCCCACCATCTCGATGCCGATGTCCACGTCCGGCTCGAGCCCGGCCAGCCGGATCATGTTGCGGGCCAGGTCCACGATCTTCACAGGGTCGCCCATCTCGAGCACGTAGATCTGCCCGCCGACGGCGAGGTCCCCGGAGCGGATGATGAGCTGCACAGCCTCCGGGATGGTCATGAAGTAGCGGCTCATCTTGCCGTCCGTAACCGTGACCGGCCCGCCCTGGGCGATCTGGCGCCGGAAGATGGGCACGACCGATCCCGAGGAGCCCAGGACGTTGCCGAAGCGCACCGCCGAGTAGCGCGTGCCCCGGTAACGGTTCTGCGCCGCCTCCACGGCCCACTCGGCCAGTGCCTTGGACGCTCCCATCACCGTGGCGGGGCTCACCGCCTTGTCCGTGGACACGAGCACGAAGCGCTCCACGCCCGCCTCGCCGGCGGCCGCGGCCACGATGCGAGTGGCCACCGCGTTGTTGCGCACGGCCTCCACCGGGTTCTCCTCCATCAGCAGCACGTGCTTGTAGGCGGCGGCGTGGAAGACCACCGACGGCTTCTGCTCGTCGAACACCTCGCGCATGCGGGTGGCGTCCTTGCAGTCGGCCAGCACGGCGGTGAGGCGGCCGAAGTGGCGTTCCTCCTCGAGCTCGCGGCGAATCTCGAACAACGCGTTCTCGGAGTTCTCGAGCAGCACGAGGCGACTGGGCCCGACGCGCGCGATCTGCCGCGACAGCTCGGCCCCGATCGATCCGCCCGCGCCGGTGACGAGCACCACGCGGCCGCTCAGGTAGGCGCCCACCCGGTCGATCTCCACGCGCACCGGCTCGCGCCCGAGCACGTCCTCGACGCGTACCTCGCGCACCTGGCGCATGAGGTTCACGCCGCCGGAGAGGAGCTCGAAGGTGGTGGGGAGCGTCCGCACGGGGATGCTCCGCTCGCGGCACGCCGTGACCACGGCCTGGCGCATCGTGCCAGGCGCCGAGGGGATGGCGATGATCACCTCGTCCGGCTTCACGTCGTCGAGCACGCGAGGAAGGTCGGTGGTGGTGCCGAGCACCTTGTGGCCGGCCACGCGCATGCCCTGCTTGCGGGGATCGTCGTCGAGGAATCCCACGGCGGCCGAGCGCAGGCCGGGGTTGCGGCGCAGCTCGAACGCCACCTGCTGCCCGCCGTTGCCCGCGCCCACGATCAGAACCTCGCGCGCGGCCCGTTCGAATATCGGGCCCCGGAGAGGGCGCTCCACCAGCCCGCGCCACACGAAGCGGGAGCCGGTGATGAAGGCCAGCGTGAGCAGGAAGTCGAGCGCGATCACCCCGCGCGGCGGGTCCGCACGCGCCAGGGAGAGGAGGAAGAGGGCGGCGATCAGCACCACGGTGGCCACCACGACCGCCTTGACGATCGCCTCGACGTCCTTCTGGTCCACGAAGCGCCAGAGCTTCGTGTAGAGGCCGAAGAGCGCGAAGACCACGACCTTCATGACCACCACGAAGACGATCGTGTTCTCGAAAAGATCCTGGTAGCGGTGCGGGATCCCCTGGTCGAAGCGCAGGACGAAGGAGAGGTAGTAGGCCAGCGCGATCAGGCCCACGTCCACCCCGACCTGCCCGACGCGCCGGATGTTGACGGAGGAGCGGATGGTTCTCATGAGGTTCGGGTTGCCGACAGCAGAAGTGTGACGAGTTCGCGCGGGTCCCGCCGCTCGCGCAACGCGGCCTGCCGTTCCCGTGGCCCCAGCTCGATTTCCGCAGCATCGGTCAGGCGCCTCAGGCGGCCGTCCGCTATCAGATGCTCGTCCACGGCGCCGATGCGCCCCTCGAACGTCGTGTATACGGGTGTGCCGAGAGCTACGGCCTCGCGGTTCATCGTTCCGCCGGCCGAGATCACGAGGTCGGCGTAGGCCACGAGGCTCTGCGCGTCCACCGCCTGCTCGGGCACGACGAAGCCCTCGGCGGCGGCCAGCTCCCGCCTCTGCTCGGGGGTGCGCGGCAGCACCACGGTCTGGGTGCCCTCCTCGCGCAGACGGTCGAGCACGCGCGCGAAGAGGGGGTTCTCGAAGCGGTGGTAGAGCGACACGTCAGGCGGGGTGCGCACCACCACGAGCGGCCGGTCGCGGTCCAGCGAGAGCTCCCGCAGCACGGCCTCGTCCGGCTCGAAGTCGGCCAGGTAGTACTCCTCCTTCAGACCCGGATAGCGGCGCAGCTTGTTGCGGGCGCCGTAGCGGTACAGCCGCTCGGGCGGGATCGCGTCGGGCACCACCACGGCACGGGCCAGGCGGCAGTTCACATTGTGCTGGGCCACGGCGAACTCGTAGTCGAAGGCGGTGGCAGTGGGGATGCGGAGGAGCCGGGAGGCCACGGTCACGTCATTGGAGCCGTGGCCCATCGACACGTCAAAGCGCCGGCCGCGCGCCCAGCGGGTGAGGGCGAGGCTCCGCGAGACGAGCCCCGCGGCCTTTCCTCCGCGGGCGCCGCCGCGGTGGTGACCGATGGCGGTGTGCTCGATCCCGAAGCGGTCGCACAGCTCGAGCGTCTGCGCGAAGTCGCGCGCGGTGACCTCCACCTCGTGCCCGTCGCCCCGCATCGCGCCGATCAGGGGACGCATGACGAGGACGTGGGGGCTGTTGGTCAGATCAACCCAGACACGCACGGGCGCGGGGGTCTCGAGTGGGGGGACGGCCACCGGGCTCCAGCTACCCTAGTGCGCTCTCATGCCGCTGATCGCGTCGATCACGGACCCCATCGTCAACGTCGCAGTGGACGTCGTGGACGCGATGGGGCTCCCCGGAGTCTTCCTGCTGATGGTGGCGGAGAGCGCCTGCATACCCGTGCCGAGCGAGGCCACCATGCTGTTCGCCGGCTTCAACGTGTCGAGCGGAGACTTCAGCCTCGGAGCGGCGGTGGCCGTGGGAACGCTGGGCAACCTGGTCGGATCCTGGATCGCCTACTGGGTGGGCTACGCGGGGCGCGTAGACATCCTGGAGAAGCACGGCAGGAAGCTCCACATCAAGCCGAGCCACCTGGCCTGGGCCGACCGCTGGTTCGAGCGCCACGGCGACGCGACGGTGTTCTTCACCCGCATGCTGCCGATCATCCGTACCTTCATCTCCCTTCCCGCCGGGGTGGCGCGGATGCCCTTCTGGCGCTTCACCCTGCTCACACTGGCCGGCTGCCTGCCCTGGGTGCTGCTGCTCACCTTCATCGGCAAGCAGGCCGGCGACAACTGGGACGGCTGGAAGGACAAGCTCCATTACGTGGACTACGTGGTGATCCTCTCCATCGTCGCGGGGATCGGGTACCTGGTCATCCGGGCCCGCCGCCGGCGGGGCGCCGGCCCGGCGGCCACCGAGACGACCTGAGCAGCCGGCCGCCCCTTCGCGAGGCCGTGGCCCTCGGGCTGCTGCAGGGAGCCACGGAGCTGGTGCCGGTGTCCAGCTCGGCGCATCTGTGCGTGGTTCCGCGCCTGCTCGGCTTCGCCTATCCGCGGCTCGGGCACGCGGAGCGCAAGAGCTTCGAGGTGGCCCTGCACGCCGGGTCGGCACCGGTGATGGCCGCGGCGGCGCTTCGGGCGGGGCCGCTGCCCCCACCCGAGGGCCTGGCGCTCACCGTGCTTCCCGCCGCGCTGGCCGGGCTCGCGTTCGAGCGGCCGATCGAGCGCCGGCTGGGCGGTCCGCTGGCAGTGGGGCTGGCCCAGCTCGCGGCGGGCGCGGCCCTGGTGGCCGCCGACCGTCGCGGCGGCGCGCGCGACGTGCCGGACCGGGGAGACCACCTCGCGGTGGGCGTGGCCCAGGCCGCAGCGTTGATCCCGGGGGTGTCCCGCGCCGGAGCGGCGCTCACGGCGGCGCGCTGGCGCGGACTCTCGCACCCGGCGGCGCTCACGCTCGCGCTCCAGGCCGCTCTGCCGGTCACCGCCGGGGCCGTGGCCCTGAAGGGGACCCGCATGGCGCGGGAGGGCGTCCCCGAGGGAGTCGCGCCGGCGATGGTGGCGGGCGCGCTGGCCTCGCTGGGATCCGCGGCGCTGGCCCAGAGGACGCTCCGCCGGGTCCGGAACACGCGCTCCTATGCGCCGTTGGCGGGCTACCGGATGGGCTTCGGCGCCGTGGCCGTGGCCGCCGCCTGGACGAACCGACGATGAAAGATCCCTGGTGCTGGGCCGTTTTCCTCCCTACAGTGAGGTGAGGCGGGGCTAGGCACGAACGCTCGCACCCCTTGTCCTCCGGCATCCTCCCCACACCCTCCCAGAGCCGTGAGCCCAACGGCTGGACCGAGCGCGCGTCCGCGCGCTTGGTCGAAGACATCCGCGCCCTGCTGCGCGTGGACGGCGTGGCGTTCGTGACGGTGGACGATGAACAGGGTCAGATGACGCGTGCCGCCGGGTGGTTCGCCATCCCGGAGCTGGACGAGGCTCTTCAGCCCGCCGGCACCCGGACCCTCGGCCACGGCCGGCCCGGCCTGGTGGAGGCCGCACTGGGCCGCGGGCGCCCGCTCCTCCTGCCGCGCGTCGAGGCCTGGGAGGCCGCGCCGGACCTGCTGGCCGACCTGATGGACACGCTCGGCGAGGGCCGGGCGGGCGAGGTCTGGCGCTCGTTCCGGGCCGCCTCCGTGATCGCCTGGCGCATGCGCACGGCGATCGGGCGACCGCTCGGCGTGATCCTGCTGGCGTCGCTCGACCCGTCGGCGCCGCTCGGCGCCGACGACCTGCGAAGCGTGGAGGTGGTCACCGACCTCACCGCGATGGCCATGGAGGGAGCGTCCCTGCTCGAGACGGAGGCCCGCCGCGCGCGGGACGAGCTCCGCCTGAAGCGCGCCGCCGAGGCGGTGTCGGGCTCGCTCGAGGCGGAGGAGGTGCACCGCCGGGTGGTGGACCACGCGGCCAGCGTGACCGGAGGCAGCAAGGCGCTCCTCACCCGCCTGGACTCCCGGGCCCGGGAGCTGCGCGCGGTCGCGAGCGTGGACTTCTCGCTCGGCGAGGAGGGCGGACGATTGTCGCTCGACGGCGGCGCCGTCGGCCAGGTGGCTCGCACCCGCAGTGCCGTGCTCCTGCGGCGCGCCGATGCCGAGGTCCAGGACGACCGCATGATGCGCGCCGAGGGCATCGGCTGCTTCATGCACGCTCCGCTGGAGCTCGGCCCCCGCCTCTACGGGGTCCTGAGCGTGGCCCACGAGGATCCGGACCGCTTCGGCAACGAGGACCTCGAGCTGCTCGTGCAGCTGGCCCGCTCCTCCACCGCGGCCATCGCCAACGCCATCGACTTCGAGCGCGAGCGGCGCATAGCCCGCGCGCTTACCCTCGGCTTCGTGCCCGAGTCCCTGCCCGAGCTGCCCGGCTACGAGACCGGGCTGCTCTACTCGCCCGCCGCGGGCGAGCCCACGGGCGGCGACATCTACGGGATCTGGCGGCTCCCGGACGGGGACGTGGCCCTGCTGGTGGGCGATGTGGCCGGGAAGGGCGTAGAGACCGCCGCGCTCAGCGCGATGGTCCGCTTCTTCGTGGAGGCGCGCAGCTGGGACGAGACCTCCCCCGCCACGGTGCTGGCGCAGACGAACTCGATGCTGGGCGGCCGGCTGCCCGCCGACAGCTTCGTGACCGCCTTCATGGGCGTCCTCTCCGAGGGTTCGCTGCGCTACGCCAACGCCGGGCACCTCCCGCCGCTGCTGGTGGCCGACGGGGAGGCCCGCAGCCTGGACGGCACGGCGCTGCCGCTCGGAGTGGCGGGGAACACCCGCTACGAGGAGGCCGAGCTGGCGCTCCCCCAGGGTGAGCTCCTGTTCGCGTATACCGACGGGCTGATCGAGGCCCGCCGCGCGGGCGAGCTGTTCGGCCACGATCGCCTGGCCCGGCTGGTGGCGGACACGGCGCGCGGGCACGCCCCGGCCGATCTGGTCCAGGCCGTGCACGCCGAGATCGCAGGCTGGGCCGGCGGCCTGACCGACGACGCCGTGGCGCTCGCCCTCCAGCGTCGCCCCTAGCCCGCGCCACCCCGCCGTTACATCCGCTTGAATGGCCCCGATGCCTGAGGGGGCCTACGCGCGCGCCGGCGTGGACCAGAGCCGCTCCGCGGATGCCGTGGGGGCACTGGTCGGCGCGCTGGCGCGGATCGACCTGGGGCGCGAGTCCCGCGTGGCCCTGCGCTCGGGGCACTACGCCAACGTCCTGCGGATCGACGACAAGCAGGGACTCGCCCTGTCCTCGGATGGCGTGGGCACGAAGGTGATCCTGTGCGAGCAGCTTCGCCGGTTCGACACGGTGGGCATCGACCTGGTGGCGATGAACGCGAACGACATCATCTGCGTGGGGGCCGAGCCGATCGCGCTGCTCGACTACGTGGCCGTGGAGACCGCTGACCCCGAGGCGCTGGGACAGATCGGGGAGGGCCTGCGGCGCGGGGCGGAGATGGCCGGCGTCGAGATCCCAGGCGGCGAGCTGGCCGTCCTGCCCGAGCTGATCCGCGGACACCCCTCCCCCCACGGGTTCGACCTGGCCGGCTTCTGCGTGGGCCTCGTGGCCCTGGACGAGATCGTGACGGGGGCCGCCGTGGAGCCCGGAGACGCCGTGGTGGGCATCCCCTCGAGCGGCATCCACTCGAACGGCCTGACGCTGGCCCGCTCGGTGCTACCCGACCTGGACGAGCGCCCGCCGGAGCTGGGCGGCGCCAACGTCGGCGAGACCCTGCTCGAGCCCACGGTGATCTACGTGCGCGCGGTGCGTGAGCTGCTGGCCTCGGCGATCGAGACCCGCGGCCTGGCCCACATCACCGGCGAGGGCTTCCTCAACCTGCTGCGCCTGGAGGCGGACGTGGGCTACCGGCTGGACTCGCTGCCGGAGCCGCCCCCGGTGTTCGGGCTGATAGCCGAGCGCGGACACGTGGCCGCGGCGGAGCTCTACGAGGTGTTCAACATGGGCGTGGGCTTCTGCTGCGTCGTGCCCGAGGCCTCAGGCCCGGAGGCCGTGGCGGTGCTCTCCCGGCACCATCCCGGCGCCACCGTGATCGGCCACACCACCACCGATGCCGGGGTGGTGGAGCTTCCCGAGCAGGGGCTCGTGGGGCGCCGCGAAACCGGCCTCGTGCCTGCCTAGGATGGCTCCCACAGTGTTCCGGTGAGCACCCGGCCGGGCCGAACTCGGCCCTCGGCGGCAAGACGCCAGAGCTCCGCCGAGGCCGACTGCTCGGACAGATCGCACACCGCCTCGACCTCCACCGTGGCCATACGCCCGAAGCGCCGCAGAGCGGTGAGCGGATCCGGGCGTGGCTCGTCCACCGGCGTGGCCCCGGCGGCCAGGGCGGCCGCGCGCCACTCGTCGTGGGGCACATCGCCGAGCACCCAGGTCCGCTCGTCCGCCTCGCTCTCGAACCTGACGGCCGGGAACACGATGCGCTCGCCACCCTGCCCCTGCTTCACCCCACCACGCTCGCGGATCTCGTCCGGAGGCGATCGCGTGTCCTCCAGGTCCGCTCCAAATGCCTCCACGATGGCGTTCGAGGCCACGTCGATCCGGAACCGCTTGACGTCCAGGCCCGCATCGCGGGCGGTGTCCACCAGCGCCTCCGTGGTGTCGAGCTTGCGGCGCAGGCACATCAGTCCCTCGCGCACCGCCCGGAGGTAGCGCTCCTCGGCCTCAGGTCCCTGCTCCCCCGCCGCCTTCACCGCCATGCAGGCGGGGAAGGTGCTCCTGATCGGGCCCTCCGACCACAGCCGCGGATCGATCGGCATGCGGCTTGTCGCCGCGCGGTCGAGCCAGTGGAGGAGAAGGGTCTCGTAGATCCGCCCCTCCTCGAGCCCGGCCTCGGCGTCCGAGTAGCCGGCCTCGTAGTCTCGTGCCAATCCGCCCATTACGTAGGTGAATTGCAGGTCTTTGCCGAACTCCACCATCAGAGCACGGCGGCTCGGCTCGGCGGCCCAGGAGGCCGAGCAGGCGGGGTCGGTGTAGTAATGGACGCGAACAGGCATTGATAAGCGGAAACTAGATGACGGTGACGGACACTCAGATAGGGGATCGCTACCAGCTCGGCGAGAAGGTCGGGTCCGGCGGGATGTCGAGCGTGTATCGCGCGTTCGACCCCACGCTCGAGCGCTGGGTGGCGATCAAGATGATGCACCGGGACATCACGAGCGACCCGGATCAGCTCGAGCGCTTCCGGCGCGAGGCCCGCGCGGTGGCCCGGCTGAACCACCCGCACGTGGTCACGGTGATCGACGCGGGGGAGGACGACGGCACCCCCTACATCGTGCTCGAGTACGTGGAGGGCGAGACCCTGAAGGACCGGATCCGGCGAATGGGACGCCTGCCCGTGTCCGAGGCGGTGGCCTACGCCATCGAGATCGGCCGTGCCCTCTCGTGCGCCCACGCGAACCAGCTGGTGCACCGCGACATCAAGCCCCAGAACGTGCTGATCGCCGGCGACGGCCGGGCCAAGGTCACCGACTTCGGCATCGCCCGCTCACTCGAGACGGAGGGGCTGACCGCCGCGGGCCGCGTGCTCGGCACCACCGATTACGTCTCGCCCGAGCAGGCGCTGGGCCACGACGTGACCCAGCAGTCGGATCTCTACTCGCTCGGGATCGTGCTCTACGAGATGCTCACGGGCGAGGCCCCCTTCCGGGCCGACACCCAGGTGGCGGTGGCCATGAAGCACGTGAAGGAGCCGCTGCCCGACGTGCAGAGCCTGCGGCCGGAGATCTCGGCCGCACTGGCCGCGGTGGTGGACCGCGCCACGGCGAAGGAGACGCGCAACCGCTACGCCACGGCGGACGAGATGGTGCACGACCTGGAGGAGACGCTGGGGATCGAGGCCGCGCGCGCCGGCGAGGCCACGGGCGAGGCCACCACGATCCTGCGCTCGCTCCCGGGCGACACGGCCGACTTCGTGCCCGAAAGGCTGCGCCACCCGCGCCGCACGCTCGTGCTGGGCGTGGCCGCGATCGCGCTCGTGGCAGGTGCCCTGGCCTTCCTCGGCACCCGCACCGAGAAGGGCGCGGGCGGCTCGGTCACCCCGGGGGCGGGCCGCCTGACCGAGGTGCGCCTGGGGCAGAACGCGGCCGGCGACTACGATCCCGAGGGCGACGGGGAGGAGTACCCCACGGCGGCGCGCTTCGCCATCGACGGCATCCGGCCGACCAACTGGGAGACCGAGACCTACGAGGGCGGGCAGTGGCCCGGCGGCAAGACCGGCGTGGGCCTGTATGTGGACGCCGACCATGCGATCCGCGCACGCCGCCTCGACCTGGTGAGCTCCACCCCCGGCTTCCAGGCGGCCATCTACGGCTCGCCCAGCGGCGTGCCCGCGGACATCGGCGGCTGGACCCGGCTGACACCGCCGGCGACGGTGGGCGAGGAGAAGAGCTTCACGCTCGGGCGCGACGGGCGGCGCTACCGGTACTACCTGGTGTGGATCACGAAGCTGCCCGAGTCGGGCAAGGCTCGAATCCAGGAGCTCGGGCTAAAACGCTGAGGGCCGCTCAGTAGCGGTAACCGCGCTCCTCTT
This sequence comes from Solirubrobacterales bacterium, assembly GCA_038323835.1. Taxonomy (GTDB): domain Bacteria; phylum Actinomycetota; class Thermoleophilia; order Solirubrobacterales; family Thermoleophilaceae; genus JACVRW01. Next base: position 25,717 of record JBBQHI010000009.1, read on the forward strand.
CAAACCGTTCCACGCCCAGCCGGACCAGCCGGTCGAGCAGCTCCGGATAGGAGATCCCGTCCGCCTCCAGGAGCTTCGCGTAAACACTCGTGGCCGTGAATCCGGGGATCGTGTTCAGCTCGTTGACCAGCACGCGGCCGTCCTCAACGAAGAAGTCCACGCGGGCCATGCCCGAGCAACCCACGATGCCGAAGACCTCGAGCGCCAGGCGGCGCACGGTTCCTAGCGTCTCCTCCGGCAGGCGGGCGGGCACGATCAGGTCCATCCCGCCCGATCCGTACTTGGCCTCGTAGTCGTACCAGCCGGCGTCCGCGCGGAGCACGATCTCACCGGGCGGTGAGGCGATCGGATCGCGGTGGCCGAGCACCGAGCACTCCACCTCGGCTCCCTCCACGAGCCGCTCCACCATCACCACCGGGTCGTGCTCGAAGGCGTGCTCCAGGGCCCGGTCGAGGTCCGCCTCGGACCAGGCCTTCGAGATCCCGACCGACGAGCCGAGCCGGGCCGGCTTCACGAACAGCGGGAGGCCGAGGGCGCCCCGGTTCAGCGGGCGGCCGTGGCGGGCCACCGCGTACTCCACCTGGGGCACGCCGTGCGCCGCGAGCAGGTCCTTGAACAGCGACTTGTCCATGGCGAGCGCGGACGCGGCCACACCCGCGCCCACGTAGGGCACGTCCAGGAGCTCCAGGAGGCCCTGCACCGTGCCGTCCTCGCCGAACGGCCCGTGGAGCGCCGGGAAGACGGCGTCCGCCCCGGCGAGCCCTCCCCCGGGCCGAAGGGCCAGCGACTCGCCCTCGTGCATCCAGTGCCCGTCGCGCTCGAGCAGGATCTGCACCGGCTCGTGCCCGCCCTCGGCCAGGCCGGCGCGCACCGACTCGGCCGACCTGAGCGAAACGTCGTGCTCGCTCGAGCGCCCGCCGCCCAGCACGGCGACTCTCACGGGCTGGCCGGTGCCTGATTCTCGAGGCCCTCGGTGGGCGTGACCACGCCGATGGAGATGACCACCGTGCTGCCCTTGTCCACCTGGCCCCCGGACTCCGGCGCCTGCTTCACCACCAGGCCGTCCTGGATCTGGTCCGTGGTGGAGGTCTGCCGGCGCACCGCCTTCAGCCCGGCCGCCTTCAGCTCGCGCACCGCAGTCGCGGGGTCGAGACCGGTCACGTCGGGCACCTCCACCTGCTCGGGACCGGTGGAGACGGTGATCGTGACCCGCGAGCCTGAGTCCACCTGGGTCCCGGCGGCCGGGTCCTGGGACACCACGTCGTCCTTGGGCTGATCCGAGGGCTCCTCGCGCACCGAGACCTTGAGGCCGTCGCCGGTGAGGCTGTCCTCGGCCGAGCCGCGCGAGAGGCCGGTCACGTCCGGCACCTGCACCTGCTCGGGACCGCTGCTCACCTTGAGCGTCACCCGGCTCCCGCGCTCCACCGACGTGCCCTGCCGCGGGAAGGTGCGGATTGCCGTGCCCTCGGCCACGCTGTCGGATGGCTCCGAGCTGACCGTCACGTCGAAGCCCAGGCGCTCGAGCGTCCTGATGGCCTGCGCGCGCGTCTGGCCCTCCACCGAGGGCACGAGAGCGTCACCCGGGCCGTTCGAGACCAGGAGCGTGACGGTGGAACCCTTGTCCGCCTGCTCGCCGGCGTTGGGGTCCTGGTCCACCACGTCATCCAGGTCGGCGCGACTCTTCACCCGCTCGGTCTTTACCTCGAAGCCCGCACGCTCGAGCTTGTGTCGGGCCTGGATCAGCTGCTTGCCCACCACGCGCGGCACCTCCTTTTTGTCCGCGGAGAGCAGGCCGCTCACGGCGAGGAAGCCGAGCAGCGCCAGCAATGCCAGCGCCAGTATCCCGATCGTGAACCACGGCCAGCGCCGCTCGGGTTCGCCCGCGGTCGCGGCATCGGTGGGCACGATCACCGGCGCGGGCACGAACTCGGCGGTGTCGCGCGGCGCGGAGGCACCGGACGCGATCTGGTCGCGCGCGGTGATCAGCGCCGCTCCGAACTCCTCGGCCGTCTGCCAGCGCTGCGCCGGGTCCTTGGCGAGGGCGGCCATCACCACCGACTCGAGCGTCGGGTGCACGTCAGGGCGCAGCTGCGAGATCGGCGTCGGGGGCTCCGAGAGGTGCTTGAGCGCCACGGCCACCGCGCTGTCGCCCTGGAAGGGGACGCGACCGGTGAGCAGCTCGTAGAGGATCACGCCGATCGAGTAGATGTCGGAGGTGGCGTCCACGGCGTGGCCCTGGGCCTGCTCCGGCGAGAGGTACTGCGCCGTGCCCATGATCGAGCCGGTCTCCGTCATCTCCGAGGCTCCGGCCCGGGCGATGCCGAAGTCGGTGACCTTCGCCTGCCACGCGTCGTCCACGATCACGTTGTGGGGCTTGAAGTCCCGGTGGATCACGTGGTGCCGGTGGGCGAACCCGGCGGCGGCGAGGATCTGGAGGCCGAGGTCGATCACCGTCTCCTGGGGGAGCGGCGCCTGCGTGTTCACGATCTCCTTGAGCGTCCGCCCGGGCAGGTGCTCCATGGCGATGTAGTAGGTGCCGTCGTGCTCACCGCGGTCGAACACGCCCACGACGTGCGGGTGCTGGAGGCCGGCGGCGGCGCTGGCCTCGCGGCGGAAGCGCTCTACGAACTCCTGGTCCTGGGCGAAGCGGCGGTGAAGGACCTTCAGCGCCACCTCCCGGCCCAGGTGGGTGTCCTCGGCCCGGTACACGTCGGCCATCCCGCCGGACCCGACGCGGCCGACGATCCGGTAGCGGCCGTCCACGATCGTGTTTTCGGCCACCTCGGTCATCAGCCGAGCAGGGACTCCAGCACCTGGCGCGCGATCGGAGCGGCCACCGTCCCGCCCTCGCCGGTGGTGCGCTCGAGGGTCACGGCCACGGCCATCTTCGGGTTTCCGATCGGGGCGAAGGCGATGAACCACGGCTGTGTGAACTCGCGGTTGGCGCCCACCTCGGCCGTGCCGCTCTTGCCGGCCACGTCGATGCCCTGAAGCGCGGCCTGCGTGCCCGTGCCCTCTTTCACGACCTGGCCCATCATCTCGGTGAGCGATTTCGCCGTGCTCGCCTTCATCACCTGCGTCTGAAGGTCGGGCTCCACGCGCTCCTTCACCCGTCCGTCCTTGCCCACCACGCGGTCGGTGAGCCGCGGCTTCATCAGCCGGCCGCCGTTGGCCACGGTGGCCGCCACCTCCGCCATCTGAATCGGAGTGGCGCGGATCTCGCCCTCGAGGCCGCCCTGCCCGATGGCCACGCGCCCGACGTCGAAGCCGCCGTCCGGGCCCACCAGGTTGCCGCGGCCGTCGCGCACGCCGCTGGCGATCATCTCGTCGTCCGGGTAGTCGAGCTTCGGGTCCTGGTAGAAGCCGTAGCGCTCCATGTACTCCACAAGCGTGGAGCGCCCGACGCGCTCGCCGACCTGGGCGAAGACGGTGTTCACGGAGTTGGTGAGCGCGTCCGTGAGAGTGATGGGCCCATAGTCCTGCCCGCCGAAGTTGGAGAGCGGGGCGCCGCTGACCGTGCGCGGCGAGGAGCCGTCGATGATCGTGTCCGGCGTGACCTTCCCGGAGTCGAGCGCCGCCGTGGCGGTCACGACCTTGAAGGTCGAGCCCGGTGGATAGGCCTCCTGCGTGGTGCGGTTGAGCACGGGCTTGTTCGGGTCCCGGTTGAGGCGCGAGAAGTCGTCGGGAACCCGGTTGGGATCGTAGGCGGGCACGGACGCCATCACCCGCACCTTGCCGGTGACGGGCTCGATCGCCACCACCGCGCCCTTGCGCCCCTGCAGTGCGGAGATGGCGGTGCGCTGTCCGTCCACGTCCAGGTTGGTGACCACGTCGTTGCCCTCCCGCTTGTGGTCCTCGAGCCCAGAGAGGATGGACGCGAATTCGTCCTTCTTGCCGGCCAGGTCGTCGTTGCGGGAGCGCTCCAGCCCGCGGCGGCCGTTCAGGAGGAACGAGTACCCGACCGCATGCGCGAACAGCCCGTTCTCGGGATACACGCGGGAGTAGGTGCGGTCCTCGCCGCGGCCGTGAGGAATGCTGCGGGCAAGCACCGTCCGGCCGTCGCTGGCGTAGATGCGCCCGCGGGGGGTGCGCTGCTCCTGGAGCAGGGGCCGGCGGTTGTTCGCGTTGTCCTCGAGGCCGGCCGCTTCGAACACCGTCCAGCGGGACGTGAAGGCCACGAGCAGGGCGAAGAGCAGCGTGACCAGGCCGAAGAGCTGGACGATCTGGCGGTTCACACCAGTCCCCCTCGCCGGATCCGGTCGGCGCGGGCGTGGTCGGACACCACGAGCAGGAGCGCCAGCAGCACCATGTTGGCCACGATCGAGCTGCCGCCGTAGGACACGAAGGGCAGCGTCACGCCGGTGAGGGGGATCACGCGAGTCACCCCTCCCACGATGACGAACACCTGCAACGCGAATACCGCCGTGAGTCCGGTCGCCAGGAGCTTGGAGAAGCCGTCCCCGGCCAGCATGGCCGTCTTGAAGCCCCGGTGGGTGAAGAGGAGGTATGCGCCGAGCAGCCCGGCCGCGCCGAACAGGCCGGCCTCGTTGGTGATCACCGCGTAGATCAGGTCGGTGTGCGGCGCGGGGAGCAGCGGCTGCCCGCCCGGCGAGCTGAGCATGGCGCGGCCGAAGCCCTCCCCGAACAGCCCCCCGTCGGCCTGGGCAAACAGCGATTGGGCTATCTGGTACCCCTGGCAGTTCACGAACTCGGTGACCTGCCCGCCCGCGGAGTGGCACACCACCTCCTTGGTCGAGAAGGTGTCGAGCCACGTCTGCACGCGGTCGTGGACGTGGGAGACGTTGCTGGCGAAGAAGGCCGCGCCGCCCAGGAACATGCTCGCCCCCACGCTCACCAGCGACAGGCGGCCGGTGGCCACGTACACGAGCGCGAGGAAGCCGCCGAAGAACATAAGCGAGCTGCCGAGGTCCCGGATGAAGATCAGCATCAGCATCGCCAGGCCCCACACCAGCAGCAGCGGGCCGAAGTGCTTCAGCGACGGCCGCTCGCGGATCACCGCCACCAGCGAGGCCACGAACACCACGAGCAGGATCGTGGCCAGCAGTCCCGGCTTCAGCACGACGATCGCCAGCAGGGTGAGCACCGCCGGGATGCCGAAGAGCATCGCCTGGCGCTGTGCCGGGAGTGGGCGGAGCCGCGGGCGCACCAGGATGTCGCCGGTCTCGCGCAGATAGCTGGCGAGGAAGATGATGATCCCGAGCTTCGCGAACTCGGCCGGCTGGAACTGGATCGGGCCCGCCTTGACCGCCAGGAAGGCGCCGTTCACCTGAGCCCCGATGCCCGGCAGGCGGGGCATGGCCAGCAGCGCGATCGCCCCCGCCGCGATCGTGTACCGGTAGCGCTCGAGCACGTGGTGGTCGCGCAGGAGCACGATCGTGGCAGCGAAGAAGACAAGCCCGACCACGAACCACTGGGCCTGCTCCCGGGCCAGATCGGTGTCGATCCGGTAGACCTCGACCAGTCCCACCGCGGCCAGCAGCGCCACGAGCGGGAACATGTAGGGATCGGCGTCCGGGAGCCGCGCGCGGATGAACAGGTGGGCGAGCACGCACAGGCCCAGGAACACGGCGCCGTAGGTGATCGTCGCGTCGCTCACGTCCTTCGAGCGGGTGGCCAGCACCGCGGCGAAGCCGCTGGCCACCAGAAGCGACACCGGGAGCAGTCCGAGCAGCTCCCGCGAGCGGGCGGACATCAGCCGCCCGATCCGGGGTCTAGCCGGCCACGCTCCACCTGGCGCGCGAGGTCCACGGCGTCCGCGCGGCTGCGCCACGAGTGATCGAGCACGTGGCTCCTGCGCGACGCCGGGATCGCCCGCGCCGGCACGCCGCTGGCGTACTCCTGCTTGTAGAGGTCGATGCCGAACGGCAGCTCGTAGGGGATGCCGCGGTAGACGGTGACGAGGCCGCCGTCGTTGGTGGCCACGAAGTAGACCTGCCGGCTGAGCGCGTAGAGCCCGGCCCCCACCCCGGCGAGAAGCACCAGGGCCACGACGAGCCGAGCCAGACCCCGGGCCCGCGCTCCGCGGCGGCGGGGGCGGGCCTCTGGGGCGCGGGCGCGCTCGGGCGGTCGCACCACGGTGGAGTCCGGGGCCGCCCCGGCCAAGCGCTCGGCCACGGCGGCCCGGCCTCGCGGGGCCGGTGGTGGCGGCGCGGTGGGCTGGGGCACCTCCGTGGCCTGGTCCGCGGCGGCCGCCTGCACGTCCTCCGCGCGCATCGTCCCGGCGATCGTGTCCTCGGCGTCAGCGGCGGCTTCCTCCCCACCCGAGTCGCCCTCCTCGGCCTCCACCCCGTCGTCGCCGAGACGGAAGAGCACCACGGTGATGTTGTCGCGGCCGCCGCTCTGGTTCGCCGCGCGCACGAGCTCCTCGGCCGTCTCCTCGAGCGATGTGGGCGCGCGCAGGAGGGCACCGAGCTCCTCGTCGCCCACCATGCCCGTGAGCCCGTCGGAGCAGATCAGGAAGATGTCCCCGTCGCGTCCGGTGATGGTGTAGGTGTCCACCTCCACGCTGGACTCGGGCCCGAGCGCCCGCGTGATGATCGAGCGCTGGGGATGGTTCTCGGCCGCCTCGGCCGTGATCTGGCCCGTGCGCTCGAGCTCGGCCACCAGCGAGTGGTCACGGGTCAGCTGCTCCAGGCGGCCGTCGCGAAGCAGGTAGGCCCGGCTGTCGCCGACGTGGCCCAGGCTCACCTCGTCCCCCACCACCTTCGCCGCGGTGAGCGTGGTGCCCATCCCCCGATGCGCCTCGTCACTCGCGGCGAGCTCGTAGATGCGGCGATTGGCCTCCTTGAGGATCCCGGTGAGCTCCGCCTCCGGAGGCTCGTCGGTCGGCCCGACCTCGTCGAACACGCCCGCGGCGAGCGCGGAGGCCACCTCCCCGGCGCGCGCGCCCCCCATGCCGTCCGCCACCCCGAAGAACGGGGGCGACAGCACGAGCGTGTCCTCGTTGGCGCTGCGCTGGCGGCCGACGTCGGTGCGCCCGGCCTGCTCTGCGATCCGGATGGCCATAGCGCTACTCCCGGTAGCGGTACTCGGTGTCGCCGATGCGGATCACATCGGCCATCTTGAGGCGCTCGGCGGTCTTCAGCTGTCGGCCGTTCAGATACGTGCCGTTCGTGGAGGCCATGTCCTCCACGTACATGTACTCCCCGCGCAGGAAGATACGCGCGTGCGCAGATGACGCAAAGGGATCGTCGATGTGGATGTCGGCCTCGTCCGAGCGCCCCATCGTGGCCCCGTCACGGATGTCGACTGTCGTGCCCGGCTCGAACCCCATCGCCGCCACCACCTCCAGCTGGGGGTCCACCCCGCCCGCGAACTGTGTGGGCGCCGGCTTGCGCCGCGAGCTCGGAGCCGCGGGGGGCTGGGCCGCCGGCGAGCCGGCGCTCTCGTAGCGCGAGAGGTCGCGCATCGAGCTGCGGGCCACCCAGAGGAGGAAGAGGTAGAGAACGGCCAGGAAGCCGAACTTCAGCGCGACCGCGAGCGGCTCGTCCACGGGCGCCTACTCGAGCTCGAAGGTCAGGTCGGTTACCCCAATCGTTATGCGGTCCCCGGAGCGCAGGGGCGAGCGCTCCACCCGCCGGCCGTTGACCTTCACGCCGTTCGTGGAGCCAAGGTCCGCCACCATCCAGCCGTCCTCCTCGCGGCGGACCTCGACGTGGCGGCGTGAGACGTTGGCGTCGCCCACCACCACGTCGCAGTCGCGGCTGCGGCCCACCACCACCCTCCGGCCGCTGAGCACGCTGCGGCGGCCGTCGCCCACCAGCAGGGCCTGGCGGCGGTCGTCCTTGGCCTCGAGCAGCCGCGAGTCGCCCGCGGGCGTGTAGACCATCGTGTGGCCGAAGTCCCCCGCCGAGGGTGCGGCCTCGGCCAGCGGCGCCTCCTCTTCCTCGGGGGGCGACAGCAGCTGCGCCTGGATGCCGAACTCACCAAGATCGAGGCGCTCGTCGGTGTGGAACTCCACCTGGGGGCGGCTGGTGAGGGCGAGCCGCTCCTGGCGAGAGTGCTCGAGCAGGTAGTCCGACAGCTCCTTGCGGAGCGCGGGCTCGTAGCTCGCGAACTGCTCGCGGTCCGCCGGGGAGAGGAACACCCGGTAGTGGTTGGGCACGTAGACGCGCGAGACGGAGACCATCTGGTTCTCCTCCATCTCCTTGGCCAGCTTGTGGGCCAGCTCCACCGGCTGGACATTCGTCTTGAAGGCACGCCCGAAGGCGCCCTCCACGAGGCCGCCGAGCTTCGCTTCGAGATTGCGCAGCACGCTCATTCCGATGCCAGGGTAGCCCTATGAGGTGGTGACGGGCTGGGCCCGCCAGCCCTCGACCGGGGGCGAGGTCTGGGACACGGCCACCGCCACCAGCGCGCCCAGGAGGGCCCCCGCGATGGCTCCCCGAGCCTGCTCGAGCGCGGCCGTGCCCGCGAGCAGATTGCCGATAGCCGCCATCGAGGCCATGAGCGCCACGCTCCATGCGGCCGCGGCCACGAGGTCGGCGGCCAGCCAGCGGCCGCGGAGCATGTACGGCAGCACCGCGGCCAGGACCGCCCAGACCGCGAGCGTGAGGATCATGGGCGAGGTCACGATCTGGGCCACCACATCGGTCGCGGTAGCGGTGGTGGAGCCCTCGAAGCCCGCACGGCCCGGGACCCCATCCGGTGTTCCGAAGAGGTACGTGTGCCCGGTGAGCGCCTCGGCCGCCATCAGCCACGCGCCACCCGCGGCGGCGAGACCGGCGCGGCGCCAGGGAGTGGGCGCGAGCGCGGCCAGCCCGACGAACGCCGGCCCCAGGGCGATCGTGCCCAGGAGCGGCGCGATCACGGGCACCGACCAGAGCAGCCCCGCCCGCGGGAGGAAGAGCGGCACCGAGAGCAGGGCGGCGGCCAGGAGCAGCGCCGTGCCCGGCCTGCCGGCGGCGGTGGCGAGCCACCCGCACAGCGCGAGGCCGGAAGCGGCCCACCCCACGCGCGGGAGGAGCGCCGTGGCCACCGCGGCCACCGCGGCAAGGGTGAGAGGGGACGACGGCGCGTCGGACCCGAGGCTGGCGAGAGCGGCCGCCACGATGGTTCCGGCGGCAGCTCCGGCCGCCACGCGGGAGGCCACCCGCCCGGCGAGCGGCGGACGCTGCCCGAGCGGCCGGCGGCGGCGGCCGAGAACGCCCAGGCCGGCGGTCGGGTCGGCGCGCAGGTCCTCGGCCAGGGCGGCAAGAGCGACGGCGTCGCGGGTGGCGAGCACCGGGTCGCGCCGGCGCCCGAAGCGCCGCGGGTGGCGAGCGGTGGGCAGGCCCACGCGACGCAGCGTGGCGGGCTCCTCCAGGCCGCCCTCCTCGTCCAGCTCGCGCTCCGCCTCCACCAGGCCGGCACGCAGCTCGGCCGGCGTCGGCCGGTCCGCGGGGTCTATTGCGAGTGCATCGTCCACCAGGTTGCAGAGGCCGGACGGGAGGTCGCGGCGGCGGCCGGCGAGCGCCGGCAGCGGCTGGCCGAGCCGGCGAGCGGTGGCGGCAAGTCCTCCGGCACGCACGGGATTGGCTCCCGTCCACGCCTCGTACAGGGTCAGCGCGAGCGAGTACACGTCGCTCGCCGGAGTCACGCCGGCGCCCTCCGCCTGCTCGGGCGCCATGTAGGCGAGCGTGCCCACCACGTCGCCCGTGCGCGTGAGCGGGTCGCCGCTCGCGAGGTGGGCCACGCCGAAGTCGGCCAGCTTGGCGAAGCCCGCCCCCACCGCGGGCTCGGCCACCACCATCACGTTCTGGGGCTTCACGTCGCGGTGGATCACGCCGCGGGCGTGGGCGTGCTCGAGCGCATCGCAGAGCACCGCCCCGATACAGGCCACGTCCCGGTCCGCCACCGCGCCTGCATGGACCAGCTCACCGAGCGTCCGGCCGCGGACCAGCTCGGAGACGAGATACACCTCGTGCTCGTCGGCGGCCAGCTCGTAGACGGCCACGATCCCGGGATGGTTGAGGCGGGCCGCCGCGCGGGCCTCCCGCTCCGCCCGGTCGCCTCCACCCTGCTCGATCGGGATGGCCTTCACAGCCACCTCGCGCTCCAGCTTCTCGTCCCAGGCCAGCCACACCACTCCGAAGCCCCCGGCGCCCAGGCGCCGCTCCAGGCGGTAGCGCCCCAGGACCAGCCGGGCGTCGGCGAGGCGCTCTGTGGCCTCCAGACCCTGCATGGGCAGGGTGCGGCTCTCGTGGGCCGCGCTGCTCTCGGAACGTCTCATCTCGGATTCGTGTTCGGTCCGCGACCGGCGCGTCCTGCCCCCCGGTCATACTCCCACAGCACCCGGGGGAGCCTCGCCCCTGGAAATCCCGGAGGTACGACCTGTCCTTCCTCGACGAACCGGACGAGCCAGCCACCCGCCCACGACGCCAGTCAGGTGGCGGCCCGGCGGGCGACCGTCAGACACTCATGGTCCGCCGCACGATAGCCGCGGGCGGCGGCGTCCTGGTGGTGATACTTCTGGTTCTGCTGCTCAGGGCCTGCCTCGACAGCCGCAGCGACCGTGCCGTCCGCGACTACGCGAACAGCTCGGCGGCGCTGGTGAAGGAGTCCAACGCGCAGAGCACGGCCCTCTTCCGCCTGCTCCAGGGCTCGGGCGGCCCCAACCAGGCCGTGGACGCGCAGAACACGGTGAACGGGTTCCGCGTGCAGTCCGCCCAGATCGTGGACCGCGCCCGGGACCTCGATGTGCCCGGGGACGCCTCCAGTGCGCAGCGATACCTCCTGGAGACGCTCGAGTTCCGCCGCGACGGGCTCGCGCGCATCGCCACCGCACTGCCCGACGCGCTGGGCGATGCGTCGCGCCGGCAGGGGTCCGAGGGCGTGGCCCGCCAGATGCAGGTGTTCCTCGCCAGCGACGTGATTTACGCCGGGCGCTTCAGGCCCACCCTGTTGAAGGCCCTCGCGGACCGCGGCGTTAACGGGGTGACGGTGCCCACGAGCGCGTTCATCCCGGACATCAAGTGGCTGCAGCCGGCCACGGTGGCAGACGCCATCGCAGGGGTGCGCTCCGGCCGCGGCGCGAGCAACGACCAGGCCTCCGGCGGGCTCCACGGGAACGGCCTCGTGGGCGTCAGCCTCGGCGGTGCGGCGCTGACCCCCGGCGGGTCGGCCACGGTCCAGCTCTCGGCCGACACTGCCTTCGAGGTCCAGGTGGCCAACCAGGGCGAGAACACCGAGACGGACGTGGAGATCGCCGTGACGGTGGGCACGGGAAGTGACGCCATCGACCTCACAGGTACGATCGACAGCATCGCGGCCGGAGAGACGAAGTCGGTGACCATCGCGCTCCAGGAGCAGCCTCCGACGGGCCAGAACGTGCCGATCAAGGTCAACGTCAAGCCTGTGCCGGGCGAGCAGAAGACCGACAACAACACGCAGACCTACAGCGTGATCTTCACGCGCTAGGCCGCGCTACGCTCAGCCCGTGGACGACCTGACCACGACGCAGGGAATCGTCGCGCTCGCCGCGGCGGGCCTGGCCGTGGTCGCGCTTCTCTGGGCCATCTTCAACACGTTCCGGATTCGTCGCATGCGCAGCGCCCAGAGGATGGTGCTCGGGAACGACCGGAGTGACCTCGTGGCCCATGCCGCCGGGCTCCAGGAGGCCTTCGTGCAGCTCCGCGACTGGCTGGAGGAGACCGCGACCCGCCTGGACGAGCGCATGACCACCGCCGAGCGCCGGATCGACGGCTCCGTGGCCTACACCTCGCTGGTGCGCTACGACGCCTACAACGAGATGTCCGGCCGGCAGTCGAGCAGCGTGGCCTTCCTGGATTCCAGCCGCAGCGGCGTGGTGGTGTCCGCGATCCACCATCGCGACCAGGCGCGCGTGTACGTGAAGCAGCTGCACGAGGGCAGCTCCGAGGTCGAGCTCTCACCGGAGGAGCAGGAGGCGGTGGACTCCGCCATGGCCGGCGCCCCCGCGGGCGCCTGATGCGCGTCGGGTATCTGGGGCCGGCGGGCACCTACAGCGAGGAGGCGCTCCGGGCCTCGGCCCCGCCCGGGGTGGAGGAGGTGCCCTGCGCCAGCGTCTACGAGACCGTGATGGCGGTCCAGGAGGGCACCGTCGACCGGGCGGTGGTGCCGATCGAGAACGCGCTCGAGGGTGGCGTGGCGGCCACGCTCGACGCGCTGGCGGGTGACGCCGGCGACGTGCGCATCGCCTCCGAGGTGGTGCACCCGATCCACCATTGCCTGGTGGCAGCCCGGGAGGTGGCGATCGAGGACGTGACGCGGGTGGTGTCTCACCCTCAGGCGAGCGCCCAGTGCGCCCACTTCCTGCGCGAGCGCCTGCCCGACGCCGAGCGCGCCAGCGCGCCCTCCACCGCCGATGCCGTGCTCACCGTGAGCCGCGAGAACGGCCGCTCCGCCGCACTCGCCTCGCGCCTGGCCGCCGATCTGTACGACTGCCGGGTGTTGGCCGCGAACGTTGAGGACCGCTCGGACAACGTGACCCGCTTCGTGTGGCTCGCGCCCTCCACGGTGGCGGTGGACCCGGGCGAGCACGCCAAGACGTCGTTCGTCTTCTGGGGCGCGGGGGACGAATCGCCCGGCTGGCTGGTCGAGGTCCTGCGCCAGTTCGCCGACCGCGGGGTGAACATGACGCGAATCGAATCAAGGCCGCGGCGGGTGCGCCTCGGCCACTACATGTTCTTCGCTGACGTGGAGGGCGCGGCGGACCGCCCGCCGGTCACCGAGGCGCTGGCGGCGCTCCGCGAGCGGGTCGAAGAGATTCGAGTACTCGGCTCGTACCCCACCGCAACCGGCGAGCCGGACTGAGTGTCTGGCTAGACTGGCCGATACCGTGGCGGCCCGCGCGGAACCCCTGCTCGCAGCCGAGGCGGGCGACTCGGAACCCGGCCCTGCGCTCGCGCTGGCGGGCCCCGGTCGGCCTGAGCAGCGTGGTCGATCCACCGGCCGGGTGCTGGTCCTAAATGCTTCCTTCGAACCGATCAACGTATGCACGGTCAGGCGCGCCGCCGTGCTGATCCTCAAGAACCGCGCCGAGGTGCTGGAGCACGGCGAGTGGGCGCTGCACGCCGAGAGCCTCACACTCGCCCGCCCGGTGGTCATCCGACTGCTGGCCTACGTGCGAATCCCGCGAGACGCTCACCGCCGCAAGATCACCCGCCGGGCGGTGTTCGCCCGGGACCGCTGGACCTGCCAGTACTGCGGCCGTGAACGCGGGAACCTCACGGTGGATCACGTGATCCCGCGCTCCAAGGGCGGCTCGTCGAACTGGGAGAACATCGTCACCTCCTGCGCACCCTGCAACCGACGCAAGGGTGACCGGCTGCCGGTCCAGGCGAAAATGGTCCCCGCCAAGCGCCCGAAGGCCCCGAGCCCCACGGTGTTCATCCACGTGGCCACGCCGAAGATCCCGCCCGCGTGGGAGCAGTACCTGGTGGCCGCCTGATGGCCCGTTCCTTCCGCGGGCTGCGCGGCCTTGGCCGGAAGCCGGTCACGCGCACCCCCGCTCCCGCACCACCGCCGGCGCCCGGCGACGCCCCGCGGCAGGCCACGAACGGGCAGGGCTCGACACCCGTCCCGGCCGCCACACCCTCTCCGCGGACGCCTCCCCCGGCCACGCCCGGAGTCCCGCCCGCCGGCTCGGCGTGGCCCGGCGCCGCCCCTGCCGTCGCCTCGTCCCCTCCGCCGCCCTCCGCGCCGTCAGAGGGGAGCTCCCCGGCCGACCGTACCGGTGGGCCTTCCGCCGGTTCAGCGCCCCCTCGCCGCCCCGGGCCCGCCCGAAACGACAGGGCCATGTCGGCGCAATTGAAGAGCCTCCGACGCTGGCAAATGGTTACTGCGGCGTGGGCTCTCTCGGCCACGGTGATTGCCGTGCTTGCCTTTCTCACGGCAAGTAACGAGAACGGGCAGCACCTTGCCGCCAACGCTGCTCAGGTACGAAGTCTTCGACACAACACGAACACGCGGCTGGCTAGCGTTCAGCGACAGCTTGAGTCCCTTCCACGGGGCACCGCGGTCACAAGCCTCAACAAAGAGGTTGCGCGGCTTGGGAAGGTCGCCCTTAGGAAGGACAATGCAGTGCATGCCGTGCAGCTGTCTTCAATCGCGGTGTCCAAACGAGTTACGGCGCTCGAGACGAGCGTGAAGGCGCTCCAGGCCGCCCAGAACTCCGGAAGCAGCACCAAGACCGCGCCGTAGCCGGCGGTCCCACACGCCGACAGCGCGCAACGGCCGAGGGGCGCCCTTGGGCGCCCCTCGACTACTTGCTTCTGGACTTTGGATCGGTGGCGTCTGATGCGGTCGGAGGGACCACTCCCGGCCTCGGCCACCGACGGTGTCCCGGTTTGGACTCCGTCAGACGGTGTCCAGAACCCGGCTAGCGGCCGGGCACCTCCAGGGTCCCGAAAATTCTATGACTCAAGTTAGGACCACCTCCTTTCCCTGGTCCAGCAATTGAAGCAGATGGCACGGTGCTTACGCGATGGCCGGCTCACTCCTCGGAGTCGTCAACCTCGTCGTCGTCCTCGAGCTCGCTCTCGAGGTCACCCTCCGGCAGCGGCGCGCCGATCACGGGGCCGTCGCCCAGGGCGGCGTCCTCGGCCTCGGTCAGGGGTCCCTCGAGATCAGGGTTCACCGGGGCGGCGGTGTCCGTGGTGCTCTCGATGACGAGAGCCACGGCGCTCACCTGGTCGTCCTCCTTGAGATTCATCAGGCGCACGCCCTGAGCCGGGCGGCCCTGCTTCGAGATTCCCTTCACCCCGGTGCGCTGCACCATGCCGTTCTGCGAGATGAAGACGAGGTCGTGGTGCTCGCGCACGATCAGCGCGCCGGCGAGCATGCCCTTCTTCTTCGTGAGCCCGATTGTCTTCACGCCCATCGTGCCGCGGCCCTTCACCGGGTACTCCTCGATGTCGGTCCGCTTGCCGTATCCGGCCTCGGTGACCACGAGCAGCTCGGTGTCCGGGCGCACCACGTCCATGGCCAGCACGTAGTTGTCGCCCCGGCTGACGTTCATGCCGCGCACGCCCGCGGTGTCGCGGCCCATCGGCCGGGCCTCGCGCTCGTTGAAGCGGGACGCCTTGCCCGAGCGGGCGACCATGATGATGTCGTCGTCGCCGTTGGTGCGGTTGACGGCCACGAGCTCGTCGTCGTCGCGGATGTTGATGGCGATGATGCCGTCGGCCTTGATCGGCGTGTTGTACGCCAGGAACTCGGTCTTCTTGATCTGCCCCTTGCGGGTTGCGAAGACGAGGTATTTGTCCTCGGTGAAGTCGCGGGTGGCCTGCACCGCCCGGACCTGCTCGCCCTCGCGCAGGGGGAGCAGGTTCACGAGCGCCCGGCCCTTGGCCGTGCGCGACGCCTCAGGCAGCTCGTAGACCTTCTGGCGGTAGACCTTGCCCCGGTTGGTGAAGAAGAGGAGGTAGTCGTGCGTGGAGGACACGAAGAGGTGCTCGATGTAGTCCTCGTCCTTCATGTCCATCCCCATGACGCCCATGCCGCCGCGTTTCTGCTGGCGGTATGTGGCGAGCGGCAGGGACTTGATGTAGCCCGAGCGCGTGATCGAGATCACCATCTGCTGATCGGCGATCAGGTCCTCGATGTCGATCTCGTCCTCGGAGTGCGTGATCTCGGTGCGGCGCTCGTCCCCGAAGCGGTCCCTGATCTCGGTGAGTTCCTCGGTGATCAGCGCCATCACCCGGGCCTCGTCGCCGAGGATGTCCCGCAGCTCCTTGATGCGCTCGAGGGTGTCCGCGTGCTCCTGCTTGACCTTGTCGGCCTCGAGGGCGGTGAGCCGTTGAAGGCGGAGGTCGAGAATGGCCTGCGCCTGGATGCGCGACAGCTCGAAGGTCTCGATCAGGCCCTCGCGGGCCGCGTCGGGGTCGCGCGACGACCGGATCAGCGCGATCACCTCGTCGAGCTTGCCAATCGCGACGAGCAGCCCCTCGAGGATATGTAGCCGGGCCTCGCGCTCGCGGAGCTCGTGCTGGGTGCGGCGGACCACCACATCTCGCTGGTGATCGACGTAGTTCTTGATGATCGGCAGCAGGCCGAGCGTGCGCGGCACGTTGTCGACGAGCGCAACCATGTTCACGCCGAACGTGTTCTGGAGGGTCGTGTACTTGTAGAGGTTGTTCAGCACGACCTTCGGAATCGCGTCGCGCTTCAGCTCGATCACGAGCCGGATGCCGGACTTGTCGGACTCGTCGCGGAGGTCGGAGATCTCCTTGAGCCGCCCGTTGTTGACCTGCTCGGCGATCTTCTTGATCAGGCCGCTGCCGTCGTTGCGCCCGTCGCCCTTGGACACCTGGTAGGGCAGCTCGGTGACGATGATCGCCTCCTTGCCCTGGCGCAGCGGCTCGATGTGCGCCCGGCCCCGGACGACCACGCGCCCGCGGCCGGTCTCATAGGCGTCCTTGATCCCGCTGTACCCGACGATGATCCCGGCGGTGGGGAAGTCCGGCCCCTTCACGTGGCGCATCAGGCCCTGGACGTCGATGTCCGGGTTCTCGATGTAGGCGATGCAGGCGTCGATGGATTCCCGCAGGTTGTGCGGCGGGATGTTCGTGGCCATCCCGACCGCGATCCCGGACGCGCCGTTGACCAGCAGGTTCGGGAACCGCGCCGGCAGGACGAGCGGCTCCTGACGCGACTCGTCGTAGTTCGGGACGAAGTCGACGGTGTCCGCGTCGATGTCGCGGAGCATCTCGGTGGCCAGCCGGGTCAGCCGGGCCTCGGTGTACCGCATGGCGGCCGCCGGGTCGTTGTCGATCGAGCCGAAGTTCCCCTGCGGGTCGATCAGCGGGTACCGCATCGCGAAGTCCTGCGCGAGGCGGACCAGCGTGTCGTAGATCGCCGAGTCGCCGTGCGGGTGGTAGTCGCCCATCACGCGCCCCACGACGTTCGCGCACTTGCGGTGCGCGCGGTTCGGCTGGAGCCCGGCCTCGTTCATGGCGAACAGGACGCGGCGGTGGACGGGCTTCAGTCCGTCACGCACGTCGGGAAGCGCCCGCCCGACGATCACGCTCATCGCGTAGTCGAGGTACGACGACCGCATCTCCTCCTCGAGCCCGCGGGGCTCGACGTTGCCGCCGGTCAGCTGCTCAATGGACATCCGCTACTTCCCTTCGATAAATCGTGCGCATCTCGCGGAGTGGGGGCCGCTATCCCGAGCGAAGACCGAGGCGGGCCAGTATGCAGGGAGGCCGCAGTGCTCCGCAGGCGGCCGACCGAGGACGCCGCCCGGCGACGGTCTGCGGCCGGGATCAGACATCGAGGTTGGTCACTTCGCGTGCGTGGGCTTCTATGAACTCGCGGCGGGGCTCCACGGCGTCCCCCATCAGCATCGAGAAGATCTGGTCGGCCGCGCTCGCGTCGTCCACGGTGACCAGCTGGAGGGTGCGCCGCTCGGGATCCATGGTGGTGTCGAAGAGCTGGTCTGCGTTCATCTCGCCGAGGCCCTTGAAGCGCTGCAGCGGGATCCCCTTGCCGGCGGCCTCGAGCACCACGCGACGGAGGTCCTCGAACGAGCGCGCCTGCTTGGTGTCGGCCAGCTCGACCTGGAAGGGCGGGATGCCGGCCAGCGAGATGATCTCGGTGTGCACCCTCACGAAGCTCTGGTACTCGGGCTTCGTGAACATGGCCCGCTTCAGGCGGCGTGTGGAGGCCGTGCCCGTGGTGAGCTCCACCACGCGCGCGACGATCTCATCGTCGTCCTTCCTGATGACCGAGCTGGTGAACGGCTCGCCCTCCACGCCCTTGCCGTTGAGGTGCGCGATCACCGCGTCGGCGTCCGTGAGGCCCTCGTCCAGGATCGATGACTCCTCGAGGAAGGTGATGGTGTCGTGCCCGTACTCGGCCCGCAGCGCCGCGGCCCAGCCCTCGTACTGCTTGAGCAGCCGGCCGTACCTCTGCCAGCGGGTGTGGGTGGCCTTGAACTCCTTGCCGTCGCGGTCGGTGATGCGGATGTCCTCCAGCTTGTCGCGCAGGAGCACCTCCTCGAGCTCGGAGTCCTTCTCGATGTAGATCTCGCGGCTGCCCATCTTCAGCTTGTAGAGCGGCGCCTTGGCGATGTAGACGTAGCCCGCGTCGATCAGCTCCGGCATCTCGCGGTAGAGGAAGGTGAGCACGAGCGTGCGGATGTGCGCCCCGTCCACGTCGGCGTCCGTCATGAGGACGACCTTGTGGTAGCGCGCCTTCTCCAGGTCGAACTCCTCGCGAATCCCCGTGCCGATGGCGGTGATGAGCGCCTGGATCTCCTTGTTGGAGAGCACCTTGTCGATGCGGTTCTTCTCGACGTTGATGATCTTGCCGCGCAGCGGGAGGATCGCCTGGGTGTTGCGGTCCCGGCCCTGCTTGGCGGAGCCACCGGCCGAGTCGCCCTCGACGATGAAGATCTCTGTGAGCGCGGGGTCCCGGACCGAGCAGTCGGCGAGCTTGCCCGGGAGAGTGGTGTTCTCGAGCGCGGACTTGCGCCGCGTCAGGTCGCGCGCCTTGCGGGCGGCGTCACGGGCGCGTGACGCATCGACCGCCTTGCGGATGATCCGGTTCCCGTCCGTCGGGTTCTCCTCGAGGAACTCGGCGAGGCCGCGGTTCAGGGCTGCCTGGACGAAGCCCTCCACCGGTGGATTGCCGAGCTTGGTCTTCGTCTGGCCCTCGAACTGGGGGTCTTGGATCTTCACGGAGATGATCGCCGTCAGGCCCTCGCGAACGTCCTCGCCCTGGAGGTTCACGTCCTTCTCCTTGAGCTCCCCCTTCTGGCGCGCGTACGCGTTGATGGTGCGGGTGAGCGCGGAGCGGAAGCCCGAGAGGTGCGTGCCGCCCTCGTGCGTGTTGATGTTGTTGGCGAAGGAGAGGAGCGCCTCCTGGTAGGAGTTGTTCCACTGGAGCGCGACCTCCACCTCGCCGACGTCGCTCTCGTCGGAGACGTAGACGATCTTCTCGTGCAGCGGGTCGCGCGTGCCCTGGCTGTGCAGGTACTTGACGAAGTCGACGATCCCGCCGTCGTACTGGAACGTGGTCTCGAAGCGCTCGCCCCGCTCGTCCACGAAGTCGATCCGCAGGCCGCGGGTCAGGAACGCCATCTCGCGGAAGCGCTGCTCGAGCACCGAGCGGTCGTAGTCGATCGTCTCGAAGATCTCGAGGTCGGGCAGGAACGTGATGCTCGTGCCGGTCCGGTCCGACTTCTCACCCTTGGTGAGCTCGGTGGTCGGCGTGCCGCGCTCGTAGGACTGTGTCCACTCGTGGCCCTCGCGCCAGATGGTGAGCGCGAGCGACTCCGAGAGGGCGTTGACGACGGACACGCCGACGCCGTGAAGGCCGCCCGACACCTTGTACCCGCCGCCGTCGCCGAACTTGCCGCCGGCGTGGAGCACGGTGAGAACCACCTCGGCCGCGGGGCGGCCCTCCTGGGCGTGCATGCCCACCGGGATGCCGCGGCCGTTGTCCGTGACCGTGACGCTGTTGTCGGGGTGGATCGCGATCTGGACGCTGTCGGCCTCGCCGGCCAGCGCCTCGTCGACCGAGTTGTCCATCACCTCGTAGATCAGGTGATGCAGGCCGCGCGCGCCGGTGGAGCCGATGTACATGCCCGGCCGCTTGCGCACTGCCTCCAGTCCCTCGAGGACCGTGATGTCCTGGGCGCCGTAGCTCGCCTTCGCGCTGCCGCCGTCGCCCTCGCCTGCTGGGGTCTTTGCCAACCCGTCCCTTCCGCGTGCCGATTCCGTTGAAAAGCCCCGGCCGCGGCCTCTCTCGGAGGCGCGCCGGGGCGGTACATAACACCGCTCTAGATATTAGCAGCCTACCCCTTCGATCGGACGCGTCTGAGTGTTACAAAATGCCCGCAAATCCGCACTAAATGAGCCCTGCCCACCGCGCTCCTCCGGACGGCCGCCGTGCGTTGCCTCAGGGATGGTTCGGAACCGAACCGACTTTGAAGGCCAGGCGGGTCACGATTCCCGCCTGGCCACCCCCGAGCGATTCGGTCAGACGGTCCACCAGATCGCGCTGGAGAAGGTCCAGCTCGTGGGCCCATAGCGACGACTCGCAGGCCACGGTGACCACCCCCTCGCGCTCGGAGACGGGCGTCGTCGAGGCTGCCAGCGCCTCGCCCGCCACGTCGGACCAGAGTGCCTGGACGCGTGCCAGCAGGGTGGCGGGGGGCACGTTCGCGACCGCCCCGGGAAGGGCGAGTCGCAGCGCGCGGGGGGCCAAGCGCCTCACGCCGCCGCCGCCGTGCCGCGGTCCCGGATCTCGCCTGCCTCCACAACGATCGTCCCCGCCTCGCCGCCCGGAACCTGTCCCGGCTCGGTCGCGGTGATCACCGCCTGGCCACCGTCGCGCACCAGCTCGGCCAGGAGCGTCCGCCTGCCGGCGTCGAGCTCCGACATCACGTCGTCGAGCAGCATCAGGGGCAGCCTGCTCCTGCGCTCGGCAAGCAGCGCGCGCTCGGCGAACAGAAGCGCCAGCAGGGAGATGCGCTGCTGGCCCTGGGATCCGTAGGAGCGCAGGCCGAGCCCGCCGAGCAGCAGCTGGAGATCGTCCCGGTGCGGCCCGTGTGCGGTAAACCCGCGGTCCAGGTCCGCCGAACGCCGCTCCTCGAGCTCTCCTACCAGCTCCTCGGCGGTGGTGGCCGGGGAGCGCGGGCGGTACCGGAGCTCGGCCTCGCCGGGGAGCCCCAGCCGCATCGCCAAGTCGGCGAACACCGGCCGCAGCCAATCCACGGCCTCCCGCCGGTCGGCCATGAGCTCGATGCCCCGGGCGGCCAGCTCGGCGTCCCAGGCACCTAGGGCCGAGGCGCTCCCGGCACCCGCACGCACGCGGGCCAGCAGCGCGTTCCGCTGGGCCAGGGCACGCGAGTAGGCCGCCCGTGTACCGGCCCGGGCAGGCCAGACCGCGGCCACCACCTGGTCGAGATGCGCGCGACGACCGGACGGGCCGCCCTTGACGAGCTCCAGCCGCTCTGGCATGAAGACGCTGACCGCCGGGCGTGAGTCGAGGCCGGCGGGAGCCTCGAGCTCCGCCCCGTCCAGGCGCAGGTGCTTGGGCTCACCCGGCTCGAACCCGACCTCGAGCCGATGCTCGCCGTCGTCGCCGGCCAGGTCGAGCGCCACGCGGGCGACGGTTGCGCCCCGCCGGATCAGCTCGCGTTCGTTGGACGTGCGCGGGGAACGCGCCGTACAGCCAAAGTAGATGGCCTCGAGCAGGTTCGTCTTGCCGGCGCCGTTGGGCCCGCAGATCACGGTAAGACCCGGGGGCAGGCCGACCTCCGCGCGGTCGTAGTTGCGGAAGTCGCGCATCTCGACGCGCGTCACCCGCACGCCGCCTACACGTTCAGGCGGATCGGCATGACGAGGTACCGGAAGCCGGCGCCCTCGTCCCCGGACTGGATCAGCCCCGGGCGGAGCGGGCTGATCAGCTTCAGGATCAACTCGTCCGACTCGGCACTCTCGAGCCCCTCCCGGAAGAACTCGGGGTTGAACCCGATCTCCAGTTCCTCGCCGGCAAACGGCACGGGCAGCGACTCCATGGCCTCTCCCACGTCCGGCGTCTGCGCGGACACGTCCAGCGACCCCTCGGTGAAGCGAAGCCGCAGCGGCGCGTTCTTCTGAGCGAGCAGCCCGACGCGGCGCACCACCTCGAGCAGCTCTTCCCGGCTCACCCGCAGCTCGTGCTCGTACGTCTCGGGGAGCAGCTGCTGGTAGTTCGGGAACCGGCCCTCGACGAGCCGCGAGGACAGGACCACCCCGTCCACGGTGAAAATCACCTGGTTCTCCGAGGCGGCCACGGCAATCGTGTCAGCCCCGCCCGCGGTGGCGATGCGCCCGAGCTCCTGGAGCGTGCGGGCCGGCACGTTCGCCTCCAGCGAGCCGTCGAGCTGCTGTTCGAGCTTCGTCTCCTTGACGCCCAGCCGGTACGAGTCCGTGGCCACCATGCGCAGCTCGTCACCGCTCGCGGTCACAAGGACTCCCGTCAGGTGCGGCCGCGTCTCATCACGGGACGCGGCTCGCGCTACGCGGGAGATCGTGTCCACGAACGCAGCGGTGGGAACGGTGAGGGTGCCCTCGGCGGGCGGGTCGGGCAGCTTCGGGAAGTCCTCGGCGGGAAGGGTGCGCAGGTGGAACTTGGCCTGGCCCGAGGTGACCTCCACGTCCTGCTGAGCGCTGCGGTACTCGAGCGTGAGGTCGTCCTTCGGGAGCGAGCGGACCACGTCGAGGAGGAGGCGCCCCGGCATGACCACCTCTCCCGGAGTTGAGGCCGACGGCTCGAGCCCCACGCGCAGGCCGAGCTCCATATCGGTGGCGAGCAGCTCCGCCTGGCGCTCTCCCACCCTGATCAGGACGCCGGAAAGGGTCTGTATGGCGCTGCGAGTGGACGCGGCCCGCACCGCGATGCCCAAACGGGCGAGAAACGTTTCACGGGAAACGGTGAGCTTCAATTTCTTCCTAACAAAACTTGGAGTGGTTGTGGTTGTGTAGATGTCGACAAGGCCGCGTATTCGCCCTGGTCGTCAGGGTTCGCGCCTGTTGACGAAACCGGCAGAGGGTGTGGATTGTCGCAGTCATGGCGGCCGTCAGTCCGTTGGGCGGAGCTGTGCACGCAGGTTGTCGACGACTTTGCAGATGGCGGGATCGGCCTGCATGTCAGCCGTCACGCGGTTGATGGCGTGGATCACGGTGGCATGGTTGCGCCCGCCGACCCCGCGCCCGATCTCGGGAAGGCTGTGATCGGTCAACTCGCGCGCCAGGTACATGGCTACGTGCCGGGCTCGGGCTACCGGCGGCCGGCGGTCACGGGCCAGGAGGGCCGTTCGTTCGACCCCGAACTCACGCGCGGAGGCGTCGAGGATCTCGCCGAGGTCGCATCTGCCGGTATGCCGGGCGCCGCCCAGCCTGCGGAGGACGTGGCGGGCGAGCGCGGGCGTGGGCTCCTGGCCGCGCAGGGATGCGTAGGCCACCACGCGTACGAGCGCGCCCTCGAGGGCCCGGATGCTGCTGGTCACGGCGGCGGCGATCTCGGTGAGCACGTCGTGCCCGATGTCCACGCCGTCGAGCCGCGCCCGCTTGGCGAGGATGGCTTCGCGGACGTAGGAGCCGGGCGGCTCGAGCCCGACCACTAGACCGGAGCGGAAGCGCTCGGAGAGACGGTCCTCGAGGTCGGCGAGCTCCTCCGGCGGACGGTCGGAGGTGAGCACGAGCTGGCGGCCGGAGTCGAGCAGCGCGTTGAAGGTGTGGAAGAACTCCTCGCGCGTGGCCGTGCGGCCGGCCAGGAACTGCACGTCATCGATCAGCACCACGTCCGCCCCGCGGAAGTCCTCCTTGAAGCCCGCCGTTCGCTTCTCGCGCACGGCGCCGACGAACTCGGAGGTGAACTCCTCGATCGTGGCGTAGCGTACGCGCAGGCCCCCGAAGCGCTGGACGTAGCTGCCGATGGCGTGGAGGAGATGGGTCTTGCCGAGGCCCGGCGGGCCGTGGAGGAAGAGCGGGTTGTAGGCCTGCGCGGGCAGCTCGGCGGCGGCGAGAGCGGCGGCGTGGGCGAAGCGGTTGCCCTCGCCGATCACGAACTGCTCGAAGGTGTACTTCGGGTTGAGACCCGCGTCCTCGGCGGCCCCACGGCCCGGCTGCTCGGGCGCGGCGTCGTCGGGGCGCCATTCCGGGCCCACCACCTCGACGCTGGCCTGGTCGTGCCCAGCACGCTCGGCCGCACTGCGGAGGAGAGGCATGTAGCGCTCGGCGACGGACGTGCGGATGTGCTCGGGCGCACGTATGTAGAGCGTCGACCCCCGGACCGCGGCCAGCTCGAGCGGCTCGAGCCAGATGTGGAACTTGAAGTCCGGGACGTCTCGGCGGAGCTCGTCGCGCATGTCCTGCCAAAGCGTCTCGAGCTGTGCCTCCACGGGCTGTCGCAACCCTCCTCGGTGGGTCGTGGTCCGGATCTCCAGGGGAGGGACGGGCGGCTTGGTGGGGCCGCTGCCCTCGGCGCGAGCGAGTGTACACGCGGCGCTGGGGCCCGACGTCGGCCTGTCAGGGCACCAAACCGCAAAACGCGCGAAAAGCCGAGGAGGCCGTCAGGCGGCGCCGCGCGGCCTCTTCCCATCGGCGGTCGAAGGAGCTCGCGGGGCGTTGCCAACAGGATGCCCACAGGGCGTCGCCGTCTCGATCTTGTACCCTGGCCTGCGCGCGCCCTGCTCGTTCGTCCGGCCGTGCCCACTCAGATGAAGCGCACCTACCAGCCCAAGAAGCGCAAGCGCGCACGCAGCCACGGTTTTCGCAACCGCATGCACACCAAGGCTGGCCGCCGGCTGCTCAAGCGCCGCCGTGACAAGGGTCGCAAGCGGCTGACGCCGTAGGCCGTGGCCGACCGCGGGCGTCGTAGGCGCCGCCGCCTGTCGCGAAGTGGTGAGTTCGACCGGGTCTACCGCGAGGGCCGCTCGCACGCGAGCCGACACCTTGTGGTCTACGCCTTTCCGAGGTCGGACGACGAGCCTCCCCGGCTCGGAGTCTCGGTCGGCCGGAAGCTGGGCGGCGCGGTGGAGCGCAACCGGGTGAAGCGCATGCTCAGAGATGCGTTCTGGGTCCATGCGCCCACAGTGCCAACGGGACTGGACTTCGTGATCGTGGCTCGCCCGCCGGCGGCCGAGCTGGCCCGCGATGGGGGCGGCGAGGCGGTCGAGCGGGTGCTGGGCGCGATTCTCACCGAGTCGGGGCTCTCGTCCGGCGCCGGGCCGGCGCCGTGACCGCTCCCCGCTCGCTCCTGGTCGCGCCGATCCGCCTGTACCAGCGCGTCGTCTCTCCGGGACTCCCCGCCCGGTGCAGATACCATCCCTCCTGTTCGGCCTACGCCATCCAGGCGATCAGGCGGTACGGCGTCCTCCGAGGAGTGGTGCTTGCCGCCTGGCGGGTACTTCGCTGCAATCCATGGAGCCACGGTGGCGTGGACTTCGTGGAGGACCAGAAGCTGTTCCGGGCGAAGCCGAGCCCCTAGCCCATGCGCACTCAGATAGCGAACGTACTCCAGCCTCTGATCGACGTCTGCCAGTCGGTGCTCGAGTTCTGGCACGGCGTGATCGGCGACTTCGACGGCAGCTGGGGCGTGTCCATCATCCTGCTGACCTTCACGGTGCGGCTGGCCATCCTCCCGCTCACGTTCAAGGGCGTGAAGTCGATGCAGCGCCTTCAGCAGCTCCAGCCCGAGATCAAGAAGATCCAGGAGCGCTACAAGGGGGACAAGCAGCGCTCGAACCAGGAGGTTATGGCCTTCTACCAGCGGGAGAAGGTGAACCCGCTCGGCTCATGCCTCCCGCTGCTGCTCCAGATCCCCTTCTTCATCTCGCTCTTCTACCTCCTGCGCTCGGATGCGTTCCACCAGGACATAGCCAGCAACCCGGGCTTCCTGCTCATCGACAACATGGCCGAGAAGGTCACGGATCCCGTCCTCCTCGGTTTCCTGATCGTGCTCTACATCGGCACCCAGCTCACGGCGAGCCTGGTCACCTCGGTCAGCGCCGACACGACGCAGCGGAACATCATGCTGGCGATGCCCTTCGTGTTCGGGATCTTCCTCGTGAACTTCCCGGGCGGTCTGATCGTGTACTGGATCACGACGAACGTGTGGACGATCGGCCAGCAGCTGCTGGTAAAGAAGCTGTACCCGAAGCCCACGTCCTTCGTGGCCAAGGACGACCCGGCCGACGGCGGCGGAGGCGCCCGGGGAAAGCCCGCGTCGGAGGAACCGCCGCCCGCTCCCGTCGCCGCCAAGGCAGCGGTGGGCAAGGGACGGGGCAGGGCGAAGGTGGCGGTATCGGCCGACGGCGCGGGCAACGGCGCCTCGGCGAAGCCCCCGCCCAATCCCCGCAAGAAGAAGAAGCGCTCCGGGCGGCGGAGGTAGCGCGCCGTGGACGCCCCGTCCACAGACGAGCCGCAGGACCTGATGGCGGAGGCCGCAGCGGAGAGCGTCGGCGAGGCCAAGTGGGCCGCCATGAAGGAGCTGGAGCCGCGCTTTCCGGGCGTCACGGCCGATTGCGTGAGCTTCGAGATCGTGCAGGAGCCGGCCGACGATGAGCTGGCACGTGTGCGAGCCGAGGTGGATCCCGACGCCTGGCGGCGTGCCGCGGTCGAGATCCCGGACGAGCCCGCGGAGCGGGTGCGAGCGCTCGTGGCGAGGACCGTCCACGCGCTCGGGCTCGAGGCCACCGTGGACATCGACGAGAGCTCGGATGAGATCCGGGCGACGGTCAACGGCGACGAGTTGGGCCTTCTGATCGGCAAGCACGGCGCGACAATCGACGCGCTTCAGCACCTGGCCTACCGGGCGGCGTTCCGGGGCCAGGAGGACCGCAAGCAGGTGAGCGTGGATGCGGCCGGGTACCGCGAGCGCCGTGAGGCAGCCCTTCACCGGATGGCCGACCGGGCAGCCGCCGAGGCGATCCGCGACGACCGCTCGGTGGAGCTCGAGCCGATGCGCGCTCTTGAGCGCAAGGTGGTCCATGCCTACCTGAGCGAGCGGGCGGACGTGGAGACGCACAGCGAGGGCGACGAGCCCGACCGGCGCCTCGTCATCAGTCCGCTGGAAGCCTTCCGCAACGCCTGAGCTCCTCCGTGGGCGTTTCGCGTGAAACGCTCGCC
The DNA here is from genome assembly GCA_038323835.1 of Solirubrobacterales bacterium. GTDB lineage: Bacteria > Actinomycetota > Thermoleophilia > Solirubrobacterales > Thermoleophilaceae > JACVRW01. Next base: position 52,320 of record JBBQHI010000009.1, read on the forward strand.
GGCCTGGCCGAGCGGTACGACCTGCCGGCCGGCTCCGAGCCCAAGCTCGAACGCCTCCTGGTGGCGCTCATCGCCGAGAAGCGCGCGCCGACCTCCGAGCGCGCCCGAGCGGACGCTCTCCGCACCCATGTGGCCGACTCCCTGTCGGGGCTCGAGATCGAGCCTCTCCGCGCCGCCGCCCGCACGGCCGACCTCGGCTCAGGCGCCGGCTTCCCCGGCCTCGTCATGGCGGCCGCGCTCCCGGACGGCCGGTTCGACCTGATCGAGGCCGCGACCCGCAAGGCCGCGGTGGCCGGACGGCTCGCGGACGCGGCCGGAATCGCCAATGCGACGGCGGTCACGGCGCGCGCGGAGGAGTGGGGGGCGTCGCCTCCGGGCGCTGAGGGCTACGAGGCCGTCACGGCCCGAGCCGTGGCCCCGCTGTCCGTGCTGGCGGAGTACGCGGCGCCGCTGCTGCGGCTGGACGGGGTGCTCGTGGCGTGGAAGGGGGAGCGCTCGGAGGACGAGGAGCGCGCCGCCGCTGCGGCGGCGAGTCGGCTCGGTCTCGAGGTGGCGGAGATCCGCGCGGTTACACCGTTTGCCGGGGTCCGATCGCGCCATCTGCATGTGCTGCGGAAGGTCGCGCCCACGCCGCCGGAATACCCGCGACGGCCGGGCATGGCGCTCAAGCGCCCGCTCGGATAGCGCTCGGCCGATCGCCCTGGGCCGATCAGCGGAGGGGAGGAGCGAACTGTTCGGCGGCGAACCTTCGTGGCGAAGGGACCCTTCCGACCGGCCGGGCTCCTACTCTCGCTCGCGCATGGGAAACGTGGTGGCAATCGCAAATCAGAAGGGCGGCGTGGGCAAGACCACCACCGCCGTAAACCTCGGCGCGAGCGTCGCCGACGCCGGTTATCCCACCCTCCTGGTCGACCTCGACCCGCAGTGCAACGCCACCGTCGCGCTCGGTCTTCCCAAGGACAGCAGTCCCAACGTCTATGAGTGCCTTTCGGGACGCTTCACGCTGGACGAGGCGGCCCGCCCGTCGGGACACGAGCGCCTCGACGCGGTGCCCTCCACGCCCGAGCTCGCCGGCGCCAACGTCGAGCTTCCCCGCATGGCGGGCTCGGAGACCTGCCTGCGTGATGCGCTGGGCACGGTCCGCGACCACTACCTGCTCACGCTGCTCGACTGCCCGCCCTCGCTCGGCCCGCTCACGGTCAACGCGCTCGTGGCCGCGGACAGCGTGCTCGTGCCGGTCCAGACCGAGTACTTCGCGCTCGAGGGCCTCGCCGGCATGCTGGACACGCTCGGCCTGATCCAGCGCGAGCTGAACCCCCGGCTCACCATCTCGGGAATGATCCTGACGATGCACGACGGGCGGACCCGCCTCGCGCGCGAAGTGGAGAGGGAGGTGCGCGAGCACTTCCCCCAGCTCGTCTTCGACACCGTCATCCCACGCAACGTGCGCCTGGGCGAGGCCCCGAGCTTCGGCGTTCCGGTGCTCCAGCACGCCCCGCGGAGCGCCGGGTCCGCGGCGTACCTCCGGTTGGCCAAAGAGGTCGCCGCGCGTGCCTGACCGGCCCGCCCCGGGGTGGCCCGGGATCGAGGAGCCGCACGCTGACCGCGGGGACCGCCGCGCCATGGGCCGCGGCCTGGCGGCGATCCTTCCGCGCGGCGAGGGCACCGACGAGGGTCTCCGCCAGATCCCGCTGGATCTCGTGGACCCGAACCCCCACCAGCCGCGGCAGAGCTTCGCCGAGGCCGCTCTCGAGGAGCTGGCGGAGTCGATCCGCGTCCGCGGTGTGCTCCAGCCGATCGTGGTGCGGCCGCTGCCCGGGGGCCGCTACCAGCTCGTGGCGGGGGAGCGCCGGCTTCGGGCCGCCCGGATAGCCGGCAAGCAGCTGATCCCGGCGGTCGTCCGGCACACGGAGGACTGGGAGGGTCTCGATCTCGCCCTTGCGGAGAACATGGCCCGCGAGGACCTGAACGCGGTCGAGGAGGCGCGCGCCTGCGCGATGCTCGTCGAGGACCTCGGGCTCACGAAGGAGGAGGTCGGCCGGCGCGTCGGCCGCAGCCGCGTGGCCATCTCCAACCTCATCCGCCTGCTCGCGCTGCCCGAGGACGTGCTGGAGATGATCGAGGCCGGCCAGCTGAGCGAGGGCCACGGACGGGCGATCCTCATCTGCAAGGACCACGGGGAGCGACGGTCGCTCGCTCGCTCGGCCCGCGACGAGGGCTGGTCGGTCCGCGAGACCGAGCGGCGTTCCCGCGAGCATGCCGGCGTCCCGCCCCGGCGGGAGCGGCCCCCCGTGGTGGTGCACCCCGATCTCGCCGAGGCACTGGCCGCGGTGGAGGACGCCATGGCCGCCGCGCTCGGACGGGACGTGAAGGTCCGCGCGCGTGGCTCTGGATGCGCGGTGGAGATGGCCTTCGCAACGCCGGCCGAGGCGATCGAGTTCGCTCGCCTGTCGCTGCGCCGCTCGGTCTGAGGGCGCTTTCGAGCCCATCCGAAGCCCCGTCCCCGGGCCCCCAGACCGCCGCTATCATCGGGCGCCGCGGGCGATTAGCTCAGTCGGTTAGAGCGCGTCTCTGATAAGGACGAGGTCCCTGGTTCGAGTCCAGGATCGCCCATCGCGAGCGGGCCGGGTCCCGCTTCCCGCCACGTCTAGACTGTCGCGAGGGCATGCAGGAGATGGTCATATACGGCGTGAGCTTCGACATGGTCGGCAAGCAGCCGATCGTGTTGCTGAAGACCCGGGACGGCAACAAGTTCTTGCCGATCTGGATCGGGCACCCCGAGGCCGCGGCGATCCTCATGAAGCTCCAGGGGGCAAACACGCCGCGCCCGATGACGCATGACCTGATCAGCGAGATGCTGTCCGAGCTCGAGGTGAGCTGCACGCGCGTGGCCGTCACCGAGCTGCGGGAGAACACCTTCTACGCCGAGGTCACGCTCCAGCTGAACGGCCGCGAGATCCCGATCGACTCCCGCCCCTCCGACGCGCTGGCGCTCGCCGTCCGCACCGGCGCCCCCATCTTCGCCGCCGAGGACGTGATCTCCGAGTCGGCCATCGAGTTCGAGCACGAGGTTGAGGACACCGAGGAGGTCGTGGAGAAGTTCAAGGACTTCCTCGACAACGTCACGCCCGAGGACTTCGCCTCGGAGGACGGGTAACCCGCCGTTTACGCGGGAGCGGCCGGGGCCTGAGGCGAGGAGCGGTGATCGGGCGAGCACCGCAGCCATGTCATCCCGCTAGGTCCAGGATCCTTCCGACGAGCACGTCGAACGGCATGCCCGCGGCCTCGGCGGCCTGGGGGAGCAGGCTCGTCTCGGTCAGGCCGGGCACGGTGTTCAGCTCCAGCACCGTGAGGGCTTCGTCGGCGTCCGCCATCAGGTCGACGCGGGCGAAGCCGCGGCATCCCACCAGGCGGTACGCGGCCAGGGCGAGGTCCTGGGCCTCGGTCGCCACCTCGTCCGGGAGCTGGGCCGGGCAGACGAACTCCGTTCGCCCGATCTCGTAGCGGGCCTCGAAGTCGTATGCGGGCGTGGTGCGGTGCTCGGTCCGATCAACGATCGGACCTCCGCTCCTCACCGCGTGGTCGCGGGGCACGGCTTCGACCACGGGCAGCGCCTCGCCGTCCACGATCGACACCGCCAGGTCGCGCCCGTCCACGTAGCGCTCCAGCAGCACGCGGGCGTCGTAGGAGAACGCCGACACGAGCGCCGCGGGAACGTCGCTCGCCTCGGCGGCGAACTTGATCCCCAGGGCGGAGCCCTGGCTCGAGGGCTTCACCACGATCGGGAATCCGAGCTGCTCCTGAATCGCCGGCAGCGCGTCCGCGGCGCCAAGCTCCCGGAAGGCGGTCTCGGTGAAGGCGAAGAACGGGGGCGTCGGAATGCCCGCCTCGACCATCAGGTGCTTGGCCATCACCTTGTCCCAGGCCCGCGCGCAGGCGAGAACGCCCGACCCCGTGTAGGGAAGGCCGGCGATCTCGAGCAGCTCCTGCACCGTGCCGTCCTCCCCGTCACGGCCGTGCATGGCCACGAAGGCCACGTCGGCGCGGGCGTCGCGCAGGACGCGGACCAGGTCGCCCGAGGCGTCGATCCCCACCACCTCGTGGCCGAGCCGCTCGAGCGCATCCTCCACCCGCGCGGCCGAGCGCAGCGACACCGACCGCTCCAGCGACCGGCCGCCCTTCAGCACCGCGACGCGGCTCACCGGCGCTCGGCCCGCCGGCCCCGCTCCTCCCGCGAGGGCAGGGGCAGCACGCGCGCCCCGGGCTCCTCAGGGGAGGCGGGAGCGGCGCGCTCGCGACCGGGCGCCGGCTCGGCGCCGGTGAGCGTGCCATAGAGCGCCACCTGCTCGGTCACGACCTCCCCGATGCGGCGGATGCCCTCGCGCAGCGAGTCGTCGTCACAGAGGGCGAAGCTGAGTCGCATCGAGCTGCGGCCGCGTCCGTCGAGGAACGCCGCCTCGCCGGGGACGAAGGCCACGTTCTCGCGCAGCGCCCGGGCGAGCAGGTCCGTGGTGTCGATGAAGTCCGGGAGCGTGGCCCAGATGAAGAGCCCGCCAGCCGGCCGGGCCCACTCGGCCTGCGGCGGGAAGTGCTCCGCCAGGGCGTCGAGCATCGTGTCGCGGCGACCGCGGTAGAGGTCCACCAGCGAGTCCACATACCCGCGCCACCCGCCCTGCGCGAAGTAGGCCTGCACCATCATCTGGGAGAGGGTGGAGGTACACAGGTCGGTGGCCTGCTTGCCGAGGTTAATCTTCTCCAGCACCGGGGCCGGGGCGGCCACCCATCCCAGGCGGATGCCCGGCGAGAGTGTCTTGGAGAAGGTGCCCAGGTACATCACGTAGACGCCGCCGTCCAGCGAGTAGAGCGTCGCGGGGGACGGACCCTCGAAGCGGAGCAGCCCGTAGGGGTTGTCCTCGAGCACCAGCAGCTCGCGCTCGCGCGCCACCTCCACCAGCCGCCTTCGCCGTGGCAGGGACATCGTCACGCCGGCGGGGTTGTGGAAGCTGGGGACGGTGTAGACGAACTTCGGGCGCCGCCCCTCGCGCTCCAGACGGTCCAGCGTTTCCTCGAGCACGTCGATGCGCATCCCGTCGGCGTCCATTTCCACCTGGACCACGTCGGCCTCGTAGGAGGAGAACACGGGCACGGCGCCGGGATAGGTGGGGGCCTCCGCGATCACCACGTCGCCCGGGTCGATCAGCGTCTTGGTCACCAGGTCGATCACCTGCTGACCGCCGGTGGTCACGATCAGGTCGTCGCGGTCCACCCGCATGCCCTCGGCGGCCATGGCCTCGGCGATGCAGTCCCGCGTCTCGGCGAGCCCCTCGGTGGGGCCGTACTGGAGGGCCTTGGCGCAGGACTCGCGCGCGATCTCATCGAACACGGCCGCGAACGAATCAGGAGGAAAGGTGCGCGTGTCGGGAAGCCCCCCGGCCAGCGAGATGACCTCGGGCCGCGCGGTGATGGCCATCAGATCGCGCATGGCCGACGACTTCATGACCCTGGTGCGGGACGCGAAGAGCCCGGCGTACCGCTCCAGGTCCCGCGAGCTGCTCACGCGGACCCGTTCGCCGCGTCGGACCGGTGCCCTGCCGGCTGGTCTATCGTCATGCGCCCGCAGGGTACCGACCCTCGGCCGCTTTGAATGAGCCTCTTCCTTGACATCGGCACGGGCGCCGGACTGGCCGGCGCGACCGGCGTCCGCCCCTTCCTCCCGCCGCTGCTGGCCGGGGCCCTGGCGCGCGGCGACGTGGGCATCGACTTCGACGGCACCGACTGGAGCTTCCTCGAGTCGCCCGTATTCCTGGCCGCGGTGGTGGGCCTGGCCGTGGCCTCCTACGCGGTGGAGCGCTCCAGCGCCGGGGCCCCGGAGGGCCGCTCGTCCGCGTCGCTTGCGCTGGCCGCGGTCGCGGCGGTCCTCGGCGCGCTCCTGTTCGCGGGGTCGCTGGCTGACGGGGGGTACGACTCGGTGATCGGGTTGGTGGCGGGCCCGTTCTGCGCGCTCCTGGCCTGGGCCGCCGTGAGCGGGGTGCTCGACCGGGCGCGCCGGCGCCTCGACGCCGGCGCCGCTGCCCTGCTCAGCGTCTACGCGGACGGCGTCGCGCTCTTGCTGGCGGCGCTCGCGGTGCTGGTTCCCCCGGTGTCCTTCCTGGCACTCGCCGGCTTTGCGGTCCTGCTGCTCCGGGGCCGTGGCCGCGAGGGGGAGAAGTACGCAGGGCTGCGCATCCTGCGCTAGGCGGCGATGGCCGAGAAGCCCAAGAAGCTCGTCCTGGCGATCATCGACTCGCTGAAGCCGGACATGCTGGACCTCACGATCGAGGAGGGCCACGCCCCGGCACTGGAGGCGATCCGCGACCGCGGGACCTACATCCGCGACTGCGTGTCCACGTTTCCCTCGGTCACGCCGGTGGCCTCGGCCGCCATCGCCACCGGAGTGGGCCCGGGCGAGCACCACATCCCGTCGATGAACTGGTTCCACCGCGGCGAGGAGCGGTACGTGGAGTACGGGTCGTCGTTCCCGGCCACGCGGGCGTTCGGAGTGGTCCGCTCGCTCTTCGACACCGTCTACAACATGAACATGGCCCACCTCACGCGTGGGCGCCGGACCGTCTTCGAGCACCTGGAGGACGCCGGGCTGCGCACCGCGTGCACCACCTGGCTGATCTACCGGGGCCGGACCAGGCACGACCCGTCGGGAGGCAGCGTCTACCGGCGCATCGCGGAGGCGGCTCAGTTCCGGCACCCGGTGTACGGCGCCCGGGAGCTGTTCTACGCGGACCTGTTCGACTCACGAGACACGGGCTGCACCTCGACGCTCGGCATGCCGGGCCAGCGCGATCGCCACGCCGGCTGCGTGGGGGCCTACCTGATCGAGAACGACCTCTTCGACTTCCTCCTGTTCTCGCTGCCGGACAACGACTCCTACTCGCACAAGGCGGGGCCGGACGGCCAGGTGCGGTCGATTGCGGAGGCGGACCGGGCGCTAGAGCGGCTCATGCACGCCGCCGGCGGGGTGGATGAGTTCCTGGAAGGCCACGCGCTGATCGTCATGTCGGACCACTCCCAGACCAAGGTGGAGGAGCGGGTGAACCTCGCCGAGGCCTTCTCCTCGTGGCGGGTGCTCACACCCTCGGATCCCGCGCCCACGGAGGCGGAGATAGCGCTCTGCCCCGCCGCGCGCTCGGCCCAGGTCTACGTGCTGGACGAGTCTCGCCGCCACGACCTGGTGCCGAGGGCGGTGGACACGCTGCTGGAGTTGGAGGGCGTTGACCTGGTGGTCACCCGGGAGGGGGGCGGGGTCACGGTGCGCTCCGGGCGGGGACGACTCTCGTTCCGGCCGGGCGGAGATCTCGTCGACCCGCGTGGCGAGAGATGGGCGATCGAGGGCGACAACGCCGCGCTACTGCTGGCCGTGGGGACCGGGACGGTGACGAGCGACGAGTACCCCGACGCGCTGGGCCGGCTGTGGTCCGCGGCAAGCTGCCCCCACTCCGGAGACGTGCTGGTGTCGGCCGTTACGGGCTACGAGTTCGTGGACTGGGGCGGCTCCGACCACGTGGGCGGGGGGAGCCACGGCTCGCTCCAGCGTGACGACTCCGAGGGGGTGCTGTTGGCCGCCGGGATGCCCGTTCCGGCTCGCGAGCAGTGGTCGCTCAGCGACGTTACCCCCCTTGTGCTGGAGCACTTCCGTGTACCGTTGGACGCATGAGCGACGACGGCGAGACGACCGTCGCCAGCCATCCGCATCGCGTGCACGTCCGGGTCCGTGCCGGGCTGGCCAAGTCGCACAACTGGCTTGAGCTGGCGAAGTTCTGCGCGGTAGGGGGCTCGGGGTACGTCGTCAACCTGGGGGTGTTCGCGCTGTGCGTGGAGGTACTCGGCATCCACCACCTCGTGGCCGCCACCTGCGCATTCGTGGTCGCCGTCGTGAACAACTTCTTGTGGAACCGGCGCTGGACGTTCGCCGGCGCCCGCGGGGGCCGGGCCGGCTTCCAGGCCGCTCGCTTCGTGGCCGTGAGCGTGGTGACCTTCCTGGTCGCCCTCACGATCCTCGAGCTGCTGGTGACCCTCGCCGGGGTGGCGGAACTTCCGGCCCAGGCAATATCGATCGCGGTATCCACGCCTCTGAACTTCATTGGGAACAAGCTTTGGAGCTTCGCGATCGAGGTTTCCCGAGACTGAGGGCGGCCGTGCTGGCGGCGCTCTGCGCCGCCCTGCTCATGGCCGGGCCCGCCGCAGCGGCCTCCGACCTGCGCCAGCCGCAGTCGCAGACCAATCCGCCGCGCTTCTTCGTGCGCAGCGCGAAGGACGTGATCAGCATCGCCGAGCAAGGCTCGAAGGTGCGAGAGGCGCGCCGCGCCGGGCCGCTCCGCCCCACCGCGTACACCAACGGGGTGGGGCGCTGGCAGGTGAGCTTCTTCCGGGGTGACAACCAGGTCGTGCAGGTGCAGGTGGACGACCGCAGCGGCGCCCTGCTCGAGCAGTGGACCGGGGACCAGGTGGCCTGGACGATGGCCCGGGGCTATGAGGGCGCCTTCGGGCGCAAGATCAACGCGCCCTACGTCTGGCTTCCGCTGTGCGTCCTGTTCCTCGCTCCGTTCGTGACCCCCCGGCGGCCGTTCCGGCTTCTCCACCTCGATCTGCTCGTGATGCTGTCGTTCGGCGTCTCGCACGTCTACTTCAACCGCGGTGAGATCGGTACCTCCGTGCCGCTCGTGTACCCGGTTCTGCTCTACCTCCTGGCCCGGGCGCTCTTCGCCGGGCTGCGGCCCCGGCCGGGGCCGGGGCCGCTGGTACCGCACGCGTCCATGAAGCTCCTGGTGGTCGGGCTCGTGTTCCTACTCTCGTTCCGGATCGCGCTGAACGTGGTGGACTCGAACGTGATCGACGTGGGCTACGCGGGCGTGATCGGGGCCGATCGGATCATGGACGGGAATCCGCTGTACGGCGAGGGGTTCTCCCGGGACGTGGAGCGCGGCGACACCTACGGCCCGTTGACCTATCTCGCCTACGTCCCCTTCGAGCAGGCGATGCCCTGGAGCGGACGCTGGGACGATCTCCCTGCGGCGCACGGTGCCTCGATCTTCTTCGACCTGCTCGTGGCGGGCGGGCTGCTGCTGCTCGGCCGCCGGCTGAGGGCGGGCCCGGAGGGCCGGAGGCTCGGCCTGGCGCTGGCCTACGCGTGGGCCGCCTACCCGTACACCGCCTTCACGCTCGAGACGAACTCGAACGACTCGCTGGTGGCCGTGGCCTGTGTGGCCGCGTTGCTGGCACTTACGCTCGACCCGCCGCGCGCGAAGCTCTCGGCGCTGGCGCGCGGCGCCGCGGTCGGCGCCGGGGCGGCGGCCAAGTTCGCCCCGCTGGCGCTGGCCCCCCTGTTCGCGACCGCCCCCGCACCGCGCCGGACGCGGGTGGCGCTCGTGGCCCTCGGCGTGCTGGCTGTGCTCGCGGTCACGGTGGTCCCCTACGTGCCTCACGGCGACGTGCGCGAGCTCTACGACCGCACGGTGGGCTACCAGGCCGGTCGCCCCTCGCCCTTCAGCGTCTGGGGTCAGGCGCCGATCGAATGGCTGCACACGGTGGTGAAGGTGGTGGTGGCCGCCTTCGCCGTCGGCGTGGCGTTCGTGCCCCGGGAGAAGAGCCCGCGCCAGGTCGCGGCCCTCGGGGCGGCGGTGCTGATCGGCCTGCAGCTGATCGCCACCCACTGGTTCTACCTCTACGTGGTGTGGTTCGCCCCGTTCGTCCTCGTGGTGGTGATGACCGCTTACGAACGCCCGGCCGACGAGCCCCCGGCCCCCGGTCCGCAGGCCGTGGACCGCGAGGTCGTGCTCGCTTGAGGCGCGCCGCCGCCCTCGCGCTTGCGGTGCTCGCGGCGGGCTGGGCCATCTCGCTCTGGGTGCCGCCCGCCTCGGACGACCGGGTCAACGACCTCTACGTCTACCGGAGCTTTGCCGCACCCATACTCGACGGGAAGCTGCCCTACCGGGACGTGTTCTTCGAGTACCCGCCTCTTGCCGCGCCCGCCATCGCGCTGCCCGGCGTCGTGGGCACGGGCGAGCAGACCTTCCGCTACGCCTTCGCCGCGTGGATGCTGCCTGCCGCGGCCGCCCTGGTTCTGCTGTGCGGCTTCCTCGCGGCGCGCACCGGCGGCGATCCGCGCCGAGCCATGCTTGTGGCGGCGGTGACCCCGCTTCTCACCGGCGCAATGGTGCGCACGCACTTCGACCTGGTGCCAGTGGTGCTCGTGCTCGGCGCACTGGCCCTGCTTGTAGACGGACGTCCGCGCACGGGCATGGCGGTGCTGGGCCTGGCGGTGATGACGAAGGGCTTTCCGATCGTGGCCGTCCCGCCGGCCCTGGCCTGGGTCGTGGTGCGCGAGGGCCGCGCCGAGGCCCTGCGGGCGGGCGCGGTGCTCGGAGCGACCGTGGCCGCGATCGCCCTCGCGGCGGTGGCCGTGTCCCCCGGCGGCGCGTGGGACGCCCTGCGCTTCCAGACGGACCGCCCGGTGCAGATCGAGAGCACGGCCGCGAGCGCGCTCTACGCCCTCGACGGCCTGGGCCTCGGCCACGCGGTGCACGTGGCGAGCAACCGCTCCGACGGCCTCGAGCACCCCGCGGCGGGTGCCGCCGGTGCGCTCCTGCTCGGGCTTCTGTGCGCGCTGGTGGCGGTGCTCACGATGCTCGCGCGCAGAGCGGAACCCCGGGCGCTCGTCCTGTCCTGCCTGATCGCCGTGGCGGGCTTCGCGGTGCTGGGCAAGGTCCTGTCGCCCCAGTTCCTCGTGTGGCTGGTGCCGCTCGGTGCGCTCGCCTTCGCCTGGCGCATGGACACCCTGGGGCTCGCCGTGGTGCTGGCGGTGGCGCTGACCCAGCTCGAGTTTCCCGCCCACTACTTCGACCTGCGCGACCGCGAGCCGCTCGTGGTGGCACTCGTCTGCCTGCGCAACGGCGTGCTGCTCGGGGTGCTCGGCCTGGCCGTGCGAGCGCTACAGGCGGGCGGGGAGGAGCACCTGAGCGATGCTCGTGGCCAGCCCGCCCTCGCCGCCCTCGATTAGCACCGCGTTCAGCCACGGGTCCTCCTTCGAGGTTTCGAAGCGAACCTGGGTCAGGGTGAGGAAGCGCTCGATCGCCTGCTCGCGCTTCACGCCGATCACCCCGCCCCGCGGGCCGGTCATGCCCACGTCGGTGATGTAGGCGGTGCCGCCGGGGAGCACGCGGGCGTCGGCCGTGGGCACGTGGGTGTGGGTGCCCACGACCGCGGTTACGCGGCCGTCGAGGTACCACCCGAGGGCCACCTTCTCGCTGGTGGCCTCAGCGTGCATGTCCACCAGCACGTGATCGGCCGCGCCGCGCAGCTCGGACACCAGCGCGTCCGCCTCGGCGAAGGGCGAGCGCACGGCGTCGAGGTAGAGCTGGCCCGAGAGGTTGATCACGCCGAGCCGCGTCCCGTCCCGCTCCACCACGGTGTGCCCGCGGCCCGGACTGCCCTTCGGGAAATTGGCCGGGCGGATGATCCGCTCGTCGCGGTCCAGAAACTCGTAGACCGCGCGGTGGCGGTAGGCGTGGTTGCCGAGCGTGATCGCATCGGCGCCCATGTCCAGCAGCTCCCGGGCCGTGCGTTCGGTGATGCCCACGCCCCCGGCGGAGTTCTCCCCGTTCACCACCACGAAATCCAGCGCCTGCTCCCGGCGCAGCGCCGGCAGGAGCGAGGCCAGCGTCCGCCGGCCCAGACCACCCACCACGTCACCGACGAACAGGAGCCTCACCGGAGCGATTCTGCCAAGCTCCGCCGCCGTGATGGCGAGCACTCCTGCCAGGACGGCCGCCGCCGGCCATCCCCCGGTGCTCGAGGCCACGGGCCTGACCAAGCGCTTCGGCGAGCGCGAGGCTCTGAAGGCGGTGTCCTTTTCCGCCGCCCGCGGTGAGCTGGTGGCGATCATCGGCCCGAACGGCGCGGGTAAGACCACCCTTCTCTCGATCCTGGCCGGAATCCAGCGACCCGACGGTGGCAACGTGTCGAAGTCGCCGGACGAGGTGGGCTGGGTTCCGCAGCAGCCCTCGCTCTACGGGAAGCTCACGGTGGCCGAGAATCTCCAGTTGTTCTCCCGCCTGGAGCGCGTGCCCGACCCGGCGGAGACGGTGGACCACATGCTGGAGCTCACCGACCTGCGCGACCGCGCCGGGGACCAGGTGGGCACCCTCTCCGGCGGCAACCGCCAGCGCGTGAACATCGCCATCGGGCTGCTCGGCCGGCCCGAGGTGCTGCTCCTCGACGAGCCCAGCGCGGCTCTGGACCCGCGCCAGCGCGAGCGCCTGTGGGAGTTCATCCTGAGACTTGCGGCCGACGGCACCACGGTCCTCTACGCCACGCACAACGTTCAGGAGGCCGACCGCTACGCGGACCAGCTGGTGGTCCTTGCGGACGGCGAGCGGCTCTTCGACGGCTCGCCGCGCGAGCTCGAGGAGGTGGTGGGCGCCCAGGGCCTCGACTTCGAGGCCGCCTTCGTGCGCTTCCTCCACCAGCGCGGGCACTGATGCGCTGGCTGCTGGCCAAGGACCTGCGCATCCTGCGCCGCTCCCCGATGCTGGTGGGGCTGCTCGTGATCTACCCGGTGATCATCGCCGTGCTGATCGGCTTCGCGCTCTCGAAGGGACCGGACAAGCCGAAGGTGGCCTTCTACAACGCGCTGCCCGAATCAGCCAGGACCGTCGAGCTCGGCGGCCAGCGAATCGACATCACCGTCCAAGGCGGAAAGCTGTTCGGATCGATCGAGCCGGTGCCGGTGAAGAGCAAGGCCGAGGCGATCCAGAAGGTGAAGGACGGCGAGGCGCTGGGTGCGCTGATCATCCCCCGCGACCTCACCGAAAAGCTCCAGTCCGGGCTGGAGTCGGGCACCGTCGAGGTGTACTACAACGCCGACGACCCGGCCAAGCGGCAGTACGTGGAGAGCACGATCAAGGCCGAGGTGCAGACGGCCAATGCCGCCCTCACCAAGCGGATCGCCGCCGAGGCCCTGGACCTGCTGAAGCTGATCAGCACGGGGGGCGAGTACCACTTCCTCGGCCAGGACTTCACCATCCTCGGGCTGGAGCGCTCCGAGCAGATATTGGCCGCCGCGCAGAAGGATCTCCCGAAGTCATCGCCCAAGCGGGGGGAGATCGAGAAGGTGAGGGGCTTCTTCAAGCTCGCGCGGGACAACCTGTCGTTCTCCGACGACGTGCTGAACGTGGTGGGTCAACCCCTCCAGGTGAAGGCCAAGTCACTGAACGGCGGCCGCAACTCGCTCAGCTCCTTCGCGGTGGCCCTCGCCGTGGCGGTGTCGCTCATGTTCATCACGCTGCTCCTGGCCAGCGGCACGCTCGCACTCGAGCGGGAGGAGAACGCCTTTCCGCGGCTGGTCCGGGGACTCGTGTCGCGCACCGGGCTGCTGGTGGAGAAGGCGGCGCTGGCCACCATCTGCTCAGCGGCCGTGGGGCTTCTCCTGCTCGTCGGGCTCGGTTTGTTCATCAAGCTCGACTGGGGGCGCTTCCCGCTGTGGGTAGTAGCGATGCTGGCCGGTGCCGTGGGGTTCGCGGCGATGGGCCTGGCCATCGGCGCCCTCACCCGCGAGGTGAGAGCAGCCTCGCTGCTGGCCTTCATGCTCTCGCTGCCGCTGGCCTTCCTCGCGCTCGTGCCCTCCGGAGCCGTGGCCCCCGCGCTCTACGACGTGATGCGGGTGATCTCGGCCGTCTTCCCCTTCAAGGCCACGCTCGACGCCCTCGACGCGGCGCTGAACGACGCCGGCGGGCTCACCGGCCCGCTGCTCCACCTGGCCGTGCTCACATTGGCCTTCGGGGCCATCGCCCGGCTGGGCCTGCGCCGCTTCGCTTGATTCATGGCTGCGCTGCTCGCCTGGGCCGCTCAGGCATGGCGCCTTCGGCGGAACACGTCCGTCGAGAGGGAGTCCACGCGGTCCAGGAACAGCAGGCCGTCGAGGTGGTCGATCTCGTGGAGCAGGCAGCGGGCCTCGAAGCCGGTCGACTCCAGCCGCATGCCCCGCGCCTCGATCTCGATGTGCGTCGCGCGCCGTACGTTGGCGGTGAGGTGGGGGATGCTGAGGCAGCCCTCGCGCGCCACGTCCGCGCCCTGCTGGCTCACGATCACCGGGTTCACCAGCACCACCTGCCCATTCGAGCGCTCGGCCTTCGGGTGCTCGCTCACGTCCACCACGACGATGCGCAGGGGAGCTCCGATCTGCGGCGCCGCCAGCCCGATACAGCCTGGATGGGCGTTCATCGTGTCGAGCAGGTCCGCCGCGGCGTCCCCCGGCTCCTCGTCGTCGGCGAGAGCGCGGGACACCTCCTTGAGCGCGCGGTTCGGGTAGCGGAGGACGGGCCGGACGGCCACGGATCCCTAGAGAGCGTCCTGCTCGAGCTCGCGCAGGGTGACCTCCACACCCTCCGCCCGGCCCACCCCGGCCAGCTCCTGCTCGAGCTCGTCGGGCGTGAGCCCGGGGGGCAGGGCCACCTCCATCATGAGCACGTAGAGCGGATCCCCGTCGTCGTCCTCGAGCAGGCGGGTGTTGAGGTCGGTGATGTCCACCGAGCGTCCCGCCAGCGCGGTGGCCGCCGCGTGGACGATGCCGGGGTGGTCCACGCCGTAGACGGTGACCATGTGCGAGGGCTCAGGGCCCGAGGCTGAGAGGTCGCCCACGTCGCGGAGCGTGAGCGCCTCGAGCTCCAGCGCGGTGGCGGCCGAGTCGAGATCGGCGGCCAGGGCGTTCCGGTCCACGTCCTCGGGCGCGGCCAGCACCAGCATCATCGCGAAGTGGCCGCGGAGGATCGTCATCTGCGAGTCCTCCACGTTCACCTCGTGACGCAGCAGCACTCCGCTGATATCGGCCACGATGCCGGGCCGGTCGCGGCCGATCGCTGAGACGGCGAGGTGGCGCACGCAGGCGAGCATACGGGCCCCGCCGTACCGCACCATGCCCCGGGGAGGAGCGGAGCCCGATCGTTGATCGGGCGAGTACCGCACCATGCCATCAGGAGCGGAGCCCGATCGTTGATCGGGCGAGCACCGCACCCCCCTAGACTGCTCAGCAATGGCGTTCCCGGCCACCCGGATGCGCAGGCTGCGCAAGAGCGGAGTCCTGCGCGAGATGGTTCGCGAGACCGAGCTCCGTCCCGCCGACCTCGTGCTGCCGATGTTCGTCCAGCTCGGCGAGAACGAGCGCACACCGGTGGAGGCGATGCCGGGCGTGGACCGGCTCTCGATCTCCCATGCCGTGGAGGAGGCCGGCGAGGCACACGCTCTCGGCGTGCCCGCGGTGCTTCTCTTCGGCGTGCCCGCCGACAAGGACGAGCAGGGCTCCGGGGCGTACGACGACGAGGGCGTGGTCCAGCTGGCCGTGCGGGCGCTGAAGGACGCGCACCCTGACCTGGTGGTGATCACCGACGTGTGCCTCTGCTCCTACACCTCGCACGGGCACTGCGGCGTGCTCACCGGTGACGGCACCGTGGAGAACGACGTGACGCTCGAGCTGCTGGCCAAGACGGCGATCTCGCACGCCACGGCCGGCGCCGACGCGGTGGCGCCGAGCGACATGATGGACGGTCGCGTGGGCGCGCTCCGGTCCCAGCTCGACGGCGAGGGCCACAAGGAGCTGCCGATAATCGCCTATTCCGCCAAGTTCGCCTCCGCCTACTACGGCCCGTTCCGCGAGGCGGCCGACTCGGCGCCGGCGTTCGGCGACCGGCGGAGCTACCAGATGGACCCGGCCAACGCGGACGAGGCGGTTCGCGAGGCCGTGCTCGACGTGGAGGAGGGCGCCGACGTGGTGATGGTCAAGCCCGCGCTGGCGTACCTGGACGTGATCCGGCGGGTGAAGGAGGCCACGCGCGTGCCCGTGGCGGCCTACAACGTGAGCGGGGAGTATGCCCTGGTCAAGGCCGCGGCGGCCGCCGGGTACGTTGACGAGCGCGCCCTGGTGCTGGAGACCCTCACCGGCATCCGCCGCGCGGGCGCCGACATAGTGATCACCTACCACGCGAAGGATGTGGCGGAATGGCTTCGGTAGCGAAGGTCCGGAGCCGCAAGGACGGCTCCGCGGTACCTCTCGACGACCTGGACCGCAGGCTGCTGAACCTGCTCCAAGGCAGCTTCCCGCTGGAGCCGCGCCCGTTCACCCGTGTGGCCGAGCTTGCGGAGGTCACCGAGGCCGAGGTGATGTCGCGGACCCAGCGACTGCTCGACGAGCGCATCATCCGGCAGGTCACGCCGATCTTCGACACGCGCGTGCTCGGCTACCAGTCGATGCTCGTGGCCGCCCGGGTGGACCCCGAGAACCCCTGGCGCCCGGCCAAGATCGTGAACTCGCACCCGGGGGTGTCCCACAACTACCTGCGCAACCACGACTTCAACATGTGGTTCACGATCGCCACGGAGCCGGGATCGAAGCTCGGTCTCCAGGGCACGCTCGACGTTCTGGAGCGCCTCACGGGCGCCGAGTCGATCAGGCAGCTGCCCACTCTGAAGCTCTTCAAGATCCGCATGGATCTCGAGATGGAGGGCGGCACTGCCGCTCTCGCCAGCGCCGGCGAGGCGCAGGAGCCGGACGAGGGCAGGCCGATCGAGCTCTCGGACCTGGACCACGAGGTGATTCGCGCGCTTCAGGGGGATATGCCGGTGGTATCCGAGCCCTACGCGCCGGCGGCGGCAGACATCGGGATTACCCAGGAGCGAATGCTGGAGCACCTGGAGTCGATGAAGGAGCGCCGCGCGCTCCGGCGGGTCGCGGCGATCCTCTTCCATCGCCGGGCCGGGTTCTCGGCCAACGGAATGGGCGTCTGGCGCGTGCCGGAGGAGCGGATCATGGAGCTGGCCCCGCAGATGGCCGCCTTCCGGGGGATCTCTCACTGCTACCAGCGCCCCACCTACCCCGACTGGCCGTACTCGGTCTTCACCATGGCCCACGGCCGCTCCAAGGAGGAGTGCGACGCCATCCTCGACTCGATCGCCGAGTTCAGCGGCATCGACGAGCGGAGCACCCTCTACTCCTCCACCGAGTTCAAGAAGACCCGCCTCCTCTACTTCACGGACGAACACCGGCGGTGGGAGAAAGAGCACTCCTGACGGAGTCCCGCTCGGCCGCGGCCTTTGCACGGGCCGCCCGCCTGATGCCGGGAGGGGTGAACTCGCCGGTGAGGGCGATGCGCTCGATCGGGCGCGACCCGCTATTCGTGGCCCGGGGCGAGGGCGCCGAGCTGATCGACGTGGACGGCAACCGCTACGTGGACTGGGTCATGTCCTGGGGCCCGCTGGTGGCGGGCCACGCCCACCCCGACGTCGTGGCCGCCGTAACCGCGGCCGCAGCGGCGGGCACGAGCTACGGCGCCCCCACCGAGGCGGAGACCGGGCTGGCGAGCGAGATCGTGGCGCGGGTGCCGGCAGTGGAGATGGTGCGCATGACCTCCTCGGGCACGGAGGCGAGCATGAGCGCGGTACGCCTGGCCCGCGCGGCCACCGGGCGCGACGCGGTGCTCAAGTTCGCCGGTGCCTACCACGGCCACGTGGACGGCCTGCTGGCCGAGGCTGGCTCCGGCCTCGCCACCCAGGGGATCCCGGCCAGCCCGGGTGTCACCGCGGCTCAGGCGGCCGACACCGTGGTGGTCCCGTGGAACGATCGCGAGGCGGTGGAGCGGGCGCTGGGGGAGCGCCCGCCGGCCGCCCTGCTCTGCGAGCCCTACCCGGCCAACATGGGCCTCGTCCTTCCGGCGGAGGGCTTCCTCTCCTTTTTGCGGGACGCCGCCACCGCGGTGGGGTCCCTGCTGGTGTTCGACGAGGTGATCTCCGGCTTCCGCGTGGCCCGCGGGGGCGCACAGGAACGTGAGCGCGTCACGCCCGACCTGGTGGTGATGGGCAAGATCATCGGCGGCGGGCTGCCGGCGGCGGCGTACGGCGGCCGGCGCGACCTGATGGAGCAGATCGCGCCCGCGGGACAGGTCTACCAGGCGGGCACGCTCTCGGGTAACCCGCTGGCCACCGCGGCCGGCCTCGCCACGCTCGGCCTGCTCGACGAGCGGGCCTACCGGCGCCTGGACGAGCTCGCCGGCGCCCTGGCCGCCGGCCTAGCCGAGGCCGCGGCGGACCACGGCGTGCCGCTCCAGGTGGCACATACCATCGGCCTGCTCACCCCCTTCTTCTCCGAGCGCCCGGTCACGAGCTACGCCGATGCCCTGGGCTGCGACCTGGACGCCCATGCCGCCTTCTGCCGCGCGCTGCTCGCGCGCGGCGTGTACCCGCCCCCGTCACAGTTCGAGGCCTGGTTCCCCTCGCTCGCGCACGGAGACGAGCACGTCGAGCGCACGATCGCGGCCGCTCGGGGCGCGTTCGCCGAGGTGGCCGCCGGATGAGCGTGCTGGACGAGGTGGTGGAGGCCGCCGGCCCGGCGCTCGCCGCGCACGCGGCGCCGTCCCCCGGACCGGGCCGCTTCGACGGCGGGGCAGAGGATCACGCCAGGTTGTTCGTGCTGGAGGCCGTCTACGAGGGCTACCTCCTTCACTACGGGACCCCGCGCGCGTTCGCGGGCATGGACGACGACCTGCGGCTGCTGGCCGGCGACGCGCTCTACGCGCTTGGGCTGGCCCGGCTCGCCTCCGACGGGGACGTGGGCGCCGTGCGCGAGCTGTCAGACCTGATCTCGCTTTCCGCACAGGCCCAGGCGCTGGGCCGCCCGGACCTGGCCGAGGAGCTCTGGGACGCCAGCGCCACGGCGCTCTTCGGCGGCGGGGGACCGGGCGCGGCGGCGGTGGCCCGCGATAGGCTGCCGCGCTAGGCCTTCTCCTCAGCGGTTGCGCGCCAAACGTGCGTTCCGCCACCATGTTGGCACTACCCTTTCCTGGGCGATAGAACCGGATCCAAGCGTGGCTGACCCTCCTAAGTTCGACGAGAAGTCCCGGTATACGGAAGGCCGCGGCATTGCCGGAGCTTTCCCGGGCGAGACCGTCACCCGGCGCCGCCTGATGGAGGGCACCGCCATGGCCGTGGGGGGCATCGCCACCGCCGCCTTCGCCCTTCCCGCGCTCGGCTTCGCCCTCGGCCCGATCTTCGAGGACGTGAGCCGCGAGAACTGGCAGCCCGTCGGCACCGAGGGCGACTTCAACACGCAGACCTACATCCAGCGCGTGATCAACATCGCCCCGGAGATCGGCGATCCGGGCAAGACCACGGTCTACGTCCGGAAGTTCGACCAGGCACGCGATGATCCGCGCAACAAGGACCAGCCCTTCGTGGCCATCTCCACCCGCTGCGCCCACCTGGGCTGTCCGGTGCGCTACATCCGCGCGTCCCAGAAGTTCGTCTGCCCGTGCCACGGAGGCGTGTACGACTTCCAGGGCAAGGTCGCGGGCGGGCCTCCGGTCCGGCCGCTGGATCGGTTCTATACGCGCGTGCGCGCAGGCAAGGTCGAGATCGGCGACCGCTTTTCCGTGAACTCCGAGCTCAAGCGCTTCTCGCCCCGCGACCCGTCGAACCACCTCGACGGGCTCTGGCAGTACCTCTATCCGTCGAGGCCCACTACATGAAGCTCTCAGCCCCCCCGCTTCCGAAGTTCCTGCGTCCCTCGCCGCCGCGGCCCGGCACCGGCAACGGTGGGAACGGCGCGAACGCGGGGAACGGCGCCGGCGGAAACGGCGGCATCGCCACCAAGCCCAAGCCCAAGGACCAGGCGGTGGAGGGCGCGGCCTCGGTCGTCGGCTGGCTGGACGAGCGCTCCGGCGTCAGCCCCTTCCTGCGCGGCTTCCTCTACCGGAAGACGCCGAAGGGCACCAACTGGTTCTACACGCTCGGGTCGGCCACGATGTTCGCGTTCCTCTCGCAGGCCGTGACCGGCGTGTTCCTGGCCATGTACTACGAGCCGGACACCGCCACCCGCGCCTACTCCTCCGCTGCGCACATCAGCAACGACGTCTTCCTGGGGGAGTTTGTCCGTGGCATGCACAAGTGGGGCGCCACGGTGATGATCATCCTGATCTTCCTCCACATGGGCCGCACGTTCTTCTTCGGGGCCTACAAGTACCCGCGTGAGCTGAACTGGGTGATCGGCGTCGTGCTGGTCGTGCTCACGCTCGTCATGGGCCTCACCGGTTACCTGCTGCCCTTCGACCAGCGTTCCTTCTGGGCCACGGTGGTGGCGGTCAACCTGAACTCCTCCGGCCCGGTCATCGGCCCCTACCTGGCCGACTTCCTTCGCGCCGGCTCCGAGTTCGGCCCCACCACGATCACCCGCTTCTACGCCCTGCACATGCTGCTCGTGCCCGGGCTGATCGCCGCGCTGATCGGCGCCCATCTCTACCTCGTGGCCAAGCTCGGCACCACCGCGCCGCCCTGGCTGAAGGCGGAGAAGAAGGACCTCTTGACCGAGGAGCTCTGACGTGAACCACCGCGAGAAGGAGGACTACCTCCGCGAGTACTCGATCCTGAAGGGCCAGGGGAAGCCGTTCTTCCCCTACGCCATCGCCAAGGACGGCGCGATGGCCTGCATCGTCATGGCCGTGATCATCCTGATGGCCATCCTCTTCGGCGCCGAGCTCGGCCCCAAGGCCGACCCGACCACCACCACCTACACCCCGCGCCCCGAGTGGTACTTCTTCTTCCTCTTCGAGCTGCTGCGCGTGGTGAAACCGCCGGCGCTGGTCTTCATGGCCACGATCGGCATCCCCACGATCTGTCTAGTCCTGCTGCTTCTGCTCCCGTTCTACGACCGCAGCGCGGAGCGCAATCCGCTGCGGCGCCCGATCGCCACCACCGCGGGAATCGCCACCATCGGAGCCATGGTCTACCTGACCGTGCTCGGGGCCGTGGCCGGCGCTCCCACCGAGATCGAGCTGGCCACGAAACCCCAGTTCCAGCAGGGGAAGGAGATCACGGCGTCGTCCGGCTGCCTGGGCTGCCACAAGATCGGGGAGAACGGGAACACGCTCGGCCCGAACCTCACCGAGATCGGCTCCCGACTGGGCAAGGACGCGATCGCGCGGACGCTCGTGAACCCCACTGCGCCCATGCCGTCGTACGCCCCGTTCCGGAAGAGCAACCCCGAGCAGTTCAACAAGCTCGTGCAGTACGTGGCCTCCCTCAAGGCCGACCGGTAGAGAGGGGCCTGGGTGTGAGCGAAGCGGCCTCCGGAACGCTGCCGGAGACGCAGGTGCGGGCGATGTTCGACCGCATCGCGAAGGTATACGACCGCATGAACGGCCTCATGACCGTGGGCATGCACCACCGCTGGCGCGCGCGGGCGGTGGATCTGGCCGCGATCGGCCCCGGAGCGCGGGCGCTGGACGTGGCCACCGGCACCGGTGACCTCGCCGTGGGCCTGAGGGCCCGGGGTGCGGACGTGGTGGGCCTCGACTTCTCGGAGCCCATGCTCGAGCTGGCCCGGGCGAAGGCCCCCAACGTGCACTTCCAGAAGGGCAATGCGCTTTCGCTGCCCTTCTCGGACTCCCAGTTCGACGCGGTGACGGTGGGCTTCGGGGCGCGCAACTTCGCCGACCTCGACACCGGGCTCGCCGAGCTCACGCGCGTGACCCGGCCGGGGGGCCGGGTGGTGGTGCTGGAGATCACCACTCCGCAGAAGGCTCCGCTGTCCTGGTTCTTCCGGCTCTGGTTCGACTCGGTCGTCCCCCGCCTGGGGCGCGTGGCCGGGGACCCCGACGCCTACAGCTATCTCCCCAACTCCGTGCGGCGGTTCCCCGGTCCGCAGGAGCTCGCGCGCCGCATGGCGGCCACCGGCCTCTCCGACGTTCGCTGGGTGCTCACGGCTGGGGGCATCATCGCCCTGCACGTGGGTACCAGGGCGTGACCGCGGCGCCGGCCCAGCTCGGCGCGGTGCTCGCCGCCGGCGGGCCCGGGCTCACCCGTGCGCTCGGGCGCACCGAGGAGCGGCTTGCCGAGGTGGTGGCCGGTCACGGCCCGGAGCTGGGCGAGCACGCGGCCGGGACGCTCGCCGCCGGGGGCAAGCGGCTGCGGCCGATGCTGGTGTTCCTCGCGGGATCAGGAGAGAGGGACGGGCACCTGCTGTCCGCGGCGGTGGCCGTGGAGCTGCTCCACATGGCCACGCTTGTGCACGACGACGTTCTGGACCGGGCCCCGGTCAGGCGCGGCCGGCCCACGGTCTACGCGGCCGCGGGGCGACCGGCGGCCACCGCCACCGGTGACCTGCTCTTCTCGCGGGCGTTCGCCGAGCTCGCCTCCACCGGCAGCGACGGCGCCGTGCGCGCCCTGTCGGGCGCCTCGTCGGCACTCGCCCGGGGCGAGCTGATGCAGCGCGCAGACGCCTGGAACGCCGAGGTGTCCGCCGGCCGCTACCTCGAGCGCTGCCGCCTGAAGACGGCCAGCCTCTTCGGTGCCTCCTGCCGGCTCGGGGCGCTGCTTGGGGGAGCCCCCGAGGACGCGGAGGCGCTTGCGGACTTCGGCGAGCGGATCGGCCTGGCCTTCCAGCTGCTCGACGACGTGCTGGACGTGTCCGGACCGGTCGAGCGAACCGGGAAGCCACGCGGCACCGACCTGCTCGACGGCACCGTGACCCTGCCGCTGATCCTCGCCCGCGAGCGCGACCCCGGGCTGCGGGACCTCGACCTCAGGGCCTCGGTGCGCGACGCGGCCGCGGCGGAGGCCGTGTGCGAGCGCATCACCCGCACGGGCGCGCTGGACGAGGTGCGGCGCCAGGCCCTGGCACACGTGGCCGCCGCAAAGGATGGTCTGCACGGCCTCGGGCTGTCAGAGGACCGCGAGCGGGCCCTCGGCCTGGTGGCCGACGGCGTCGTCAAGCGCTACGCCTAATGACATGGCTGCGGTGCTCGCCCGCTCACCGATCGGGCTGCGCTCCTCGCCTGACGTGGCTTAGAAGTCGTCCGGGAGGATGGCGCCGGCTTCGAGAGCGCCGACGAAGCGATCGATCTCCTCAGCCATGTTGGCTCGCATGAGCCGCTTGTAGTCGCGCGCCAGCGCGTCGCCGCCGCGGTCGAGCTCTTCGTCGAAGGTCTCGACCGTCTCCTGGGCGAACACGCCCTCGCGGTAGACGTCGCAGTTGGGGCAGTGGAGCAGCACGTCCCAGTTCTCCGGGCCGGACTCCTCCCAGTGCACCGGGTAAACGAGCTCCGAGAAGCAGTCCATGCATACGTGAAGCTCTTGGTGGGGCTCGGCGGGAGGGGCCTGCTCGACGGCATGCGTCTCATCGGCCACGGGCGCCTCGTTCAGGGGCGCCTCACCCACGTGAGCCTCGGCCTCGCGGAAGTACACGACCTCGATGGTCTTCCCGCTCGGCAGCACGACGCGCTTCACGTAGTGGGTCTGCTCTCCGTTGCTCTCAATCTCTCTCATCCTGGTCCCGGTATCGGCACCCCACCGAGGAACTTGAACAAGAAATCGCTGAGGCTCCGCCTACGTACGAGGGCGTCTCCGCGCCCCGCCGCTCTCGTATCTAGACTCGGGCGCCCCGTGGTGCTCAGCGACCGCACGATCCGGGCCGAGATCGAGGCCGGCCGCATCTCCATCGACCCGTACGACGAAACCCTCGTACAACCGTCGAGCGTGGACGTTCGCGTGGACAGCAAGTTCCGGGTGTTCCACAACGCCCGTCACCCCTATATAGACGTGCGCAAGCCGATGGAGGATCTGACGGAGCTCGTGGAGATCAGCGACCGCGAGCAGCCCTTCATCCTTCACCCGGGCGAGTTCGTGCTCGGGCAGACGCTGGAGCACGTGGAGCTGCCCGACGACCTGGTGGGCCGGCTCGAGGGCAAGTCGAGCCTCGGGAGGCTGGGGCTCCTCATCCACTCCACCGCCGGCTTCGTGGACAGCGGCTTCTCCGGCCGGCTCACGCTGGAGCTCTCCAACGTGGCCAACCTCCCGATCACCATCTACCAGGGGATGCCGATCGGCCAGCTTTCGTTCATGCGGATGGACGGTCCAGTGGAGCATCCCTACGGCTCACGCGGGAAGGGATCGAAGTACCAGGGACAGGACGAGCCGACCCCCAGCCGCTTCTACCTCAACTTCAAGGACGGATAGCCTGGCTGCGGTGCTCGCTCCTCGCCTGGGATCTCCGGCCCTTCGCCGGATCACCGATGAGGCGGCATTGCCGACCCCCGCTACCATGACGCTCACATGCCCAGCATCGGCCCTCTAGAAGTCGTCGTCGTCCTCATCATCGTTCTCGTGATCTTCGGACCGAAGAGGCTGCCGGATCTCGGACGATCCCTCGGCACCGGGATGCGCGAGTTCAAGGACTCGATCACCGGCAAGGACAAGGAGCGCGAGGAGATCGAGGCGGTCAAGGCCACCGCGGAGAAGCCCGAGCCGGCAGCCACGCCGGCCGAGCACAAGTCCTAGCCCGGCAGTCCGCAGTATGGCGCGCCGCATCCGGCCGATCTCCCACGAAGATCGGCTCTCCATCGTCGAGCACCTGGACGAGCTGCGCACGAGGCTCATCCTCTGCGGCCTCACCTTCGGAATCGCCTGGTCGTTCACGATCTGGCAGAACCACCTGATTCTCCGGATCGTGAACCACCCGCTCCCGCGCGGGATCGAGCCGATCACGCTGGGTCCCGCGGAGGCGTTCTACTCCACGCTCACGAACTCGGCGTACGCCGCCGTGATCATCTCCCTGCCGCTGATCCTCTACCAGGTGTACGCGTTTCTGCTCCCGGCGTTCAGTCCCGGCGAGCGCCGGCTGGCGCTGCCGCTCCTGCTGCTGATCCCGGTGCTCTTCATCTCCGGGGTGGTGTTCTGTTACTTCGTGGTGCTCGGCCCGGCCCTGCACTTCCTCCTCAACTTCAACTCGGACCAGTTCAACACGCAGGTGCGGGCCCGCGACTACTACTCGTTCATCACGATGATCATGCTGGCGATGGGGCTTGGTTTCCAGATACCCGTGGGCATCCTGGCCGCCTGCAAGCTGGGGATCACGAGCCCGGAGAAGCTGCGCAAGGGGCGCCGCTACGCGATCGTGGTGATCGCGGTGCTGGCCTCGCTGCTGCCCACGCTCGACCCGCTGACCCTGATCCTCGAGATGGTCCCGCTCATCTTCCTCTACGAGATGAGCATCTGGCTCGCCACCGTCCTGGGGAGGCCCGCTCCCGAGGTGGCCGATCGCATCGCCTCCGCCGAGGGCAGCTAGCCTTCCCCGCCGCATGCTCTTCGACCTCAGAGGACGCCGCCGCCGCGCGGTTCAGGGCACCTACCTGGTGCTGGCGCTGCTGATGGGCGGAGGCCTGGTGCTGTTCGGAGTCGGCGGGAGCGTGTCCGGCGGGCTCCTCGACGCCTTCAAGAGCAACGGCGGCGGGGGGAACGATGTGGTGGCCAAGCGCATCGACCGCAACGAGAACCGTCTCCAAGCCTCTCCCGGCGACAGGGCGGCGCTGAAGGCGCTGGTCCGCGACAACTACTCGCAGGCCGTGTCGCAGCAGCCCTCCGGCGCCACTGAGTTCCCGGACGACGCCAAGGACGACCTGGCCAAGGCCGCCGTCTACTGGCAGCGCTATCTCAAGGCCGAGACGGGCAAGCCGGACGCCTCACTGGCCACGGTCGCGCTGCGGGTATACGACGTGGGTGCCCTGAACAAGCCGGCCGACGCCACCCGGGCTATGACCATCGTGGCCGGTGCGTCCAACGACTTCCAGTCCTACCTCCAGCTGGTCCAGTACGCCGCTCTGGCGGGGGACAAGCGCACGGGGGATTTGGCGACCCAGAAGGCGGTCGACCTCGCGCCGAAGAAGCTCCGCAAGCTGGTCAAGAAGCAGGCCGAGCAGTTCCAGAAGCAAGCCGCCGCCCAGAAAAAGGCGGCCGCCGCGCAGCCGAGCGGCGGCTGACGTACCCTTCACACAGTTCGCAGGCAGGATGCAGGCGACAAGGCACGAACCCGGGGAGAAGCGTGAATTTCCACATCGAAGACGAGGCTGTCGACGACACCACCCACGTGATCGAGCTCGGTGGCGAGGTGGATCTCTACACCGCGCCCGAATTCAAGGAGCGGATGGTCGAGCTGATCGAGTCGGGCAAGAAGCAGATCGTGGTGGACCTCTCGAAGGCCACCTTCATCGACTCGACCACGCTGGGCGTGCTCGTGGGCGGGGTCAAGCGCCTGCGCCCCGCGGGCGGGTCGCTGGCGCTGGTCTGCACCGACGACAACATCACCAAGATTTTCGAGATCACCGGTCTCGACCGCGTGTTCCCGATCCACTCCTCGCGGGAAGAGGCACTGGCCGCGGTGGCCACCACCTGAGGCGCCCGAAGTTCCGCGCCCCGCCCCGGCGGGGCTTGCCCGGCGAGCTCTTCTAGAATCGCCCGTCGGGGCCGTTAGCTCAACTGGCAGAGCAGGAGACTCTTAATCTCAAGGTTGAAGGTTCGAGTCCTTCACGGCCCACTTTCTGATGGCGGATGACGCGACACAGACCGCCGCCGCCGAGCTCGGATCACTCGACGGCAGCATCGCCCCGGCGGAGGAGATCCGGATCCCCGCGACGGACGAGGGGCTCCTGCGCGGCGACGGCGCGTTCGAGGTCGTCCGCGTCTACGACGGGCACCCGTTCGCGCTGGCCGAGCATCTGGACCGGCTCGAGAGGTCCGGCGCCAGCCTGCGCCTGGACGTCCCCCGCGCCCAGCTCGAGACTGAGATCGCCGAGCTGCTGGCCGCGCGAGGCGGGAGCGCCTTCGACGGCGCCCTGCGGATCGTGCTGACCCGCGGCGGCCTGAGACTGCTGCTCACGGAGCCGGCGCTGGAGAAGCCGGGCACCGTCCGCCTGGCCACGGTCACCTATGCGCCGACCCGGATCCTGGACGGGGTGAAGTCGCTCTCCTACGCGGCCAACATGCTGGCCACGCGGCTGGCCCTGGAGCGCGGGTTCGACGAGGCCCTGCTCGTGACCCCTCATGGGCGCGTGCTGGAGGCGCCCACCTCCTCGATCTTCTGGATCGATGGCGAGGGCACCATCCTGACCCCGCCGCTCAGCGACCACATCCTCGCCTCCATCACGCGGAGGCTCGTGATGGAAGCGGTGGAGGTGGAGGAGCGGCCCTGCACGATCGACGACCTGCGCGCGGCGAGCCAGGCCTTCCTGGCCTCCACCACGCGCGAGGCGCAGTCGATCACCGCGGTGGACGATCTCGAGCTGCCGGTGGGGGAGCGCACCCTCGAGGTGCAGCGGGCGCTGCGGGCCCGGATCCGGGACGAGCTCGGGACCTAGTCCCGCGGCCGCGGGCGGGATTCCATGCGATGGGACACGTACCAGGCCATGTGCCGGATGACTCCGGCCGCCATCCCCATGGCCTCCCCGAGGAGCTTCCTATTCAGCACCCCTCCATGTTAGGCCGATTGGCCGATCGGGGCCACCGGTGACCATCGTCACCGTGATCGGGAACAGGCCGCAGTTCGTGAAGGCCGCCGCGGTATCCGCGAAGCTGCGGGAGCGCCACGAGGAGCTGATCGTGCACACCGGCCAGCACTACGACGACGAGCTGTCGCGCGTGTTCTTCGACGAACTCGGGGTGCCGGCGCCCGACCGCCAGCTGCATGCGGCGTCGGGTACCAACACGGCCCAGACCGCCCGGATCCTCGCGGAGCTCGAGCCGATCCTGGCCGAGGTGGAGCCCGAGCTCGTCCTGATCTACGGAGACACGAACTCGACCCTGGCCGGAGCCGTGGCCGCGGCGCAGGCGCGAGTGCCCGTGGCCCACGTGGAGGCGGGAATGCGGTCGTTCGACCGCTCGATGCCCGAGGAGCTCAATCGCGTACTGGCCGACCATGCCAGCGACCTCCTGCTCTGCTCCACCGACGTCGCGGTGCGGAACCTGGAGCAGGAGGGCGTTCGCGGTGAGGTGCACCTGGTGGGTGACGTGATGGCCGACGTCTCGCTCGCCTTCCAGGACGTGGCCCGCGAGCGCTCGCGCGCCGTGTCCGAGCGCGGGCTCGAGCCGGGCGGGTACCTCCTCGTCACCGCCCACCGCGCCGGGAACGTGGATCCGCCGGACCGGCTGCGCCTGCTGGTGGAGCTGATCGAGTCGCTGCCCGGCCCTGTGGTGTTCCCGGTGCATCCGCGCACCCGGCGGCGGCTGGAGGAGGAGGGACTGCTCGACCGGCTCGGGGACCGGCCCGGCGTGGAGCTGGCCCCGTCGCTCGGCTACCTCGACTTCCTCGACCTGGCACGCAGCGCCCGCGCGGTGCTCACCGACTCCGGCGGCGTTCAGAAGGAGGCCTACCTGCTCGGCGTGCCCTGCGTGACTCTCCGCGATACCACCGAGTGGACGGAGACCGTGGACGCCGGCTGGAACGTCCTCGTGGGCCTCGATCGCGCCGCCGCCCTGGCCGCGCTGGAGCGCCACCCCCCCGCGGAGCGGCCCGAGCTGTACGGCGGCGGGCGGGCCGCGCAGCGCGTTTGCGACGTGGTGTCGGCCTACACTGCTCCCGTATGAGAATCGGGATCGTCGGCCTGGGGTATGTCGGCCTCCCGCTGGCCGTGGCGTTCTGCGAGGCCGGTCAGGAGGTCACCGGCGTGGACGCGGACGCGCGGGTGGTGGACGCCCTGGCCCGCGGGACCTCGCACATCGAGGACGTGCCCGACTCCGCACTGGCCGCCATGGCGGGTCGCTTCGAGGCCACCACGCGCTACGCCGACCTAGCCAAGGTGGACTCCGTGATCGTGGCCGTGCCCACTCCGCTGACCCAGAACCGGGAGCCCGACCTCCAGCCCCTGATCGCGGCGGGCACGTCGCTGGCCGGAGTGCTCCAGGAGGGCCAGCTCGTGGTGCTCGAGTCCACCACGTACCCGGGCACCACCCGGGAGCGCCTCGTGCCGCTGCTGGAGGAGTCGGGCCTCGCCGCGGGGCGGGACTTCCACGTGGCCTACTCCCCGGAGCGCATCGACCCGGGACGCACCGACTACACGATGCGCAACACGCCGAAGGTGGTGGGCGGAGTCACGGCGGACTCGCTCGACCGCGCGGTGGCCCTCTACGAGCTGGTCTGCGACGAGGTGATTCCCGTGTCCACCCCGGAGGTCGCCGAGCTCACCAAGCTGCTCGAGAACGTCTTCCGCTCCGTGAACATCGCCCTCGTGAACGAGCTGGCCATCCTCTGCGACCGCATGGGGGTGGACATCTGGGAGGTGGTGGAGTCGGCGGCCACCAAGCCGTACGGCTTCATGTCGTTCCGGCCAGGTCCGGGCATGGGCGGCCACTGCCTCCCCGTGGACCCGTTCTACCTTGCGTGGCGCGCGCGCGAGTTCGATCAGCCCACGGAGTTCATCGAGCTGGCCGGCGAGGTGAACCAGCGGATGCCCTATTTTTGCGTGGAGAAGATCGGCCGGGCCCTGAACGACCACGCCAAGCCGATCAAGGGCTCGCGCATCGCGATCCTGGGCGTCTCCTACAAGGCCGGCGTGGGGGACCTGCGGGAGTCCCCTGGGCTGAAGATCATCCGGCTGCTGCGCGATCACGGCGCGGACGTGGTCTACAACGATGCCTTCGTGCCCGAGCTGAGCGACTTCGGCCTGTCGTCGGAGCCGCTCGACCGCCTGCTCGGCAGCGCGGACTGCGCCGTCATCGTCACCGCGCACCCGGGCCTCGACGTGGAGGCGATCGTGGCCGGCGTGCCGCTTGTCGTGGACTTCCGCGGGGTCACGCGCGGCATCGAGGCCCCGAACCTTGTGCGCCTTTGAGCGTCGCTCCCTCGGACCGCGCCCCCGGCCTGATGCTGGGCGAGGGCGTGGACCTGCCCGGGGACGTGGAGCTGGGGGCGCACGTCGTGATCCACGCGGGTAGCGAGGTGGCCCCCGGCGCGCGGCTGCTCGACCACTGCGTGGTGGGCAAGCCGCTGGTGCTCGGCGCCCATTCACGCGCAGCACGCACGCCGGCGGGTCCGACCCTGGTGGGTGCCGGGGCCGTGGTGGGCGCGGGTGCGGTGGTGGTGGCCGGCGCGCGGCTGGGCGCGGGCTGCGTGGTGGGGGACCAGGCGCACGTGCGCGAGCGCGCCGAGATCGGCTCGGAGACCGTGGTCGGGCGCGGCTCGGCCGTGGACAACGACGTGCTCATCGGGGCCCGCGTTCGGATCCAGACGGGCGCCTACGTGACCGCCCACTCGCTGATCGAGGACGACGTGTTCATCGCTCCCGGGGTGGTTCTCACCAACGACCCCAGGGCCGGCCGGCGGGTGCCGGGGGAGGAGCTGCTCGGGGTGACGCTTCGCCGCGGGTGCCGGATCGGCGGCGGTGCCGTGCTGCTTCCCGGCGTGGAGGTCGGCGAGGAGGCCTTCGTGGCCGCGGGTGCCGTGGTCACACGGGATGTGCCCGCCCGCGCCGTGGTCATGGGTGTGCCTGCCGCCGTTGTGCGTGAGGTGCCGGAGGCGGAGCTGCTGCGATGAGGGGCCGCCGGCGCCGCCTGGACCTCACCGCCGACCGCTCAACGGTGGTGCTCGGCGTGACCGCGGGCCTCGGTGGCGCGGCGGTGCTGCTCGGCGAGGTGGGCCGGGTGTGGCGTCGCGGTTCGGCCCCCACGCCGAGCGAGGCCGACAACCTGCTGGCCGGCGCGCAGGAGGCGGTGGCGGAGACTGCGCAGGTGGCCCGTGAGGGCTACCGCCAGGTGTCCACCAGGGAGAACGCCCTGTTCAACCTGCTCGCCTCCTTTGCCACCACGTTCCTGGCCGCCCGGCTCATCACCCACCGGCTGCGCAACCGCTCGCGCGTGGGCCCCTTCCGGAGCGTGCGGCTGGGGCGACGGCACATCCACCACTTCGTGCCCGGGATCGCGATCGCGTTCGCCGCGGGCGCCGGGGCGATCCTCACCGGCGGGGACGGCGTCGAGCCCAAGCTGGCGGTGCCCTTCGGCGTGGGCATGGGACTGACGCTCGACGAGTCGGCGCTGCTGCTCGAGCTCGACGACGTGTACTGGCGGCGCGAGGGCATCGTGAGCGTGCAGATAACGCTCGCGGTGATTGCGCTGCTCTCGGCGCTGGCCCTCGCGCTGCGCCTGCTTCGCGAGGGCGAGCAGGTGGTGCTCGAGCCGGCGGTGGTGTGATGGCTGAGTCACGTCCGGAGGTGCCGCCCGGCGGTTGGCACCAGCCGATGCCGCGGCCAGGCTGGGAGGGTGCCAGGCTTGCGAGCTGGGGCAGCAGGGCGGGGGCGTGGCTCATCGACGGCGTGGTGCTGCTGGTACCGATCATCGCGCTCTTCTTCCTGCTCGTGGCCGGCGCGGCGGGAATCTCCGGCGGCGACGACTTCTCGTTGGGCGCGGCGATCGTGGGCCTGGTCCTGTGGGTGATCCTGGTCTGCGCCGTCACCCTGTTCTACGCCCCCGTGCTCATGGCGCGCCGAGGCCCCGGCAACGGTCAGACCCTGGGCAAGCAGATGGTGGGCATCCGGGTGGTGCCCGACGGTGGTGAGCCGATGACGTTCTGGCCCGGCGCCCTCCGCGAGGTGGTGATCAAGGGCCTGGCCGTGGGTGTCGCCTCTACCTTCATCCCGTTCGTCCCCTGGCTCCTGGACAACCTCTGGCCGCTATGGGATGACGAGAACCGCGCTCTCCACGACATGGCCGCGTCCACGCACGTCGTGCGGGCCTAGGCGGTGGCAGGGCGGACGCGCTCGGCCGCCCCGGTCCAGATCATCTCGTCGCGGGCCGGGCCCACGCCGACCATCACGATCGGGATCCCGAGGAAGTCGCTCATGAAGTCGAGGTAGTCCTGGGCGTTGCGGGGGAGCTCGTCGAGCGAGCGGCACCCGGAGATGTCCTCGCTCCAGCCGGGGAGGTCGATCAGCTCGCCCCGAGCCTTGTGGAGGATCGACTGGTGGTAGGGGAACTCCTCGAAGGAGGCGCCCTCGGATCCCGTGTAGCGAACCGCCACGCGCAGGGGGTCGATGCCGGTGAGAACGTCGAGCTTGGTGACCACCAGGCCGGTCAGGCCGTTCACGCGGGTGGCGTAGCGCAGCGCCACCAGGTCGAGCCAGCCGGTGCGCCGGGCGCGGCCCGTGGTGGTCCCGAACTCGCCGCCGGCCTGGCGGATGCTCTCGCCCAGATCGTCGTCGAGCTCGGTGGGGAAGGGCCCGGCACCGACGCGGGTGGCGTAGGCCTTGGCGATTCCCCAGACCTCGTCGATGGAGCGCGGGCCCACACCGGCGCCCACGCAGGCGGCACCGGCCACCGGGTTCGACGAGGTGACGAAGGGGTAGGTGCCGTGGTCGATGTCGAGCATCGTGCCCTGCGCGCCCTCGAAGACCACGAGGCCGCCCTCCTCGAGCGCCCGCCACGCGATCGGCGCCGTGTCCGCGATGTGCGGCTCGAGCCGGTGGCCGAGCTGCACGTAGTCCTCGGTCATCGTGTGCAGGTCGAGCTCGGGATCCTTGGCGAAGGGCCGCAGCATCAGCCGCTTGGGCTCCATTGCAGCGTAGATCTTCTTGCGCAGGATCTTCTCGTCGAGCATGTCCTGCACCCGGATCCCGAGCCGGAAGGCCTTGTCCGCGTAACAGGGCCCGATGCCCCGGCGGGTGGTGCCGATCTGGAGGCTGCCGAGCCTCGCCTCGCCCGCCTGGTCCAGGAGCTTGTGGTACGGCATGATCAGGTGCGCGTTGGCGGAGATGCGCAGGCCGCTGATGTCGATCCCGCGCCGCGACAGCTCGCCCGCCTCGTCGGTGAGCACGTGCGGGTCCACCACCACGCCGTTCCCGATGGCGCAGATCTTGCCCGGGTAGAGGATCCCGGAGGGGATGAGGTGGAACTTGAAGACCTCGTCGCCGCGGACGATGGTGTGGCCGGCGTTGTTCCCGCCCTGGAAGCGGATCACGAGATCGGCCTGCTCAGCGAGCAGGTCCACGACCTTCCCCTTCCCCTCGTCGCCCCACTGGGCTCCCACGATCACTAGTCCGGGCATATGCGTTCGAGGTTATGCGCCCTGGCGCATGCGCAGGTCGGCGCCCATCATCAGCAACGGGTCGTCGCAGATCTGGATCAGGCGGCTGACGGTGCGCAGGCCCACCTGCTGGCGCAGCCAGGTGAGGGGATCCGAGTCGTTCGTGAGCTCGATGGCCGCCAGCTGGGCGGCCACCCTCTCGAGACGCACGGCCACGGCCTCCAGGTCCTCCCGGCCGGCGCCGTTCGTGCGCCTCCGGCGGAGCTCGGCGATTTCGGAGCGGAGCGTTGCCAGGGTGGTGTCGCGGTAGGGGTCGGGCACGTTGCTGGTGACCACCACCGAGCGCTCGTCCTGCCAGCGCTCGTTGACCAGCGAGTAGAGCTGCTCCAGGACCCACTCCGTCTGGCGCTCGGCGCCGACGTCGTCCAGCACCAGCAGGTCCACATCGCACAGGCGCTTGAACAGGGCGAGGTGGGTGTCCTCGCTGTCCTCGCCGAAGGTGTTCCGCAGCTCGGCGAACAGGAGCGGCATGGAGTACACGGCCACCGAGTGACCGGCGTCGCGGGCGGCCTTGGCCACCAGCAGCGCAAGGGTGGTCTTGCCCGTGCCCACCGTCCCGTGGAACCAGAGGCCCCGGCCCGCCTTGACGTGCTCGTCGATATCCGCGATGAAGCGGCGAACGTGGCGGATCAGGCTCGGGTCCAGGTCGGGGTGCCGGTCGAGCGACGCCCCCAGGAGGCGCTTGGGAAGGCCGCCCCGCAGCCGGCCGCCGATGCCCCGGTCCATCCGTTCGCGGCAGCGGCAGGGACGGGCCTCGTTGGTCCCCTCCACGAGGATCCACCCGCCGCCGTCGCACTCGCCGAAGCGGCAGGTGGGCGCGGCCTGGCGTGGATCGGGCATGGCGCGCAGCATCAGCCCTGCCCGTTCTGGGCGGAGGGCGCGTCACCGGAGCGGTCCCGGTACATGCTGGCGAATCGCGGGTACTTCGGCAGGAAGGTGAGGGTCACGGACCCGATCGGGCCGTTGCGGTGCTTGGCGATCACCAGGTCGGCCTCGCCCTGGCGCTCGGACTCCTTGTCGTAGTAGTCCTCGCGGTACACGAACATGACCAGGTCGGCGTCCTGCTCGAGCTGGCCGCTCTCGCGAAGGTCGGACAGCATCGGCAGCGGCGGGTGGCGGCTCTCCACCGCGCGCGAGAGCTGCGACACGGCGATCACCGGGATCTCGAGCTCGCGGGCGAGGATCTTCAGTCCTCGGCTGATCTGGCCGACCTGCTCAACGCGGCTGTCGCTCCGGCCGTCCGCGCGGACGAGCTGGAGGTAGTCCACCACGATCAGTCCCAGCCCACCCTGGCGGGAGTGGAGGCGGCGGGCCTTCGCACGCATCTCGAGCACGCCGATGTCGCTCGAGTCGTCCATGAAGATCGGAGCGCTGGCCAGCTTCTCCACCGCGTTGAGCACCTTGGGCCAGCGGTCGCCGCGCACCCTGCCCTTCCGGAGCTCGTCGCTCGACACCTTGGCCTGCGACGCGATGAAGCGGTGGGCCAGCTCGGTCTCGGACATCTCCAGGGAGAACAACGCCACCGGCACGCCGTGGTCGATGGCCGCGTTCTCGGCGATGTTCGTGGCCAGGGTGGACTTGCCCATCGAGGGGCGGGCGGCGAGCACGATCAGGTTCCCGGGCTGGAAGCCGCCGGTGAGCGCGTCGAGATCCGGGAAGCCGGAGGGCGTGCCGGTGAGCCCCACGTCCGTGCGCGAGAGCTCCTCCAGCTTGTCGATCTCCGCGTGGAGGACGGCCTCCAGGGAGCGCATCTCGGCCGTGCCGCCGTCGTGGCCGATGCGGAAGAGCGCCGCCTCGGCCCGTTCGATCAGCTCGCGCGGGTCGCCCTGCTGGGACAGCACGGCGGCCTGGATCTCGCGGGTGGTGCTGAGCACCGCCCGCAGGAGGGCGTCGTCCCGGACGATCCGGGCGTAGTCCATGACCGCGCCGACGGCGGGCACCACTGAGGGCAGGGAGTGCACGTAGGCCTCGCCCCCGGCCTGCTCCAGCTCGCCCGCGCGGCGGAGGTCGTCGCAGACCGTGAGGGCGTCCACGGCCTCCGGCTCCGCCTTCTCCTTCAGGCGGATCATGGAGCCGAAGATCAGCTGATGGCGGGGCCGGTAGAAGTGGGCGGCCTTGAGCCCGACCTCGAGCACCAGCCCATCGATGGCCTGCTCGGTGAGCAGGATCGCACCGAGGACAGAGGCCTCGGCCTCCTCGTTGTGCGGAGGGACGCTGCCCGCGGTGTCCGGCGGGACGGCGACGGCCACCGCGGAGCTCAGCCCTGGGGCGTGACGATGGTCTTGACCTCGGCCGTGACTCCGTCCACGACCTCGACCGTGACCATATGGGTGCCCGTGCTGCGGATGGGCTCGGTGAGGAGCACACGGCGCTTGTCGAGCCGCACTCCCCGGGCCTGGCGAACGGCATCCGCGATCTCCTGGGCGGTGACCGAGCCGAACAGGCGGCCATCGTCACCGGCCTGGTGGGAGATCGTGAGCACGGTCTTCCGCAGAAGGGCGGCCGTCTCCTCCGCCTTGGCCTCAGCCTCGGCCTCGGCGCGCTCGGCCGCCTCCGCCCGCCGCTGGGACTCCGCTATGGAGGCCGGCGTGGCGGGCTGGGCGAGCTTGCGCGGGACGAGGTAGTTCCTCAGGTAGCCGGAGGAGACGTCGATCACGGCGCCCCTCTCCCCGAGGGCCTCCACGTCCTGGAGCAGGATGGCCTGGGCCATGCCTATCGATCGCTCACGTACGGCAACAGACCGAGCTCCCGGGCACGCTTGACGGCAGTGGCCAGCTGGGACTGGTGGCGCCGGCACGCGCCGGTGACGCGTGACGAGCGGATCTTGCCCTTGTCACTGAGGGCACGCCGCAAGGCGCCGACATCCTTGTAGTCGACGATGTCGGTCTTGTCCCGGCAGAAGGGGCACGCCTTGCGCCGCCCTCCACCCGGAGCCGGCTTGCCGCGTCCTCGCTTACGGTCCCTGGTCGCGCTTCCGCGCTGCTTGGCCAATGTTCTCCTGCGTGCTCTCTACGTCGGGATCAGAACGGAATGTCGTCGTCCGTCGAGCCACCGGCGGCCACCGGCGCCTGCTGGAAGTCCCCGGTATCGGCGGGAACGTCGCTCTGCGGCGTGAAGCGGCCACCGTTCTCGCCACCCTCACGGGAACCGAGGAACTGGACGGAGTCGGCAATGATATCCACCGACTGCCGCTTGTTGCCGCTCTGGTCCTGCCACTCGCGCCACTCGAGGCGCCCGTCCACGGCCACGGGGCGGCCCTTGGCCAGGTACTGAGCGCAGTTCTCGCCCTGCTGGCCCCAAACGGTGACGTCGAAATAGTTCGGCTTGTCGACCCACTCGCCGCTCGTCTGATCCTTGCGGCGCGTGTTCACGGCCACGCGCAGACTGCAGACGGACGTGCCGCCTCCTGTGCTGCGCAGCTCGGGGTCACGTGTGAGGTTCCCCGTGATCACTACGCGGTTGATGTTGGTTGCTGCCATTGGTGTCTCCTTTCCGCTGCCGGCGGATGCTGCGGGTTGTTCGGCCGGGGCACAAGGCTCCGGACGCTGACCAGGCCGCTCTCAACGGGAAACGCGCGCCGGCCCGGTCGTTCGAAGTGTTTTAGGCGCTGCTGACGAGAACTCACCCCACGTCTGGTCGAGAACCATCCATCGTCTCGCCGCATCCAGACGGAATGAGAGCGGGCGTGCGGGGATCGCGTGAGCCCGGCCCGGCCGCTACGGCGCTGGGGCGTCCGCCGCGGCACGGGCGGCCACGCGGGTGTCGGTCTGCTCGCGCTCGTCGCGCCGCCGGGCGCCCTGCTGTTCCGGCGCCGGAGGTACGGGCAGGCCGGGCTTGGTCTTGATGATGCGGAAGCGCAGCAGCCCGTCCGTGATCCGGAGCCGGGAGTGCAGACGCTCCAGGAGCTCGCGACCACCCTCGAACTGGTAGAGCCGGTACTCGGCCTCCTCGCGGTGGTCGATCTCGAAGGTCATCCGGCGCTGGCCCCAGTCGTAGTTCCCGACGATCTGGCCGCCACCCTCCTCGATCAGGGACTCGACCTCGCCGATCACGCCCTCGCGCCGCTCGTCCGGAGCGTTGGGGTCGATCAGAAGCATGAGGTCGTAGAGGCCCGCCATCGAGCGGGGCACGATAGCAGCGGAAACGCCGCTCCCCGGGGCGAACGGCGGGCCGCGGTGGCCTTACGGATGGCGTGATGGCATGGCTCCGGTGCTCGCCCGACGTTGAGTGGCTGCGGTGCTCGCGCGATCAACGATCGCGCTGCGCTCCTCGCCGACGATCGGGCTGCCCTCCTCGCCGGCTTGGGGTCAGCGGGTTTGTCCGCCGGGTGCGGTGGGCGAACGTGGGGAGGCTTGCGGCGCTGGCCGCGGCCGCGGTGCTGATCGCGTCGGGCGGCCGCGGCTGCCGGACCGCGCCCGTGCGCGTACCCGAGCCTCCGTGGGAGCGGCTTCCCGCGCCCCGGCCGGCGCCGGCCCGCCCGGACTCCCGGCACGCACCGCGTGCTCGCCCCGAGCGCCACCGGCGCGCACAGCACATGCCCGTGCAGCCGCCGCGGCCCCGCCCGGCGTCACCTGGTTCTCCAGCCGTAACCACATCCCCTGGCCGATATGACGCCGGGAGGGCTCCGGGGGGCGTGAGCCCCCCGGTTGGATTCCCGCGTAGCGGGGAGTTCACTCCCGACCCCGGCCCCTGAGGGCGCCGGCTCAGGACCCGACCGGCGCGTGCCCCTTGCGCTTGGCCTCGATGTCGGCGAGCTGATCGTCCACCCAGTCACCCGGATCCCGGGCGGTCACGATCCGCTTCAGCCCCTCGGCTCGCCACGAGCGCTCCTCGGCCGACATGCTGAGCGCCCGGTGGATCGCGTCGGCCTGCTCCTGCACGTCGAACGGGTTCACCGAGAGCGCGAACTCCGCCAGCTCCTCGTGGGCGCCCGTGTTCTCGCTCAGGACGGACACGCCGTTGCGCTCGTTCACGAGCGGTCCCTCCTTCGCGATCAGGTTCATGCCGTCGAACATCGCGTTGACCATGAGCAGGTCGTAGTGCTTGTACGCGGCGATCGCCTCCTCGAGGTTCTCTCGCAGCCGCAGCTCGATCGGCATCCAGTCCGTGGTCCCGTGCCGGTGGTTCACCACGGCCACGAGCGCCTCGATCCGCTCCAGGTACTCGGCGTACTCGGGAACGTCCTGCCGCGAGGGGATGAGGTGCGCGATGAAGGTGACGTTCTCCCGGTACTCGGGCTCGCGGAGTTCTTTGTCGGTGGCTAGTAGTTTTCGGTAAATATTC